>NZ_JBNHGI010000007.1:0-188610 GCF_059091125.1 Arthrobacter sp. Y3223151 | reverse complement strand
CGCGACGGGGTGAGCGGAGAGCCCGGCCGGCTGGGCCGGCTGGCCGTGCGGGTGGCCGGCGGGCCGGCCGTTCCCCTCCTGGCCGGGACGCGGCGCGCCGAATCCCCGCGCGAAGTTCTCCGCGATGCCGCGGGGGTTGAAGGCGCGCTCGGCTGCCAGGGCCTCGTCGGCCGCGGTCGGCACCAGCAGCCAAAGCCAGACATAGAGCAGCACACCCGCTCCCCCGGCGAGCGCCAGGACCACCATGCCGACCCGGACGATCCCGACCGAGGTGTTCAGGTGCCGGGCCAGGCCGGTACACACGCCCGCAATGATGCGGTCCTCGGTGGAGCGGACGAGCGGTTCTCTCATGGGTCAATCCAAGCACGCGCGGGCGCACCCGACCTACCGCCGGGCGCCAAATCAGGGGAACCCGGCCGGCCGGTCAGGGAAGGGTCAGGGTGGCACCCCATAGAGGAGAAGGCTGCCGGTTGGAATGATCAAACCATGACCTCACACGCACCGATCCCGTCGGATAACGACGGCACCGACCGAACAGACGAACCGGACCAGCAACCGGCAGTTCCCGAATCCGGGCAGGAATCCGCCCCGGCGGCGCCGCAGGCGCCCGCTCCCGACGAGCCCCAGACCGTCCAGGCGGCAGAGGACGACGACGCACCCGCCAATCCGACCCAGCCCATCCTTCCGGGCACCAACCCCACCCTGCCGCTGGGCGCCGGCTACAACGATCCCGGCTACGCACACGCGGCCGGGGCCGACGGGACCGGCTACGCCGGCCGTGACGGAGGCAGCGGTAACTTCCCGCCGCCGCCTCCCGGCAGCTCCGGCGCCTACCCGCCGCCGCCCACCGGCGGCTTCCCGGCGCACAGCAACGCGTTCTTCAGCTGGTTCCGCAACCTCGGCGTTTCCCGCGGGCAGGACCGCTGGATCGGCGGGGTAGCCTCCGGCGTCGCGCACCGGATCGGGCTGGACCCGATCCTGGTCCGCGGGCTGTTCATCCTGCTCGCCGTCTTCGGCGGCATCGGCGTGCTGCTCTACGGCGTGGCCTGGGCCCTGCTGCCCGAGCCGGACGGCCGGATCCATGCCGAAGAAGCCGGCCGCAGCAACTGGACGGCAGGCATGACCGGCGCGGTGATCTTCACGGTCCTCGGCGTGTTCAGCCGCCCGTTCAGCTGGATCTTCGGGTTCGACAACGACGGCGGCTGGGGCTTTGGCGGCTTCGTCTGGGCCGTGATCTGGCTGGGCGCGGTGGGGTTCTTCATCTACTGGCTCGCCACGCGCAACAAGGCAGACACTCCGGATTCGGCGCCGACCGGAGCGGACGGCTTCCCGCCCGCACCGGCCTCCGCCGCTGGCGGTACCTCCGCCTACTACGGCGCCCCCGGTACCTCCGGAACCACCGGCGCCGCCTACGGTTCGACGCCGGCGTCAGCGGCCGGATACGGCAACGCGGGCCACGGCGGCCACCAGGGCCCGCCGCGGCAGGCCTACCCGCAGCCGCGCCCGTATCCCCAGCCCGCGCCGCGGCCCTACAAGCCCGCGCCCCGCGGCCCCTCGGGTGCGGCCATCGCCCTGACCCTGGGCGCCGCCATGCTGGCCGCCGGCGTGGTCCTGGGGCTCAACGCGCTGGAATTCGTTGAGCTGGGCCGGAATGTCGTGCCCGTCGCCATCGCCGCGGCGCTGGTCGTGATCGGCATCGGCGTCGTGGTGATGGGCGCCGTCGGCCGCACCTCCGGAGTCCTCGGTTTCCTGGCCGCCGTGGGACTGGTCCTGGCGCTGGCCTTCTCCGCGGGAACGCAGTGGACGGCCTCCAACTACGCCATCGCCTCCAGCCGCACCTGGACCTCGGCCGCGACCCCGGCCCAGGGCGACGGCTACAGCGTCGTGGCCGGCGACGGCACCGTGGACCTGCGCGCAGTCTCCGGTTCCCGTTTCGGCGGCCCGGCCGTCGTCCCGGTCAACGCGGTGGCCTCCTCCATCACCGTCATCATCCCCGACGACGTCCCGGTGAAGGTGGAAACGCAGATGGCGCTGGGCAACGTCGAATACGTCACCGGCGCGGACAGCGGCCGGCAGTCCGGGTTCTGGCAGCCGGGAAGCTACACCATCAACGACGACGGCGGGGCGCCGGAAATCATCCTGGCCGTCCGGGGCGTGGCCAGCAACGTCGACATCGTGACCGTTAGCGAACTGGAGGAAATCCGATGAGCAGCCAACTGAACCGCGACCAGGATCGCCGTCCCCGCGTCGGCACCATCATCTGGGGCTTGATCGCCGTGGCCGTCGGCCTGCTGGTGCTCGCCGGGACCTGGTGGGACATCAGCTTCAACTGGGCCTACGTCATGATCGCCCTGCTGATCGGCTCCGGCATCGCCCTGGTGGTCGCCGGCGTGCTGAGCGCCACCCGCAACCGGGACCGCTAGCCCGGGACCGCCGGCCGAAGACCGACAGGCCCACACCCTCCAGCCAGGACCGACAACCAAGGCGGCCCGCGCCACCCGCGCGGGCCGCTTACCACGAACCGGCAGTGACAACAGCTCCCGAACACGAAAGCATGGTGCCATGGATACCTTCTACCGAGTGCTCCGCTCCAGCCCCGTCCGCCGCGGCCCCGACCGCTGGGTCGCCGGCATTTGCGGCGGCATCGCCGCCAGGTTCGGCTGGGACGTGATGTGGGTGCGGATCGCCACCCTGCTGGTCTTCCTCTTCCCCGGCGTCGGCATCGGCACCTACCTGGTGTTGTGGCTGCTGCTGCCGAAGTACGACGGCAGCATCGCGCTGGAGAAGCTGCTCGCCGGCAAATCCTGATCCGACTCTCTTGTCCACCGGCCGGAGGACAAGCGAGTCGGCAGGACGGACGTGCCGGCTACGGCCCCGGGCGGAGCATGCTGGAAGCATGAGAACACCCGCCACCGCCCGCGCCGCTCAGGACGCTCCGGGCGCGCCGGCCCCCGGCCGCCCGGAGCCGGCCGCATGCGATCCTGCCCCGCCGGGCACCGCCGTCGTCCTCGACCGGTTGGTGAAGGAGTACCCCCGTGCCGGCGGCGGAACTTTCCGCGCCGTGGACGGCATCACGCTGCAGATCCGCACGGGCGAAACGTACGCGCTGCTCGGGCCCAACGGGGCCGGCAAATCCACCACCATCGAGATGATGGAGGGCCACCGGAAGCCGACCTCCGGCCGCGCCGCCGTGCTCGGCGTCGACCCGTACCGGGCGGCGCCGTCGTTCCGCGCCCGCATCGGGATCGTGCTGCAGGAGGCCACCGATGCCGGAGAGCTGAAGGTGGCCGAATCGCTGCGCGCCCTCGCCGCCTACTACCCCGCCCCGCGCCCGGTCGACGAGGTGATCGCCGCCGTCGGGCTGGAGGAAAAGGCCGGCGCACGGATCGGCGCCCTCTCGGGCGGCCAGCGCCGGCGGCTGGACGTGGCCATGGGCCTGATCGGCAATCCCGAACTGCTGTTCCTGGACGAACCAACGACCGGCTTCGACCCGGAGGCCAGGCGGTCCTTCTGGGAGCTGATCCGCCGCCTGGGTTCCGACGGCACCACGATCGTGCTCACCACCCACTACCTCGACGAAGCCGAGCAACTGGCGGACCGGCTGGGCGTCATCGCCGCCGGCCGGCTGGTGGCCGAAGGCACGCCCGCAACGATCGGCGGGGCCGCACTTCGCCGGCCCAGGGTCAGCTGGACGGACGGGGCCGGCGACCACCTCGAGACCACCGACGAGCCGGCGGCGTTGGTGCACCGGCTCAGCGGCGGCGGGCTCCACGAGCCGGCCAACCTGCAGGTGCGCGTGCCGCACCTCGAGGACATCTACCTTCAGCTGCTGCAGCAGCACGCCACGGACAGGACCGACGCCTCATGAACGCCCCGTCCCCCTCGACATCCGGCCGCTCAACGTCCGCCCCCTCGACATCCGGCCGATCCGGGGCAGTCCGATCCGGGGCAGTCCGGGCCGGGGCAGTCCGGACCTGGGAGCCGAACGCCCTGCTGCTGGGCTGGAAACGGACGCTGCTGGAGGTGCGGATGTTCTCGCGCGACCCGGCCGCGGTGGTCTTCACCCTGCTGTTCCCGCTGATCATGATGGGCCTGTTCAGCACCGTCTTCGGCGAGGACGCGTCGATGGGCGATCCGGCGCGGCCCGAGTCGCTGCTGCGCCCGGCCGAGTACTTCCTGCCCGCGATGCTGGCCCTGGGCACGGTGCTGAGCGGCTTCCAAAACCTCAGCGCCTACGTGGCCACCGAACGGTTCAACGGCAGCATCAAGCGGCTGGCCGGAACGCCGCTGCCCAGCCTTTCCTACTTCCTGGGCAAGACCGGCATGACGCTGGTCCTGATCCTGACGCAAACGGCCCTGCTGCTGCTGGGCGCACGGTTCCTGTTCGACGTGCCCCTGCCGGCGACGGCGGACGCCTGGCTGACGTTCGCGTGGCTGCTCCTGGGGTCCACGGCGGCCTGGTCGGCGGTGGGGATCGCCTTCGCCTGCCTGGCCAGGTCCGGGCCCTCCGCCTCCACCATGGCCGCCGTGCCGCCGCTGCTGCTGTCCTTCATCTCCGGGATCTACTTCCCGTTCTCGCAGATCCCGGACTGGCTGCGCGGCCTCGCGGACCTGACACCGCTGCGCTGGACGGCCAGCGGCATGCGCTCGGTGTTCCTGCCGGAGGGCTGGGAGGCCGTGGAGCCCGGCGGAAGCTGGAACCTGGGGATGTCCGCCGTCGTGATTCTCATCTGGCTGGCCGCCGGCCTGGTGCTGACCCGGCTGATGTTCCGTTGGCCGCCGCAGAAGTAGTCGCATGTTGCAGGGCGCCGCGCAGGCCGGGCGGCAGGGCCGTCGTAAGGTGATGCCATGAGTGAATCCGCGGTCCCGCCGGCGACGGCCCCGCCCTCCGTCGGGGACTCGATCTGGTTCCGCGGCCTGAAGTGGTGGCACCTCGGGTTCTACGTAGCGCTGGCGACCGTCGCCGTCATTGTCTGGGTCAGCTCCACCGACGCTGCGGACCCCGCCAAGGCGTCGGCGGTGGCGGCCCTCGTCCTGCTCGGGGCGGCCTACCCGTTCCTGACCCGCGCGAACGACCTGCACACCTGGAAGCCGAAGCTGTACGTGGTGCTGCTGATCGCCGTGGTCACCTACCTGGCGTTCCTCTCCGGCGCCGGCTCGATCATCCTCTTCATCGCATTCCCGCAGGTGTGGATGTTCGCGGGGTCGGAGCGCAACGGCGTGGCCGCCTCGGCGCTGATCTGCATGCTCGTGGCCGCCGGCCAGCTGCACCTGTTCGGCACCGGCGCCGCCGGGCTGCTGGCCGCCGGGCTGCAGGCGGTGATCTCCTTCCTGGCCAGCACGCTGCTGGGCCTGTGGATCTACAAGATCATCGAACAGAGCGAGCAGCGGGCGGACCTGATCGCGGAGCTCAACGCCGCCCGGGCGGAACTGGGGGCCGCGCACGAGCGCCAGGGCGCCATGGCCGAGCGGGAGCGGATGGCCCGCGAAATCCACGACACGCTGGCGCAGGGCTTCACCTCGATCGTGATGCTTTCGGAGGCGGCCCAGGCACAGCTGCGCAAGGCCGGCACCCCGGTCCCGGCGGTGCTTGCGTCCTCCCTGGCCGGTATCCGGGACACGGCACGGGACAACCTTCAGGAAGCGCGGGCACTGATCGCGGCATCCGGCCCCACGCAGCTGGCCGGCGGCGACCTGCTCGGCGCGCTGCGGCGGCTCGAGGCCACCGCCCTGGACGGCGCCCGGCTGAGCGTGGAGCTGCCGCCGTCGCTGCCGGAACTGACGCCGGCGCAGCAGGTGGTGGTGCTGCGGGCCGCGCAGGAGGCCCTGAACAACGTCCGCCGGCACGCCGGCGCGCACTCCGCGCGGCTGCGGCTGCACCTCGACGGAGCGTCCCTGGTGCTCTCCGTGGACGACGACGGCGCCGGCTTCGTCCCCGGGGCGGGGACCTCCGGCGACAGCTATGGGCTGCGCGCCATGGCCGAGCGGCTGTCCGAAATCGGCGGCAGCCTCGACGTGCATTCGGCGCCGGGCGACGGCACCCGGCTGACCATGACCATCCCGCTGCAGCTGCAAGGAGCCGGCAATGTCCGCTGAACCCCGACCGGACAGCCCGGGCAACGACACCGGGGCCGCCACCGGGGCTCCCCGCATCCGGGTCGTCATCGCCGACGACCACCCCGTGGTCCGCGCCGGGCTGGCCGGCCTGCTGGGCACCGAGGACCGGCTGGAGGTGGTGGCCCAGGCTCCCGACGGCGACGCGGCGGTGAGTGCCGCGCTGGACCCGGGCGCCGACGTCGTCCTGATGGACCTGCGGATGCCGCGGCTGGACGGCGCCGACGCCACCGCGCGGATCGTTGCCGCCCGGCCGGACACCAAGGTGCTGATCCTGACCACCTACGACGGCGACGCCGACATCGTGCGGGCGGTGGAGGCCGGCGCGGTGGGCTACCTGCTCAAAGACACCCCCGGCGACGCGCTGATCGCCGCGGTCTTCGCCGCCGCCCGCGGCGAAACGGTCCTGGCCCCGCCGATCGCGGCCAAGCTGGTCTCCCGGCTGCGCTCGCCCGCGCCGCCGGCGCTGTCGGCCCGGGAGACCGAGGTGCTGGGGGCCGTGGCGGACGGCCTGAGCAACCCCGAAATCGCCGACCGGCTGTTCATCGCCGAGACCACCGTGAAGACGCACCTGCTGCGGATCTTCGCCAAGCTCGACGTCGACGACCGCACGCGCGCCGTCGTCGTCGCCATGCAGCACGGCCTGCTGCGCTCCTGAGGCGCCGCCCCGCACGGCCGGGGCTCTCCACCGCCGGAACCGCTCGCGGCCGGAATGACTCGGGCCCGGTTCCTGCATAGGATTGA
Organism: Arthrobacter sp. Y3223151; assembly: GCF_059091125.1. Classification (NCBI taxonomy): domain Bacteria; kingdom Bacillati; phylum Actinomycetota; class Actinomycetes; order Micrococcales; family Micrococcaceae; genus Arthrobacter; species Arthrobacter sp. Y3223151. Next base: position 181,752 of record NZ_JBNHGI010000007.1, on the reverse strand, counting down.
GGCGGGCTCAATGGGGTGCTCGCGCCGACCGGCCAGCAACCGAGAAGGAGTACCCATGAGGATTGGCATCATGACCAGCGGCGGGGATTGCCCCGGCCTGAATGCGGTGATCCGCGGCATCGTGCTCAAGGGCATCACGGTGCACGGGCACGAGTTTGTCGGCTTCCGCGACGGCTGGCGCGGCGTGCTGGAGGGCGACATCATGGAACTGCCCCGGCACCAGGTGCGGGGCATCTCCAAGCAGGGCGGCACGATCCTGGGCACCTCGCGCACCAACCCGTTCGAGGGACCCAACGGCGGGCCGGAGAAGATCCAGCAGACGCTGGACCGGCTGGGCGTGGACGCGGTGATCGTGATCGGCGGCGAGGGCACCCTGGCCGGCGCCTACCGGCTCACCCAGAGCGGGCTGAAGATCGTCGGCGTGCCCAAGACCATCGACAACGACCTGGAAGCCACCGACTACACCTTCGGTTTCGACACCGCGGTGCAGATCGCCACCGAGGCGATCGACCGGCTGCGCACCACCGGCGAATCTCACCACCGCTGCATGATCGCCGAGGTGATGGGCCGCAACGTGGGCTGGATCGCGCTGCACGCGGGCATGGCCACCGGCGCGCACGCCATCCTGATCCCCGAGCAGAGCGTGAGCATGGAGCAGGTGTCCGACTGGGTGCTGCACGCGCAGAAGCGCGGCCGCGCACCGCTGGTGGTCGTGGCCGAGGGCTGGGTCCCCGACGGCGAACTGGGCCCGCACGCCGAGCGCGGCGTGGACAGTTTCGGGCGGCCGAGGCTCGGCGGCATCGGCGAGCGGCTTGCCCCCGAACTGGAGGCGCGCACCGGGATCGAAACGCGCGCCACCACCCTGGGACACATCCAGCGCGGCGGGGTCCCCTCCGGCTACGACCGCGTGCTGGCCACCCGCCTGGGCATGGCGGCCGTGGACTCGGTGGTGGAGAAGCGCTGGGGCACCATGGTGGCGATTAAGGGCACGGACGTCGTGCACGTGGGCTTCGAGTCGGCGCTGAACAATCTAAAAACCGTCCCGCAGCATCGTTACGACGAGGCGAGGGTTCTCTTCGGCTAGGCGTTCAGTAGGGTGGCAGGTATGCGATTGGACGCAGGGACGGCTGACATTGTGCTGCTGGCGTGGGCGCGGTTGCTCGGATTCTCCGACAACGCCTTCATCGCGGCCGACGACCGGCTGACCAGGATCAACGAGGACTCCGGGACCCTCACCTTCGTGCGCTTGTTCGGCCGCTCAGCGCTGGTGGGGCCGGAATGGGCCGTCGCCGCGGCCGCCCGGTACTCGGACGACGACCTGGCCGAACACCAGACGCTGATGCTGCTGAGCCGGGAGCACGGCGGGCACGGGCTGGGCAAGGCCGTGTTGTCCTACGCCGAGGACCTGCCGGTGGTCCAGCCCGAACGGGAGGCCCTGGTGTCCACCGCGGGCAGCGACGTCGCCCGGCTGGAAGACAGGTGCCCGCCCGATGACACGCACGAAGCGGGGCTGGCCGGCATGGACAAGTCGTTTGTGCTGCTGGACGGGAGCACCCCGATGGCCGGCGCGGGCTACCAGGAGTGGCAGCAGATCCTCGGCCACGTGGGCGTGCTGACCGCGCCCGCCTACCGGCGCCGCGGAGCCGGCGCGTTGATCGCGGCGATCGCCGGCCACGAGGCGCTCTCCTCCGGACTCATTCCGCAGTGGCGCTCGCACGAAGAGAACAGGGCCTCCCGGGCGCTGGCCGCGAGCCTGGGGTTCTGGGACGCGGGCACCCAGACCTCGGTGATCCTGCAGAAGCAAAGGTGACCGCGGCGGCGCCTGGGCGCCGGCGCGGCCGCAAGGTGGCTGGCTGCGCGCCGACGAGGCTCAGCGCGGCGGGCGCAGGAACCCGGTCTGGCGGCCGACCACCTGGCCGGCGTCGGGGGTGACAATCACTTCCTGGGCGGCGTCGTAGCTCTCGCCGTCGTCCAGCACGGTCAGCTGCGCCTGCGGATCGACCGAGCGCTTGACCACGGCCAGCGCAATCGGTCCCATCTCGTAGTGTTGCGCCGCGGACGTGACCGCGCCGACGCGCTTGTCGCCGAGCATCACGTCGCTGCCCGGGACCGGCAGCGTGTGCTGCGAGCCGTCCAGCTGCAAAAACACCAGCCGGCGCGGCGGGCGGCCCAGGTTGTGCACGCGGGCGATGGTTTCCTGGCCCTTGTAACAGCCCTTCTCCAGGTGCACGGCGGTACGGATGAGGTCCAGTTCGTGCGGGATGGTCTTCTCGTCGGTCTCCGCCCCGACCCGCGGCCGCCACGCGGCGATCCGCAGCGCCTCGGCGGCCCAGACCCCGGCCAATTGCAGCCCGGAGACGGCCGATTCCAGGTCGGCCGCGGGAAGCAGGTATTCGTACCAGGACCGTTCCAGGCCGGGGTGCTTGGGTTCCTCGATGCCGGTGTAGGCATAGCCGCCGGCACCGATCTGCGGCCACGGGTCCTGCCACACGAGGCTGCCCTCGAAGGCCGGGACCGGCCTGACCGACCCCACCACGGCCCAGTCGGCGGAGACATCGGCAACCTCTACCCGCAGCATGAACTTCATTCTGTCCAGCCATGCGGCCAGCGGCGCCGCTTCGAAGGATTCGACGATCAGCCAGGTGCGTTCGCCGTCGTCGACAATGCGGGCGTCGTATTCGATCCGGCCCTGCACGGTGAGCAGCAGCGCCTCGCTGGACTGGCCCGGCTTCAGGTTCAGCAGCAGCTGCGAGGAGAGCGTGTTCAGCCAGCTCAGCCGGTCTTCGCCGGCCACCGTCACCACCCCGCGGTGGGAAAGGTCCGTGACGGCCTCGCCGCGGGCCAGCGCGCGCTGTTCGCGCAGCGGGTCGGAGTAGTGGGCGGCGACGCCGGCGTCGGCCCCGGAGGCTTCGACGGCGCCGTGTTGCAGGAGCAAAGGGCTGCGGTAGGTCATACCGGCGTCAACTCCCGGCGGCCGTGCCAAATTCCCGGCCGGTCAGGCGCGCTTGGCCAGGATCGCCGAGGCGTGCGGGGCCAGGTCCTTGCCCTTGGCCTCGGCCACGTCCCAGCGCCAGTAAAGATCGTTGTTGACCAGGCCGAAGATGCGTGTGGCCGCGCTGTAGTCCTTGGACTGCGAACCGCGCATCACCATGTCGGTGCTCAGCTGCACGCGGGGGCCCTTGATCTGCCCGTAGTAGAGCTCGGAGATACCGCCGGGGTGCACGATGGTCGCGGTGATGTCGAAGCCGCCGTCGGAGTTGCGCAGCTCTTCGACCTCGTCCGCGGACTTCAGGGCCGGCACGATTTCGGCGGGGACCAGGCCCGGGCCGACGTCGGCGTCGTTGAGCTTGCGGTCCAGCGCCCAAAAGCCGGTTTCCACCGACAGCGGGCGCAGCCGGTTGCCATCCTCGTCGGTCAGCCAGCTTTCGGCGGTGTACTGCAGGTAGGGCAGGCCGTTCTGCGTGAACGTGGCCTTCTGGACGAAATGTTCGTCCCCCTCCTCGCCCGCCCCCAACCGGCCGGCACCTTCCCAGGTACCCAGCAGCCAGGACAGCGGCACCAGTTCCGGGGTCAGCTCCGTCGGGAGTTCAATCGGCATCGTTAAGCTTTGGTCGCTTACTTCTGGCCCTTGAACAGGCGGTAAACCACCAGCGAGGCAAAGCCCGCGATGCCAAGGCCGGCGAGGACCAGCAGGGACAGGTAGAAAATTTCAAGACCGAGATACGACATGGCTCCATAGTAACGGCCCCGGCCGCAGGATGCCTGCCCGTGACGCCGGCCCGCACTGTGACCTCGATCATTCAGCGGCCCCGCTCATTCGGCGGCCCCGCTCATTCAGCGCAGCAGCATCCGCTCCAGGAAGTAGACCAGCGATCCGGCGGCCATGATCGGGGCGGCGCCGACGGCGAGCATCGCCGGCAGCCGGGTGGGACCGCCGTCGGCCAGCACGAGCCGGCGGAAACTGACCAGGATGATGCCGGCGACGGCGCCCACTGCCGCGGCGGGCAGCATGTGGACGGTGGAGAACAAGGGGGCGGCCAGGGCCCCCGCCAGCGGGGCCAGGACCACGCCCAGCGGCGCGACGATCCGGTCGGGCCAGGGCAGCAGGCAGACGCCGATGGCCACCAGCATGCTGATCCCGGTCACCAGCATCATTCCGCCGTTGTTTGCATTGGCCGAGAGCCGGTCGGCGGCCACCCAGCCGGCGCCCAGCGAGGTGAGCACCACGCCGGCGCTGGCGCCGAAGGTCGATTCGAGCCGCCGGGGCTGGCCGGTGCCTCGGAGCAGCTGGATCAGGAAGACGGCCATCACGCCGAGCGCAATCACCACCGCCATCCAGAGCAGCGGCATGCCGGCGGGCGCGAGGCCGGCGAGCACCGCCGTCGCAATCCCGGCCAGGGAGATGACGGCGGCAAGGGTCTTCTTGGCGGGCACGCCCAGCAACACCGGCCAACCGACCCCGATCACCACCGCGGCGACGCACACCGCCGCCGTCAGCACCGGGAGGGAGAGGTAGGAGGCGCCGATGACGGCGCACAGTACGGCGGCAGCGGCTGCGGCGACGATCCACGTTTTCACGCTAGTCATACTGCCCTATGACGCAGGGGCGGGGCGAGAAACCGCGGCCCGGCGGGGCGCGGCGCTATACTTATGCCACCGTCCGGCAGGCTGCGCCTGCGTGTGTGAGGACCTGCCGGGCCCGGCCCGATGATGTGCGCCGCGAAACCCCCTGGAGGAACCATGCCGCACATTCTGCTGTTGACCAACAGTCCCGGCTCGTCGATCGACGTCCTGCCCGCCCTCGAGCTGCTGAACCACAAGGTCCACATCCTGCCGGCCGAACCGACCGCCCTGCTGGAAACCGATCCGGCCGACGTGGTCATGGTTGATGCCCGCAAGGACCTGGCCGGGGCGCGCTCGCTCACCCAACTGCTGAAGGCCACCGGCCTGGGGGCACCGCTGATGCTGGTGCTCACCGAGGGCGGCATGGCCGCCGTCAGCGCCAACTGGCTTGCCGACGACGTGGTGCTGGTGACCGCCGGGCCGGCCGAGGTCGAGGCGCGGCTGCGGCTGGTGATCGCCCGCGCCCGTGCCGGCGACCAGGACACCGGGACGGAGATCCACGCCTCCGGCGTGGTGATCGACGAGGCCAGCTACAGCGCGCGCGTCGGCGGACAGCCGCTGAACCTGACCTACAAGGAATTTGAACTGCTCAAGTACCTGGCCCAGCACCCCGGCCGGGTGTTCACCCGCGACCAGCTGCTGCACGAGGTCTGGGGCTACGACTACTACGGCGGCACGCGCACGGTCGACGTGCACGTGCGGCGGCTGCGGGCCAAGCTGGGCCCGGACCACGAGCAGCTGATTGGCACGGTCCGCAACGTCGGCTACCGGTTCACGCTGGTGCGCGAGGCGGAAGAAGAACCCAGCGGCGTCGGCTGAGGCGGCCGGGCCTGCAGCGGACCGCGGTGCCCTCCCGCCGTCGAAGGCCGCTCGGATAGTCTGTGCTCATGACTGCATCGGATTCGGACCTCTGGCCCGTGCTGACCATCAAAGGCGCCCCCGACGCCGAGACCCTCGCGGACATCAAGGCGCTGGCCGCCGCCGCCGAAGAGTCCGACGGCAATCCCCCGCTGTCCGAACAGACGTGGGTGAACCTGCGGGCCCCGGAGTCGGCCGACGTGCTGGTGCTGGCGACCTACGCCGGCGAAGAGCGCTCCGATCCCGCCACCGCGACGGCGCTGGCCGGGGTCGCCGTCGTCAGCCTTGCCACCGCTGCCGGCACCGACAACGTCCTGGAACTGGTGGTGCACCCTTCCTACCGCGCCGAGGGCGTGGGGACCCGGCTGGTCGAGGCCGTCCGGCAGCACACCGAACTGCCCGGCCTCAAGGCCTGGTCGCACGGCGGCCACGAGGCCGCGGGGCGGCTGGCCGCGCGCTTCGGTTTCGCCCCGGTCCGGGAGCTGTGGCGGATGCGCCTGACCCACCCGACCGGATTGCCCGCCGCCGACTTGCCGCCCGGAGTGGCCATCCGTTCCTTCGTGCCCGGCAGGGATGAGGAGGCGTGGCTGGCCGCCAACGCCGCGGCCTTCGCCGACCACCCCGAGCAGGGCGCCATGACGCTCTCCGACCTGAAGGCGCGGATGGCCGAGGACTGGTTCGATCCGGCCGGCTTCCTGCTGGCCGAGCGCGAGGACGGCGGCGGCCTGGTCGGGTTCCACTGGACCAAGGTCCACCCGCGCTCTGGCAGCCACCCGTCCATCGGCGAAGTGTACGTCGTGGGCGTCACGCCCCAGGCGCAGGGCACCGGGCTGGGCAAGGCGCTGACCATCGCCGGCATCAAGCACCTGCAGGACGCCGGCGAGCACGCCATCATGCTCTACGTCGACGCGGACAACGAGCCCGCCGTCGGGCTTTACCGCAAGCTGGGTTTCACCCGCTGGGATGCGGATGTGATGTACGCACCGCGGGAGCAGGCCGGCGGGCAACAGTCGGTAACCTTATAGCTACCGGACGCCTCTACGATGAGGTGAGTCCGGCCCGCCCCCAACGCCCCAGGAGAGAGCATGGTCATCGAACCCGAAACCGCAGCCATTCCCCGGCTGGGTTCCTCGGAAATGGTCCCTGCCCGCGCCACCCAGGACCGCATCGACATTCCCGAGTTCGCGCCCTCGCTGGCGCCCGACGGGGACTTCACGCTGGAACGCTTCCTGGACCGGGAAATCAGCTGGCTGGACTTCAACGCACGGGTCCTGGAACTGGCCGAGGACGAAGACCTCTACCTGCTGGAGCGGCTGAACTTTCTCTCCATCTTCGCCTCCAACCTGGACGAATTCTTCATGGTCCGGGTGGCGGGCCTGAAGCGCCGGATCGCCACCGGGCTGGCCGTGCCATCGGCCGCCGGGCTCTCCCCGATCGAGCAGCTCGAACAAATCAAGGTCGCCGCGCACAAGCTGCAGCAGCGCCACGCCCGGATCTTCGCCGAGCAGATCCGCCCGGCGCTGGCCTACGAACACATCCACATCGTGCGCTGGGACGAGCTGGACGAGGCGGCGCGGACCGAACTGTCCGTGATGTTCCGGGAGCGGGTGTTCCCGATCCTGACGCCGCTGGCCGTGGACCCGGCCCACCCCTTCCCCTACATCTCCGGGCTCTCGCTGAACCTGGCCGTGATCGTGCGCAACCCGGTGAGCGAGAAGGAACTCTTTGCCCGCCTCAAGGTCCCGGACCAGCTCTCGCGGCTGATCCCCGTGGACGGCCCCCGCGCCGGCTCGATCCCCGGCCGCACGGCCCGGTTCATCACGCTGGAAGACGTCATCGCCCAGCACCTGGACCTGCTCTTCCAGGGCATGGAGGTGCTGGAGCACCATACCTTCCGGGTGACCCGCAACGAGGACCTGGAAGTCGAAGAGGACGACGCCGAGAACCTGCTCCAGGCGCTGGAAAAGGAACTGCTGCGCCGCCGGTTCGGGCCGCCCGTGCGGCTGGAAGTGGCCACGGACATCAACCCCAGCGTGCGCGAACTGCTGGTGCGCGAACTCGGCGTCGAGGAATCCGAGGTGTACGCGCTGCCCGCGCCGCTGGACCTGCGCGGGCTGGAGGCGATCTACCAGATCGACCGGCCGGACATGAAGTATCCGAAGCAGCTGGCGCACACCAGCCGCCACCTGAACGAAAGCGAAACGTCCAAGGCGGCCAACGTCTTCGCGGCCATGCGCCGGCGCGACATCCTGCTGCACCACCCGTACGACTCGTTCTCCACCTCCGTGCAGGCCTTCCTGGAGCAGGCCGCCGCCGACCCGAAGGTGCAGGCGATCAAGCAGACGCTGTACCGGACCTCGGGCGATTCGCCGATCGTGGACGCGCTGATCGACGCCGCCGAGGCCGGCAAGCAGGTGCTGGCGCTGGTGGAGATCAAGGCCCGGTTCGATGAGCAGGCGAACATCGACTGGGCGCGGAAGCTGGAACAGGCCGGCGTCCACGTGGTCTACGGCATCGTAGGCCTGAAGACGCACTGCAAGCTCTCGCTGGTGGTCCGGCAGGAAGGCGACGGGCTGCGCCGCTACTGCCACATCGGCACCGGCAACTACCACCCGCGCACCGCCCGCTACTACGAGGACCTGGGCCTGCTGACGGCGAACTACCAGGTGGGCGAGGACCTGTCCAAGCTGTTCAACCAGCTCTCCGGCTACGCCCCGAAGTCCACGTTCAAGCGGCTGCTGGTGGCCCCGCGGTCGGTGCGCTCCGGGCTGATCGACCGGATCGAGAAGGAGATCGCGAACAGCAAGGCCGGCCGAGCCGCCCGCGTGGTGATTAAGGTGAACTCGATGGTGGACGAGGCCGTCATCGACTCGCTCTACCGCGCCTCGCAGGCCGGCGTGCGGGTGGACGTGATTGTCCGCGGGATCTGCGCGGTGCGGCCGGGCGTCCCGGGACTGAGCGAAAACATCCGGGTCCGTTCCGTCCTCGGCCGCTTCCTGGAGCATTCGCGCGTGTTCGGCTTCGCCAACGGCGGCGAACCGGTGGTTTACATCGGTTCCGCCGACATGATGCACCGCAACCTCGACCGCCGCGTGGAGACGCTGGTGCAACTGAACTCCCGCGAGGACATCAACGACCTGCTGGCCGTGATGGACCGCTACGTGGACCCCGGCACCGCCAGCTGGCACCTGGACAGCGACGGCGCGTGGACCAGGCACCACAAGGACGACGACGGCAACCCGCTCTCGGATATCCAGTCCTGGCTGCTCGCCTCCCGCTCCCGCCAGCGCACCGTCACCCGCCGCTGATGACGCAGAGCAAGACCAGCGACGCCGGTGCTCCCCCGGGCGTCAGGATCACCGCCGCCGGGGCTTTGTGCTGGCGCGTCCGCCAGGGCCGGCTGGAAGTGCTGCTGATCCACCGGCCGCGCTACGACGACTGGTCCTGGCCCAAGGGCAAGCTGGACCGGGGCGAAACCACCCCCGAGTGCGCGGTCCGCGAGGTCCACGAGGAAATCGGCGTGCAGGTGCGGCTGGGCATCCCGCTGCCCACCATCCGCTACCGCGTCAACGCCGGACTCAAGCAGGTGGTGTACTGGGCCGCCAAGCTGGAGAAACAGGACCCCGTGCCCGACGGCGAGGAGGTGGACCGCGTGCTGTGGTGTCCGCCCGCCACGGCCCGTGAACTCTTGACCAACCGTTCGGACGTGGAACCGCTGGAAGCGTTGGAGGCCGCGCATCAGCGGAACGAACTCGATACCTATCCGTTCGTCGTCGTCCGCCATGCCAAGGCCAAACCGCGGTCCGCCTGGTCGCAGGCCGAGGGCGAGCGCCCGCTGGTGGCCACCGGACGGCGGCAGGCGCTGGCGGTGTGCCGGATGCTGTCCGCGTGGAAACCCAAGCGGATCGTCTCGAGCCCCTGGCTGCGCTGCGTCCAGACCGTCACCCCGTACGTGCTGCACACCCAGACCAAGCTGCGGACCGTCGAGGCCATCACCGAGCACAACAACGAGCGCAACCCGAAGAAGGCCCGGGCCGCCCTCATCCAGATGCTCGACAAGGGCAAGCCCACCGCCGTCTGCAGCCACCGGCCGGTGCTGCCGAACCTGTTTCAGGTGCTGGCGGACCGGATGGATCCCGAACTCGCCGCGCAGCTGCCCACGGACGATCCCTACCTGCGGCCGGGAGCCGTGCTGGTCTGCCACATCGCCAAGCACCGGGGCGGGCGGATCGTCGCGCTCGAAATCCTCGACGCCTACGACGACTAGCGGCATCTGACGAGTGCTCGTGCCGCCCGGCAACCCCCACCCTTGACCCCTGGCCGCTTTGTATCAAATACTTGATCCATTGATACAGCACGAGGGGGATCGTGGACTTACTGACCAGCACCATCACCGGGCTGCTGTTCGGCGCCGTCATCATCTACGGCGTGCTGCGGATCATCGCGGGCCGCAGCGACGCCGCGCCCGACACCGCCCGTGATGCCGCCCGGATGCATGCGTTCTGGACGGCCCTCATCGCGTTCTTCGCCAGCGGGCTGTCTGCGGCCTCGAAGGTCGGCGATATTCCGGCCACGTACTACGCCGGACATACACCGGCGCCTTCCTGGCTGGCGGACCTGCTGACCGTCCTGGTGCCGCTGGTCAGCTTGGCCGGAATCTACATCATCGGCCAATACACCTGGCCCAAGCCCCGCGGCAGGGTCCGCCGCGCCGACATCACTATCCGGCGCATCCGCGACTACATCCCCGCGGCGCTGCTCTCGGTCATGATCGCGGCGGCCGTGCTGGCCGTGATCGCGGCGATCGTCGTCCGGGAGTTGCCGGGCATCGAAGGATTCAGCGGTTCCCAATCCGTCGCCGGTGTTGAGGTCTCCGGCGGGCACAACGGCCGCCAGCCCGGCAGCTACTTTGCGCCGATCCTGCTGATCGGCATCCTGACGCTCGCGGCCGGCGTCGCCACTGCGACGGCGGTCATCGTGCGCAGACGCTCCGTGGACTCGCTCAACCGCGAGGACAACGAGATCTTGCGGCGCATCCTCATCAATCGATTGTTCCGCACGGCCACCTTGCTCTTCGCCTCGCTCGGCACCATGGCAGTCAGCTTCGCCAATCACCAGGCGCCGGCCCTCATCCTCGACGGACCGGCACCGGCCACCGGCTGGGAACCCGCCCAGCAACTGGCAGGCTGGCTCACGGTCACGCTGATGATCGCCATGGCCCTGTGGCGCCCTCCCCTGCTGGCCCCCGATGGCACTCCGGGCCGTCCGGTCATCTACCGCGGCAGCTACGCCGCGGGGCAGGAGATCACGGAGTCCACGCATACCGTCGCGATGGTCTTCACCGCAGTTGCGCTGGTTGCTGTCGGTGGGTGGGCCGGTTTCGCGGTCCAGCCGGCCACCGTCTCCGACGACGGGAACCCCATCTTCCCTGCTTCGCCCTTATTATTGCTGCCTCTGGCGTTTGCCGTGCCGGTGGCCGTGTTTTTGGCCTTTGTCGCAGCCGGGGAAGTTCGGCTCTGGCGCGGCCACACCAGATCGTCCGGCCAAGCCACTTCCGGCTCGCCCTCTTACGACCGAATGGTGCCTGCGGCCCGGCTGGTTCCGCGCCCGCTCCTTGCCGCCGTTGCCGCCGGCGCGGTGCTGCTCGCCGTCGCCATCGGCTGCAATGCCGCCGCCCCGGGCCGACAGCCCGACCTGCTGGCAGCCTTCGCCGTGGCCGGTCTTGCCCTGCTCTTGCTCGGCGCAGCGGCCGTCCTGTTGGTGCACCGCCGTCCCCCGCTGTTCAAGGCAACCCCGGAGGCGGACAACTTGCTCCGCTGCGTATCCGGCTTCCGCGTTGCGCGGATGACCGCCGCCGGGCTGTTCGCCCTGACCGCCCAACTGCTCAACGCCCATCCGGCGGCCTGGGGCTGGTTCCTGGACGGCGGCATCTCGTCCTACCTCCACCAGCTTTCCCCCGGCCTGCATACAGCGCTCCGCATCACCACGGCCGTGCTCTACCTGGCCGCCATCGTGCTGGCTCTTCTACCGGGAGCATCGCGACCGCGCCGTTCGATGGCCGGCTATATCGGCCACCCCGTCACGCAGCACTCCGGCAACGCCGACGGCGGGCCTCCCGGCCCCGGCCGGGACCGCGACGAGTCCGCCGTCCACCAGGACCGCACACCGTGAGCACCCAGATCCGGGTGGACCTGGCGGCACCGACTCCGCCGTACGAACAGATCCGCAGCCAGATTGCCTCGCTCATCGCCGTCGGCACGTTGGCTGCCGGACAACGCCTGCCCCCGGTGCGCAGCCTGGCCGCAGACCTGGGTGTGGCCGCCGGCACCGTGGCCCGTGCGTACAAGGAGCTTGAGGCCGCGGGCCTGCTCGTCAGCCGCCGGCGCCATGGCACTACCGTGGCTGACACGGCAGCCGCCACGCACCAAACCGCAGCGGGTTCCGCCGAGGTGGGCCTCGCCGTCGTACATTTGGTGCGCGCCGCCCGGGACGCGGGACTGGACGATGAGACGGTCCTGAACCTGGTGCGCGGCCAGCTGCGGCGCCCGCGCGGGCTGGCGCCGGACGCACCGTGAGCCTGCCGTCCCTCGGCAGCCGCCGCAGCACCCCTCAACTACACTGGACGCTGTGAACGCGATTCCCACCCCGTACGAGGACCTGCTGCGCGACGTCATGGCCAACGGCACGGCCAAATCCGACCGCACCGGCACCGGCACCCGCAGCGTCTTCGGCCGCCAGCTCCGTTACGACCTGGCCCAGGGTTTCCCGCTGATCACCACCAAGCGCGTGCACTTCAAGTCAGTGGCGCTGGAGCTGTTGTGGTTCCTGCGCGGCGATTCGAACGCGAAATGGCTGCAGGAACGCGGCGTCAAGATCTGGAATGAATGGGCCGACGCCGACGGCGAGCTCGGCCCGGTCTACGGGGTGCAGTGGCGCTCCTGGCCCACGCCCGACGGCGGACACATCGACCAGATCGCCAATCTGGTGGAAGACCTGAAGAACAATCCGGACTCGCGCCGGCACATCGTCTCGGCGTGGAACGTGGCGGAGATCAAGAACATGGCGCTGCCGCCGTGCCACGCGTTCTTCCAGTTCTACGTGGCGGACGGCAGGCTGTCCTGCCAGCTGTACCAACGCAGCGCGGACATGTTCCTGGGCGTGCCGTTCAACATCGCCTCCTACGCGCTGCTTACCCTGATGCTGGCGCAGCAGGTGGGCCTGGAGCCGGGCGAATTCATCTGGACCGGCGGGGACGTGCACGTCTACGACGACCACGTGGACCAGGTCCGCGAGCAGCTGTCGCGCGAGCCCTACCCCTACCCCACGCTCAACATCCTGCGGAAGCCGGAGAGCATCTTCGACTACTCGCTGGAGGACTTCGAGGTGGCCGGCTACCAGCACCACCCGGCCATTAAGGCACCGGTGGCCGTATGAGCGCCGACCACCTGGCCGCGCGCCCGTACCCGGACAGCGTCGCCGAAGCCGTGCTCGGGGCCGGACGGTCCGGGGCTCGCTCCGCTCCGGTGGTCGGCATGATCTGGGCTCAGACCAGCAACGGCGTGATCGGCCGCGACGGCGGAATGCCCTGGCACCTGCCGGAGGACCTGGCACACTTCAAGCGGACCACGCTGAACCACCCGGTGATCATGGGGCGCAAGACCTGGGAGTCCTTCCCCGACAAGTACCGGCCGCTGCCGGGGCGCACCAACATCGTGGTCAGCCGGCGGCCGGACCTGCGCGAACAGTTGGCCGCGGCGGGCGCCGTCGTCGTCGGAACCATTGAGGACGCCCTGGCGGAGGCTGCGGCCAGCCCGGGCGGCGACCAAATCTGGATCCTGGGCGGCGGCGAGATCTTCAACCTCGCCCGGCAGCACGCGAACGCGGCCTCGGTGACGGTCATCAACATGGAGACGGACGGCGACACGTACGCGCCGCAGCTCGGCCCCGAGTGGACGTTCGAGGGCGTCACCCCCACCGAGGACTGGCACACCGCGGCCAACGGCACCCGCTACCGCATCTCGCTCTGGGTCCGCGGCCCGGAAGTAGGCCCGACCGAATAAGGCCCGGCCTGGGCGTGCGCGGTGAGGGTATGCCCGGAGAGGGTAACGCCGACGGCGGGCGCCGTCGTCGTACGTGTGATGCATCCTTTTCCGCAGTGCTGCGTAGCTCACAGCGCCCAAATTGACCCGGCCGGTAAAATGGAATGCATGACTTCCCCTGCAGCCACTTCATCTGCCCAGTCCGTCGGCCTGATCGGTTGGCGCGGCATGGTCGGCTCCGTCCTCATGCAGCGCATGCAGGATGAAGGCGACTTCGACCTCATCAACCCCGTGTTTTTCTCCACGTCGAACGCCGGCGGCGACGCCCCGTCCTTCGCCGCGGGTGCGGGCAAGCTGCAGGACGCGTACGACATCGAGACGCTGGCAAAGCTGCCGATCATCCTGACGGCACAGGGCGGCGACTACACCGCCGAGGTGTACCCGAAGCTGCGCGACGCCGGCTGGGACGGCCTGTGGATCGACGCGGCGTCCACCCTTCGGATGCAGGACAGCTCCATCATTGTGCTGGACCCGGTGAACCGCGACGTGATCGACGCCGGCCTGGCGCGGGGCGTGAAGGAATTCATCGGCGGCAACTGCACCGTCTCCTGCATGCTCATGGGCCTGGGCGGGCTGTTCAAGAACGGCCTCGTCGAGTGGGGCACGTCCATGACCTATCAGGCGGCCTCCGGCGGCGGCGCCCGGCACATGCGCGAACTGCTGAACCAGTTCGGTACGCTGAACGCCGCGGTGGCCGACGAGCTGGCGCAGCCCGCTTCTGCCATCTTGGAGATCGACCGCAAGATCCTGGCCCAGCAGCGCAGCCCCGAACTGGATGCCTCCCAGTTCGGCGTGCCGCTGGCGGGATCCGTTATCCCGTGGATCGACAAGGACCTGGGCAACGGACAGTCCAAGGAAGAATGGAAAGCCCCCGCCGAGACCAACAAAATTTTGGGCTTGAGCGACGACAAGCGGATCCCGTTCGACGGGCTGTGCGTCCGCATCGGTGCCATGCGGTCGCACTCGCAGGCCCTGACGTTGAAGCTCACCGAGGACCTGCCGGTGGCCGAAATCGAGCGGATCATCGACGCCGACAACGAGTGGTCCCGCGTGGTTCCCAACACCAAGGAAGCCACCATGGAGCACCTGACGCCGGTGGCAGCCAGCGGCACGCTCGAGATCCCGGTAGGCCGTATCCGCAAGCTGGAAATGGGCCCCGAGTACATCAGCGCCTTCACCGTGGGCGACCAGCTCCTGTGGGGCGCGGCGGAACCGTTGCGCCGCATGCTGCGCATCGCCACCGGCAACCTTTAGGGCCTGCCGGCCGGCAGGAGTGCCGGCGGAGGCGCAGAGCCATGAGGAGCCCGTCCCTTTGGGGCGGGCTCCTGCTGTTTAGGGGCGGACCCGTCCCTTTGGGGCGGGCTCCCGCTGTTGGCAGGTACGCTTTTCCGCGGCGCATGCTGCCATGGAAGTCCCGCTACGCCGTACCCTGAGCTGTCCACATCAGGACACTACGCAGGGGACCGCGTCTTCCACCGGCAGGTGACGGCTCCGCGTTGAATCGTTCGCCTCCCAACTTGTCCTGCACCGGCATGGACGGCTCCCCGTTCAGCCGTCCGCCTGCTCAGTTGTCCTCCACAGGCAGTCGTCGGGGGAAGGTTTTGCACTTTCCTCGAAGACCCGTTCTACCCGGGGCGTGGGCTGCGTAGCGTTGAAGTATGGCAGCGGAACCGTTCGACGAGGCGCAGGAGCCGGAGGAATCCTCCGGTACCCCTGCCGCGCCCGACGACGGTGCCGCGCCCGAGGATGGTTCCGCCGAGCCGGTACCGGTGCCGCGGGGGTGGGCGGACGACTGGCAGGAGCTGGGACCGGCGGAACTGGCCGGCCTGCTCGCCGGCACCGACCCCGCGGCCCTGGACGACTGGTCGACCCTCGACTACCTCCAGGCGGTGCGCAAGCACGAGGCCTGGACCCAGTCCCGACGGCTGCGGGCCGTGCACCGCCTGGCGGTGCTCCGCCCGGCCACCGGGCCCGATGCCGGGGCACCGGACGGGATCTGCCGGCACGCCGCCAACGAACTGGCACCCGTCCTGGCCCTGCCCCGCCAACGCGCGGCCGCGGAACTGGCCGACGCACACCAGATCGCCACCTGCATGCCCGCCACGCTCGCGGCCCTCGACAACGGCGACCTCGACCTGCCCCGCGCCACCGCCATCGCCCGCAAAGGCGCCGACCTGCCGCCCGAGGTCCTGGCCGGCTACGAAGCCCGCGTTGTTCCCGGCGCCGGGACCATCACCTTGGAATCCGTCCAGGCCCGGGCCCGCACCGTCCGCGACCGGCTGCACCCCGAACCCCTCGAGACCCGGCACAAAGCCGCGATGGAACGCCGCACCGTCCACTACCAGCCCCAGGATGACGGGATGGCCGAACTCTACATCCGCACCAGCGCGGACAAGGCGCTGCTCGCCTACAACCTGATGCAGGCCCACGCCCGCAAACTCCAAACCGTTGACGAAACCCGCACCCTGGGCCAACTCCGCGCCGACGTCTTCACCGACATGCTCCTGCGCTACCCCGGCCACGCCTACCGGCCCGCCACGGCCACCGCCACGCCAACCGGACCCGCCGCCGGCGACACAGCCGCCACGCCAACCGGACCCGCCGCCGGCGACACAGTCTCCACCCAAACAGCCACCGCCAACGGCGAAACAGCGGCCCACCCAGCGGCAGCCGGCCCGCGGCCACCGACCCGTTCCGGAACGGCGGCCGGATCCGGGACCGCCCGCGGCCCCGCAACGGCAACGGAAACGGCAGCCGCAGCCGCCGGGACCCTACCGGGCACCACCAAAGAAACCGGCCCCAAGATCCCAGACGCGGAAGTTGCGGTGGACACCGCCCGAAACACCGCGGCCGCCGCAACGGCACGGCAGGGGCCCTGTACCTGCGGTGCCGGGAACGTGACCGCTTCCGTCGCCGTGACCGCGCCCCTTGCAACCTTGCTGCGGCTTTCCGAAGAACCCGGTGACCTCACCGGGTACGGGCCCATCCCGCCGGGCATGACCCGCGACCTTGCCGCGCTGGCCAAGTCCTGGTTGATCGTGCTCACCGATGACTATGGCAAGGCAGCCGCCGTCGCCAAAGACTTGCGCCACCCGCCCGAATGGCTCAAACGCCTCGTCCGGCTACGCGACCGCCACTGCCGCGACTTCGGTTGTACCGTCCCGGCGGACCAATGCGAGATCGACCATACGATCGCCTGGGAAGACGGCGGCAAAACAGTCCTGGAAAATCTCAGCGCCAGGTGCAAACCCGGCCACATAACCAAACACAACGGCGGCGGAACCGTCACGCAGGACCCCGACGGGACCCTGCACTTCACCACCCGCTCCGGCCACACCTACACCACCACCCCCGACGAAGGGTGGACACTCACGCTCCCCTCGGCACCCAGCGGCGGAGCCACGGAAAGCCCGGACGAACCGGCAATCGGTCCAAGGGGCGGCGACGGCGGGGACGGCGGAGACGGCGACGACGGCGGCAATGGCGGAGACGAAGCCACGGACGGCCCATGGGACAACACCCAACCGCCGTTCTAGACAGACACCCCGCCACCGTTCTTAGCGACCCAAAGCGAAACCCATAGCAAGAGGATTCAACAGTGACCAGGTATGCGAGGCCCAAGGCACGAATCGACGATGTGCTTCGGGAGTTCTTCGTCCAACAACGTCAGGTAAGACCAATCCAGCTCGACCGCTCACTCAGGTTGGAGGCTCACCTGCGGCGCTTTCTGGAGACCTGCGGTCCTGCCTACCTCTCCGAAGAATGGTGGATGATGCTCCAGTTGGAACAGTGTTTCGAGCCGCACGATGCCTTCGCACGGCTACTGCCCGCCGATTATCTGCTGCCACCGATGCATGAGTTCTTATCACCTGACTGGCTCATGGATCACGGTACCGACCGCTTGGTCCAGGTGAACCACAGCTACCGCCTGGTCTGCTGGCTTTGCGGCAGCGGTCTGGTCAATCTCCGTGCGCTTCGCCCGAGCATCATCCGCTTCATGCTTCGGCATGACGAGCTATCCGCACATTCCAAGCGCCGCGTGGAACGGCAGCGCATTCCACGACCGGCAGGAGCACCGCAGGTCGACGCCCCGCAAGCTGACGCGGCGATCAGACGGGAAGACCTTCCCTAGCCTTCCCTAGGAGCATCCGCGCCAGACAGGGTCGCCGGATGTCCGAGGGCCTCCCGCACGGCGCGGCCTGGACGCACGACGCAGCGTCTGCCCCTCTTGGTGAATCGCCAGTGCATCGGGGCGAGGGACGATTGCCGCTGTGGACCGCCAGGCTTCCCGCCCCTACGCTCGTTGGTGAGCCCGGCTTGCAGCGGCATCCCGGCCGTTACCACCGGCACAAGCCCGGCGAAAGGCGGTTACATGCGCACTCTCGGTGTCGAAGAGGAACTACTGCTGGTCGACCCCGCCACGGGCCTGTCGGTGCCGCGTGCGGCAGCCGTCATGGACCGGTACCGCCTCACGGCGGCAGAAGCCCAGGAATTCGGGCAAACGGGACCCGCCGCTGCCGCTGCCTCCACCGGGCCGACGCTCGCGACCGAACTGCAGCAGGAACAGATCGAGGTCATCTCCCCGCCCCGCGCTACCTTGTCCGACCTGGAAGCCGAGATTCTAGCCGGACGAGCCTTGGCCGACGCTTGTGCCCGCGCGTCCGGAGCCAGGGCCGTCGCGCTGGCCACGTCGCCGTCCCCGGCTGCACCGCATCCAGCTCCTGATACCCGCGTCCAAGCGCTGAGGGCGCAGTTCGGGCTGACCGCAGAAGAGTCCTTGACCTCCAGCTGCCATGTCCACGTCAGCGTGGATTCTGAGGAGGAGGGCGTAGCCGTGCTGGACCGCATCCGGATCTGGCTTCCCGTACTCGCCGCCCTCAGCAGCAACTCCCCGTTCTGGCAGGGCCGCGACACCGGGTACGCCGGTTACAGGACCCAGGCTTGGTTGCGCTGGCCGGGCACCGGGCCATCGGAAATCTTCGGCTCCGCTGCCGCGTATCACCGCTCGCTCCGGCGTGCCTTGGACAGCGGCGTCGTGCTCGACCGCGCCATGCTTTATCTCGACGCGCGGCTGTCCCACAAGCACCCGACGGTCGAGATCCGGGTGGCCGATGTCTGCCTTCAGGCCAGCGACACCGTGTTGATCGCCGGTTTGTCGAGGGCACTCGTGGAGACGGCGGCGAGAGAGTGGAGGTCCGGGTTGCCCCCTGCACCGGTTCCGGCGTCGGTACTCCGGTTGTCCGCTTGGCAAGCCAGCCGCTGGGGCATCGCCGGTAATCTCCTGCATCCCCTCAGCGGCGTGCCTTGCCCGGCCGGCACCGTGATCTCCCTGCTCTTCGAGCACGCCCGGCAAGCACTTGACGACGCCGGGGACGAGACCAGCATCAGGCTCCTATGCCAGGAGGTCCAGGCGCGAGGCACGGGCTCCCGGCTGCAGCGCGAAGCCTTCGCACGCGGAGGACTCGTGGCCTTGGCAGGCACAGCGGCCTACTTCACCCACCTCACGCGGAAGGAACCAGCGCGGGCGGACGACGACCTCGTGTCCGAAGTGCCCGGGCTTTCATAGGGCGCGCACTTCTGCCGGTATCGGGCACCCCGTCCGGACGGCCGGACACCGGCTGCCCCGGGCGCTCACAAGCCGCCGTGGACTAAACCGGCAGACGCGAGCCCAGGAGACCGGGCGGCCAAGAGGCCTGCAGCTACAGACTGCAGCCAATCAGAAGCGGCTCAGGCTGAAGCCGGATCCCGAAGGACCGTTCAACGCCATCCCGGACTGCCCGGGCAATCGCGAGGATATCCTCGGCGCTGGCGCCGCCGCGATTGGTAATCGCCAACGTGTGTTTGGTCGAAAGCGAGGCGCGGCCGCCCGCCACCTCGTAGCCGCTGAGGGGACCGTTCGACGTTCCGGAAAGTCCAAAGCCCTTCGAAAAGCCCGCGTGGTCAATCAGCCAGGCAGCACTCAGCTTGGCCTTGTCCTCGGCCGGCCAGCGTGGCGCGTCAGCCGGCAGTTTCGCCGCCGTGTTCATGTCGACAATGGGGTTCGTGAAGAACGAGCCCGTGCTGAACGTATCCCGGTCGGCTAGATCGTGGACCATGCCCTTGGAAGCGCGGAGCCGGAGAACCTCACGGCGAACGTCAGCTGCCTTGGCCACGCCTCCGACGTCGACACCGAGCACGCGTGCCAGCTCCGCGTAACGGACCGGAAGGCTCTGACGGCTGGGAGCCAGGCGGAACTCGACTTCCAGCACCACGAAGCGCGGAGATCCATTGGACGTGCTCTGTTTCAGGACGGAATCCCGATAGCCGAAGGTGAGGTCGCGGTTCGCGAATTCCCGGACGGACCCGGTCTTGCGATCCCACGTGCGGACCCGGACGATGGTCTGCGAGACATCGGATCCGTACGCGCCGACGTTCTGAACAGGCGTGGCCCCGGTCAGTCCGGGAATGCCGGAGAGGGCTTCCAGCCCGGCCCACCCGTTGTCGACCGTCAGCGCCACCAGCTCGTCCCATGGCTGGCCCGCCTGCACCGTCAGTCCGACGGCGCCGTCATGCTCCCGGACGCTGTAGCCGCGGTTGGCAATGGCCACCACGGTGCCGGGGTAACCGTCGTCGGAAATCACGAGGTTCGAGCCGCCGCCAATAACGAGCAGGTGGTCTCCGGACTCGTCGGCGGCACGGACGGCCTCGATGATCTCGGACTCGGAGTCTGCTTCGATGAATTGCCGGGCGGGACCGCCCACACCGACCGTAGTCAGCGGCGCAAGAATCGTTTCAGTCACGGGGTGGGCCTCTCCCCCGCCGTGGGCGCGGTGCGGTTTACCAAATCTTGACGACCGCCTGGGCTTTGACCAGTACCTTCACGCCTGCGGCGGTCACGGTGAGGTCGACCCGCGCCGTGCCGTTGTCCTGGTCGATGGCCCC
This sequence comes from Arthrobacter sp. Y3223151, assembly GCF_059091125.1. Lineage (NCBI taxonomy): Bacteria > Bacillati > Actinomycetota > Actinomycetes > Micrococcales > Micrococcaceae > Arthrobacter > Arthrobacter sp. Y3223151. Next base: position 161,251 of record NZ_JBNHGI010000007.1, on the reverse strand, counting down.
GATGGCGCCGCTGACGTCGATCGTGGCGCCGGGTCCGTCAAGATCCTCCACGAGGACCGGCTTGGTGAAGCGCGTCTGGTAGTCGACGACGGCGGCCGGGTTGCCGATCCAGTCCGTCACCAGCTGCACCGCGGCGCCCATGGTGAACATGCCGTGCGCGATGACGCCGGGGAGGCCTACCTGCTCGGCGAAGCGTCCGTTCCAGTGGATCGGGTTGAAGTCGCCGGACGCTCCGGCATACCTGACCAGGTCCGCGCGGGAAACCTCAATGCTCCGTGAGCCAATGTCCTGTCCAACAGTCAGTTCGTTCAGTTCAACGCTCACTGGCCTTCCCCTCTCACCAGGATCGACGACGTGGTGGTGGCCGTTTTCTCGCCGGCGACCGTGCTGATTTCCGCCCGGGTGGTGATCATGGCCCCGCCGCCCATTGCGCGCACCTGGTCGACGTGCAACTCGGCCACCAGTTCGTCGCCGGCGACGATCGGCCGGTGGTGCACGAACCGCTGGTCAGCATGGACCACGCGGGAGAAATCGATGCCGGAATCAGGGTCCTCGATCAGCCGGGCATCCGCGCGCTGGGCCACGATGATGGCGAAGGTGGGCGGAGCCACCAGGTCGCCGTAGCCCAGTTCCTGCGCGGCTTCGACGTTGAAGTGCGCAGGATGCGTGGCCTTGACCGCGGAAGCGAACTCCCGGATCTTCTCGCGGCCCACGGTATAGGCGGCGCCGGCCGGGTAGGTGCGGCCGGCGAGGTCGGGGTTGACCCCGGCATGATCGGACATGGATCTCCTTCGGATGGAGTGGATGGGACTATCGACGCTTCGCTGGCCGCGTGCCCCGCGGGTGGGCGGCTGCCTGCCGGGCCCGGGCGTCGCGGAACCGGACCAGCAGCCCGGCCAAATGGGTCAGCAAACCCGTGATGATGGCGGCCAGCGCAGCCCAGATCAGCCATTGGATGCTCGCCGACGCGGCGATGACCGACAGGAGGATCCCGACGCCGATCAGCACCATGGCAGAGATGACCAGCTTGCGGTACAGCGGCGAGCCAAGGTCCCAAGGATTCATACCTCAAGGTTACCGGCCACGCCCCCTGCTGGCCGAACCGCGGAGCCGTGCGCCGGGGCTCCGGGCAACGCCCGCCAGGGATTGCCTAGAACAGCTGTTCCTGAATGACGGGCTGCTCCGAGACGAAGTCGCCGACGGCGATCCGGCGGCCCTTCACCCCGCCCAGGTCCACCAAAAAGAGCGGTCCGCCATCCTGCAGCCGCGCGGCCGCGACGCTGCCCAGGAGGCCCTCCACGATGAACCCGTGGTCGCCCGAGGCAAAGCTGCCCGGATAACCCCTCTTGACGCCGTCCTGCAGAACCGGTGCCGCCAGCGCCGGAACCTGCCATTGTTCGTCGACGACGTAGAAGCCCTCCAGTTGCACGGCAGGCAGCAGTTCGCGCACAGTGGCAGCATGGCCGGAGTTGAGCCGGTCCACCTCGGGCAGCGGCAGCGGGGCCAGCAGCCCGGCGAACTTGGCGGCGCTGCGCACGGCTTGCGTCAGGGCGGTATTTTCCGAGACCGCGTCCTCGAGTACCCGCACCACCCGTCCGTCGCGCGTCCGGGCGACGTAACGGGCGGCCACTGCGCCTTGTTCGGCCAGCCGCAACGATTTCCGCACGTGGGCCGCCGTACCCACCTTGCTGGCACCGTTGGCGAATGTGGCCACATACAGCCAATGGGGTTGGGCGAGGTAGGCCAGCAGCCCCTCGGGTGCCCGGCCGCTGCGGTGGCTGTCATGCATGAAGCGCAGGTCGTCATTGAGGAAGCAGTTCACACATTGGTGACCCCGCTCCGCCGGAGCCTGCAGCCGGCAGGGTACATGCGTGCGCTCCGCGGCCGAAAGTACCCGGTGGCTGCCCAGGCAGTAGCGCTGGGGGTCCACCACCCGGAAGCCCAGCCTCGACCCCTGCGTTACGGGCAGGTCCTCCGGCGTGCCGTCCGGAGCCGCCAGGCGCAGCCGGGGGCCCCCGGGGGTCCAGGCGATGCCGTGGGCGAGATACAGGGCGGGCATGGCGTCCACTCTAGTAAGAGGAATGAGAGCTCCCCTGACCCGCGGGCTGCGGCCCGGGACGGCCTTGGGGGTCAGCGGCGGGCGCATTAACAGCCGAGGGGCCCGGCCGGAACCATAGTTCCGATCGGGCCCCTCAGGGTCTCGGTAGCGGTGCCCGGACTCGATCCGGGGACCTCACGATTATGAGTCGTGCGCTCTAACCAGCTGAGCTACACCGCCACGAATGGGAGCGCCCGCGCTGCGTCTCGCGACGCAGACGCGGGCTTTGCCATTCCGAGCCCCCCACCGGAATCGATCCGGTGACCTCGTTCTTACCAAGAACGCGCTCTACCACTGAGCTAGGGGGGCAACGGAGAAATACATTACCAGCAATTTGCCCCTATAAGAAATCGGAATCGTGCCCCGTGGTGAAGGCCACACGCCCGACGGCGGTCTCCTCCGCGGACAGCCCCGGGCGGCCTCTCCCCGGCGGCGTTTCGGGCGCGCGGACTGCAGCCAAGATCACACCGAGGCAGCCACCGGACGCGGACGAAAGGGTACTCTGGCGTCATTAGAAAGGACTCCACATGCAGGTTTCCCAGCCATGGGGCCGGGACGACATCGCCTCCCGGCTGCGCGCGGCAGGCTGCGTCTTCGCCGAGGAGGAGGCCGACCTGCTGCTGGCCGAGGGCGGTCCCGGGGAAGAAATTTCCGCCAGGGTGGAACGGCGGGCGGCCGGGACGCCCCTGGAACAAGTCCTGGGCTGGGCCGGGTTCTGTGGCTTGCGCATTCGCGTTGCCCCCGGGGTTTTCGTCCCCCGGCGGAGGACCGAGTTCCTGGTCCGGCAGGCCGCGGCCTTGGCCCCGGTGCCCACCGGCGTCGTCGTCGATCTGTGCTGTGGTTCGGGGGCCGTGGCGGCGGCGCTGGGTGCACTGCTCAGGCCCGCCGAACTGCACGCCGCGGACGTGGATCCTGAGGCGGTGGCGTGTGCGCGCGCGAACCTGCCGGCGGCACAGGTGCACGCGGGCGACCTGTACGCGGCCCTGCCCGCGGCATTGCGCGGCCGCGTCGACGTCCTGGCCGCGAACGTCCCCTACGTGCCCACGGCGGAGGTCACGTTGCTGCCGCCCGAAGCCCGCCTCCACGAAGCACCGTGGGCGCTCGACGGCGGTCCTGACGGCCTCGCTGTCATGCGGCGCGTCGCGGACGGGGCGCCGGACTGGCTCGCGCCGGGCGGGTCTGTGCTGGTGGAAACGAGCGAGGGGCAGGCGGAGGCAGCGGCCGGGTCCTTCGAAGCGCGCGGACTGGTGCCGGCCATCGCCCGTTCCGAGGAGCACGCCTCCACGGTGGTTTCCGGCACCCGGCCGGCTGGTTGAACACGGGTGGACGTTAAATGCCTCCGGGGCACCTGTCCAATGACAAGTGCCCCGGAGGGGTGGTTCCTGGCTGAAAGCCAAACCGGCAGCTGAGCCGCGGGTGTGGCGCGGCCTGCGCGGAGGCTAGCCGCGGGTGTGGCGCGGCTTGCGTGCGGCGCCAAAGCCGCGGTCGCTGCGCTCCCCGCCGAATCCACGGTCGGAGCGTTCGCCACCGAAGCTGCGGTCGCCGCTGAAGCTGCGTTCGCCGTCGGTCTTGTACGGACGGTCGCCCTCAAACTTCTTCTTGTAGGGGCGGTCGCTTTCGAACTTCTTCTTGAACGGCCGGTCGCCCCGGTCGCTGCGGAAGCCGCCGCGGTGTCCGCCGGCGACGTCGTCGCGGTCCCGGCGCGGCTTGCGGCCGCCGTCCAGCTCCAGGTGGATCAGCTCGCCGCCGATGCGGGTCTTGGACAGCGCGCGCAGCTGGTCCTTGCTCAGGTCAGCGGGCAGCTCGACCAGCGAGTGGTCCGAGCGGATGTCGATGCCGCCGATCTGCGCGGCGGACAGGCCGCCCTCGTTGGCGATGGCGCCGACGATCGACCCGGGCATCACGCGGTTCCGGCGCCCCACGGCAATCCGGTAGGTCGCGTTGCCCTCGGTCAGCGTGCGGGACGGGCCGCGTGAATTCATGGCGTCGCGTCCGCCGCCGGCACGCTCGCGCTGGCCCTTGGGTGCCTCGGGCAGGTCCTGGACCAGCAGCGGGCGTCCTCCCTGGGCCATGACGGCCAGCGCGGCCGCGATCTCGGCGGCCGGGACGTCGTGCTCGGTCTCGTAGTTCGCGATCAGGTCGCGGAAGATCGAGACGTCCTCGGACGCCAGGGTCTCGGTGATCTGCTCCGCGAACTTGCGCATCCGCAGGTTGTTGATGGTCTCGGCCGAGGGCAGGTGCATCTGCTCGACGGGCTGGCGCGTGGCCTTCTCGATCGCCCGCAGCAGGTACTTCTCGCGCGGGGTCATGAACAGGATGGCGTCGCCCGAGCGGCCCGCACGGCCGGTGCGGCCGATGCGGTGCACGTAGGACTCGGTGTCGTGCGGGATGTCGTAGTTGACCACGAGGGTGATGCGCTCGACGTCCAGCCCGCGGGCGGCGACGTCCGTGGCGACCAGGATGTCGATCTTGCCGTCGCGCAGGGCCTCGACGGTGCGCTCGCGCTGCTGCTGCGGGATGTCGCCGTTGATGGCGGCGGCCCGGTAGCCGCGGGACTTCAGCTTGTCGGCCAGGTCCTCGGTAGCCATCTTGGTGCGCACGAAGGCGATGACGCCGTCGAAATCTTCGGCTTCCAGGATCCGGGTCATGGCATCCAGCTTGTGCGGGCCCATGACCTGCAGGTAGCGCTGGCGGGTGTTGGTGCCCGTGGTGGTCTTGGCCTTGACCGTGATCTCGGCCGGGTCCTTCAGGTACTTCTTCGCGATCCGGCGGATGGCGGTCGGCATGGTCGCCGAGAACAGGGCAACCTGCTTGCTTTCGGGGGTCTTGGAGAGGATCTGGTCGACCTCTTCGGCGAAGCCCATGCGCAGCATCTCGTCGGCCTCGTCCAGCACCAGGTACTGGAGTTCGGACAGGTCCAGCGAGCCCTTTTCGATGTGGTCGATCACGCGGCCGGGGGTACCGACAACCACCTGGGCGCCGCGGCGCAGGCCGGCCAGCTGGGGGCCGTATGCGGAGCCGCCGTAGACGGGCAGCACGGTGAAGTCGTCCATGTGGGCGGCGTAGGAGGAAAAGGCCTCGGCCACCTGCAGGGCCAGCTCGCGGGTGGGGGCCAGCACCAGGATCTGGGTGTTCTTGGTCGGCGGCAGCTCGGCCATCCGGGAGAGGGCGGGAACCGCGAACGCCGCGGTCTTGCCCGTGCCGGTCTGCGCCAGGCCGACGACGTCGCGGCCTTCGAGCAGGACGGGAATGGTGGCGGCCTGGATGGGCGAAGGCTTCTCGTAGCCGACGTCGGTCAGCGCGGCCAGGACACGGCCGTCGAGGCCGAAGTCGGTGAAGAGTACGGTGTTCTCGTCTTCGACGGCCGGGGCGGCGTCGGCGTTTTCGGGCAGGGTGTTAACAGTGTTTTCGGACACGGGGCAGTTCCTCGTATTCAGCTGGGGACCGGTGGCCGCGGCACATCAATGTCCGCGGTCCTCTGACTCAAAGCCCGGCGCTATTACAATCCCGTGGCAGGGCTTTCCGCCGCTTCGCTGGCCACCCGCAAGCTGCGGAGAGACCTGGCGGCGTTTTCTTTAGCCGGCGCTCCCAAACATGAAACTGCCCGCCGCATAGAGGCGGGCCCACACACAATCAGACGCTTCGACAAGACCGTAAACGGCATTATCGCGCAGAACTAAGGGAATACCGACAGTGGGGGATGTATCCAGTGTACGGCACGCTCCGGCTGGCCGGGGACAGGGAGCACGACGGCGGGCGGTGACCTTTGGCACAGCGGCCACCCGGCGCCGTGTGCCGGTCCGTGTTCCTACTCCCCCTGCAGGGTCTGCTCGGCCCACTCGATCCAGGCCTGCTCGAACATGATGCCCGCCTGCAGCACGGCCCGCTGCAGGCGGTTGGCATCGGTCCAGGTGCCCCGCTGGTCGAGCTGGCGGTAGGCCTCCAGCTGCGCGCGGTGCAGGGCCAGATGCCGCTCGATTTCGCCGTGGATCGGGACGTCTCCGAGCACCGAGGAGGCGCGGAGGCGGATCATCAGCTCCTCCCGGACGGGGCGCGGGTTCTGCCGTTCGTCGGTCCAGCGCCGCAGTTCTTCCCGGCCGACGGCAAGGACCTGGTACTCCTTGGCGCGCCCGCGGCTGGAGTCGCGGCCCGTTGATTCGACCAGGCCGTTCTGTTCCAGCTTGGCGAGCTCGCGGTAGATCTGCTGGTGCGTCGCCGGCCAGAAGAAGCCGAACGACTTGTCGAACCGGCGGGCCAGTTCCGCCCCGGACCCGGGCCGCTCCAGCAGGGCGGTGAGGATGGCGTGCGGCAAGGACATGACAGCTCGCTCCGTTACAGCGCCGCGGCCAGCCGGGTCGCCTGGTTGATGGCGCGTTTGGCGTCGAGTTCGGCTGCCACGTCGGCGCCGCCGACCAGGTGGACCGGCAGCCCCGCCGCTTCCAGCGCCTCCTGCAGCTCCCGCTGCGGCTCCTGGCCGGTGCAGAGCACCACGTTGTCGACGGCGAGCACCGTGTCGGTGCCGTCGACGGTCAGGTGCAGTCCGTCGTCGTCGATCCGGCGGTAGGTCACGGCCGGGATCATCTGCACCCCGCGGCTCTTGAGCTCGGCCCGGTGGATCCACCCGGTCGTCTTGCCCAGTCCGGCGCCGAGCTTGGATTCCTTGCGCTGCAGCAGGTAGACGCTGCGGGCCGGGCGTTCTGGCCGGGGAGCGGCCAGGCCGCCGCGCGCCGCCGGGTCGACGTCCACCCCCCAATGCTCGCGGAACCGGCCCGCATCCAGGGTGGCGCTGGGACCGGTCTGGGTGATGTAGGCGCTGACGTCGAAGCCGATGCCTCCGGCGCCCAGCACCGCCACCGTTTCACCCAGCTGCCGGTGGTCGCGCAGCACGTCCAGGTAGCCGAGCACGCTCGGGTGGTCCACGCCGTCCAGGTCCGGAAGCCGGGGCACCACGCCGGTGGCGAGGACGACCTCGTCAAACCCGCCTTCGGCCAGGGCCGCCGCGGTGGCCCGGGTCTTCAGCCGCACCTCGACGCCGAGCAGCTCCAGCTGACGGCTGAAGTAGCGGATGGTCTCGTGGAACTCTTCCTTGCCCGGGATCTGCTTGGCCAGGTTGAACTGGCCGCCGATGCCGTCCGCCGCTTCGAAGAGGGTGACGCGGTGCCCGCGCCTGGCCGCGGTGACCGCACAGGCCAGCCCGGCCGGCCCCGCCCCGACCACGGCCAGCGATTTGGGCGCGGCGGCGGGCGCGATCAGCAGTTCTGTCTCGTGGCAGGCCTGCGGATTGACCAGACAGGAGGTGGTCCTGCCGACGAAGGTGTGGTCCAGGCAGGCCTGGTTGCAGGCGATGCAGGTGTTGATCTCGTCCGCCCGTCCGCGCGAGGCCTTGAGCACGAACGCCGGGTCGGCGAGCAGCGGGCGGGCCATGGACACCATGTCGGCGTATCCGTCGGCCAGCAGCTGCTCGGCGGTATCCGGGTTGTTGATCCTGTTGGTGGTTACCAACGGAATTCCGACGGCGCCCATCAGCCGGCGGGTGACCCAGGAGAAGCCGGCACGCGGGACCGAGGTGGCGATGGTCGGCACGCGGGATTCGTGCCAGCCGATGCCGGTATTGATGATGGTGGCCCCCGCCGCCTCGACTCCGCGGGCCAGTTCGGCGACTTCCTCGAAGGTGGAGCCGCCTTCCACCAGGTCCAGCATGGACAGGCGGTAGATGATGATGAAATCCTCCCCAACCCGCTCGCGGGTCCGGCGGACAACCTCCAGCGGGAAGCGGATCCGGTTCCGGTAGCTGCCGCCCCAGCCGTCCGTCCGCCGGTTGGTGCGGGCGGCGATGAACTCGTTGATCAGGTATCCCTCGGACCCCATGATTTCGACGCCGTCGTATCCCGCGTCGCGGGCCAGCGCGGCCGAGTTCGTGAAGTCCTCGATGGTCTGCCCGATCTCCGCTTCGCTGAGGCCGCGGGGCGTAAACGGGCTGATCGGGGCCTGCAGCGGGCTTGGGGCCACCGGCTCGGGATGCGCGGCGTAACGTCCGGCGTGCAGCAGCTGCAGCGCTATCCGCCCTCCGGCGGCGTGGACAGCGCCGGTGACGATCGTGTGGCGGGCGGCCTCCTCCGCCGTCGTCATCATGGCGCCGCCGGGCTGCAGCCTGCCGGCCGCGTTGGGGGCGAAGCCGCCGGTCACGATCAGCCCGACGCCGCCGCGCGCGCGTTCGGCGTAGAAGGCCGCCATGCGCTCGAAGCCGCCGGGCAGCTCCTCCAGCCCGACGTGCATGGACCCCATCAGCACCCGGTTGGGCAGGACCGTGAAGCCGAGGTCCAGCGGTTCGAACAGCTTCGGGTAGGCCACGGCCACGATGCACTCCTTTGCACAACAAGTTGCATAAAGACTACGGCCCGGTGACGCGCCGGACAACCGGCGGCGGGAAGGAGCCAGGCGCCGCGGGGCGCGGGGGCTGCAGCGGGGTCCTCAGGCGTGGACGCGGCCCCGGCCCAGCGCCCTCCGGACCGCCTTGGCGACGTTCCCGTGCAGCGCAATCTCCCCGCCGGCCTCGGACGCCCGCAGCGCCTGCGCCTGCCCGGGGCTGAGCCCCAGGGAGGAGTCGGCCACGCTGACGCCGTGGGCCGGGCGGAAAAGGACCTCGATGCTGTCGCCGGCGGCCAGCGAGCCGGGGGTGATCACCTGGAGATAGGCGCCGGGCAGCCCCCTGCGCAGGAATCGCTTGGCCCACTGGGGCTCACCCATGTGGCGGGCGAAGGTGGCGCAGGGTATCCGCGGCATCGTCACCTCGACGACGACGTCGGGGCCCACCCGCCACCGCTCCCCCACCAGCGCTCCGCTGACCGCCACGCCCATGGTCCGCAGGTTCTCGCCGAACAGCCCCGGCGGGATGTCGCGCCCGAGCTCGGCCGACCACGCGTCGGCGTCCTCCTGGGCATAGGCGTAGAGGGCCTTGAGCTCCCCGCCGTGGTTTTTGCGGTCCGCCTGGACATCGGCGCGCAGCCCCATCGGGTGGACCGGCACCCGCCCGTCCACCGGGCGCTTGTCGATCCCGGTGATTCCCACCTTGCTGGCATCGGGCTTCAAGGCATGCAGCCGGCAGAGGGCCAGCAGCGATCCGGAATTCATGGGGCAATCATAAGGTGCGTCCGGACGCTTGCTCAGGCGTGGCCCTCGTAGCTGACGTCCTGTTCCTTGGCCGAGTCGGCCGACAGCGGTTGGCCGCGGTATTTTCCGATGGCCCACAGATTCCCGTCCGGGTCGTTGATGCCAAAGCCGCGGTCGCCGTAGTCGGTGTCCTGCAGGTCCCGGATGATCGACGCCCCGGCTGCCTTCATGCGCTCGTACGCGCCGTCCGGGTCGCGGGTGTAGACGTTCAGCTGGGCCGAACCGGGCTCCCGGGCCCACAGGGTTCCCTCCGCGTGGCTGGAGACCATCACCATCCCGCCCTCGGGCCAGAGCAGTTCCGCGTGCACCACCAGGCCATGCTCTTCGAACCGTGCGTGTTCGATGAATCCCATGGTCCCGGTCAGGAACTCGATCAGTTCGTGGGCCTTGCGCGACTGCAGACCGGCGACGACGCTGGCCGGAGGGTACTGCTTGTTCGCATCCATGGACACAGTATTCTCTTCCGGCCCCGGACGCGCCAGAGGCGGCGGACCGGCCTGCCGGTACCGCCGCCTCTATGGGTGCCTAGAGCTGGCCGAAGGCCTTTTCCAAGTCCGCGATCAGGTCATCGATGTCCTCGATGCCGACCGACAGCCGGATCAGGTTCTCCGGCACCGCCAGTTCGGTGCCTTTCACCGAGGCGTGGGTCATCTCCGACGGGTAGTTGACCAGCGACTCGATGCCGCCCAGCGATTCCGCCAGGGTGAACACCTCGGTGGACTCGGCCACCTTGCGGGCCGCCGCTTCGCCGCCCGTGAAGGAGACCGAGACCATGCCGCCGAAGCCGCGCATCTGTTTCTTGGCCAGTTCGTGGCCGGGGTGCTCGGGCAGGCCCGGATAGTAGACGGCCTCGACTTCGGCCCGGCCCTGCAGCCATTCGGCCACGGCCTGGGCGTTCGCCGAGTGCCGGTCCATCCGCACGCCCAGCGTCTTCAGCCCGCGGGTGGTCAGGAAAGCGTCCAGCGGCGCGGAGACGGCCCCCACCGCGAACTGCACGAAACCGACCTTCTCGGCGAGCGCGTCGTCGTTGAGCACCACGGCGCCGCCGATCACGTCCGAATGTCCGCCGATGTACTTGGTGGTCGAATGCACCACGACGTCGGCGCCGAAGGCCAGCGGGTTCTGCAGGTACGGCGAGGCGAAGGTATTGTCCACGACCAGCAGCGCGCCGGCGGCGTGGGCCAGCTCGGCGAGGGCGGCGATGTCGGTGACCTTCATCATCGGGTTGGACGGGGTCTCGACCCAGAGGAACCGGGCCTTGTGCTCGTTGACCGCTGCGGCCACGGCCGACTCGTCGGACATGTCGACCACGGTGTGGCCGATCCCCCAGGCACCGAGCACGCGGCTGATCAGCCGGTAGGTGCCGCCGTACGCGTCGTTGCCCAGCACGATGTGGTCGCCCGGGGACAGCAGGGCCCGGATCAGCGCATCTTCGGCTGCCAGCCCGGAGGCGAAGGAGAAGGCGTGCTTGCCGCCCTCCACCGCCGCCAGCTGCACCTGCAGGGAATCGCGGGTCGGGTTGGTGCCGCGGCCGTATTCGTAGCCGTTGCGCAGCCCGCCGATGCCGTCCTGGGCGTAGGTCGAAGACTGGTAGATCGCCGGCACCACCGCGCCGGTGGCCTCGTCCGGCACCTGGCCGGCATGCACGGCGCGGGTGTTGAAGCCCTGGGTGTTCTCTGCGCTCATTCTTCTCTCCTTCAGCTCGTCAGGTAGGACAGCAGGTCGTGGCGGGTCAGCACGCCCACCGGGGCGCCGGCCAACGTCACCAGCACGCCGTCGACCGCCTGCAGCTTCTCGCGGGCGGCCGAGACCGGTTCCAGCGCCCCGACCAGCGGCATCGCCGCGCTCAGATGGTCGCCGACCTTGTCTGTCAGCTTCGCTTCGTTCTTGAACAGCTTGGCCGTCAGCTCGCGTTCGTTCACGGCGCCGACCACCTCGCCCATGACCACCGGCGGCTCCTGCGAGAGCACCGGGAGGGTCGAGACGCCGAACTCGTTCATGATCTCGATGACGTCGCGCACCGTCTCGTAGGGATGGGTGTGGACCAGGTCCGGCAGCGTGCCGCTCTTGCCCCGCAGCACCTCGCCCACCGTCGCTTCGTCCCCGTCGGCGATAAAGCCGTAGGACTTCATCCAGTCGTCGTTGAAGATCTTGCCCAGGTAGCCGCGTCCGGAGTCCGGCAGGATCACGACCACGATGTCGTCAGGCCCCAGCCCCTCGGCCACCTTGAGCGCGGCCACCACGGCCATGCCGGAGGAACCGCCGACCAGCAGCCCCTCTTCCTGGGCCAGCCGCCGGGTCATCGCGAAGGCCTCGGCGTCGTTGACGGCCAGCACCTCGTCCGGGACGGACTTGTCGTAGTTGTCCGGCCACATGTCCTCGCCCACGCCCTCGACGAAGTACGGCCGTCCGCTGCCACCGGAGTAGACCGAGCCCTCGGGGTCCGCGCCGACGATCTTCACGGGACCGCCGGGGCGGTCGGCGGAAATTTCCTTCAGGTAGCGGCCGGTTCCCGTGATGGTTCCGCCGGTGCCGGCGCCGATCACCACGTGGGTGACCCGGCCGTCCGTATCGCGCCAGATCTCCGGGCCGGTGGACTCGTAATGGCTGGCCGGCGCGGCCGGGTTGTTGAACTGGTCCGGCTTGTAGCCGCCGTCGACCTCGGTCACCAGCCGGTCGGAGACGCCGTAGTAGGACTCCGGGCTGTCCGGCGCCACGGAGGTCGGGGTGACGACAACGTCGGCGCCGTAGGCCTTGAGCACGTCGCGCTTTTCCAGGCCGACCTTGTCCGGGGTCACGAAGATGGACTTGTAGCCCTTCTGCTGCGCCACCAGGGCCAGGCCCACCCCGGTGTTGCCGCTGGTGGGTTCGATGACCGTGCCGCCGGGCTTCAGCCGCCCGTCCTTTTCGGCTTCTTCGATCATCTTCACCGCGATGCGGTCCTTGATCGAACCGCCCGGGTTGAAATACTCCACCTTCGCCAGGACGGTGGCGGCAAGACCTTCGGTCACTTTGTTCAGCTTGACCAGCGGGGTGTTGCCGATCAGGTCCAGAACGGAATTGGCATATTTCATGGGCCCAAATCTACCCGCCAGCGTATCCGGGGGCACATCGTGCGTAAGACGGCTTCATGCCGGACCCCCGGGCGGCGGCCGGGTGCCGCTCCCGCGCGGGCGGGCGTTGCCCGGACGGGCCGGGCTGGAACGGGCCCGGGTGCAGGAAGTGTCGGGAGCGCGTGGGACGATTAATCCATGCTGTCCACCGCCGCCGCGCCCGGCACCGGGCTCACCGCACGGGTGGAGTTTCCGGAGCCGTATGACCTGCGCGGAACGCTGTCCGTCCTGTCCCGCGGCACGCAGGATCCCACCGCCCGGATTGACGACGCCGGTGCTTGGCTGACGCTGAACACCTCCTCCGGCGCGGCGACCCTGCGCCTCACCCGCGGGCCGGACGGGCACGACGGAAGCCGGGGCACCGCCGTCGTGATGGGACAGGCGTGGGGGCCCGGTGCCGAGGAAGCGCTGGCCGGGCTCCCGGCACTGCTGGGCGCCGGCGATGACTGGTCGGGGTTCGACACCCCGGATTTCCATACCGGCCTGCCGCGGCTGGTGCGTGAACCGCGGCGGCGGCATCCGGGGCTGCGGCTGCCCGCGACCGGGCGGATGATCGATGCGCTCGTGCCGGTGATCCTGGAGCAGAAGATCACGACCATCGAGGCGCGCTACTCCTACAAATACCTGGTCCGCCGGCACGGGTCTCCGGCGCCGGGGCCCGCACCGAGCGGGCTCATGGTCCCGCCGACGGCGCAGGGGTGGCGGCGCATCCCGTCCTGGGACTGGCACCGGGCCGGGGTCGACTCGAAGCGCTCGGGCACCATCATGCGGGTCTGTTCCTCGGCCGGCGCCCTGGAACGGCTGGCGTCGCTGCCTGCCGGCGAAGAACTGGCCCGCAAGCTGTGCACCGTCCCGGGGGTCGGGCCGTGGACCGCGGCCGAGACCGCGCAGCGCACGCACGGGGATCCGGATTCGGTGTCGGTGGGCGACTTCCATCTGGCGGCGTTCGTCGGCTACGCCCTCACCGGGCGCAAGACGGACGACGCCGGCATGCTCGAACTCCTGGAACCGTGGCGGGGCCACCGCCAGCGGGTGGTGCGGATGCTGGTGCTGAGCGGTTTCCGCAAGCCCGCCTTCGGGCCGCGGCTGGCGCCGCAGGACCACCGCCGGCACTAACGCGGCACTCACGCCGGAAACACCGCTCGCCTTAAAGCCCGAGGGAGCAGGGCATGCGCCCCGCCCCCTCTGGAGTCCTGACCGTTGTAGCTATTCGGAGGCCTGGCCGTCCTGCGCCGCCTGCTGCTGGGCGGCCACCTGGGCGTGGACTTCCTGCATGTCCAGTCCCTTGACCGCGTCCACCAACTGCCCGAACTGGCTGGAGTTCAGGGCGCCGGGCTGGGAGAACACCAGCACCTTTTCGCGGAAGGCCATGAGGGTCGGAATCGAGGTGATGCCGGCCGCGGCGGCCAGGCCCTGCTCGGCTTCGGTGTCCACCTTGGCGAAGACGATGTCGCCGTGTTCCTCGGACGCGGCATCGTAGACGGGGGCAAACTGCTTGCACGGGCCGCACCAGTCGGCCCAGAAGTCAACGAACACAATGTCGTTCTCTTCGATGGTCTGCGGGAACTGGGCCTCGGTGATATCGATGGTTGCCATGCCTCCACGCTAACGCGCCGGGTTGCGGCCTGTCGCCCCCTGTTCGCTCAGCGCATGAGCCGGCCCCCCGGCCGTTATCCACAATCCCCCGCCGGGGCTACCGGCCGCCGTGGCCGGATCCCTAAGGTCGATTCCACCAGAAACCGCGACCGGAGGATTCGACATGAACCGCTTCACCGTCCTGATTGTCACCGACGGACTGGAACTCGACGCCGCCATTTCCAAGAGCCTCGCCGTGATGGACGAATTGGAGGAGCACCTGCCGTTTGCCCACGACCCGTCACGGAACGAGCTGTACGCCGTGGGCGAGGGCGCCGCGCTGAAGGGCAGGATCGGGCTGCCGCACGGCAGGCCCGGCGCCGGCCCGGCGGCCACCTATGTGGGCGACCTGCACTGCATCTGGAGCGCAGGGCGGTGGTACACGCCGGCCGACTGTCCGCCTGCCCCGGCAGACCATAACGGCGCAACTGCCTGGCAGTGGCTGTACTACAACGTCATGCACAATTCCGGGCCGAAAACGTACTGCTTCCTCTGGGACATCCACCCGCTGCCGCTGGCCGAAGCGGCCTGAGCACGGGCTGTCCGGGCGCGAGAGGGCTGGCCAGGCTGTTGCGAGGTGCCGGCTGCTGGGGCCCGCGGCCGGGGCCGACGGCCGGGGCCGGCGCTGGGCCGGCGGCGCCGCTCAGTAGAAGGGCTGGTTTCGGCGGCGCACGTAGAGCCCGCGGGCAATCTTCTCCCCGGCCGCGGACCACAGCTTGTACTTCAACGGGGAGATCACCTGGTCATAGCAGCCGACGAAGTCGGTGATGGTCTTGGTGAAGCTGGTCTTGAACAGGCCCAGCCCGTAGTACTCATGTTCGGGGTTCTTCAGTTCCGACGACGGCGGAGTTCCGCACAGGTCGTAACTGGTGATGCCCAGCTCCTTGAGCTGGTTCATGGCCGTCCACTGGATCAAGTGGGAGTCGCCGTACTGCTTGCGGCGCGGCAGCGATCCGCCGTCTTTGTAGGTGCCCTTGCGTCCGTAGTTGACCACGAACGCGCCCACCGACGGCTTGCCGTCTTCGTACGTGAACAGCAGCCGGCCCTGCCCGGCGGCAATGAAGTTGCCCCAGAACGCCTTGAAGTACTCGAAGGAGCGGACCTGAACGTTCTTCTGGCCCTGCTGCACCTGTCCCATCAGGTTGAACATCGCCCGGAAGTTCTCTTCCGTCGGTTCGGCCGTCACCACTTCGGCACCCTCGCGGATGGCGCGGCGCACGGCGTTGCGCCCGCGGGACGAGAAGCTCTTGAGGACGACGTCCGGCTCCGGGGAGATGTCGACGATTGCGGTGTGGTCGTTCGGCTGCAGGTCGGGCATCTTGACCAGGCCTTCGCGCGCCAGCAGCGCGCGGGTGCCGTCCGTGGCCTCGACATCCGGCTCGATCCGGATCGCGAAGACGCCGCGCGCCTGCTCCCGGCAGAAGTTGCGGTTGGCCTCGAAGATGCCCGGCAGGTCCTCGGGCGACGCGACGTCGGGGCCCTTGATCATGTACCAGTAATTGCCCAGCAGCGGAACATGCTTTTCGAGCACCAGGTTGTAGCTGGTGTAGTCCTCGGTCTCATACGCCAGGTACAGCGGCTTCCACCCGTGGTCTGCCTTGACCTGGGCGTAGGCCTTGGCCTGGAGCATGTTGCCGCCGTTGGGATTGGCCGTGACATGGCTGTCCCATGCCTCGATTTCCTCCGGCGTGGCGAAGCGGGCGGTGAATTGTCGCAAAGAGAACTCCTCGTCGTGGCAGCTGGTCGCCGCCGGTCACATCCGCGGTCAAGTCTATCGACGCCGGCCCCAGAACCTGGGCCGGGCAGTGCACCAGCGGCGGCCGGCATGGCCGGCAGGTATGGAAAAACCCCGTCCGACCAGTCATTCACGTGGTCAGACGGGGTTTCCCGTTCGGTGGCAGATGAGGGATTCGAACCCCCGTAGGCAATGCCAGCTGATTTACAGTCAGCCCCCTTTGGCCGCTCGGGTAATCTGCCGAACGCCTTCTTCAGAAGAAGACCGCTTCCCCGTGAGGAAGCAAGACAACTTTACACAAAGATCGGTCCAAGAATCGAATCGGGCTCCGCGGGGCTTATAAACCCCGGGAAATCCGCTCCTCCATCTGCCCGACGAACCGCTCTGCCTGCTCCGCGGTGACCAGCTGCATCCGCACCGCCTGATCCATCTCGCGGCGGATGCCGTCCAACCGGCCCGCGGGCTCGTTGCCGGACACGGCTTCCGCGGCGCCGGCGGCGCCGCCGTCACGGTCGCCGGCGGCACCGCCGAGCAGGGTTCCTGCCGTGGCGTCCAGTCCACGCTCCAGCTCGTGGGTGTCCCGCCGGATCAAAGAGGCAGCGCCAACCGCCGCGGCGGGTGCCTGGACGGATGCGAGGGAGGCAGTGCCCGCCAAGGCGGGCGCAGAGCCCATCACGACCACGGTGGCGACGGTCGTCACGGTCAGGATCGACCCCGCGGCAACCCTTATCGACGTGACGATGTACCGCGGGCGTGCTTTCATGCGTGCTTCTCCTGCAAATTCGGTGGTTCATACGGCCTTGTGATTCTCGCGGGTCCGGATGAAGGAACGGTGGACGGAACCTGCGTCCCAGCTGGGAACGCCGCGTGTCCGGGTGCGATTCAGTAGGCTGGTGCCAAGACACATACGCCCCGACCCAGGAGGAACCATGGCCAGCGATTCTTCGTTCGACATCGTCAGCAAGGTGGACAAGCAGGAAGTCGCCAACGCGTTGAACCAGGCGCAGAAGGAAATCGCGCAGCGCTATGACTTCAAGGGGGTCGGCGCCGAAGTTGACTTCAGCGGCGAAAAAATCCTGATGAAGGCCAACTCCGAGGAACGGGTCAAGGCCGTTCTGGACGTGCTCCAGTCGAAACTCGTCAAGCGCGGCATTTCGTTGAAGTCGCTGGACGCCGGCGAGCCGTTCGCTTCCGGCAAGGAGTACCGGATCGAGGCCGGCGTCAAGGAGGGCATCGCCCAGGACCAGGCCAAGAAGATCTCGAAAATGATCCGGGACGAGGGCCCCAAGGGTGTGAAGGCCCAGATCCAGGGCGACGAACTGCGCGTCACCTCCAAGTCCCGGGACGACCTGCAGGAAGTCATATCGCTGCTCAAGGGCTCCGATTTGGACGTCGACCTGCAGTTCATCAACTACCGGTAGCTGAGAACATAATGCCTAGTCAGACAGTAGTTACTAGGCGTTAGTCCGCAGAGAGTCCGCAGGATCACCGAGGACCGCAGCCATGAGTCCCGCGGCTGCGGTCCTCGTCTTGTCTTCAGCAGTCGGCCATAGATGGGAATAGACCCCAAGCGTGATCGTTGCTGAGGAGTGGCCGAGGGCCTTCTGGACAGTCACGACGTCGCAGCCATCGGCGATCAGGGCGCTGGCGTAGAAGTGCCTCAGATCGTGCAAGGTGTACTCCTCCAGCCCTGCCGCTATTCGCACCTGGCGCCAGTGATGCCCAGCCATTCCCCGATTCAGCAGCGAGCCACCCGACGTGAACAACCACTGCTCCTCGCCTCGAACGCCTATGTCTTGGACATGACGTGCAATCATCTCCGTCAGCGCCGCAGGCACAAATACGACTCTTTCGGACCCGTGCTTGGGTGCTACGACCTCAGTAGTCTTCCGATTCGCACCCTGAACCTGCCGCCGGACGGTAATTGTCCGACGCAGAAATCCACGTCTCCCAGGCGTAGGCCTGCCGCCTCTCCCAGCCGCAACCCAGCGAACGCGCAAACGCCGATGAACGGGCGGAACCAGTCCTGGGCGGCCTCCAACGCAACAGCAACGTCTTGTGGCAGCGGAATTGTCATTGCAGCTTCGGGCTTCCTCATACGCGGAAGCTGTAGTCCCCTGCTGGGATCAGACGCAATAATCGGCTCAGCCGCAGCGGCCGGGAACGCCATATGCACGTAGTTATATCTGCTCTTGATCGTCGTTGCTGCCAAGCCCGATTTGCGCGACTCCCCCGGCTTAGTCATTGACTTAATCCAGGTCTGCACATGAGACGGCTTTATGACCTTGATAGGGAGATCACCGAACGTCACTGAGGCCGCAGCCTGGCGGGCAGCGAGCATGGTTCCGGTTGCCCATACTTGCCGGGCGGACCATTCATCGAACCACTGGCTGAACGTGATCTTGCCTGCCTTGGGATCGACATATGTTCCCGTCACGACAGAAGCGGTAACTTCATCGATCCACTTCTGAGCGTCGATCTTCCGTGCGAAGTGCCGGGCGTGCTCCTTGCCGGCGGCGTCTCGGTAGCGGGCCGCCAAGCCCCGTCAGGACGCTTCTTGATCGACGCCATTGACCCGCCTTAAATAGCCGCGGAGAATGTCCGCGTCCTTCGCATCATCCGACGATGCCTCATACGCATCGTAAGCGCCCTCTTGAATGGCTCGTTCCTCGGCTGTTAGGAACCCGTGGCTCACCAAAGCACCTGCCTCGCCGTTGTAGAAGGCATGCACGGCTCGACGTGTGATTGCTGCAACTGGCGCAAGTGTCTCCGCCATGAGATAGCTAATGTGGTCTGGGGCCCAATCCATCTCGGCTACCACGTCAGCCAACTCCGCTTGCTTTCGTAACAGCACCGCGACCTGGTTGACTAAGCCCTCGCCAGCATCCTCCGCTTGGGTTTCAAGCGCCGTGTAGCGCATGAACGTCATGTCGGGCGCTTCCTCCTCCACAAGCCAAGCGATTGATTGCTCGAGTGCTTGAGCAAACAGCACTGCCTCATGGAACCTAAGGGCGCGCTTGTCGGCCTCTACGCGAGAAACCGCCTTAGGAACAGTCTTGGCGGTTATCTTTTTCGCACTCACGGTGCTGATAACGTCCAACGCTGGCGTGGCTGTTGGGCCGTTTGCCATGGTGTTTGCTTGCTTGCTACTGGTGATAATCGGCTACCTGAAACGCATTGCCGTAGCGGTGGAAAGCCTCTGAGTTCGACCACGGTGAGAGGGCGGCGACTCAGCATCAGCAAATCCCCAAACAGCTGAGCCGCCGGCCCCCGCTAATCAGGACCCATTCAGCCCGGCAATTGGTGCCCCATTGCACTGCTTGAATGCGGTATTGTTAGTGCCGCATTCGGCATATCCGTTGTAATAGATGACTACCTGTAGCCAACCATCGTGTCTCTGATGAATAGGGCCACGATTCAATTCGACGACAAAATGGGTCGTTTGGATGCACCTGCCTCTGCTAAGCCCATGATAGGGGTAACATTGTGTGTGTCGCTCGCTTACGCCCTTGTAGCTGAATCCTATCAGCGCTCCCCTACCCGTGGCGTCCCCGTATATTATCGCGTCTTTGATTTGAAATACGTTGGTTTTGTTGTCCTGATACCAGCAATAGTATGTGCTGCTGTCAAAATCTACGTACGCCCAATTCCACTTGATATTAGCGTTAGTACAACTCGTGGGCTTTGCTGCCAATGAGGATGTCACATCCAACGCCTGCCCGCTCGACTGCTCCGCGAATGCAGCTCTATTCACATCAGGTGCGGCACTTCCCAAGCATAACGAGCAAAGCGCTATTGTCACGAGTAACACCCATGTGCGGAGAAATAGCTTTTTCATACGATCACTCAACTAGCGTGATAGTTTGATTTGTTCTCTCAGGGTCCACAAAATTCGTCCCTAGTCAGAAGCGATTGCCCTTTGATGGTTTTTCGTCTTACTTTTCGGGAACTAGCGGATCCTGAACCAGGGTTAGGGCTTGTCTGTGGCGAAGCTCGTTATGGTTGGCACCGAAAAACTTCTTCGAGCAGAGCCGCCGCGCTAATCCGGACGTAGGGCAATTGTTCGCGACCACAACTTGATGGTCCAAATTCTGATCGCACGCCCTTGCAACTGTGAGAAGGTGTTTAAGCCCTATTTTAGGGATGCGCCAGATTTCGTCCATCCCAAATTTTAGGGGTTGACATCCGGCGCTGGTTGTGATTCGGCCTTAGTGCCGTATCCGGGAATGCTGGCTAGCGGGTTCCGCCGGCAGGTTATTCAACCAGTCCACTAGATCGTCGTGAGTAATCAGTACTTTCGTGTTGACGTAACGTGCGACCAGGTAGTGATGTGCTATTTCTCCGCGTAGCAGGGACGTGCTGCATCCGACCTTTGCCGCTGCCTCATCCAGCGTGTAGGCAAGCTTCCTTGCCGTATGGCACGGGCAGCAGTTGGCGTGCTCGTAGTCTTTCCACTCAGGCATCAGCGCGGCTCCGCGGGCAGGTTATCCAACCATTCGGCTAGGTCTTCGTGGCGGATTACTCCTTTGCTGTTTGCGTAGCGCGCTAGCAGGTCGCCATCTGCAACATGCTGCTTCAGGGTGCGGATGCTATAGCCGGACTGGTAGGCGGCTTCCTCGAAGGTGTAGGCGAGCTTTTGGGGCATCTGGTTCCACTCAGGCAAAGGGATCGCCTCCTAGCTGGGGCATCCGCGGGGTTGGTGCGAACGGGTCATAGTCTTTGGCGTCGGGGGCCTGCTGAGGCCTCGGTGGGTTCTTGATGACGTCAACGAGTTGTTCGTAGTCCTCTGCAGTGAACATCATCAAACGTCTGGGGCCTCGCGTGAAGCACTGGTACTGACGAGCTATCCGCCTTACCGATGACTCGGTGAACATGGCTCCGAGGCGCTCAGCCACTTCGGCCGGCGTCATAAATACGGGCATAGTGTCCTTCCCTTTGTTCCTGGCCTACGTCTTCGCCAGCTTCAAGAGCATCCTAAAGTGTTCGTTCTCGGCCCTCTTGATGGAACGCGGTGAGGCTCCCATGGACTTCAAGGAGTCGATCCTGCGCTGCAAGGCGTCGAGTTCGTCACCATTGTCCCGTTGTCGGCCGGAGTGGGTTAGATCGAGTATTGCCTGCACATCCTCCGGACTGAATCTGTACGTCCTCGAACCGAGTCGATGGTGGGGCCACTCCCCTGACTTGAGGCGCACACGGACAAACTCAGGAGAGCAACCCAGCTTCGCGGCCAGCTCTGAGGTGGTTAGGAACGAATCGGGCATGGGGCAATTCTGCACGAGATGAGTACGGCAGTCCGCAAAAAGTCCGCAGCAGGTCCGCAAACGGCACTCTCTGGTCAACAGCCGCCAACACCCACAAGTGCGGAAACATGCGGAAGTTGGAGCGTACCAACACTCCCCCAACCGGCACTAGAGGTTCATCAACTACCGGTAGTCCGGGAACGAAACGCCTCCCCGAGGTGGTTACCAGGCGTTAGCCCGCAGGAGCGCGTCGAGGACGGTTTAGTTACTGCTTCGCAACGTTCGATTCCTTCTGTGCTGATCATTTCCCGCTTAGCGTGAGGCAAACGTTGTTTCACCAGAGGCAGGGAGATCATGCGCACGCTGACCAAACTGAGCGTTGCAGCCGCGGTACTGCTCGTGCTGGCAGGCTGCACCAGCCACCAGCCTCCCCGGGTGTCGGCGCTGTCAGCCCCATCCAGTACCGCGGACGACATACCGGCGGAACGCTTGGAACACCTGGACGTGGTCCCGGACAGCGTGCGGTTCCTGACGGAGATGGACGGCTACGCGTTCTACGCCGCCTTGATGGACACCCCTGATCCCCGCGAGATGTGCTTGATCGTGGACAACCCGGCAGCCGGTCTCTACGCCGCCGGGTGTGGCCGGCTGGAGCATGCGGGCCCACTTGGACTCGAAGCCTCCGGAATCAAGGCCAAACTGATCGCCGATGGATATGACGTGAGCACAGCACTGGCCAAGGGTTGGGTGCAACCGCACCGGAACCTCCTGGTGCACGGACTCTAGCCGCCTACAGTAGCCTCCGGCTTTAGCATGACCGCATGACGCTGCCGCCCTCCCGGAGGGAAGGCGGCAGCGTCAGTGGAACCGGTTCGGGGCTAGGCCGCGCAGCGGTTGCCCCTCTGTTCTGCGTTGGAGGGGTTGTTGTAGCAGGTCTCGCCGGTGCTGCGGACATCGGTCGTCACGATCGGCGCCCCCGGAGCCTCGGTCTCGACGACCAGCGGATCGATGTCCTCGCGGGTCACGGTGACAACCGGCTCGGCGGGCACGGTCGCCGTCGTGACCTCCTGCCTCGTTTCGCCTTCGGTGACCGTCACCACGGGGGCGATCGGCGCGCACTCGGTGTCCGATTCCTCATCGCCCGGCCGGGTTCCGGTGGTCACGATCGGCGTGCCGGGAACCACTGCTTCCGTCACCACCGGAGTCCCCGGTGCCGTTGACTGCGTCACCACCGGCGCGCCGGTGGGGATGGGAACGTCGGCGGGGGGTTGGAAGCGGAACGTGGTCTTCGTCGTGGTGGTGGTCCGCGTCGTCGGCTGCGTAGTCGTCGCCGTGCGCTCCGTCTGCTGCGTCGTCGCGGTGGCGACCACCGTCTGGTAGGTCGTGGTGGTGCACATTTCACGCTGCTGGGTGCTGGTGAAGACCTCGGTGAACGGCGTCGTCGTGGTAATCAGCGTTTCCCGCGGCTGGGTCGTCGTGGTGACCCGTTCCTGCGGGGTGGTCGTCGTGGTGACGATCGTCGTGGGCGTCGTCGTCGTGGTCAGTACGGCCCGCTCGCACCTCTCCACGGGCTTAGCCGCCCGCTCGTTGTTTACCCTGCGGCAGTTGGTGGTCGCGGGCGTTTCGGTGCTCGTCGGCGTGCCCCGCTCCGTCCGGGTTGTCGACGTCGGCGTGCCGGGAACAACGACGTCCTCGCTGACGGCCTCGCCGGCATTGCGCTCTTCCTCGGTCACGACCGGGGTGCCGGCGCGCTCGGTCCTCACGACAGTCGCGTCGCCGACGTTGCGTTCCTCTGTTGTCACCGTGGGATCCGGCTGCCGGGATGGAAGCGACGTGTCCACGGTGACAGGATCGCCCACGGGCCGGTCCGGGCTGAACGTGGTCGTCGGAGTGCCTGACGGAACATCAGGGCCGACGACGACAGTTGTCACCGTGCAGACCTGATTACTGCCGTTGCCGCTGAGCGTTCCGCCCAGCGCTGTACAGTTGGCCTGCCGTTCGGCGGGACCGGCGAGCGCCGGACCGGCTGGCGCCAATGCGACGACGAGCCCCAACGCCGTCGCGGCCACCAATGACGAAAAACGCATGATGAACTCTCTTCCCCCAACTGAACCCCGCGCGGCGCGGATCCGGCGACACTAACAGGCGGGCTAAACCGGGGGCAACGAAACCCAGGCGGATCCGAAAGAGTCGAGTAGTGGGCCAGCTACATCCCCGTATTTGCCCGTCCGGAAGCAGGGTAACTGCCCTGCCCCCGCCGGTAAGCAGGCCCGCAAAACCGAGTACGCGGCTCCCTCCCTCGGACCCCCTCCGAGTGCTGCGGTTACCGTGCCGCGGCGGTGCGCGGGGCGCGGGGCCAGCTGTACGAACCGCTGCGCTTGAGCTCGCCCCGAATCCACGACAGCGTCAGGCGGCACACCTGTTCCTTGACCAGGGCGCCTCCCCTGCGGCCCAGGGCGACCCGGCGCGGCGTGTCGTCCGCATGCACCGACTGGACCAGTCCGGACCGCCGGCCCAGGCTGACGCAGCGCACCACGAACCCGACGGACAACTCCCGAGGGGGGCGCTGCCGGATCTGGGCGATGACGTTCTCTGCGGCGTGGGCTCCCATGGGCATGGCCACCGCGCAGCCCATCCGCAGGTGCGAGGCCACCGCGTCCTGGGCGCGGACTGCGTCTCCGGCGCCTACGATCTCCGGGTACCCCGGGCAGGCCAGCGTTGAGTCGACGAGCAACCTGCCGTGGTCATCGGTGGCCAGCCCGCTCGCTTCGGCGAGGCCGGAAGCGCTGAAACCGGCCGCCCAGACAGTGCAGTCCGAGCGCAGGGCCGTACCGTCCGACAGGATGATGCGCTGCGCGTCCGACCGGTCCACCCGGGTTCCGTCCATGACCTCGACGCCGAGGTCCGCCAGCTGCGCCAGCAAGGCCCGGCGGCCCCGCTCGGACAGGTCCACACCTGTCCGCCCCCGCGAAACCAGCCGCACCTGCAACCGCGGAAGCGCCCCGGCAATTTCGGCAGCCGCCTCGATGCCGGTCAGGCCACCACCGATAACGCTGACGACGGCGCCGGGAGCCAACTGCTGCAACGCGCGCTGCAGGCGGGCGGCGGAGGAGGCGTCCTGCAGCGTGAAGCCGACTGATCCCGAGGGGACGGGTTGGCTGGCGCTGCCGGGAGCATAGACCAGGAAGTCATAGTCCAGCGCGGCCCGGCCGTCGTCGAAGTGGACGGTGCGCAATTGGGGATCGATCCGGGAGGCCGTACCGACCACCAGGGCGGCCTCCGGGTGCAGCAGCGAGTCCATCGGAACAGCGGCCGATTCCCGGCCTCCCGCCGCGACCTCATGCAGCCGTATCCGCTCCACGAAGTCGGCCGAAGGGTTGACGACGCTCACGCAGATCCTGCCCGCCAGCTCCTTGCTGCCGGCGAGCCGGTTTGCGGCCATGACTCCGGCGTAGCCCGCCCCTATGATGACAATCCGATGCTTAGCACTCACCGCGAACTCCCTCTCTAGTGTGGTTACAGAGATAGGACACCGCCGCGGGCAGATGTGTGACATGGGCCGGCGGCCGCTCCGGGTCCGCGCGGTCTTTTGCTCGTCAGTCCCGGGAGCCGGGGTCGGAGGGGACGCTCCCGGGGTTGATCGGATTGGCGGTCGGGCCGTCGGTGAGCGGGTCGGCCAGTTCGGGCCCGCCCACGGCCTGGCCCATCCAGGTGAGTGCCTCCCAACCGTCGGGACCGCCGTCGAGCACTACCACCCCGGTGTTGCTCAACTGGTTCCGGGCCACGAACGGGACCGTCAGATTGAACGCCCGGGCGCCCGCCCAGCTGCGGATCATGGCGCCGTGGCTGACCACCGCCAGGGTGCCGATGCCGGAGGTTCGGGCTTCTTCGATCACGGCGTCGAAGCGTCCGAACGTTTCGTGGCCGTCCGGGCCGCCGGGCATCCGGCGCTCCAGGTCGCCCGCCGCCCAGGCGAAGACCGTGGTCATGTAGGCAATGATGGAATCGCGGTCGCCGCGCATTTCCAGCTCGCCGGCCGAGATTTCGCGCAGCCCGTCGCGCACATCCGTCTCAAGCTTCCGGGCGGCGGCCAGCGGGGACGCCGTGAGCTGGGCGCGCACCAGGGTGGATGCGAGCAGCGCGTCGATCGGCTCGCCGTCGAGCGCCTGCGGCAGCGCCCGCGCCTGTGCATGCCCCAGGTCGGTCAGCTCGGCCCCGGGGGCACCGGTGTCCAGCAGCCCGCGGACGTTGGAGTGGGTCTGCCCGTGCCGGATCAGCAGCAGCCGCATGCCTGCCTCAGTAGCCCAGCGGCCGTCCGGCCATCCGTTCCAGCCGCGCGACGCGGTCGTCCATCGGAGGGTGGGTGCTGAACAGTTTCTTCGCGCCGCCGCCCTTGAAGGGGTTGGCAATCATTAGGTGACTCGTGTTGACCAGCCTCTGGTCCTGCGGCAGCGGCGCCTGCTGCGTGCCGTACTGCAGCTTGCGAAGCGCCGACGCCAGGGCCAGCGGATCGTCGGTCAGCGCGGCGCCGTCCTCGTCCGCGTCGTACTCGCGGGTGCGGCTGACTGCCATCTGGATCAGCATGGCGGCCAGCGGGGCCAGCAGCGACATGGCGATCAGCGCAAGCGGGTTGGCGTTGCGGTCGCGGCCGCCGAAGAACAACAGGAACTGCGCGACCGACGTGATCACGCCCGCCACCGCGGCGGCCACAGAGGAGGTCAGGATGTCGCGGTTGTAGACGTGCATCAGTTCGTGGCCCAGCACCCCGCGCAGTTCGCGCTCATCCAGCAGGCGCAGGATGCCCTCGGTGCAGCAGACGGCCGAGTTCTTGGGATTGCGGCCGGTGGCAAAGGCGTTGGGGGCCATCGTCGGGGACACGTAGAGCCGGGGCATCGGCTGGTTCGCCCGCGCGGACAGTTCACGGACGATCCGGTACATGCCCGGCTGGTCGGCTTCGGTCACGGGGTAGGCCTGCATGCTGCGGATCGCGAGCTTGTCGCTGTTCCAGTAGCTGTAGGCGGTTGTGCCCACGCCGATCAGGGCCATGATCCAAATCCAATTGGCGCTGCCGGTCCCGCTGGCCAGCAGCGCGCCGATCGCCAGCAGGAGGGCAAAGAGCCCACCGAGCAGGCCGGCCGTTTTCAGTCCATTGAAGTGGTTGTGCACCGCTTATGAGTCCTCTCCCGCGCCCATCGGCCCCGTGTCATGCAGGCACAGGGCTCCGTCTTTCAGTGTATCCACCGGTCACTTATTCCAACGCCGGACGCCGGCGCCATGTTCCGCAGCCCCGGTCGGGACGGCCTGGCGGCTAGGGCTCGGGGTGCCTGTCGTTGTAGCGGGAGAACCGCGGCTGCAACCTGTGCAGCAGCCCGACGGCGCACACACACGCGACGCCGCCGGCGAGCGCGGCGAAACCTTCGCCCAGCCATTGACCGCCGCCGCCTGCGACGGCATCGCCGAGCCGCGGGCCGCCGGCCACCACCACGATGAAGATGCCCTGCAGCCGGCCGCGCATGGCATCCGGCGTCGCCGCCTGCAGGATGGTGTTGCGGAAGACGCCGCTGACCGTATCGGCCGCTCCCGCCGCGGCGAGGCAGAGGGCCGCCGGCACCAGCCATCCGCTCACGTCCCCGGCGGCCGCGGCGTTTGTCCGCCCGGCCATGACGACGACGGCGCCGAACCCTGCGACGGCGATGCCCCATACCACCACGCACCACAGCACCGCCAGCCCCTGCCGGCGGACCCCTCCCAGCGGCCCCGACAACACCGCGGCGATGAACGACCCGGCGGCGACAGCGGCCAGCAGGATGCCCGCCGTCGCCTCGCCGCCGCCGATGATGACCGCACCGATGGCGGGCATGAGAGCGCGTGGCTGAGCCAGGACCATCGCGGCCATGTCCACCAGGAACGTCATGCGGATGTTGGGACGGGTGCGCAGGAACCGGAAGCCTTCGGCCACCGAGCGCAGGCCGGCCTTCCGGACCTCGCCTTCGGGCGGGATGGGCGGGAGCTTGACCACCGCCCAGATGGCCGCCGTGAACGTGAGGACGTCGAGGGTGTAGGTCCAGCCGAAGCCCACCCCTGCCACCAGCACCCCGGCCGCCAGCGGACCAATGGTCATGCCCAGCCCGAACGTCATCATGGTCAGCGCATTGGCGGCCGGCAGCATCTCGCGCCGGACCAGCCGCGGCACGATGGCGCTGCGGGCCGGCTGGTTGAGCCCGGCCGCGGCCGAATGCACCGCGATCACCAGGTACAGCAGCCACACCTGTTCCAACCGGAACCACGCCTGCAGCGCAAACACGGCGGTGCAGGCCCACAACACCAGGCCGGAATAGAGCGCCACCTTGCGCCGGTCGTAGGCATCCACCACGGAGCCGCCGTAGAGGCCGGCCAGCACCAGCGGGATCAGCCCGACGACGCCGACGCCGCCCACGGCCAAAGTCGACCCGGTGAGCTGGTAGACCTCCAGGCTTACCGCCACTGCCGTCAGTTGCGCACCGATCGCCGAGAGCGAGGTCCCGATCCACAACCGACGGAAATCCGGGCTCTCCTTGAGCGGCGCCGTATCGGCGAACAACTTGGGCATGGCGGAGATTCTAGTTGCCCGCAGCACCTTTCCTGGGCGGTTCGCGCCCCGGCAGCCGGCGTGGCGCCCGGGCGGACAGCGCGCCGGCCGGGGTGAGCCGGCGGCCCCGGAAGCCGGCGTGGTGCCCGGGCGAGGCGAGCCCGACGGCCGGCGCCGCCGTCGTCATGATTGGACTCAGTCCAGATAATTTTCTGGACTCAGTCCAAAAAAGGTGACAGAATCGTTTCATGGTCGAGATGAGGGATCCGGAGGACTTGTTGCGCGAGGCGTCGCTGCGCGTGACCCGTCCGCGGGCGGCGGTGCTGGAAGCAGTCCGCGCGCACCCGCATGCCGACGCCGACACCATCATCGGTGTGGTGCGGGACGAACTCGGCGGCGTCTCCAAGCAGGCCGTCTACGATGTGCTGGCGGCGCTGACGGACGCCCGGCTGCTGCGCCGGATCGAGCCCTCGGGGTCCCCGGCGCGGTTTGAGGCCCGGGTTGGCGACAACCACCACCACGTGGTGTGCCGGTCGTGCGGCAATATTGCCGACGTCGACTGCACCGTGGGCGAGGCACCGTGCCTGACGGCGGCCGACAACCACGGTTTCGCGATCGACGAGGCCGAGGTCACCTTCTGGGGCACCTGCCCCGCCTGCACTGCCACGAAAGACCTTCAATTGGAAGATCCGACAAGGAGCGATAACTAAATGGCTGATAACACCAAGCCGTTGACAACTGTTGCGGGCGCGCCCGTAGCCGATAACCAGGACAGCCTGACCGCGGGCCCCCGCGGCCCGATGCTGCTGCAGGACGTCTGGTTCCTGGAGAAGATGGCCCACTTCGACCGCGAGGTCATCCCCGAGCGCCGCATGCACGCCAAGGGCTCCGGTGCCTTCGGCACCTTCACGGTGACCAACGACATCACCAAGTACACCAAGGCCAAGATCTTCTCCGAGGTCGGCAAGAAGACCGAACTGTTCGCCCGCTTCTCCACCGTCGCCGGCGAGCGCGGCGCGGCCGACGCCGAGCGTGACATCCGCGGCTTCTCGGTCAAGTTCTACACCGAAGAGGGCAACTGGGACCTGGTGGGCAACAACACCCCCGTGTTCTTCTTCCGCGACCCGCTGAAGTTCCCGGACCTGAACCACGCAGTGAAGCGTGATCCGCGCACCAACCTGCGCAGCGCGGAGAACAACTGGGACTTCTGGACCAACCTGCCGGAGGCCCTGCACCAGGTCACCATCGTCATGTCCGACCGCGGCATCCCGGCGTCCTACCGCCACATGCACGGCTTCGGCTCGCACACCTACAGCTTCATCAACGACGCCGGCGAGCGCTACTGGGTGAAGTTCCACCACCGCACGCAGCAGGGCATCAAGAACCTCACCGATGCCGAGGCCGCCGCGCTGGTGGGCGAGGACCGCGAGTCGCACCAGCGCGACCTGCTCGAGTCCATCGACCGCGGCGACTTCCCGAAGTGGAAGCTCATGGTCCAGATCATGCCCGAGGCCGACGCGGAGACCTACAAGTACCACCCGTTCGACCTGACCAAGGTCTGGTCCAAGAAGGACTACCCGCTGATCGAGGTTGGCGAGTGGGAGTTGAACCGCAATCCGGAGAACTACTTCGCCGACGTCGAGCAGGCTGCCTTCACCCCGGCCAACGTGGTTCCGGGCATCAGCTTCTCGCCGGACCGCATGCTGCAGGGACGCCTGTTCTCCTACGGCGACGCGCAGCGCTACCGCCTGGGTGTCAACCACCACCAGATCCCGGTGAACTACCCGCGCGGCGCCGGGCTGGTCAACTCCTTCCACCGTGACGGCTCCATGCGCGTCGACGGCAACCAGGGCGCGACCCCGGGCATCGAGCCCAACGGCTACGGCCGCTGGCAGGAACAGCCGGCTTACCGCGACCCGGCCCAGGCCGTGGGCGCCGTGGCCGACCGGTTCAACTTCCGCGAGGACGACGACAACTACTTCGAGCAGCCCGGCATCCTCTTCCGCGAGAAGATGACCGCCGAGCAGCGGCAGGTCCTCTTCGAGAACACCGCCCGTGCCATCGACGGCGCTTCCCAGGCGACCATCGAACGCCACATCGCCAACTGCACCAAGGCCGACCCGGCCTACGGCGAAGGCGTGCGCAAGGCCATCGAGGCCCTGCAGGCCGGCAAGATCTCCCCGGTCGACGTGAACACCGACTCGGCGTAACACCCCAGCCTGACCAGGCATGAAACTGCCCGGGACCGCCTCAACGGCCGGTCCCGGGCAGTTTTTCGTTCCAGGCCCTACTTCTCCAGGAGGTGCCCGCGGCCGAACATCTTGGCGGCGTCGCGGGCGCTCGGGGTGCCGGCATCCAGGTCCGCCCCGGCCGCCAGCAGCCTGGCCACCACGGCGTCCTCACCCTTGAACAGGGCACCGGCGATCGGCGACTGGTCGCGCACGTTGCGGATATCGGGGTTGGCCCCGCGTTCCAGCAACATGCCCACGGTCTCTTCCTGCCCGTGGTAGGCGGCCAGCATCAGCAGGGTGTTGTGGTCGGAATCCAGCGCATCCACAGGCAGCCCGTGGTCGAGGAACTCCGCGAGCTCGCCGGTCTTGCCCTCGCGGGCGAGGTCCATGGCGAGGGCAACCACGCGTCGGGTCTGTTCTTCATTGAGCGGTATATCGTTCGTCACTCCCCCAGACTATGCGAGCCCCTGCCCAATCACGACGGCGGAGCGCGCCTTCCGTCCTTCGACGGACCCTGTGCGGCGCGTCCGGCGGCGCCGCGTGGACTTCTCAGGCTGCGGCCGCGAGGAAACGTTCCAGGAGCAGGTTGAACGCCGCCGCCGGCTCTCCGGCCTGGTCGGCAACCACCTGCCCGAACCACAGGCCGCACACGCCGGCGGCGAAGAGCGTTCCTTCGGCCGCCGCCGTCTGCTCCCCTGCCCCGCGGGCCCGCAGCCACCCGGTGGCGGCATCGCGCCAGCGGACGAACCCGGGCGGTCGCAGGGGCGGCACCGGATCGGTGGTGTGCCTGGCGGCCGCCTGCTGGATGGCGGCTTCGAATCCCAGGCGCTGCAGGGCGCGGCTGTGCGGCGTCTGCGAGTGCTCCCACACCTGGAGCAGCAACTGCCGCAGCTCCGGGACCGCCAGGCCGGCCAACTGCTCCGGCGACGGCGCGGAGAGATCGGCCTCGACCCGTTGCACTATCTCCTCGAGCAGCTGTTCCCGGTGCCCGAAGTGATAGACCAGCATGTAGCTGCTGATGCCCAGGGCTTCGGCCAGCGGGCGGAAGGACAGGTCCGCCAGGTTCTTGTCCTGCAGGTAGGCCAGGATGTCCTCGAGCAGCTGCGGCTTGCGCTGCGGGTTCTGCGGTCTGGCCATGCGGGGTGCCCTGCCTCCTTCTACGTGGGACCTGAAGCGCGCCGACGCAGGGCGGGCGCTGGTGGATGCGGCCGGCCATCGGCTCGGCTTCAGCATAGTCGTTGCGGGCCGCAGATCGCCCGCGGGCCGGATCGCCCCCGCCGGGGCGGGGCTGCTCCGGGGGTGGCCCCGAGGTTGAGCGGGCCGCACCGTCCTTCCGCGACATGCCGGAACGCCTCGCAGATAAAGGGCCGCCGGCTCCCATACTGGGTGAAAGGGCAGAAACGCGGAATTGGACCGGCCAGCCGCCGGCAGTGAAGCGGGCGAGGATGGCGATGGTAGCACCAGTACAGTCCCTGCTGCAGCGGTGCGGCGGCCGCTTCCGGACCTGGCTCCACCGCCCGGACTCGGGAAGCCCGCCCGGACCGGATGCTTCGCTCCCGGATCCGTACCAGGCGCTGCTCAGCAGCCTGCGTTCCACCTATCCCGAAGCCCGCCTCAGCACCCCCGGCGACGACAAGGTCCGCGTGGAGCTTCCCGGCGGCGACGTCCTGCGCTTCTACCTCAAGCGCTAGCCGCGCACCGCGCGCCGGTGCGGCGCCGGGTCGGGCGAGCTCCCCGCGCTGGGCCGGGGCACCCGGTTCCGCGGGTCAGTGCTGCGAGATCTTCACCATTTCTTCGCGCGGGACCACCTTGACGCGCTCGCGCTCGACGGCGGGAGCATCGCCGTCGTTGTTTTCGGGGACGAAGGAGGCACCGAGCTCACGCTCATGGGCATCCAGCTTCAGCCAGCCTTCCCAGGTGGTGTAGGCGACGCCTCGCTCCTCGAGCAGCTTGATGATGGCGTCCTCGGCGGGATTGGAGGCGGCGGGCAGGTCCAGCCGGTCCTCGAGCAAGAAGCCGATGGTCTCCAGCGCATCGCCCTTGGTGTGGCCGATCAGGCCCACCGGCCCGCGCTTGATCCAGCCTGTGGCATAGATGCCCGGCACCGGGTTGCCGTCTTCGTCCAGCACGCGCCCGCCCTCGTTGGGGATGACGCCGCGGCGGGCATCGTAGCCGACCTCGGGCAGCTCGGAGCCGAAGTAGCCGATGGCCCGGTAGACGGCCTGGACCGGGTATTCGACGATTTCGCCGGTGCCGCGGACGTTGCCGGTGCCGTCCAGTTCGTTACGCTCGAACTTGATCGCCGCCACGTGCCCGGCGCCGTCGCCGCTGCCTTCCACGATCTCCACGGGCGTGTGCAGGAAGTGCAGGTGCAGGCGGCGGGAAGCGCCGGTGTCCTGTTCTTCCACCAGCCAGTTGGTCAGGGTGTTGACCATCGTCTTGGTCTGGTTGTTGGAGCGGATCGCCTCGTCGGAGCCCTCGTCGAAGTCGAAGTCCTCCGGGTAGAGCACGATGTCCACGTCGCGCGAATGCGAAAGCTCGCGCAGCTCCAGCGGGGTGAACTTCACCTGCGCCGGACCGCGCCGACCGAAGACGTGCACATCGGTGACGGGCGAGTTCTTCAGGCCGCGGTAGACGTTCTCCGGGATCTCGGTGCTGAGCAGGTCGTCGGCGTGCTTGGAGAGCATGCGTGCCACGTCCAGGGCCACGTTGCCGTTGCCGATGACCGCGATTTCCTTGGCCTCCAGCGGCCAGTCGCGGGGCACATCCGGATGGCCGTCGTACCAGGACACGAAGTCGGCGGCGCCGAAGGATCCTTCGAGCTCAACGCCGGGGATGTCCAGCTCGGCGTCCTGGATGGCGCCGGTCGCGAAGATCACCGCGTCGTAGAAGTGCCGGAAGTCGCTCAGCGTCAGGTCCCGGCCGTAGTCGACGTTGCCCAGGAAGCGGATGTCGCCGCGGTCCAGCACCTTGTGCAGGGCGTTGACGATGCCCTTGATCCGAGGGTGGTCGGGGGCCACGCCGTAGCGGATCAGGCCGTAGGGCGCCGGGTAGCGGTCGAAGAGGTCGATGCTGACCTCGAAATCCCGCTCCGCCTTGGTGAGGATGTCAGCGGCGTAAACGCCGGCTGGTCCGGCGCCGACGATAGCCACCCTCAGGGGACGCTGGGTGATGGCCTCGGCAGAGTTAGACACGGGCAGTCCTTCTTCTTCGGGAATCCTCCTGCGCAATAAGCGCACAGTTTCCTATTCTAAATGCCCGCCGGTTTCCCTCCTAACAGTGTGCCGCGTATCTCACTGGCTCCCGGGCACCGGCGGTGCGTGGCCCGGGCCAGGGACCGGGCGGCCCGTCAGGCTTGCCGCATCATCCGGCCCTCAGCCGGCGGCTCCCAGCCGGTCCGGGCCGAACAGCGGCGACCCGTCGTCCGACTCGATCGATGCCAGCAGCTCATCGATGGGCGCCCCGGAGTAGTAGGTCAGGTGGCGCGCCCCGGTGCCGGCCGGGAAGAAGGCCCGGAACTCCCCCCGCTCGCTGGTGCCGGTGAGGGTGACGGGGTAGGCCTGGTCGGGGTCCTCGACCCGGCAACCGTATCGGTCGGTGTAGGGCAGGAAACCGTCCCCGGCGTCCGCTGCCTCCAGGAACCGGTTCGCCCGGCCGCTGAGGAACAACAGGCAACGCGTGAGGATGTCAGGGTCCTCGGTGCGCACGTAGGACCTCTTCCGGTCCGCATTGTCGTGCGGCATGTCAAAGTCCAGGATGTACCCGTTGGCGGTCGCGCTGACGGTCGTGCGCTCTCCGGCCGCGTTCATGAACGCCCACTGATCGTCACGGATCAGCGGTTCGGCTATGGCGGCGTACTGTGCGGCCTTGTCCATCCGTTCGGGCGGCAGTTCCGCCAGCCGGCCCGGCAGCCCTTGGAGCACGTGGCCCGGCCTGCCCGGTCCGAACAGCGGGGCACCGTCCGCCGCGACGAGTGACACCACGAGGGACTCCAGCGGAAGTGCCGCGTACCGGGTGAAGATCCGCGCATCCCGTGCCACCGGAAAGCCGGCGGTGACGGTGCCGCCGGGTCCCGTACGTTCGAGCACGGCAGGCGACTTGTGCGGCTTGCTGCGAAACGTCCAGCCGCCGGAATCGTCCATCCCCTGGTCGGAGAGGGCGAGGAAACGCAGGCCGCGGCGTTTGCGCTGCCAGAACGCCGCCCGGAACAACAGGCAGCGCAGCAGGGCCTCCGGGTCCGTGGTGCGGACGTATTCCGGCCTCCCGGGCCAGTAGGGCGCGATGACGTCCCGGAAGACGAAGCCGTCGGCCTCGGCCGCGACGGACATCCGGAAGCCGTAGTCGTTCCGCACGGTCCAGGCGCCGTCCTCCAGGGAACTGCGGCCCCCGAACCACTCTGCTGCCGTCGCCAGCAGGGCTTCGTCCAGCTGCCCCAGGTGGGCGGCCATGTCAGAAGTCCGAGGCGCGGAGCAGCGCTTCCGGGCCGGCGGGGTCCACCACCATCGACAGTTCGGGCCTCTGGCGCAGCATGTCGATGGCCCAGGTTGCCGGCACTTCCCTGAATTGCGCCGCCGGCCGGAAAGCGGCAACTTCCGGCCCGGACGAGAACACGGGAAGAATCGGCCCGCCGTCCTGGTCCTTGAGCAGGATCGGGCCCCCGTCGGAGCCACCCTCGCCCGAACGGTCAACCGCCAGAACGACGGCGCCGGGCCGCTTGAGCTCTTCCGCGACGGCGTCGGTGCCGCCCTGGCCCGCCACGGCCCGCTTCAGGCCGACATTGGCCAGGCTCCCGGCCGCGAAGCCGATCTCCCGACGACCGAGGGCGCAGGCGGGGCCCGCGGGATTGATGTAGAGGTAGGCAATGTCCCGGTGGCCGTCGACGAACCTCAACAGGTCCTCGCCGGGCTGGACCCAGGACACCGGTGCCCCCGGCCGGCCCGTGGAGGCACGGAATTCGGCCAGCTTCTCCTGTGACGTGAAGGCGAGCACGGCTGGCGAACCGTGGACTTCGACGACGCTGATGCCTGGGCGCCCGGGGTTGTCGGTGGCATCGAGCAACACTTCGCTGCCAATCAGGTGGCGCAACACATTGACTGCCGCCGCCTTCCCCGGATTCTCGCTGAATTTCGCCACGGCGTCGGCGACCAGGCGGTTGTCCAGCCCGCGCCGGCCGTCCTGTTCCTGCTCCGCTTCTGACGCGGGCCCCTGGTCGGCCGGTTCTCCCAGACCGAAATCGGGTGCGGGCTGGTCGAAATTGAAGTAGGTGTCCAGCGAGTATTTCGGTTCCGGCCAGTCCCGTGCGGAGAGGTTCACGGCTGCCGAGCGCCAGGATTCTCCGTTCTCCCCCGCGCTGAGGCTGTGCAGTTCGACGGCGGCGTCGAAGGGCGCGGTGCCGGGCTGCAGGGCGCCGGCATTGGCCGCGGCCATGCCCCCGCGCTCTTGGGTGATGCGCATGAGCATGGCGTCAGCGGATGGTTTAAGCTCCAGCACCATCCGGTCCCAGCCGGGCTCGGAGTTGACCGCCTGCAGCATCCAGCCGGCGAGAATCTCGGCCAACTGCTCTTGGCGGAGCAGCACAGGCGTCTGTTCGGACATGGGGTGGGTTCCTTCTTCCGGGAGGGTGCGGGAGAGCTACTGGGCGGGATCCTGGAAGGGAGCCCGTTCACTGCCCAGCACCAGCTCTTCGGTCGCCGGGTCAAGATACGGCACATCCAAACCGTTGCTTTCGAGGATGTCGCGCATCCAGCCGGGAACCCGTTCCCGTTCGCGCGGGAACAGGGCCAGCTCGGCCTGGACCGCAGCGGGAGGTACGGGCATCTGGAGGGCGCCCGGGGCAGGTTCCAACGGCTCAGTGTCGAACCGTTCGAACCGCGGCTCTTCGTCCGGGACCAGGGTTAGCCGGGCGGCGAACCATGTGCCCTTGCCCTTGGTGTAGCTGGCGGCTTTGTCCGACTTCAGCGCCCTGCGGTCCAGCGGCACGGCGTCGGAGAAGTCAATGCTGACCCATGCGCCTTCAGCCGTCTGTGCCATCTCCGTCCAGGAGACGGTTGCACCATAGATGTCGAACTCCAGCCGGATCTCCTGATAGGTCCGGAACCGCGAAGAGGCCGCGGTTGCCATGGCCGACAAGAATTCGTCGGAGAGCAGCTGTGATGTCACGGGAAGTACATTCCTTAGTTTTCGAAGTCGAAGCGCCGGGTTTGGCCGTTAACCGTTACCTTGAGTTCCACCATATGTGGAACACGGTTTCCCCCACCAGCATCGTAGATCGGGCGGACGTCCCAGGTGACCGAGGGCTTGCTGCCCCCGGGAGGCACGTTGCGGAGTCGGTCGCGGATCCACAGCTCGGTGTCATACCAGGTGTCGGCGGCCCCCGTCACCCGCAACCGCTCGATGGGCGTCAGGGCGCCCAGGCCGAGGTTCCGGTTTTGGATGTTCAGCTGGGGAATCAGGTTGATCTTCTCCCCCGGTCCGCCGAACATGGCTGCGAGGAGGTGGCCGCCGTCGTAGTCGCCGCCGCCGTTCCCTCCAACGTGGGTCTGGTTGCCCGGATGCCGCCAGGTGTCGGCCTGGTTTTTGGGGAAGTATTCAAGGTCGTGGGCGTGCAGTGCCGTGGGGCGCCCGAACCCGTCGGTGTGGACCACGATGTTGCCGTCGATGTGGTAGCGGACGTTGGGCCGCGGGTTGTTCAGTTCGGGATTCCAGTTGCCCTTGGATCCGCTGGGAGCCTCGATCTGCTGGATGTGGCCGGCGGAGTTCGTGTAGAACTTGCCGCGGCCATCCACCTCGTAGACCATGGTGGGTTTCAGCGTGATGCCCTGCTCTTCGACCGCGTCAACGACGGATTTCCGTGCGGACAAGTCGAGGTCGTGCTCGGCCAGCAGGTCCACCGGATCGCCCGCGTTGCGCGCCCACGGCGGGTCGAACTGGCGCGGTCCGGTCTCGCGGACGCCTTCCCTGCGGATCAGCTCGTCGACGCCGAGGGCTTTGGCTTCGGGCCCCTGGGTGGTGTCGAGGAACCGCAGCTGGGTTCCGCCGCCCGGGCGCCCGAAGGCCGGGGCGATTTCGGAGACCTCGATCTTGACGCCCTCGGGCAGGCGGTCAAGCTCGAAGTGGTGCAGCTCCTTGCCGAGGGTATCGACCGGCAGCCCGCGCATGTGCCACGGGGTTCCCTCGATGGCGAGGTAGGCTCCGCCGTTGGGACCGATCCGGTCCAGCTGGACATTTCCAAAGTCTGCCTGCAGCTCGTCGTAGGACGAGTACGTCCGGATGGATCCCTCGACCGCCCCGGCGTTGTCCGGATAGGCCGCCCGGTACTCGTCCGGCCGGAATTCGTCCAACTCGCTGTACCGGTTCGCGTATTCGGCTCTGTCCAAGGGGTTCCCGAGCTCGTCGGTGCCATAGGCGGGCTGCGAGCGGTCCACGATGGCGTCGAGGTCGCTGTTGATGTCCAGGCGGCCGTGCTGGTCCTTGGGCAGGTCCGCCCAGTCCGGCATTTCGACGTCCTGGTAAAGGTCATCGGCCCGGTGCTGGCCGTACCTGGCGTGTGCCTCCGGGTTCTGGATCGCGTCGGGCACAGCGGTGCCGTGCTGCGGTTCCTGCGGATGGCGGAAGCCGTCGTCGACGCGCTGTCCGTTCACGTCATAGCCGTTGACGCCGTCGCCGGCCGCCGCAGCGGCCGCCTTGGAGGTGGCGGGATCGGGTTCCGGGGCCGGGGCCCTGGAGGCGGGAGCATCCGCTCCTGCGTCGGGAGTACGTGCCGGCGTCTCCGCGTCGGGAGTACGTGCCGGCGCCTCCGCGTCGGGAGTACGTGCCGGCGCCTCCGCGTCGGGAGTACGTGCCGGCGCCTCCGCGTCGGGAGTACGTGCCGGCGCTTCACCGTCCGGAGTTTGGCGCGGCGCTTCAGCGTCGGGAGTGCGTGCCGGCGCCGGGTTGGCCTCCGGCGTCTCGATCCG
Source organism: Arthrobacter sp. Y3223151 (assembly GCF_059091125.1). Classification (NCBI taxonomy): domain Bacteria; kingdom Bacillati; phylum Actinomycetota; class Actinomycetes; order Micrococcales; family Micrococcaceae; genus Arthrobacter; species Arthrobacter sp. Y3223151. The sequence goes on along the minus strand of NZ_JBNHGI010000007.1, from coordinate 123,506 downwards.
CTGGCCGTACTGCGGCGGGCCGGAACGCTCCGGCACGGTGTAGCCGCCGGTGCGCGACGGCGGTTTGGGTCCGTCCGCGTCGAAGTTCATGATGGTGTTGGTGTTGGCGTTCCGGCCGGACGGCGTCTCCACATCGAACCGGTGCCCGGTGGTGTAGCCGCCGCCCGCGGTGGCCAGGCGCGGGCCGCCCAGCGCGTTCGCCAGGTTGTCCGTGCCGGCGCGCAGCGACGTCGTGAAGTTGTCCGCGCCGGCGCGCAGGCCCGAGGCGGCGTTGCGCAGCCCGTCGGTGAAAGCGTGGCCGGCGGTGCTGACGTAGGGGCGGACCGTGCCGGTGACCGTCTTGAAGCCGCTGGTCGTGACATCGATGGCCGTGAACTTGAAGTTGGTGGAGAAGTCGATGGCGCGGGTGGTCAGGCCCGCGGTCTTGGACAGGCCGGAGAAGTCCAGCACCTTGGCCGCTGCCCCGCCGGCCCGGCTGACCGCGGTGACCTTGTTGGCCACGCCGCCGGCCTTGGCCACGGCGCCGCCGCCGGCGGTCAGGAGGATGGCGGAGAGATCGAACGCCGTCGCGCCGGCGGCGTAGGCCGGGTCGCGCTGCCAGTCGTCCCAGTGGATGGCCGCCTTGCCGACGGCCAGCAGTTCCTCGCCCGCCTTCTTGGCCGTGCCCGGGCCGCCGATCGACTCGGCCACGACCGCGGAGATCGGACTGGAGACGATGGCCACGTTCAGGGCGATCTGGCCGATGCCCTTCCACGTGGCGGCGAAGGTCTCGCCGTCGGTGAAGTTGACCATGTTCCACAGGCCGGTCACCGTGCCGGTGATCCCGCTCCAGACGCCCTTGCCGAAGGACACCATGCCGTCCCAGACGTCCGCGTACCACGGCTTGTCCCACTCCGTCGGCTTGCCCCAGGGAATGTGGCCCTCGCCGGTCGCCGAATCAAGCTGTTCTGCCGAGTAGCCGTAGGCCTGCTGGCCGGTACCGGGGCCGTCCTGCGTGGTTTCGACCAGCGTGATGCCGCCGTAGAGCGCGGCAATCGCGTTGGCGCAGGTGCGCTCGGCCGCCATGTGCTCGGCCGCCAGCGCGTTGGCGTCCCTGAGGATCCGGTTGTCGTCGTTGACCAGGTCCTCGTCCTTGCGCCAGTCGCTGCCTTCGTCGGCGATCCGCGCCCGCACGCCGTGCCAGCGGGCCACCAGCGCGTCGTAGCGCGAGGTGAAGGTGTCTGCCCAGTCGGCGAACGCCTCGATGGCCGACTTGATGGCCGCGGTGTCGGACTTGATGTCCTCGGTGGCGGTCCTGATCGGTTTGACCGCGACGTAGACCTGCGGGGCCTCCGGCGACTTGTAGACCGCTTCCAGCCCGCTCCAGTCGCTCTCGATCAGTTCGACGGCGTCGTCAATGTCTTCGGCCTTGTCGTCCAGCGCCTTGGCGTGGGTGCGCAGCAGTTCCGCGTCGGGCCGCTGCGGGTATTCCTCGGCGTAGGGATCCCAGGCCGTCATTGCTTCCCCTTATTCGGTGCGTGAGACTTGATGTTCGTGAAAATGGCGGGACCGGTCGATCAGAGCGCCAGCGGAGTGGGTCCGTGCGGCCGGTGCGGACGCGAGGCGTCTCCCTCCTCGGGCAGCGTCCCGATCAGGTTCTGGGCGTCTCCGGCCATCTGCGCGTCCCCCATGACGTAGGAATTCACCGCGTCCATGGTGCCCTGGAAGGTGGTCTGCAGCCGTCCGGCGACACTGTTCAGGCCCGGTTGGACGGTCTTCTCCGCCCAGCCGTTGAGCGCGTCCATCACCGGGCCGGACTTGGCGGCAGCGATGATGTCGCTGACGGCGGTACCCAAGGCCGGGAAATCCGTTTCAAAGCTGTCGGCCCGCCCGCTGGCGGTGGTGACGATTGTTTGGACTTTGGTGGGTTCGATGTCCCAGCCGTCGAGTGCCACTGCTGATTGCCTTTCGTGCCGGACGTTGGCGGACTGAATGCTGCCGGTCTAGATGTTGGCGATCTTTGCGCCGGCCGTCTTGATGGTGTTGCCGGCGGTGCTCTTGGCGTCCTCCAGCAGCTTGTGCACGTCCGCCATGATGCCCGCGAACGCGAACCCGGCGTCTGCCCAGGCCTGCTCCACCCGGTCGTACTGCTCTGCGATGTCGGTGGCCTGGAACTTGGCCTGCAGGTCCGCGGCGTCCTTCTTGCGGGTTTCCACCAGCGCGTTGAGCTTCTTCTTCACCCGGTCCAGGTTGTCCTGGGCCTGCGATGCCCCGCCGTCGGAGAAGGCGTATGAATTCTGGTCTGCCATGATGTTTCCTTCCTCATGCCCGGCCTCGGCCGGAAAAAGATCGTCTGTGAATCAGTGCCGCGTGAGGGGCGGGGGCCCTGATGCCCTGAGCCGGTGCCGCCTGCCTGCTTCCGGGGCCGCGGCTAGCCGCGGTTGCGGAAGACGGCGTCGTCCCAGGCCGCCTTGCCCTCGGTGGCATCGGCGTCGTCGGCCTGCTGCTGCTCGCCCAGCTGCATAGTGGTGTTGACCTCGGACTGGCCCTGCTGGATGGAGACCAGCGATTTCTGCAGCCCGGACGCCACCATGTTGGCCCGGCCCATAATGCCCTTGAACTTCTCCCAGAAGTCGCCGGCGGTGTTGCCGCGCATCGGCTCGGGGACTGCCTCAAGCTCCTTCATCAGCGCCTGGAGTTCGGTATCGGCCGCCGCACTGGCCTTCCCGGCGTCGACAAACGCGCTCTTTTCCATCTTGATGAACTGGTTGCCGCTCATTGCTCCACCTCCGTGCCCCGTCACGGGGCTGTAGCTGCCGCTTCCGCCGGCGGACGCCTGCTGCGTCCGCGGTGCGCCGGGTTGCCGCCCGGCCGGTTGTCTTCGAGCGTTCCCCGCCTTTACCATAGAACGCGCTGGCCCGCACCGCGTCAATCGAACTTAATGGGTACATCTCCCCATCCTGCGCGGGACACGCGGGAATTTATCCATCGTTTGGAGCGATAAGCTCGGTAGGCGACGCACCGCTCGGGAGGAGAGACGTGGCCCACGATTACGACAACCAGCTCATTGAGTCAGTGGCCGTCCGGCGTGCCCGGCTGACCACGGCGCTGCTGTACGGCGCGAACCCGCTCCAGCGGCGCTGGAAGTCCAGCGTGCGCACCTTCTTCTTCAGCATCGCCATGGCGGCGGTCATCGCCGCCGTCTGCGTGGGCTATTCGTTCGTGACCAACCTGCTGGAAGACCTGCGGCAGGAACGGCAGCAGCGGACGCAGTCCGCCGTCGTCCTCCACCTCGGTGGCCATCCGGCGGACGACGACGGCGCCCGCCTGCCGCCCGTCCCCCACCGAGGAGCCGCTTGAGCATGGCCGAAACCTTTACCCGCGTCACGGTGGCCGGGCCACAGCGCCATGTGGACGTCCTGCTCCCGTCGCAAACTCCCGTCGGCCTGCTGCTGCCGCAGGTCCTGGACCTGCTCGACGACCAGCCGGCCGCCGCCGTCGCCGTGAAAACGCTGATCACCCCCGCCGGCGATCCGGTCCGCGAGGACGCGTCGCTGACGGACGCGGGCATCGCCGACGGCGCCATGCTCCGGCTGGTGAATGTCTCCGAGGCCCCGCCCGCACCGGTGGTGTACGACATCACCGACGCCGTGGTGGAACAGACCGAGGACATCGGCGGCCGCTGGACCGAGCGGGTCCGCCGCGGGACGGGCGCCGTCTTCGCCGCCGCCGGACTGTATCTGGGCGTGCACCTGCTGCTCGACGGCGCCGCCGCCGCCATGGCCGCGGCCGTCTTCTTCGCGCTGGCCGCGGTGCTGCTGGGCGCCGGCATCTATCTGGGCCGGGTAACCGCCACGGTGCTGGGCCCGCTGCTGGTTGGCACGGGCTGGCTGCTGGCCCTGGGCGGCGTGCTGCGCCTGCCTGCCGACCCCGGGACGCACGTGCTGCTGGCCGCTGCGGCGAGCGCCGTGGCACTGGTCGGTGCCGGCCTGATCTCGCAGCGTCCGCGGGCGCTGATGTCAGCCGCGGGCCTGCTCGCCCTGCTCACCGTTTTCTGGGCCGCCTCGCTGGCTCTCTTCGGCGACCCGGTGCGGGCCGCCGCCGTAGCCGCGCTGCTGAGCTGCGCGACCCTTGGCCTGCTGCCGCAGATCGCCCTCTCCACGTCCGGGCTGGCCACGCTGGACGACCGGCGGTCCAAGGGCGGCCGCATCGGCCGCACCGACGTCCACGTGGCCATCGGCTCGGCGCACCGCGGCCTCAGCTTCGGCACCGCGCTGGCGGCGCTCTCCGTGGCCGCCGGACTGTGGATCCTGGGAACGGACACCGAGTGGCAGGCCTGGACAATGCCGCTGATAGGTTGCCTGGCCCTGGCCACCGGGCTGCGGGCGCGCGCCTTTCCGCTGGCCACCGACCGGATCGCGCTGTACCTGGCGGCCGCCGCCGGCACGCTGGCCCTGGCGCGCTCGGTGCTGGCCTTCTCTCCCGGGCACGGCTGGTTCGTGGCGGCCGGCCTGCTGGTGCTGGCCATCGCCGTGGTGATCTCGCTGACCGTCACGCTGGCCGACCATTCCGCCGCGAAACTGCGCCTGCTGGCCAACCGGTTGGAGACGCTGGCCATCCTGGCCGCCGTCCCGCTGGTCATCGGCTTGTTCGGCGTCTTCGCCTCGCTGCTGACCACCTTCGACTGAGACAGGTTGGAACCGATTCCATGGAACCGATGTCGCGCAGGGACCTGATCGCCCGGGAGAATACCGCCACCGGGCACGTCCCGGCGGGCCCTCCCCCGCACGCTCCCGTGTCCCCGGCCGCCCCGTCCGGTGCGGGCCGCCCCGGCCGGACACAGGTGGCCGACCCGTGGAGCACGCCGGCTCCGGCCGCCGGACCCGCCGGGCCCGGCCCATTCGAGTCCGATGCCGAACAGCGCCGCCGCCGCCTGCGCGGCCGGCGCGGCGAGCCCTGGCTGGTCCGCACGGCCCTGGCGGCGAGGGGCCTGCTCTCCTCCGACGACTACCCGCGGCGGCTGGTCGCCGCCACGGCCGGCGCACAGGCCGCCGTCAGCACGGGGCGCCGGATCGCGGTGATCGGCAGCCGGGGCGGGGCCGGGAAGACCACGACGGCGGCGCTGCTCGCATCGCTGTACGCGGCGGCCCGGCAGGACACCATCGCGGCCGTCGACCTGGCGCCCGCCGGCGGGACCCTGGCGCTGCGGCTCGGGGTGCCGGAGGCACCGGCGATCGACGACGCCGCGGCCGTCCTGCACTACTCCCCCGCCGCAAGCGCCGAGGACCTGCGCCGGCAGCTGGCCGCCGCCGGGCCCAACCTCTGGGTGGCCGGGGAACGTGCGCTCGGCGGGCACGCCGGCCATGCCGCGCTCTCCGCGGCCGGCCAGAACATCTCCCGGTACTGCCCGGTGGCGGTTTACGACTGCGCCACCGGCCCGGGCGAGAACCCGGACACCAACTGGGCCATCGGCGTCGCGCAGCTGGCCGTGCTGGTGGCCCCCGCCTCGGTGGCCGGGGTCCAGGACGTGCGGCGCACGGCGGCCGCGTGGGCGGCCACCCCTGAGCTGGCCGGGACCGGCCTGCTGGCCGTACTGACCCGCACGGATGCCGATGCCCCGCTGGATACGATGGCCGAAGCGAAGCTGCTCGCGCGGGACGGAATCTCCGTGCTGCCCCTGGGATACGACCGGCACCTGGCCGGCGGCGTGGAACTCGACCCGGGCCTGATGTCCCGCGCCGTCCGGCTGCAGGCGGCCGAACTGGCCTCCACGGCGCTGGCCCTGGCGATGGAGCACACCGGCCGATGAGCGTGAAGATCTTCCACCGGCCGGCCCGGACCACCGCCCCGGCTCGCGAGGCCGCCCCCTTCAGCCTGGAGGCCCCGCCGCCCATGGGCGAGAAGGCCGGCAGGATGAACGCCATGGCGCTGATCCCGCTGCTGGGCGCCGGATTGTCCATGACCGTGATGATGCTCTTCCGCGGCAACAGCCTGGCCGCCGTCGGCGCCATCGCGATGATCGTGACCGTTGTCGCGTCCATCGTCATGATGCTGGGCCAGCGCGGCCGGGCGGCCCGCGCCCGGGCCGAAGAACGCGACCGCTACCTGGAATACCTGGAGGAGTCCCGGGCCACGCTCCGCGCGGACGAGCAACGCACCATCACCACCGCGCGTACCAGCAACCCGGAGCCCACCGCCCTCTTCGACATCATCCGCAACACGCAACGGCTCTGGGAGCGGCGGCGCGGCAACGAGGACTTCCTGCACGTGCGGATCGGCTCCGGCGAACGGATCAGCCGGCAGATCACCATCAACGAGCAGGGCCCGGCCACGGCCCAGCGCGACACCTTCATGGACAACGAGGTCCGGATCCTGCAGCGGCGGTATGAGACGTCGCCGGATTTGCCGCTGACCCTGCCGCTGGACTCGGCCGGCAACATCAGCATCGTCGGCTCCCGCGGGTTCGTGCTCAACGCCGCCCGGAACCTGCTCGCCGAGGCCTGTGCCTTCCACTCGCCCGAGGACCTGCACGTGGGGATCGCGGCCGGCGAAGACCGGCTGGGCGACTGGGACTGGGCCCTGTGGCTGCCGCATCTGGCGGACCAGAAGCAGGCCCACGCCACCGGCCCGGTCCGCCGGGTGGCCCGGTCCCTGGACGAACTCGGTACCGTGCTGGCCGACGAGCTGAACCGCCGCGCGGTGGTGGCTGCCGAATCCTCCAAGAACGCCCGGGGTGCCAGCCAGCACCTGCCGCGGCTGCTGGTGCTCGCCGACTGCTACGGCGGGCTGCCCGAAGAACTCGTGCTGACGGACCGGCATGCCGGGCTGGCCCACCTGGGCATCACGGTGGTGTATCTGGTGGCCGACCGCGGCCAGGAGCCCGGCGAGGTCGGCGTGCGCGTCACCCAGGCCGGTCCTGCCGCGAATTCCGCGGCCTCCGGCGCCCCGCCGTCGGACTCGGGATTCACGATCCAGAACTACCGCGAGGATCCGGTCGAACCGGTGGTGGAACAGGGAACGCTGGACCCCCTGGCCGTGCCGACCGCCGAGGCGCTGGCCCGGGAACTGGCGCCGATGCGGCTCTCGGCGGACTCGCTGGAACACAACACCGCCGCCAGCTCGGACAGCTTCCTGGACATGCTCGGCCTGAGCCCGGCGCTGGACGAGGCGGACATCAGGCGGCTCTGGAAGCCCCGCAGCGAAGTGGACTTCCTGCGGATCCCGCTGGGCCCCGACGACCGCGGCCGGCCCGCCCTGCTGGACCTGAAGGAATCGGCGCAGTTCGGCATGGGCCCGCACGGGCTCTGCGTTGGCGCCACCGGCTCCGGCAAGTCGGAGATGCTGCGGTCGCTGGTGCTGGGACTGCTGGCCACCCATCCGCCGGAACTGCTGTCCATGGTGCTGGTGGACTTCAAGGGCGGCGCCACGTTCGCTCCCTTCGCCGACGCGCCGCAGGTCTCCGGCGTGATCACCAACCTCGCCGATGACGCGAGCCTGATCGAACGCATCTACTCCAGCCTCAACGGCGAGGTGGTCCGGCGGCAGGAAGTCCTCAAGGCCGCCGGCAACATCGCCAACATCACCGACTACCAGCTGCACCGGCAGGAACGGCTCACCCGCGGCGAGGCCATGGAGCCGCTGCCGCACCTGGTGGTGATCATCGACGAATTCGGCGAACTGCTCACCGCCCGGCCGGACTTCATCGACCTGTTCCTCTCCATCGGCCGGATCGGCCGGTCCATCGGCGTGCACCTGCTGTTGAGCAGCCAGCGGATCGAGTCCGGCAAGCTGCGCGGGCTGGAGACCTACCTGTCCTACCGGATCGGGCTGCGCACGCTCTCCGAGTCGGAATCTCGCACCGTGCTGGACACGCCGGACGCCTTCCACCTGCCGCCGGTCCCCGGCTACGGCTACCTGAAGGTGGATACCACCGTCTACACCCGGTTCAAGGCGGGCTACGTGTCGGGCCCGCTGGAGGATGTCCAGGCCCTGGAGGCGGAGGAAACCGCCGGCGACGACGGCCCCCGGGTGCTGCCGATGCCCACCTATGCGGCCAGCCTGGAGCGGGCGGACGACGCCGGCGCCGCTGCCGCCAGGCCGGCCCGTACCGGGGCGTCCAAGCGCACCACCGGCCCGACCGTCCTGTCCACCCTGATGGCCACCCTGGCCGGGTTCCCGCGCGCCGTGGATCCCATCTGGCTGCCGCCGCTGCCGGCGGCGCTGGCACTGGACACCGCCGCCGGTTCGGTGACCACCACCAGCCAGGGCATCCGGCTCGCCTCCGGCGGCGCGCTGAAGGTCCCGATCGGACTGCTCGATGACCCGGCCAAGCAGTGGCAGGGCGTCTGGGAACTTGACCTGAAGTCGGCGGGCGGCAACGTGGCCATCATCGGCGGACCGCAGTCGGGCAAGAGCACCGCGCTGCGCACCATTGCGGCCTCGCTGGCCCTGACCCACAGCCCGCAGGAGGTGGGCATCTACTGCGTGGACCTGCTGGGGAACTCGCTGATCCCGCTGGAGGGCCTGCCGCACGTGGGCGGCGTGGCCGTGCGGACCAACCGCGAGGTAGTCCGCCGCACGGTGGAAGAAGTGCTGGCCATGCTCGGCGAGCGTGAGATCGTCTTCGAGAAGTACCAGGTGGATTCGCTGGCCACCCTGCGCAGGCTGTGCGCCCAGGGCAAGATTCCCGAGCTGCCCAGCGCCGACGTCGTGCTGGTCCTGGACGGCTACGGCTTGCTGACCGACGAATTCGAGGACATCGAACCGGCCGTGCACGCGCTGATCGCCCGCGGCGGCGGCTACGGCATCCACGTGATCACCACCGCCAACCGGCAGAACGAGATCCGGCTGGCCCAACAGTCCTTCTTCGGCACCAAGATCGAGCTGCGCCTGGCCGATCCGGCAGATTCCTCCTACGGCCGCAAACTGGCCGAGACCATGCCCGCCGACCGGCCGGGCCGCGCGCTGACCGAGGCCAAGCTTTTCGGCCACTTCGCGCTCCCGCGCATCGACGGCGTGGCCGACGCGGACACGGCCACGCAGGGCACCCGGGACATGGTGGCAGCCGTCGCCGCCTCCACCGATGCCCGCGCCATGCAGGTGCGCATCCTGCCGCAGGTGGTGGAAGCCGCCCAGCTCGAGGTCCCGGCGCTCCCGGGCCTGTTGCCGCTCGGCCTGCGCGAGACCGACCTGGGCCCCGAAATGCTGGACCTCGTCCGCGGCGAGCACCACCTGATCGTGATGGGCGACGAGCAGTCCGGCAAGACCAACCTGGTCCGTTCCCTGGTCGCCTCGCTGGTGGCGCAGTACCCGTCCCGGGACCTGGTCTTCGCCGTCTTCGATCCCCGCCGGGCGCTGGCCGACGTGGTCCCGGACGCCTACCTGGGCGGCTACGCGCCGAGCGCCGCCCAGGCCGAGCCGCTGGCCAACGCGATCGCCTCGGAACTGTCCAAGCGGACCGCCGGCGGCGACGCGATGCAGGACAGCATCGGCGAGGCGGACAGCATCCCGCGGATCGTCCTGCTCGCCGATGACTACGACATCCTCACGGCCGGCGGCGCCGGCCCGCTCCGCTCGCTGATCGAATACCTGCCGATGGGCCCGGAACTGCAGCTGAACGTGATCCTCACCCGCCGGGTGCGCGGGGCCGGCCGCGGCATGTACGAACAGTTCTTCGCCGCGCTGCGGGACTCCGGCAGCACCGGCCTGATCCTCTCCGGCGACCGCTCCGAAGGCGGCCTGCTCAACAACGTGCGCGCCCGCCGGCTGCCGCCGGGCCGCGGCCTGCTGGTCCGCTCCGGCGGCCCCGTGCAGACCGTACAGACCCTGTGGACCCCGCTGGAGGCGACCGCCAATGTCTAACACCGTCACCGTCGTCGCGCTCGATGAGCCGGACCAGGACGTCGTCATTGTTTCGCTGCTGGCCGTGGTGCCGCAGGAGTACGTCCGCGAGGCCGCCGGCAACGCCCTGCTGGAAGTCGAGGACGGCAACGGCACCACCCTGCTGGCCGTCGAGCTGCCGCGCCTGGTCCGGGTTCCCGGCGAGGTGTCCCGGCTGCTCGCCGGCGCCGCCGTGACCGCGATCGAGGGCACCCCGATCCCGTCGATCTTCTCCGACGACCCGGATTTCGCCGAGCCGGAGCACCAGGACCTGTGGTGGCAGGAGATCACCGTGCGCAACGGCATCCCCGACGGCGACTCGCTCGGCTACCGGGTGGCGCAGAATATCGCCGTGCGGTGCCGCGGCGCCGTCGTCGCCCACCAACTGCCCGGCTCCGGAGAATAGGGATGGGCATGCACGCCTCCGCCTTCGATTTCCACACCGAACGAACCGCCGTCGTCTTCCAGGACAAGCCGCTGGCGTTCCTCTCCCCCGCCCTCACCCGCGCGTATGTGGCCGCCCGCGGGTCGGAGCGCCAGTTCGTGGTGATGACGCCCAGCACCGGCAAGCTGACGCTGCCGCTGTACCAGCTGCTGCAGCGCGAGGGCTGCATTTGGATGGCCAGCGCCACGGACGGCACGTTCTACAACGGCTTCACCGGCCAGCAGTACCGCTGGGGCGGGGACGTCTTCGCCGCCGAGGAACAGTTGGCACCGGACTACCTGCAGGCGCCGGCCGGATCCGACGGCGTGATCCAGGCCCGCGGCGAGATCCTGCATCCGGCCAGCGCATCCACCCGCATCGGCGACTTCACCGCGGCGCTGTTCACCGAGTTGACCGGCGCCGGGCCGGTGGGCTGGGGCATCCACGAGCCGGTCAGCGAACCGTGGGACGTTGCCGACCTCACCGACTACTGCTTCCGTCTCGCGCCGATGACCGGCAACATCGTCGTGGTCGGCCGTCCCCGCCCCGGCACGGAGGTGCCGTCCATCGGCGTGCTCACCGTGACGCGCTCGTCGACGGGTGTGCACGAGTCGGTGGAGCTGTTCTGCGAATCGGTGGACCCGCTCAGCGACGACGAGCTGGCCTCCTTCGGTTCGGCCATGCACCGCGCCCACGCCCGCACCGCGCTGGCCGGGCACACCATGCTGCTGGACCGGCTGGCCTTTCCCGCGCGCTTCACCGGCGTCAGCGTCCCCGCGTGCTCGTTCTTCGGGCCGGAGGCGCTGGCGCAGTTCGGCCCGCAGCAGGCCCTGGCCGCCGCCGGCGAGCGCGCGCGGCTGGTGGGCGTCCCGCCGCTGCAGTCGCTCGCCGTCACCTACCACCGCGATCCCTCCGGGGGCCGCCAACATCCGCTCGACGAATTCAGCGAACTGGTGGGAAAGCTGGCCGGCGGAAAGTTCTGACGGCCGCGGCCGCACAGGGGTACGGTGGGTGGAATAGAACCCACCGACCGGAGGTTGTCGCCAGCGTGTCCAAGAACGACGGCGGTGCCACCTCGGAGCCCTCCTCCCCCGCCCGCGTCGCCGGGAGCCCCGATGGTGGCGTCAGCGCTGCGTCCCGCGGGCGGCGGGACACCGAGACCCGGGCCGGCATGGCCTACGGACTCTCGGCCTACGGCCTCTGGGGCATCCTCCCCCTGTACTTCACCGCCCTGATACCCGCCGGCCCGCTGGAGATCGTCGCCAACCGGATTGTCTGGTCGCTGCTGTTCTGCTTCCTGCTGATCACGGCGCTGCGCGGCTGGCGCACCTTCGGGGCCGCGCTGGGCAACAGGCGCACCCTCGGGACGTTGTCCCTGGCCGCCGGCCTCATCGCGGTCAACTGGTTGACCTACGTGTTCGCGGTGCTGAACGGACACGCCATCGAGGCCGCGCTGGGATACTTCATCAACCCGCTGGTCTCCGTGCTGCTGGGGGTCATCCTGCTGAAGGAACGGCTGCGCCCGGCGCAGTGGGCCGCCATGGGCGTTGCCTTCGCCGCTGTGCTGGTGCTTGCCTTCGGGTACGGCAACGTTCCGTGGATTGCCCTGATCCTGGCGCTCAGCTTCGGGTTCTACGGCCTGGTCAAGAAGAACATCGGCGGCCGCGTCGACGCCGTCACCAGCCTGAGCGTGGAAACGCTGGTGCTGACCCCGGTCTCCGTGGCCATCATGCTCATCCTGATGGCCGGCGGCCAGGCAACCCTGCTCTCCGAAGGCGGCGGGCATTTCTGGCTGATGGCCGCAAGCGGCCTGATCACGGCGCTGCCCCTGCTGTTCTTCGGCGCCGCCGCCCGCCGGCTGCCGCTGAGCACTGTCGGAATGCTGCAGTACCTGGCCCCCATCCTGCAGTTCATCATCGCCCTCGTCTTCCTGCACGAGCCCATGCCGTTGGAACGCTGGATCGGCTTCGGCCTGGTCTGGCTCTCCCTGGCCATCCTCACCACGGACATGGCCGTGGCCCTGAAGCGGGCGCCCAAGGCCGGGGACGAGCCGGCTGCCGCCCAGGCACCCCAGCCGCCCGCGGCGGCTTAAATTTCGGACAGCCCTTCGTACGTTGACCAGAATTCGGACATGGGTCGCGGCCGGCCCATGATCAAGTCTTCCAAGTAGAGAAGATGCGCGTGCCAGCCGGGCAGGTAATTGGCGGCTTCGCTCCCCAGCCCGTCGTGCGCCAGGTCCAGGTGGGTAGTACTGCCGACCGGGGTGAGGGTAATCCGCACCTGCGAAGCCGGCTCGTCCGGAAAGTCCCACGTCATGTGCAGCAGTTTTTCCGGTTCACATGCCAGAATCCGGCTGGTACAAAAATAGTTTTCCGCGTGCTGGATGGTCACCACATCCCCCACGACGAACCGCCCGGACGTTAACTTCCCCAGCCAATGAGGCAAGGCCTCCGGGTCTGTCAGACCCCACCAAAGACGGGCTGCGGGCACTGCCATGGACCACCTGTGGGACACGTGTCCCTTCGCCGCGTGAACGGCACGACTGATGAGAGGCATAACCGGAGGCTAACGCACCCTCCGGCACTTCGGCCCTGCCGCTTCGGCCCTGCCACTTCGGTCCGGTCCCCCGGGCACGGCCCGACACTAGTAGCGGATCGCGTCGATCACCTTGACCCGCACGGCCACCACCGCCGGGATCAGGCCGGCCAGCGCGCCGACGGCCGTCGCGGCGCCGATGCCCAGCAGCGCCGCTTCCACCGGGAACGGCGGCAGTTCGCTGATGCCCTGGGCGATCAGGTCCTGGATCCACGGGCTCTTCACCACGGCGACGGCGAGCATCACCCCCGCCACGCCGGCCACGAACGTCGCGACCACCGATTCGAGCATGACGCCGAAGAAAATCCGGCCGGAAGTCGCCCCGAAGCTGCGCCGGATGCCGATTTCCCGCACCCGGTACCTGACCGTCACCATCGAGATGTTGAGCAGTCCCACGGCGCCCAGCAGCAGCACGAGGCCGGCGACGCCGCCCACCGCCCACTGGATGCCCTCGAACGGGTCGCCCCAAGCGGCATAGTCGCTGCGGTACACATTCGCCTGGGCATCAGGGAACTGGGCCTGAAGGTCACCGGCGATCGCCGCGCTCAGGCCCGGCTCGAGCTCGACCGGGAGCCACATTTCCAGGACGGGAGGAGGACCTGCCTGCCCGCCGAGGCCCCAACGCTCGTACTGGTTGGTGAGCATCATGGCCTGGGCCATGGCTTCCTGGTGGAAGTCCGGCATCACTCCCACCACGGTGGCCGCGATCGGCCGCTGCTGGAAGATCTGCACCACCGGGTTCAGCGCCAGGTCCGGTTCGCCCAGCTGCCGGTGGAATGCTTCGTTGATGATCACCGCCGGCGCAAGCGCCGCGGCGTCGGCTTCCGTGAACCAGCGGCCGGCGACCAGGTCGACCCGCCGCATCTCGCCGTAGCTGCGGTCCACCACCGTGGTCTCGGCCGTCACGACGCCGTGGGGGAACTGGAACGGGACCTGGGCGAAGGTTCGGCGGCTCGCGTATTCCACGCCGTAGCGTTCCACGATCCCCTCGAAGGCGGCGTGCAGGACCGCCGGTTCTTCGGTTCCTGTCGGCGTGTAGACCTCAGCGGTCACGGTGGCTGCGCGGCCTCCGGATTGTTCCTGCCCCTGCACGATGCCTTCCCTGGCCATGTTGCCGAGCCCGACGACGGTGGTCAGGGCCGCAACGGACAGCGCCACGCCGATCAAGGCCAGCAGGACCCGGGTCTTGTGGATGCGCAGCTCGGCCCATGCCTCGACCAGGAGGGCGACCGCGCCGGTCATGCCGCCGGCTCCAAAGCGTGCAGAATCCCGTCACCCAGCCGATAGTGCCGCTGGGCCAGAACCGCCACATTCGCATCGTGCGTGATGGTCACCAGGGCCGCACCCGACTCCTGAACCACCTCGCCCAGCATGGCCATCACGCTTTGCCCGGTTTCGATGTCCAGGGCACCGGTAGGCTCATCGGCGAGAATCAGCCTGGGCGAGCGCACGAGCGCCCGCGCGATGGCGATCCGCTGCTGCTCACCGCCGGAGAGCTTGTGCGGTTTCTCCCCCAGCCGGTCGCCCAGGCCGACCCGCTCGAGCATTTCGGCGGCCAACCGCTCGCGCCGCCAGAATTGCCGGCCGCGGGCATAGAGCAGCGGGGTCATGACGTTTTCCAGTGCGGTACGGCCCGGCAACAGGTTGAACTGCTGGAAGATGAATCCCACGCGCGCACCGCGGGCCATGGCGCGCTGCTTTTCCCCCAGGGAAGAGACCGCCCGCCCCTCGAAAAACATCTCGCCCGTGCTCGGCACGTCCAGCAGGCCCAGGATGTTCAGCAGCGTGGACTTTCCCGACCCGGACCGGCCGACTATCGACATGTGCTCGCCGGTACCGATGGTCAGCTCGATGCCCTGCAGTATGTGCAGCGGGCCGCGGTCCGGGATGTGCACGCTCCGCGTCACGCCCTGCAGCTCCAGCAGCGGGGCCCCCGCCGCCGCGGCGCTCATCCGCCCACCATGCCGAAATCGCCTTCCATCCCGGGCATCATCTGGTCCCCCGGCGCACCGGGAATGAACTGCAGGACCAGGTCGCCCTCGTCCAGCCCCTCCACGATCTCCACCTGCATCCCGTCGGTCAGTCCCAGGGCGACCGGGCGCTCAACCGGTGCCCCGCCGTCGTCCTCCACGACCCATACCAGGCCGGTGTCCACCGATCCGCGGACCGCCGTGGTGGGTACCACGATCACGTTCTCTGCGGTTCCGGCCGTGATGTCGATCGTCGCGCCCAGCCCGGGGAAGACCCTGACATCGGCCGGCACGGCGCAGTTGACGGTGCCCGTCGCCGCCGGGGCTGCCGGCCCGAACGGATCCCCGGGCTGCTCCGGCCCCGGTGCCGGGGCGCCGGCTGCCGGGCCCTCCCCGACCGTCACGGCCTTGCACTCGAAGGGCGCCGGACCGCCCATGACCGTCACGGTGGCGGAACTGGGGCGGTCGAGCAGCCGGAACTGCTGCTCGGCGGTCAGCGTACCGGTCACCGAAAAGGTGCCCGGGGAAATGACGGCTGCTTCGGCACCGACCGAGACCTGCTGGTCCACCAGCACGGACAGGTCGGTCAGCTTGCCCGCGGCGGGGGCCACCACGTTCACGTACGTGTACACGGGGGCAGCCGGTGGGGCCGGTTCGTCCTCCGGATCCGGTTCGAGCGAAACCTGCTGCACGGCGTCGGGTTCCACCGGCTTCTGCACCTGGAACAGCGCATCACCCCTGGCCACGTTCGCGCCGGCCTCTACGAAGAGGTGGTTCACTGTGCCTTCCGCCGTGCTGCGCACGGTCACGGCCGGGTCGCCGGCAACCGATCCCTCGAGCTGCACCACGTTGGTCACCGTGCCCACGGCCGCGGGGACGCTGGGCGTGACCAGGCGGGCCGAAGGCTGCTGGTCGACCGCCTCCGCGCGCATGCCATCCACGAAGGCGAGCTTGAAGAGCGCGGCAGCTATGACGGCGAAAATCGCCAGCCAAACCACCGGCAGAACATATCGGCGCACAGCACTCATGCAGGATCCCCCTCGTCGACGTGCGCCCTACGGCGCGTGACGGCGGGAAGGTTGACACAGGACGTGGGACAAACACCCGCTTGTGACGGAGGTTACCAGTGCGGATGGTGGCAACCGGCCAAGACACGGCCGCTCCAGGCTCGGCGCCGGCACCAACCTGTACGGCAGCCGGATGTTGCCCGGCTAGTCCCGCACCCCGTCCACTTCCTGCGGAACCACCACCATGGGCACCGGCAGCGAGCGCAGGACCTTGTACGCCGTGGCACCGAGGAACAGGCGGTTGTGCTGGGCGAGCCGGCTGGATCCCATGACCACCAGTTCGCCGTCGTCCCAGTCCAGGGAATCGATGGCCTCTTCGATGTTGCGCCCATGGGCCACGGTCACCGTGGCGTTGCCGGGAGGCAGTTCGGTGGCGGCCTGGGCCAGCACGGAGTTCGCGTGCAGGTGGGCACTGTGGATAGCCTCGCCGCTGTCCGGCTCTTCACGGGTGTCCAGGGAGACCAGAGAAACCAGGCGCAGCTGCAGGCCGCGGCGGGAGGCAGCGTTCAGGGCAACGTCCCGGGCGGCTTGTGCGCCCTGCCGCTCGCCGATGAACGCGGTCAGCCGGGTCAGCGGCTCTGTCCGCTGGTACCCGCGGGGCGCCAACGCCACCGGAATCGGCGAGGCGTGCAGGAGGGCATTTGCCACACTGCCCACCGTGAAGCGTTTGAACAGGCTGTTGCTGCTGGCGCCGATGACGATCAACCTGGCGCCGGCTTCCTCACCCGCCGCGATCAGCCCTTCGGCGAACGATTCGGCGGACCGTACCTTGAATTCGGCGTTGACGTCTGCCGGGACCAGTTTCATGGCCTCGCGGCGGGCGGTGAGGACTTCCTGCTCGCTGGCGCTGACGCGGCTGCCTTCGGGGTTCAACGCCACGTAGGGGGCGCTGTCTGCCACCACATAGACGATATCCAGCCCCGTCCCCTGCGTCCGGGCGATCGCCACGGCCAATGCCACGGCATCGGCTCCCCGCTCGTCCGGCTGGTATCCCACCACATAACGCATGCAAACTACCCCTGTCCCTGTCCGTGGAGCAGCGGATGCGACGGCGCCGGCACATCCGCACCCCGTGACGCGATGATGGTTCCGACTCTAACCCGAGACCGCCGGCGGCAACAGGCCGGGAGCAGGACGGGGCGGGCGGGACTGAGCGGCCTTAAAAGGACCGCGGGCGGCCGCCGGACCCGCCCGCATGACGAGGGGATCCGGCAGCCGCCCGCTCGGACGCTGCCCGGGTAACTAGGCCGCCGCCACCTTCCGGATGGCTGCTTCCAGCACGTCCAGGGCATCTGCCAGCAGTTCGTCGCCGATCACCAGCGGCGGCAGCAGTCGCACCACGTTGCCGTAGGTGCCGCAGGTGAGGATGATGACGCCTTCCTGCAGGCAGGCGGCGGCGATCTCCTTGGTGGCCTCGGCGTTGGGCTCCTTGGTGGTCTGGCCGGTGCCGGGCTTGACGAACTCCAGCGCCAGCATGGCGCCGCGGCCGCGCAGCTCGCCGATGATGTCCACTTCCTCGGCCAGCTTCCGCAGCCGGCCCATGACCTGCTCTTCGATGTGGCGGGCCCGGGCGTTGAGGTCCTGGGTCTGCATGGTGTCGATGGCTGCCAGCGCGGCGGCGCAAGCCACCGGGTTGCCGCCGTAGGTACCGCCCAGTCCGCCCGGGTGCACGGCGTCCATCAGCTCGGCGCGGCCGGTGATCGCGGACAGCGGCATGCCGCCGGCGATGCCCTTGGCCATCGTGATGATGTCGGGCACCACGCCGTCGTGCTCCGAAGCGAACCAGGCACCGGTGCGCGCGAACCCGGACTGGACCTCGTCCGCGATGAACACCACGCCGTTGTCCTTGGCCCACTGGGCCAGCGCGGGGAGGAAGCCCTCCGCCGGGACAATGAAGCCGCCCTCGCCCTGGATCGGCTCGATCAGGATCGCGGCCACGTTCTCGGCGCCGATCTGCTTCTCGATCATCGTGATGGCGCGGCGGGCCGCGTCCTCGCCCTTGATGTCGGCTTCCTCGCGGTACGGGTAGCTCATCGGCACCCGGTAGATCTCCGGCGCGAAGGGGCCGAAGCTGCCGGCCGGGCTGGACTTGTACGGGGTCGCCTTGGCGGTCAGGCCCATCGTCAGGTTGGTGCGGCCGTGGTAGGCGTGGTCAAAGGCGACGACGGCGGTGCGGCCGGTGGCGATGCGGGCCACCTTCACGGCGTTCTCCACGGCTTCGGCCCCGGAGTTGAACAGCACGGAGCGCTTCTCGTGGTCGCCCGGGGTCAGCTCGGCCAGTTTCTCGGCGACGGCGATGTAGCCCTCGTAGGGGCTGACCATGAAGCAGGTGTGGGTGAACTTGGCGACCTGCTCCTGCACCGCGGCGACGACGGCGGGGTCCGAGGCGCCGACGCTGGTCACGGCGATGCCCGAGCCCAGGTCGATGAACGAGTTGCCGTCCACGTCGGTGATGATGCCGCCGTCGGCGTCGGCCACGTAGACCGGAACGCCGGAGGCGACGCCGCCGGCAACCACGGCGCTGCGGCGGGCGGCCAGTTCGGCGGACTTCGGGCCGGGGAAACCGGCCGAGACGTCGCGCTTCTGCTCCAGCCGGAACTGGGGCTGGGTCGTCTGAGTGGTCATGATGTGCCTTTCACGTTGAGGGTGGGAATGCCGCGGACAGCCCGGAGGATCCGCGCACTCGCATCGCAGCGGCAGCTTCGCGGGGACCGGCGGATACGCCGGGCCACGGGAAGCCGAGCTCTACAGCGAGATTACGGTTCCCGGCCCGCAGCTGCCTATGGCGCCCCGCACAGCAGATGCGCAATGTTGCCGTGCATATGGCCAGAAGGAGCGACGGCGGCGCCCGGTGGCATGGAGGCCGCAGGGCGCCGCCGCGGCGAGCTGCGGGTCAGAGCTCCGGTGCGTGCTCCGTCGGCAGGGCACCCTCGTCCTCGGGGTGGCGGCTGAGGTTGACCAGGGCCAGCGCCAGGCCTCCCCACACCGTCAGGATGGAAATGATCAGCATGACAATCGCTGCGGTACTCATGGCTGTGTCTCCTTCAGGGTGTGGGCATCCAGTTCCGGGTCGTTGGCCGCCGACTTCTTGCTCCAGGGAATCAGCGACAGGATGAAGCCGGCCACGATCAGGGAGCCGGCCATGCCCCAGCCGAAGACGTTCACGAACCAGTCGGGCATGGGCGGGTCGCCGTAGCCTTCCTGGATCCGCTTGATCAATTCGCTGATCAGGATGTAGCCCAGCACAATCGGCGCGATGATGCCGACCATGATGCGCCACCACAGGCCCAGCTTGATGGACGAGACCTCGCTGACGTGTCCGCCCAGGAGCGGCAGCTTGCGGAATCCGTAGGTCACCAGCAGCACGGTCGCGAGGGCGCACGCCATGATGCCGAAGCTGTTGACGAAGGCATCGGTGACGTCCAGCAGGTTCAGGCCGGTGGTGGTCGGGAACAGCAGGATGGAAATCAACGCCAGCGGGATGCCGACGCACCAGGTGGTCTTGATGCGGCTCATGCCGAGCTTGTCCTGGACTGCGGAGATGATGACCTCGATGATGCTGATCAGCGAGGTGAATCCGGCGAACACCAGCGAGCCGAAGAAGAGCACGCCGAGCAGTCCGCCCAGCGGGGCCTCGGAAATGATGGTGGGGAACGCGATGAACGCCAGCCCAATCCCGCCGGCGGCAACGTCGCCGACCTCGGCACCGGCGCTGAAGGCCATGAAGCCGACGGCCGCGAAGACGCCGATGCCGGCCAGGATCTCAAAACCGGAGTTCGCGAAGCCCACCACGAACCCGGATCCGGTCAGGTCCGTCCGGTGCTTCAGGTAGGACGCGTAGGTGACCATGATGCCGAAGGCAACGGACAGCGAGAAGAAGATTTGGCCGTAGGCCGCGGCCCACACCGTCGTGTTCGTGAGCGCACTCCAGTCGGGAGTGAACAGTGCGTTGAGCCCGTCGGCCGCACCGGGCAGGAACAGCGACTGGACCACCAGGAGCAGGAACATGACCAGCAGCAGCGGCAGGAACACGATGTTCGCCCGTCCGATGCCCTTCTGCACGCCGGCGGCGAGCACCAGCAGCACCACCGCCCAGACAACCACCAGCGGGATGAGGACCGTCGGCACGAAGTCGAAGCCGATGTTCACGTCCTTGCTCACCTGGAGGAACGATTCCATGAAGAACCCGGCGGGGTCGTCCCCCCACTCCTCGGTGACGGAGTAGATCATGTACATCGCCGCCCAGGCGATGATGACGGCGTAGTAGACGCAGATGACGAAGCAGATGGCCACCTGCCACCAGCCCAGCCCTTCGGCGCCGCGCGCCAGCCGGCGGTAGGCCAGCGGGGCGGAGCCACGGTGGCGGTGTCCGACGGCGTAGTCCAGGAACAGCAGCGGGATGCCCGCGGTCAACAGCGCCACCAGGTAGGGAATGATGAAGGCGCCGCCGCCGTTTTCGTAGGCAACATACGGGAAGCGCCAGATGTTGCCCAGGCCGACGGCGGAGCCGATGGCCGCGAGGATGAACACCTTGCGGGTGGACCACATCTCGCGCTTGGGCTTGGCGCCCGACGCTGCCTGCGGGGTAGGGGTACTCATGAAGGGACCTCACGGTGTAGGGCTGGCAGGGGTGTGACGCACGTGACGCCGCGGACCATCCTAGCGCCGGTGAGCAGCTGCCCGGAAAACCGGTCCGGCGCCGGGCGCGACGCGAAAGCACGGAGGGTGGGGGCCCGCCCCGTCAGCCCTTCGGGAGCCGCTCCCCGCCGCTACGTCGCGAATAGTGCATCTGCACAACAGCCGCCCGTATAGTGAAGGCATGGCTGTCACTCTTGCCAAACTACTGGCCTCCCCCGCGCTGCACCTGAAGCTTGTCGGTACCGCGCAGGGCGACCCGGACGCGCCCATTACCTGGGTGGCTTCGACGGAACTCGAGGACCCGTTGCCCTTCCTGACCGGCGGCGAAGTGGTGCTGACCACCGGCCTTCGCCAGAAGACCGCGGCCGCGCAGCGCCGGTTCGTGGAGCGGGTGCACGAGGCCGGTGCGGTCGGCATGGGCTTCGCGCTCGGGCTGACGCACCGCCGGGTCCCGGCGGGCGTGCTCGCCGCCGCGAATGAGCTGGAGCTTCCGGTCTTCGAAGTTCCTTACGAGACCCCGTTCGTGGCGATCAGCAAGATGGTCGCCGACGCCATTTCCGCCGACCATTACAACCGCCTGGAGCACCTGCTCAAGGACCACCAGGCGCTGGCCGCCTCGTTGTTGGGCGGCGGCGGCCTCCCCGCGCTCCTGCGCACCCTGGCAGAGATGGTGGGCACCGACGTCGTGCTCTCGCAATACGGCACCCGGCTGTACGGCACCGGCGGCGACGGGGAAACCGGCTGGCACGAGCTTCCCATCGCCACCGGCCTGAAGGACCGCTGCACGCTGGCCCTGGGCAAGCCGTACGAGCGCAACGCCATCGTGGACTACGCGCAGAGCCTGATCAGCCTGGAACTGAGCAACCAGGCGCACCGCCGCGCGGCCGACCGCAGCTCCGTGGGCCAGGTGCTGCTGGATGTGGTGCGCGGGGTGCTGCAGGGCGGCGATGCCTCCCTGCGGCTGAGCAACGTGGGGATCGACGCCGGACGGCGCCAGCTGGTGGTCATGGTGCAGGTGGCCGCCGCCCAGCGCCGCGCGCTGCCCACGCTTCCGCTGCCCGCCGCGTTCGACGGCGTGGTCACCGGCTTGGTCGACGAGCGGCTGGTGCTGGTGGTGCAGGGCGCCGAATCGGGCGAGGCACTGGGCCAGGAGCTGAGTGCGTACCTGCAGAACGCGGGCTTCTCCGCCACGGTCGGGGTGGGCGGCAGCTATGCGCAGGCGAACGGGCTGCGCTGGAGCTACTTCGAGGCCAAGGAGGCCGTGGGCCGGGGCGAGCGGCTGAACGTGCCGCAGCGGCTGTCCCTGACCTCCCTGCTGCTGGCCTCCGAAGACGTGCCGCTGGCCGATCTTGCGGCCGAGGCACTCGACCCGCTGGCCGAGTTCGACGCGGCCCACGACGCGGCGCTGCTGCCCACGCTGCAGGCCTACCTGGAGTTGAACGGCTCGGTGGCGGCCGTGGCCGAGGAGCTGGGCCTGCACCGGAACTCCGTGCGCTACCGGCTGTCCCAGATCGTGGAGCTGACCGGCTACGATCCCGCCCTCACCGCGGACCGGGTGCACCTGTGGCTGGCCCTGACGGTGCGGCGGCTGGGTTCGGTGTCCCGGACGAAAGGCTAGCCGGCCGGTCCCTTGCCAAGACCCGGCGCAGACACAAGGCTGGGGGCATGGGACACGAGACGCACGAAAGCCGGACGGTCACCTGGCTGGGAAGCGACGATCCGCAGCGCGCCGACACGGCGACCCTGAACCTGGAACCGGAGCGTCTGAGCGCCCACGGCGCCTCCCGCACCGCGGCCTACGCCGCCAGCTGGTCCCTGACGACCACCGGCAACTGGTTCACCGAAAGCCTCACGGTGTCCGTCCACGGGCGGGGCTGGAGCCGGCATCTGGTGCTGGACCGCGCGCCCGACGGCACGTGGAGCGCCGCGACCAGGGTGTCCGGGGACAGCGGCCTGCCGGAACCGGGGATCGCCGATCCGGAATCCTTGGTCGGGGCGGTGGACTGCGACCTGGGTTTGTGCCCGGCCACCAACACCATGCCGATCCTGCGGCTGGGCCTGGTTCACGACGCCGAGGCCGCCGCGGAATTGACGGTCGCGTGGGTGGAGATGCCGAGCCTGCGCGTGCTCGGCCAACAGCAGATCTACAGCGGCTCCCGCGCCTACGACGACCGCACGGGCACCGCCGCGGTCACCTACACCTCCGGGGACTTCAGCGCCGAGATCATGGTGGATTCGGACGGCATCGTCATCGACTACCCCGGCCTGGCCACCCGCCGCCGGGACTGACGCGCGGGGTAAGCACCGCCGTCGCCGTTCAGCACAGTCGGTGCCGCCGCATAGGATGGGACCAAGCCCTCCAATCAACCGTTCCAGGGAGAAACCATGCCCGAAATGTTCGTGGACAAATTCCGTGCCCTCGTGCCCCAGTACCTGGACCGGAAGTGGACCGAGGACGACGGCATCTCCTACGACGAACTCGAGGGGCTGCTGGGCGAGCACAAGTTCCAGATCCCGCAGGCGTTGGTGGAGTTCTACCACGCGCTCGGCGGCTGCGAAGACCTGATGGAGGCGCATGACTTCTTCTTCGACCCGGACGAGCTGGAAATCGAAGGCGGCTACCTGCTGTTCCTGGACGAGATGGACGAAGAAGCGAACTGGGGTTTCAAGACCGAACACCTGGATGTGCCGGACCCCATCGTCTGGATCCGCACGAACGGCCCGAAGCCGCAATGGCAGAGCGAGGAGGCGACCTTCAGCGAGTTCGTCTTCGAGATGTTCGAGTGGGTCTTCGGCGACGACGACGAGGAAGACTGAGCCGCCGGCGGGTTCTGAGCCGCCGGCGGGTTCAGCGGCTCTCGGCCGCCAGGGCGACGCCGAAACCGACCAGCACGATGCCCGTGATCCTGTCGATGGAACGCGTCACGGCCGGAGTGCGCAGCCACTTCCGGGCCGCATGCGTGCCCCAGATGATGGCCGAGAAGAACACCAGCCCCTCCAGGTTGTGCACCAGGGCCAGCAGGATGCCCATCAGCGCCGGGGAGACGCCCGGCGGGATGAACTGCGGGATCATCGCCACATAGAAGACGCCGACCTTCGGGTTCAACAGGTTCGTCCCGACGCCGGTGAGCCACGCCCTGACGTACGACGCCGGAGCGGCCGGCGCGCCGGCGTCTGCGAGGCGCGTGGCCGGTTGCCGGAACGACCGCCACAGCATCCGGAACCCCAGCCAGGCCATGTAGGCGGCGCCGGCCACCTTCAGCACCGTGAAGGCCGTTGCCGAGGCGGCCAACAGGGCTGATGCCCCCACCGCGGCCGCGATGCCCCAAGCCAAGGCTCCGGTGTTGATGCCCAACGCCGTCGCGTACGCCTTGCCCCGGCCTTGGCTGACGGCTGAGCGCAGCACCAAGGCCGTATCCATCCCGGGAACCAGGGTCAGCAGGCCGGCCACCAGGGCGAAGGACACAAGTGCTTGTTCTACGGTCACCCCTTAGTCCCCGAAGGACGGCGCCGGCACGGTTGACATGGTCAAGTTGGACCGGCCGGTCAGACCTCGCGGTCCACGACGGCCTCGGCGAAGGCGGTCAGCGCGGCCTTGACCGTGCTCTCGGGCAGCGGGGCCAGGGATGCCTTGGCGGCGTCGGCCCACTCACCCGCGATGGCCCAGGCCTGGGCGGTGACCGGGTGCCCGCGCAGCGCGGAGACGGCGGCGGCCAGGGCCTCGTCCGACGTCAGGTCCGCGTCCACCAGTTCCAGCACGGCGGAGGCGGACGCGTCGCCGTCGGCGGCGGCCTGGCGCAGCAGCAGGACCGGCAGGGTGGGGACTCCCTCCCGCAGGTCGGTGCCCGGGGTCTTGCCGGACTTGGCCTTGAGCCCGGTCACGTCAATCACGTCGTCGGCCAGCTGGAACGCCACGCCCACCTTCTCGCCGTATTCCAGCATCACGCTTACGGCCTGTTCGCCGGCTCCGGAGAACATGGCGCCGAGCTGGCCGGAGGTGGCGATCAGCGAGGCGGTCTTGTCCGCGATCACGGAGAGGTAGTGCTCCACCGGATCCTCGTCCTCGCGCGGGCCGACGGTCTCGTGCAGCTGGCCCAGGCAAAGCCGCTCAAAAGTGCGCGCCTGGATGCCGACTGCCTCGGGCCCCAGCTGGGACACCAGCAGCGAAGCGCGGGCAAAGATCAGGTCGCCGGCCAGGATGGCCACCTGGTTGCCCCACACCTCGTGCGCGGTCGGGGCGCCGCGGCGGTACGGCGCGGAATCCATCACGTCGTCGTGGTAGAGCGTGGCCAGGTGCGTCAGTTCGACGACGACGGCGGCCTGCACCACGTCGGGAACCGAGCCGTTGCCCAGCTGCGCGGCCAGGATGGTCAGCAGCGGACGGATCCGCTTCCCGCCGGCTTCCACGAGATGGCGGCTGGTGGCATCGGCGAACGGATCGGAGTGTGCGATGGCCGCGCGCAACTGCTTCTCCACCCGCGCCAGTGCGGTGGAAACCGCGGGACCGAGCTCGGCGTCCTGGGCCACCGGGGCGAATCCGTCCGGCAGGTTCAGGCTGGTGGCAAGGGCGGCAGTCGCGGTATCCAGATCCGGCGACGGCGGGTTCTGGCCGGCGGGTGTCCAACTCGGTTTGGCGTCAGTCACTGTTCAACACTAACTAATCGTGGGGGCGGTATGGCCGGCCGGTTTGTGGCCGCCGGCCTGGTTCGATGCCGGCGGCGTCAGGTGCTCCAGCAGATGAATAACTCTATCCTCAAATCCCTTGCCGCCCGAGTCGGTCAAATTGGCCAGCATCCGCACCACGAAGCGCATCAACGGCGGGACCGGCATTCCGGTCCGCAGGGCCAGTTTCATAATGGCCGGTTTGCCGATCAGCTGGGCGAAGATCCGGCCCAGGGTGAAGTGGCTGCCCCAGTGCCCGCGGATGATGTCCGGGTAGCGGGCCATCGCGGCGTCGAAGCCGGCCATGCTGAGCAGCTGCCCGCCGGTCCCGGACAGGCGGCCGTGCGCGTCGGCGATCAGCTCGGCCGCGTAGCGGGCGGACTCCATGGCATAGGAGATGCCCTCTCCGTTAAACGGGCTGACCATGCCGCCGGCGTCGCCGAGCAGCAACAGGCCGGGGCTGTAGTGCGGCGTCCGGTTAAACCCCATCGGCAGGGCCGCACCGCGGACCTGCCCCACCTGGTTTTCCTCGGTCAAGCCCCACTCCGCCGGCATGCCGGCGGTCCACTCGCGCAGCACCTGCCGGTAGTCCAGCTTGCCGAAGGACTTGGACGAGTTGAGGATGCCCAGGCCCACGTTGGACGTGCCGTCGCCGACGCCGAAGACCCAGCCGTAGCCGGGCAGCGGGTTGCCGGCCGCGTCGGGGAGCTCCAGCCACCCCTCCATCCAGTCGTCGTCGTGACGGGGGGAAGTGAAGTAAGTACGCACGGCCACGCCCAGCGGCCGGTCGTCGCGCTTCTCGATGCCCAGGCTCAGGGCGGTGCGGGTGGAGTTGCCGTCGGCGGCCAGCACCACGTCGGCGAAGAAGTCCTTGGTCTCCCCGGTCTTGCGTCCGCGCCCGTCCAGCACGTTGGCGCGGACCCCGGTGACCCGTCCGGCCTCGTCCCGGAGGGCGGTGGAGACGGAGTGGCGTTCCAGCACGACGGCGCCGGCGGCCGCGGCGTGACGGGCCAGCTGCTCGTCGAAGCCCATGCGGGTGCGGATCAGGCCGTAGTCCGGGAAGTCGCTCAGTTCCGGCCAGGGCAACTCGAGCTGCCGGCCGCCGGCGATCAGCCGCAACCCCCGGTTCCGGCGCCAGCCGGAGGATTCCTCGTGCGGCAGTCCCAGCAGCTGGACTTCACGCACGGCGCGGGGCGTCAGGCCGTCGCCGCAGACCTTTTCGCGCGGGAAGGCCGTCTTTTCCAGCACGGTCACGTCCACGCCGGCGCGGGCGAGGTAGTACGCGGCCGTGGATCCGGCCGGCCCCGCCCCAACAATGAGAACTGACATGGCTACAGGGTGTGCCTGCTGCTCTGGCGCCGCAGCGCGGCCTGCGCCCGGGCGTTGGCCGCCTCGTCGCGGCCGGGCTTCACGGCCCGGTGCACGGCGACAATGCCGCCGGACAGGTTGCGGTAGGCCACGTCCTGCCAGCCTTCGCCGGTGATCCACTCGCCCAGCTGGTCCTGGTTTGGCCAGGCGCGGATGGACTCGGCCAGGTAGACGTAGGAGTCGGGGTTGGACGAAATTTTGGACGCGATCGCCGGCAGCGCGCGCATCAGGTACTCGGTGTAGACGGTGCGCCAGACCGGGAGGGTGGGGTGCGAGAACTCGGCGATCACGAGCCGGCCGCCGGGCTTGGCCACGCGCAGCATCTCGCGCAGCGCCAGTTTCGGATCGCTGACGTTGCGCAGGCCGAAGGAGATGGTCACGGCATCGAAGGAGTTGTCCGCGAAGGGCAGGTTGGTGGCGTCTCCGGCCACGAAGTCGATGTCGGGGCGGCGGCGCTTGCCGACGCGCAGCATGCCCAGGGAGAAGTCGCACGCCACCACGTGGATGCCGGCATCGGCATAGGGTTCGCTGGAGGTGCCCGTGCCGGCGGCGAGGTCCAGGACCTTCTGGCCACGCTCGGCGCCCACCGCGTCCACCACGATGCGGCGCCACCGGCGGGTCTGGCCCATCGACAGCACATCGTTGACCAGGTCGTACTTCGGCGCCACGTCATCGAACATGGCGGCTACTTCATCCGGGCGCTTCTCCAGCGATGCACGATTCACTGGGCCATTGTCTCAAAGACCGGCGGCCGCCCGCGAACCCGGGCTTTCGCGGGCGGCGGCGTTTGCCGGGCAGAGTAGGCTTAATGACCATGACCTCCCCCCTGTCCCCCTCGTCCGGCCTGCCCGGAACCGGGCCTGCCGCGCCGGCCGGCCGCACGGAACCGGAGGCCGCGGACCAGCTGCCCAGCGGGACCCTGCGCGGCATCACGGTCGAGTGGCCCGCGGTGCCCGACACCCAAGGGCTCACGGAGTATCTGGTGCGCGACGACGTGCTCTGCTGGGTGCGGCGCGAGGGCGGGCTCGCCGGCTTCGGCGAGATTGCGCGGTTCACGGCCAGCGGGCCGGACCGCTTCCGGCGGGCGGCCGCGTGGTGGCGCGGGATCCAAGCCACCGCCGACATCGACAACCGGGTGGGCGGCCCCGGAACCGGGCCGGTCGCCTTCGGCTCCTTCGCGTTCTCCTACACCTCGACCCACAGCTCCCGCCTGGTGGTGCCGGAGGTGCTCGTGGGCCTTGATGGCGACCGCGCCTGGCTCACCTATCTGACGTACGACGCCGATGCGCACCTCAGCGCCGAGACGGCCGAGGCCGTGCTCGCGGGCTGGCTGGAAGAGATCTCGGTAGAGCGCAGCCCCGATCCCGCCGACTCCCTCGTTCCGGGACAGGTGTCGGAGCAGGCGTACATGGATGCCGTCGCCGCCGGGGTCAAGCGCATCCAGGCCGGGAACCTGAGCAAGCTCGTCGTGGCCCGGGACGTGGTGGCCAATCTCGCCGCGCCCATCGCCACCGCCCAGGTGCTGCGCGAACTCGCCGCACGGTACAAGGACTGCTGGACGTACTCGGTGGACGGGCTGATCGGCTCCACCCCGGAAATGCTGATCAAGGTGGAGAATAACGTGGCCCGCGCCCGCGTGCTGGCCGGCACGCTCGACCGCTCCCGGACCCACGGCCACGCCGGCGAATCGGACACCGACTACGCCCAGCGCGTGCTGGCCGGCTCCGAGAAGCAGCTGCACGAGCACCGGATCGCCATCGACTCGCTCACCCGCAAACTCGAGCCCTTCACCACCGCGATGAGCTCGCACAGCGAGCCGTTCGTGCTGGAGCTGCCCAACGTCTGGCACCTGGCGTCCGACGTCTCGGCCGAGCTGGCGCACGACGGCGGGCAGCCGCCGTCGTCGTTGGAACTGGCCGAAGCGGTGCACCCCACCGCGGCCGTGTGCGGCACCCCCACCGAGGTTGCCGGAGCCTTGATTCGCGAACTGGAGCAGATGGACCGCGGGCCGTACGCCGGCCCGGTGGGCTGGACCGACGGCGCGGGCAACGGTGAATGGGGCATCGCGCTGCGCGGCGCCGTGGTGGAGGGGCCGCAGCGGGTCCGGCTTTATGCCGGCTGCGGCATCGTGGACGGCTCCGATCCGGAGGCCGAACTGGCGGAGACCTGGGCCAAGTTCAGGCCGATGATCGAGGCGCTCGGCCTGCGGCGCAGATAACTATTCACCGACAATCGGCACGGCCGGGGGCAAACCAGGCTCCCGCCGACTACGCTGTTTTCCAATAGGCAATGGCTGTAGCCTGTGGTGCATATCACGTGTAGCGGGCATTCCCGTTACACTTAAGCCGGATTTCCAACGAGACAAAGGTAGTAACTATGCGCAAAAACGCATCCAAGGCGGTCCAGGGGTTCTCCCTTCTGGCCGTGGCGGCACTCGCTTTGACCGCCTGCGGTGGCTCGGACGACGCCGGCGGCAACGGCGGCACCGGCACCGCCGGCGCGGGATCCGAGCTGCCCCTGGTCCAGGAGGGCAAGCTGACCGTCTGCTCCGACATCCCCTACCCCCCGTTCGAGTTCGAAGAGGGCGGCGAGTACACGGGCTTCGACATCGACCTGATCACGGAGATCTCTTCGGAGATGGGCCTCGAGGTGGCCATCCAGGACGTCGGTTTCGACGCCCTGCAGTCGGGCGTCACCCTGGCCGCCGGCCAGTGCGACCTCGGCGCCAGCGCGATGACCATCACCGAAGACCGCAAGAAGAACATCGCCTTCTCCGACCCCTACTACGACTCGCTGCAGTCGCTGCTGGTCCCGAAGGACTCCGACATCAAGGCCGTGGGCGATCTCTCCGGCAAGAAGGTGGGCGTCCAGCAGGGCACCACCGGCGAGGCCTACACCCGGGAGAACGCCCCGGAGGACGCCGAAGTCGTCGCCTTCCCGTCCGATGCCGAGATGTACCAGGCCATCCAGGCCGGCCAGGTCGACGCCTTGCTGCAGGACCTGCCGGTGAACATCGGCCACACCGAGGACGGCAAGTTCACCATCGTCGAGGAGTACAAGACGGACGAGTCCTACGGCTTCGCGGCGAAGAAGGAAGGGTCCGAGGCCCTGATCTCGGCCGTCAACGATGCCCTCTCGACGCTGCGCGACAACGGCAAGTACCAGGAAATCTACGACAAGTACTTCACCGAGTAGCAAGCCCTCCGGCCCCCGTTCCCGTGCGTGAAGCAGCGGGAACGGGGGCCGCCGACTTACAGCTGGAAGGCATCACCAGTGAAACCTTCGACCCGCCGCCGACTTTTCCGCGGGGTCCTTTACGCCATCTTCATCGCCGCCGTCGCCGCCGTCGCCCTGGTGGCCGATTGGGAGGCCATCCGCACGAGCTTCCTGAACCCGGAAGTCCTGGGTGAGCAGTTCCCCACCATCATCGTCACGGCGGCGAAGAACACGGTCGTCTACACCCTGATCGCCTTCGTCGGCGGCCTGCTCTTCGGTCTCCTCCTGGCGCTCATGAAGCTCTCGCCCGTGGCGCCCTACCGGTGGGTGGCGACCGCCTACATCGAGCTGTTCCGCGGCCTGCCGGCCCTGCTGGTGATCTTCGGCTTCGCCTTCGCGGTCCCGATCGCGTTCCAGTGGCGTCCGCCGGGAGGCAGCACCGGCGCCGGGCTGATCGGTTTGATCGTCGTCTCGGCTGCCTACATTGCCGAGACGCTCCGCGCCGGCATCGAGGCCGTCCCCGCCGGCCAGCGGGAGGCGGCCCGCTCGCTGGGCATGAACCCGAGCTGGACCATGGTCTCCGTGGTGCTGCCGCAGGCGGTGCGCATCGTCACGCCGCCGCTGACCAACGAGCTGGTCATCCTGATTAAGGACACGTCGCTGCTCTTCATCGCCGGAATGGCCCTGGCCAATCGGGAACTCACGACTTTTGCCCGCGACGGCGTCTCCCAGTTCGCCAATGCCACGCCCCTGGTCGCCGCGGCGCTCATGTACCTGATCATCACCTTGCCGCTCACCCAGCTGGTCGCCTGGCTGGAGAAGCGCAACAACAGGAGCCGGTAACCCCATGACTGAAGAATCGCTGCGCCACGACAGGCCGGCCATAGAGGTCAAGGACCTCTGCAAGAACTTCGGCAACAACGAGGTCCTCAAGGGCATCGACTTCCACGTGAACCAGGGCGAAGTGGTCTGCGTGATCGGGCCCTCGGGCTCCGGCAAGTCCACCCTGCTGCGCTGCGTGAACCGGCTCGAGGAGCCCACCAGCGGCACCGTCCTGGTGGAAGGCGTGGACATCACCGACCCGGAAACGGACTTGGACCGGGTCCGCACCCGGATCGGCATGGTGTTCCAGCAGTTCAACCTGTTCCCGCACCTGAACGTTTTGGACAACCTCACCCTGGCGCAGCGCCGGGCCAAGAAGCGCGGCAAGGCCGAAGCCATGGAAGTCGCCCGGAAGAACCTGGAGAAGGTGGGGCTGGCAAACCGCGAGAACGCCTACCCCGCCCAGCTCTCCGGCGGGCAGCAGCAGCGGGTGGCCATTGCGCGCGCGCTGTCCATGAACCCGGACATGATGCTCTTCGACGAGCCCACCTCGGCGCTGGACCCCGAACTGGTCGGCGACGTGCTCGAGGTCATGCGCAAGCTGGCCGATGAGGGCATGACCATGATGGTGGTCACGCACGAGATGGGCTTCGCCCGCGAGGTGGGTGACCGCGTGGTCTTCATGGACGGCGGCGTGGTGGTGGAGCAGGGCAAGCCCGAGGACGTGCTGGCCAACCCGCAGCACGAACGCACCAAGGCGTTCCTCTCGAAGGTCCTCTGAGCGGGCTCACCCCAGCAATCTGGGCAGAGTCGCCCCAGCTAACTGGGGCAGGCTCAGCCCAGCAAATTGAGCAGCTCACCCCAACAAACGGGCAGTGGCGGTCGCGACGGCGGCCGCCACTTCCGCGTGCACGACCCGCAGCCGGCTTCGGTCGGTGCGGACCTCCACCACGCTCCGCCCGGCCACCGGCTCGGAGAGGACGGCGTCCAGTTCGTCCGCGTCCTTGACCAGCCGGTGCCGGACCCCGTAGCCCGCCGCCAGCGAGGCGAGGTCCACGCGGTGCGGGGTGCCGAAGAGGCGTTCGACGGCGGACGTGAACGCCGCATGCTCCCCCACCTTTCCGTGTTCCAGGGTCGAGAAGATCCCACCGCCGGAATCGTTGACCACCACGATCTGCAGGTCGGGTTCGGGCTCCCCGGGTCCGAGCAGCAGCGATCCGGCGTCGTGCAGGAAGGTCAGGTCGCCCATGAGCGCCCGGGTTCCGGTTCGTGCTCCCAGCGCGATGCCCGCGGCCGTCGCCACCGTGCCATCGATGCCGGCCACCCCTCGGTTGGCGTGCACGAAAGCGTCCGGGATGTCGATGGGCGTTCCGGCCAGGTCCACGTCGCGGATCGGGTTGGACGAACCAAGCACCAGCCGGCCGCGGGTATGGAGCCAGACCGACCGTGCGACCCGCAGGCCCGTCAGCTCCGGTTCGGCGTCCAG
Source organism: Arthrobacter sp. Y3223151 (assembly GCF_059091125.1). NCBI lineage: Bacteria > Bacillati > Actinomycetota > Actinomycetes > Micrococcales > Micrococcaceae > Arthrobacter > Arthrobacter sp. Y3223151. The sequence continues at coordinate 91,400 of NZ_JBNHGI010000007.1, read as the reverse complement.
GCGTTTAATCAGGGCCGCATCGGCCGCATCGGCGGCCTCCCGCCAGAGCCGTAGCCACGCGCCGGGCCCCTGGCCGGAGAAGATCGACAGGTCCGCCGGCACGGAAATCACCCGTTCGCGGCGGCGCCCGGGCTCGTACCAAGGGACCGGGTCCGGCTGGAAGAGCGCGGCCTGGACGTCCTCCCGTGCCAGCAGGGCAGACACCGGCCGCGAGAGCGTCGGGCGGCCGAAGACCACGGCCCGTTCGATCTGCGTCCCGAGGTGGCCCAGCAGCAGGCGGTAGGGGCCGATGGCGTTGGGGCCGAACCTCGCGTTGGAGGACGGTTCGGCCAGCAGCGGCAGCCCGTGTGCACGCGCGAAGGCTTCGGCCCTGGCTCCCGCACCGTGTCCGGCCACGACCACGGTGCGGCGTTCCTCGGTCCCGTGGATCGGCGGTTCCGTCTGGCCCGCGGGCCAGGCGGCGGCCCGGTCCCGTGCCGTCGCCGCCGGTGCCGCGGCACCAAGTGTCGTCGCCGCGGGTGCCGGGGCACCGCCGTCGTCCGTTGCCCGCACCGGCGCCGTGGCGTGATCAGTGGCCCTATCCGTAGCCGTATCCGCATCCGTATCCGTATCCGTATCCGGGAACAGCGGGTCGCGGAACGCGAGATTTATGTGCACGGGACCGACCGCACCCGGGTGCACCGCCGTTTCGGCCGCCGTCGCTGCGGCGTTCGCCGCCGACGGCGTGGCCGCCAGCGAGAGCAGGTCGGCCGGCGCGGCCGGCGCGGCCGCCGGGGCCGGCTGGATGCCCTTCGCGTGGAGGAGGCTGGTGCGGATGGCGTCCGTCGGGTCGTCACCGGCCGGGATGTCCACGGCCGAGCGCACGTGGATGCCGAACAATCCGTGCTGCACCGTGGTTTGGTTGGCACCGGTGCCGCGCATTTCGGCCGGGCGGTCGGCGGAGAGCACCACCAGCTCCACGCCGGCGTGATTGGCTTCCATCACCGCGGGCAACAGCTCGCCCACCGCCGTTCCGGAGGTTGTGACGACCGGAACCGGGCGCAGCGAGCCCAGCGAGAGCCCGAGCGCGGTAAACGCCGCGCCCCGCTCATCGATGCGCACGTGCAGCCGCAGGTCGCCGTGTGTTTCGGCCTCGGCGAGCGCATACGCCAGCGGGGCGCTGCGCGAGCCCGGCGCGATGACGACGTCGCGCACTCCGCCCCAGACCAAGGCCTTCACGGCCAGTCGGGCGGTATCCATCGAGCTCAGCTGCGCAGTCACCCCCTCATGGTAAGCAGACGGCCGCGCCCCGAGGGACGCGGCCGCCTGCCTTCCTCGGCATGGCCGGGCTAGCGCTTGAGGTGCCCGTTCTTGCCCTTGAACATCTGGATCACGGCCGGCCGGGGCAGCGCGGCGTCGCCCGGCTTGGCGCGGCGCCCGTCACCGACGTAGTCCGGGAACAGCGAGCGCTGGGCTCCCCAGCTGCCGTCCTCGCCCGGGTGCTGTACGGCGACGAACACCATCCCGTCGTCGTCGTGGATCAGCGGGCCGCAGGTCTCGGCATCAATCGGGACGGCCATGAACTGCTCCACCTTGCCGCGTTCCTGTCCTTCCAGCGTGACGCGGAAGAGTGCGTCATTGCGCTGGATGGTGCCGGGCTGCCCGTCGGTGGAGACCCACAGGTTTCCGGCCGAATCGAAGGCAAGATTGTCGGGGCAGGAGATCGGCTGCACCTGGTCGGCCGGGTAGCCGCTGAAGTAGACCGAATCGTCCACCGCCGGATCGCCCGCCACCAGGATCAGCTGCCAGGTGAACTCGGTGGAGGTCTGGTCGCCGATCTCGGTCATTTCCACGATGTGGCCGTGCCTGTTGTTGGCCCGCGGGTTCGGCTCGTCCACCTGCGCGCGGGTACGGGCGGTGTTGTTGGTGCAGGCCATGTAGATCTTGCCGGTCGCCGGGTTGATCTCCACGTCCTCCGGGCGGTCCATCTTGGTGGCACCCATGGCGTCGGCGGCGAGCCGCGTGTACACCAGCACCTGGTCGATGCGCATTCCCGGCACCAGCGACTGGCCGTCGCGGGTCAGCTGGATCCAGTGTCCGGTGCCGTCGAACGCGCCGTCGGAGGGCAGCACGCCGGAGCCGTCGATCTGGTTCTGCGGGGAATTGCCCTTGAAGCTGGCCACATAGAGGTCGCCCTCGGTCAGCAGGGTCATGTTGTGCTTCTTGTCGCCCTCGCGGTAGGTGCCCTTGGAGACGAACTTGTACAGGTAGTCGAAGCGCTCGTCGTCGCCGGAGTAGGACACCGCGTGGCCGGAGGCGGCGATGGTCACGTTGGCGCCCTCGTGTTTGAACCGTCCCAGGGCGGTGTGCTTGCGCGGGGTGGAGGTGGGATCGAACGGGTCCACCTCGACGATCCAGCCGAACCGGTTGTCTTCGTTCCGGCCCTCGGGCCGGTCGGTGTCGAAGCGCGGCTCCGGGATGTGCCAGCCGCGCGACGGGTTGGCGCTGGTCAGGCCGTAGCGGCGCTGCTCGGCGGTCGGGGCCGAGACCTTGAAGTACTGGTTGAAGTTCTCTTCGCCCGAGAGCACCGTCCCCCACGGGGTGGTGCCGCCGGCGCAGTTGTTCTGCGTTCCCAGCACGATGCGGCCGGTGGGATCGGCCTGCGTCTTCAGCAGCTCGGAGCCGGCAGCCGGTCCGGTCAGTTCGTATTCGGTGTCCATCAGGAAGCGTCGGTTCAGCCTGGCCCCGCGGACGTAGGTCCACGGCTGGCCCTTGCCCTTGCGCTCCAGTTCCACGACGGACAGCCCGTGCGCGGCCATGGCTACCTCGCGCTGGCGTTCGACGGGCATGTCCGGCGGGAACATGATGCCCTCGTTGGTGTACTCGTGGTTGGCGAACAGGACCGCGCGCTTGCCGTTGCTGCCCGGGATCTCGATGATGTCCAGGTAGTCGTTGTTGTAGCCGAACTGGCCCGACTGGGACTCCTTGGTCTGGTTCTCCGGATCGAACTCAGCGCTGTCGTGGAACAGGGGGTCTCCCCAGCGGATCACCGGATCCCAGTTGTAGCCCTTGGGCACCACGACGTCGTCCACGTTGTTCGGCACGGCCTTGATGCCGTCGAACTTCAGCTTGCTGCGGTTGCCGGGTCCGCGGCCGGCTTTGGCGGCCGGGGCCAGCCCGACCTGCGCCTCCGCGGCAGCCCCGCCGCCGAACATCAGCGCCAGCGCGCCGGCGCCGCCCAACCCCATCATCCGGCGGCGGGAGTATTCGGCGGAAACGATGTCCCGGAAGTAGTTGTTGTCCGAGGTGTTGCAGACGCCCTTGGCGCAGGCGTTGTCGCACTTGAGCGCGCAGGTCACGGCGCTGCGTTTTCCGGACACATGGCCCAGCATCGGCAGGTAGCGCTTCTTGGTATCGGTCACGTTTTCACCTTCTGCATTGAACTGTGGGATCGTCCTCCAGTGTGCTGATCGAAGTCGACCGGCAGGCCGAGCAGTGGTGAATTTTTGGCCAACGACAGGCAAAACACCTTGCCGGGCTGGGCCGGGACCGCGAGGCTTCGCGTTCTTCCAGGGCGAGGCTACGAGTTTCTTCACGGCTGGCCTCGGCGTCAGAAGTGTCACCGCAGAAGCGTCCAGGCGCAGTGCAGCGCCGGCGTCAGAATGGGGGTGGTGCGTCGGGGTCGGTGCTGTCATCGGGCAGTTCGATGCCGCCGAAGGTACGTTTTGGTGTTGCTTGGCCACCGGGGTCGGTGTTGTCGTCGGGCAGTTCGATGCCGCCGAGCGTACGTTTTGGTGGTTGGTCGCCGCGGTCGATGGCGTCGCGGGTGGCTGCGTCTCCGGTTGCTCCTTTTGCGCCGTCGGTATTCTCTTCGTTTTCGCCGGTGGTTGCCGCTTCCTTTTCATTCTTCCGGGGCAGGAGGGTGTCCCAGCCCTCGTCCGGGTGGGTGGTCTTGCGGTGGCCGGTGCGCGTCGTCCAGGTGATCTGACCGTGTGGGCCGGCCTCGGCCCGGATGTGCCCGGCGGTCTTCGCCGCGTGGTGGGCGCTGCACAGGCACTGCAGGTTTTCCGGCACGGTTGGCCCGCCGTCGTCCCACCCTTGGATGTGGTCGATCTCGCAGTATCTGGCGGCGCGGCGGCAGCCGGGGAAGCGGCAGTGCCGGTCCCGGACACGGACCAGGCGTTTGAGCCAGTCGGGCGGAGTCCGCAGTTTCCGGGCGGCTGCGATTGCCTGGCCGTGGTCGTCGGTGAGTACCGGCAGCCAGGACCTGGCCAGCTGCGCCAGTTCCCGTCCCATGTCTGCCGGGATCGGGCCGTGCCCGGCCAAGTCTCCGGGCTCCTCGCTCAGTCCCAGCAGCGTGGTCAGGGACACCGTGACCAGCATCCCCGGTCCCGCACCACCACAGTCACCGCCGCCGGGTGCGGCCCGGGTAGCCGTTGCGTCCGCGGGTGTCGGACTTGGGACTGAGACGGTCCCGGCCCCGGATGCACCGCCGCAGTCACCGCCGCAGTCACCGCCGCCGCAGTGACCGCCGCTGCCGGCGGGCTGTGCCGCGGCTCGCGCTGCCTGCCCCGTGTAGCCCGCTGCCTCCGTGTCCGCCGCGGCGGCCGGGCAGGTGCGGCCGGGGAGCATGAGGTCAGAGAACACGTCGGCGCGTAGTTGGGGCAGGGTCCTGGCCTCGTCCGGGCCTTGGAGGGAGCGGGCTGTGGCCTGGATCCGGTCGAAGACCAGATGCGCTTTGTCCGCGCTGGTCCGGATCCACAACTCGGCCATCCCGTCGTCCTGGTCGGTCAGCTGCACGTCGCGGGACTCGTTCGCCCGCCGGTGCCGTTGGGCCAGGGATTCCGGGTGGAGGCGGTCCCGCATCCGCCGGGCCCGGGAGCGGACCGTATCCAGGGTGACGTCCCCGGCGCCGGGCAGCACCGCTGCCTCGAAATCCTGCAGGCATTCGGACGGCAGGTCCGCGCAGCCGCGGGCCAGCGCCTTCGCGCGCGGCAAGTCGAGGTCGCCGCGGCCCATCGCCTCGAGAGTGCCCGGCAGGTGCGTGCAGATCTGCCGGGCGTCGGCCAGCATGGCCCGGGCCGCGGCGTCCCCGGTGCACAGATGCGCCGAGATCTCCTGGTGCGCGAAGCGGGAAAAGCCTTCCGGATCCCGGTCCCCGCCCATCCCTGGACGCAGCCGGGCGAAGCGGTCCAACGCCTTGACCCGGCAGGACTGCACCCACGCCTCCACCCGCGCCGCAGCCAAAAGATAATCCATGGTCTGCACGTCATCCAGTTCCGTCGGCTCCACCACCGCCAACAAACCGGCCAGCACGGCAGGCACCCCCACCCCGCCCTCGGGCACCACGGGCATGCTTTCAGCGTCCTCGGACATGGCTGGCTGCCCGCCATCGGTGGCTTCCGGTGGCGAAGGAATCTCTGCAGAGCTGGCGGAGTCGACCGTGCTAGGGGCACCAAGGTCAGCGGCCGCCGCAATTAGTCCGGCGCGATCAGAGCCGATGCCATAGCGCCGGAGCAACGCTTCTGCCACCACGTGCTGCAGCAGCGCTTCCAGCAGGGAACTGTCCGGACGCGAGGGCACACCAAGGTCCATTACTAGTCCCTGTCCCGGAACCGGGAACCGAAGCTCGTCGCCCTTGCCCTCCATATCCACACGCTACCGACTGCCTCCGACAGTTTGAGGGCCTCGTTCTCATGCCAGCGGTGCGGGGAATCGGCAAGGCCAGACAGAGCCCACTGCACGATTGAGCCGCGGATGCAGCCTCGAGCGGCAGGGCATGCGTAACCGAGCCTCGGCTCCTGAGCTTGCTGTAGGGGCTGCTTCCCGCAGCCCGAAGCACGTCCGGGCTCGGACACTTCTACCCAGTCGTCGCACAGGCGCTTCACAGTTCCAGCGGGCCCGCAGGCGAGGTCCATGGCGCTGCCATCCCTGCTCGTTCGGCACGTCCCCGGCCGTCGAGCTCCGCGCCGGCGGCCGTTCCCCGCCCCTAAATCACCGCTCCAGCAGCCGGTACGTCCGCGCCAGCCGTTCCAGCCACCACTGCCGCCGATCCTCGGGCGCAGCAAGACGGTCCAGCAGGTCAGGGTCGGGCACTACGTCGCGCACCGGGAGGCTGCCGGCCACCGGCACCAGCGGTTCCGCCGCAACGTCCGCGTCCATCAGGGACACCGTTGCCAGTCCGCAGGCATACGGAAGTTCCGGCAGCGCCGCCGCCAGGGCCACGCCGGCACGGATCCCCACGGAGGAGTCCAGGGCGGAACTGACGACGGCGGGGAGCCCGGCTTGGGCGACGATTTCCAGCGCCCGCCGTACGCCCCCGAGGGGCTGCACCTTGACCACGATCAGGTCGGCTGCGTCTTCGCGGGCCACCCGCAGGGGGTCGGCGGCCTTGCGCACGCTTTCGTCGGCCGCAATGGGGGTGGCGATGCCGCGCCGCCTCAGTTCGGTCCGCACGGCGCGCAGCCCGGCGATGTCGGCGACCGGCTGCTCGGCGTACTCCAGCGAATATCCGGCCAACCGGGTCAACGCCTCCACCGCCGCGGGCACGTCCCAGCCGCCGTTGGCGTCGACCCGGAGCGCAGCGTGCGGGGCTGCGGCACGCACCGCCGCGACGCGGGCCACGTCCTGGTCGATCTCCTGTCCGGTTTCGGCAACCTTGATCTTCACCGTCTGCGCGCCGTCGTAGCGGGCCAGCACCCCGGGTACCTCCGCCGGCGCCACCGCGGGCACCGTGGCGTTGACCGGGACGCTGTCCCGGACCGGCGCCGGGAAACCCCGCCAGCCCGCCTCCACCGCGGCCGCCAGCCACGCGGCGGCTTCGTCGTCGTCGTACTCAAGAAAGGGCGAGAACTCCGCCCAGCCGGCCGGGCCCTGCAACAGCAGCACCTCGCGGTGCATCACGCCGCGGAAGCGGACCTTCATCGGCAGCGACACCACGCGTGCGGTGGCGAGCAGGTCGGCGAGGTCCGGGAGCTCCGGCCGGTCGGAAAGCCCGGGAACATCGGGAATCTGGTGCGGTGTCATCACCTCCAACTGTACGGCGGGCGCCCTTCCCGGAAGCTGTCAGCATTGTGTGCGACCCTAGAATCGATGACTCCGCAGCGTTCCCGTGTCCGCTCCCGGCCCGCCTCCAGCCGTCCGGCGGCCCACGCTCCTGCCCTGTTCTGGCTGGGAGCACTGCTGTGCGCGGGGGCTTTTGTGCTGAACTACTACGCCTTCGTCCGCACCACCACCGGGCAGTTCGCCGACGAATCGGCCTGGGCGGAGGCGGACTCCGGCTGGCGGCTGGGCCGCGGCGTTTTCCTGGACTTTTTGGACCTGCTGCCGGATATCTCCGTCGCCGTGGCGGCCGTGGTGCTGCTGGTGGCGGCCTTGGTACGACGCCGGTGGGGGCCGGCGGTGGTCGGCGTCGGGGTGGTCGCGGCGTCGGCGGCGACCACGTGGATTCTGAAGAACCTTATTCTGGACCGGCCCGACCGCGGCGTGCCCACGCTGGAACACAATTCGCTGCCGTCGGGGCACACCACCATCGCCACGGCTGCCGCCCTGGCCATCTTCCTGGTGGCCTCGCCCCGCTGGCGGCCGTTCGCCGCGGCCGCGGGTGGTTTGTATGCCGTGCTGGCCGGTGCCGCTACCTTGATCAACGGCTGGCACCGCCCGGCAGACGTGGTGGCCGCTTTTTTGGTGGCCGGCTTTTGGGTGCTGGCCGCCGGCCCGGTCGTGCTGCGGCGCGGCAGCGATTGGAACATCTGGTCCGGCTACGGCAGCTTTTGGGCGGCGTCCGCCTGGTGGCCGCGGCTGTGCTGGCTGCTGGCCGTGCTGGGCATCGGCGCCGCCGCGGGACTATACCTGCTCGCGCAACAGGCCGGCGCCGCACCTGTCCCCGGCACCGGCAGGCTCCCGTTGTTTTTCTGGGCGGGCATGGGCCTGATCACCGGCACCGGGATGCTGCTCAGCGCCCTCCTGACCTGGTTGTTCGGCCTCCAGTCGCGCCGACTTTAGGTCACGCGCGGGAACGGCAGCGGCGGCCGGGCTTGGAGCATAGCCAACGGTCAGCCTTGGAGCATTGCCGGCGGCCGGCCCCGGAGCATTGCCAGCACAGGATGGCGGTGGCAAAGTGACTCCATGGCCATCGAGGTGCGTCCGGCAACGGTTTTCGGCGATGTGAAAGCCGTGCTGGGGCCAAAGCGCGCCGATGCGAACGTCTGCTGGTGCCTCAGCTACCGCCTTCCGTCGAAAGACAACGCCTCGCTGCGGGGCGAGGCTCGAGGGGCCCTCGTCGAGCGCTTGTGCGGGCAGGACCCGCCGCCGGGGGTACTCGCCTACGACGGCGACGAGGTGGTCGGCTGGGCCGCCGTGCATCCCCGGGCGGACACGGCCTTCGCGCGCAACCGAAAGATCCCGCACGTGGACGACGTCGATGTGTGGTCGGCGTGGTGCATCCGGGTGCGTCCGGGGCATCGCGGCAAGGGGATCTCGCATGATTTGCTCGCCGGCGCCGTCGACCTTGCACGCCGGCACGGAGCCCCCGCCATTGAGGGCTACCCGGTCGACAACGCGGGCAAGAAGGTCGACCTGACCATGGCCTACGTCGGCACCCGCAAGCTCTTCGAACAGGCCGGCTTCACGAAGGCGGCAGACACCGACTCGGTGGTGAACGGGTTCCCGCGCGTCCTCATGCGGCTGGAACTGGGCTGACGCCCCCTTTCCGACGCAGCGCGCCGCCGCACCCGGCGCCGCTCTGCGGCCGCCGCTCCCCGTCGCCGCCGCTCCTCCGCCGCCGCTCCCCTAGCGGTTGGCGGTGAGGCGCTGCAGCAGGGCGCGGGACTGCACCGGCCCGTAGGGCAGGATCGGGATGGCCTTGGTGGAGTCCGCGGGAGTGTCGCGGCTGGCCTGTTCACCCATCCGGACGGCCAGGGTCATGGTTTCGCACATGTTCTTCACGAAGGCGTCGCTGACGGTCTGGCCGTGGCCGGGCACCAGCACGTCGTACTCGTGCCGCAGCCCGGAAATCCGGCGCAGCGTTTCCACCCAGTCTCGCGGGTAGGAATCTTCGAAGGCGGGCGGGGCGCCCTGCTCCACCAGATCGCCGGCAAAAAGCGTGGTGGGCGAACCGACCAGCAGGTCGCCGTCGGTGTGGCCGCGGCCCAGATGAAAGAGTTTGACGCTGACCTCGCCCAGGTCGACGGTGGTCTCCGTGTCCACCAGCTTGTTGGGCATCTTGATCCCGGTATGCTCCCCGTCGCCGGCCGCCATTTCGGGTTCCGTTTCCCCGACAGCCTCACGCTGGAGCACGCCGTTCTCTGCGACGTCGTGCGCGCAATTGCGGTGGGCGTAAAAGTCCTGCACGCCCTGGGCCGCGAAGTAGGCGTTGCCAAAGACGTGGTCATAGTGGAAATGCGTGTTCACGACGACGAGCGGCAGCTTGGTCAGCGCGCGTACGGCCGCGTAAATCCGCCGTGCCTGCCGCGGCCCGGCACCGGTATCCACCACCAAGGCCTTGTTCCTGCCGACGACCAGCCCGGAGTTCAACAGATACTCCCGGGTCCTGATCACGTAATTGCCGGGTGCCACCTGCACGCATTCCGCCGGCTCCCCGGCCTGGTCCACCGGCTCCCCGGCCTTGTCCTCTGATCGGGCGGCATCGCTCATCCGGGCCGTCACCCTCCGTCGCGTCGAACACCGGCCGCGCGGACGGCGCAGCCTGATCCTGCCACGGTACCGCGCTAACCCCTCCGACACACCGAGCCACCAGGCCGCGGCCAACTGGCTGCGGCCTCCTGACGAGCGTCCCGCGCTAGAGTTCGTGGACGGAGCGAAGCACCTCGCGCACCTCGCCGAACGGCACGGAGTCGTCGACGTAGGCCTGCACATGCTTGGAGCCCATGCCACGGACCATCACGCCGTGTTCCCCCTCGGCAGCCGACTCGAGGAACACCGGCCGCAGCGCCTCGGCATGGTGTGCAGACAGGCGGGAGAGGTACTTTTTGTACGCCTCTGGCAGAGTGACCATGCCCTAAGGGTAGCGCCGGCGGGGACGGGCCAGCTAGGGATAATTTCGGGCTGCCGCCGGCCGGTCGGGCGCCGGCCGGCGGGAAGGTGCTACAGGTCCGCGAGGACGCTGCCGGGGTTTTCGATCGCGTCCGCCACGTAGCGCAGGAAGCCGCCCGCCGTGCCGCCGTCGCAGACGCGGTGGTCGAAGGCCAGCACCAGTTCGGTCACCTTCCGGACCGCCAGCTGCCCGTCCACCACCCACGGCTTGTCAATAATCCGGCCGACGCCGAGGATCGCCACCTCCGGGTAGTTAATGATGGCAGCGCTGCCGTCCACGCCGAAGACGCCATAGTTGTTCAGCGTAAACGTGCCGCTGGTCAGCTCGGCGGGCGTGGCCTTGCCGTCGCGGGCGACGGCGGTGAGCCGCCTGATCTCGGTATCCAGCTGCCGGGCGCTGAGCTTGTCGGCGTTGCGCACGCTGGGCACCATCAGCCCGCGGTCGGTCTGGGCGGCGAAGCCAAGGTTCACGCCGTCGAAGCCGACGATCTCCTCGCCTTCCATCCGGGTGTTCAACTCCGGATATTTGGCCAGGCCGGCCAGCACGAACCGGGCAATAAAGGCCAGCAGCCCCGGGGTGTTCTCCGGATCGCGGCGCTTGAGGTCGGCGCGCATCTGCAGCAGGGCGGTGGCGTCCACGTCCACCCAGACGGTGGCCTCGGGGATTTCGCTGCGGCTGCGCGACATCGCCTGGGCCACGGTCTTCCGCACGCCCTTCATCGGGGTGCGGGTTGCGATGCCCAGGCCAGTACGGGCGTCGGTGCCGACGGCGCCCGCCGTGCGACCCTCCGCCGGTGCTCCGGCAACGCCGGTGGCGGGGGCCGCGGCTCCGGCCAGCGCCGTGGCGGGGGCTGGGGCTCCGGCCAGCGCGGCCTCCACGTCCTTGCGCAGCACCATGCCGTCCGGGCCGGTGCCGGTGATGTCGGTCAAGCGGAGACCCGCGTCGCGGGCCAGCTTGCGGACCAGGGGCGAGATGACCAGCGGGGCCCGGCCGCCGCCGGCCGGCACGGGTTCCTCCTGAGTTGCCGCGGTCACCGGAGCTACCGCCGGGGCGGCCTTCGGGAGGGTCGCCACGGCAACCCGGCCGGTCTTTGGTTTGCGGGTGCGCTTGGACCCCGCCGACCCGCCGGGTGTGCCGTAGCCGATCAGCACGTTGCCCGACCCGGACTCCGCAGGCTCCTGGATCCCGGCGCGCTCCTCCCTCCGGTAGGCCTCGCCGTCGGGATGGGCGGCGCCTGCCCCGGCGCGGTCCGGGTCCGGAGCGTCTCCCGCCGCGACCGCGGCGGCAGCCTCCCCCGCCCGGGGTGCCTGCGGCGCGGCAGCCGTGGCGCCGTCGTCGTGCACGTAGCCCGGAGCGTCCACGGAGATGAGGGGCTTGCCCACGTCCAGGGTGTCGCCGGCCGCCCCGTGCAGCACCGCGACGGTCCCCGCGAACGGGCTGGGCACCTCCACCATGGACTTGGCGGTCTCTACTTCGGCGACCGGCTGGTCCACGCGGATCTCGTCGCCGACCTTGACCAGCCAGTTGACCAGTTCGGCCTCGGTCAGGCCCTCGCCGAGGTCGGGCAGTTTGAATACCTGTCGCGACATGGCTACGCGTCCTCCCACTGAAGTTCATCCACCGCGTCCAGGATGCGGTCCACGCTGGGCAGGTAGTGCCGCTCCAGCTTCGGCGCGGGATACGGAATATCGAAGCCGGTCACGCGCAGCACCGGGGCGGCCAGCGAGTGGAAGCAGCGCTCCTGCACCCGCGCCACGATCTCGGAGGCGACGGACGCGAAGCCGGGGGCTTCGGCAACGACCACGGCGCGGCCGGTTTTGCGCACCGACGCCATCACGGTTTCATCGTCGAACGGCACGATCGACCGGATATCGATCACCTCCAGCGAGCGCCCCTCCTCGGCGGCGGCCGCGGCGGCCTGCATGACGGTGGGCACGGACGGGCCGTACGTGATCAGCGTGGCGTCGGTTCCCTCGCGGGCGACGACGGCGCGGCCGATGCTGGAGTCGGCGGACGCAGCCGTCGGCTCGGGTCCGTCGGCCCGATCCAGCGCCGGGGTCCCCCACTGCGACTGCAGCGCTTCTAGATCCAGCTGCTCCTTGGAAAAGTAGAGCTTCTTCGGCTCCAGGAACACCACCGGATCCGGGAAGCGGATGGCCTCGCGGAGCATGGTGTAGGCGTCCTCCACCGTGGCCGGCGCCACCACGGTCAGGCCCGGCGTGTGCGCGTAGTAGGACTCCGAGGAGTCGCAGTGGTGCTCCACTCCCCCGATGCCGCCGGCATACGGAATCCGGATGACCATCGGCAGCTTGACCCTGCCGCGGGTCCGGTTGGGCATCTTGGCCACGTGCGAGACCACCTGCTCGAACGCCGGGTAGGCGAACGCGTCGAACTGCATCTCCACCACCGGGCGGAGTCCGTTCATCGCCATGCCGATCGCCATGCCCATGATGCCGGATTCGGCCAGCGGGGTGTCGAAGCAGCGCTCCTCGCCGAACCGCTTAGTGAGGCCGTCGGTGATGCGGAAAACGCCGCCCAGCGGGCCCACGTCTTCACCGAAGACGACGACGGAGCGGTCGGCTTCCATCTCGTCGGCCAGGGCCGTGTTCAACGCCTTGGCGAACGTCATTGTTGTGCTCATGGTGTGTCCTTTGGTCGGCGGCGGCGCTCAGGCCGACTCGCGCGAGAGCTCGTCGCGGAGCATGGCGGCCTGCTCGCGCAGCTGGCTGGTCTTTTCGGTGTAGACGAAGCGGAACAGGTCCTCCGGGTCCACGTCGGTCTCGGCATTGAGTCCGTCGCGCATCTGCGCGGCCACGGTTTCCGCCCGCTCGGCGATCTCCTCTTCGAGTGCCTCGTCCAGGAGGTGCAGCTCCTTGAGGTACGCCCGCAGGCGCACCAGCGGGTCCTTCGGCGCCCACTCGGCCACTTCGTCGTCGGTGCGGTAGCGGGTGGCGTCGTCGGCGTTGGTGTGCGACTGCATCCGGTACGTGTGCGCCTCGACCAGGGCGGGGCCGCCGCCGTCGCGGGCGCGGTTCACGGCCTTGCCGAGCACGGACAGCAACGCGGCGGTGTCGTTGCCGTCCACGCGCTCGCCCGGCATGCCGTAGCCGATGGCCTTGTGCGCCAGCGACGGCGCCACCGTTTGCTTGTTCAGCGGGACGGAGATGGCGTACTGGTTGTTCTGCACGAAGAACACCACCGGGAGGTGGAACACGGCGGCGAAGTTCAGCGCCTCGTGGAAGTCGCCCTCGCTGGTGGCCCCGTCACCGCACAGCGCGACGACGACGGTGTCCTCGCCCTTGAGTTTGGCGGCGTGGGCGACGCCGACGGCGTGCAGCAGCTGGGTGGCCAGCGGCGTGGCCTGGATCGACACCTTGTGCTCGTAGGGGTCGTAGCCGCCGTGCCAGTCGCCCTGCAGCAGGGTCAGGGTCTGCACCGGGTCGACGCCCTTGGCGATCACGGCGACGGTGTCGCGGTACGTCGGGAACAGCCAGTCGTCCCGGTCCAGGCACAGGGCCGCCGCCACCTGGCAGGCCTCCTGCCCGTGCGACGACGGGTAGACCGCCAGCCTGCCCTGGCGGACCAGGGCGTTGGCCTGGTCGTTGACGCGGCGGCCGACCACCAGTTCGCGGTAGGCGCCCAGCAGGGCTTCGCCGTCGGGCAGCGGGTACTTGTCGTTGTGTACGTGCCGGCCGTCCGGGTCCACCAGTTGCACGGGCTCCTCGGAGGGCAGCATGTAGGCCTCGGCGGTGACCTGATCATCCATGCCGGGGCGGCCGGACGGGTCGGACATCGATCCCTCGATCGGGTTACCGGTTGAGATGGTCATGGTGTCTCCCTCGAATCCTTGGTCGGCGGGCGCCGTTGCCTGCCGCCCCGCACGGCGCGGGCGGCTCTGGTGAAGAAACTGTGTAGCTTTAGTATGGATTCGGCTACTTTTCGTATCCACTTATGCGGGAAAACGTGGATTATTTGCCTGTCTGGCCGTACTCTTGGAGACGAATTGTTAATGTGAGCTGGATAACCCCGCGAGGTGTAGACAGATGGCCAACGGTGCCGCCGCAAAGGTCCCGCAGCTGGACGAGATCGACCGCCGGATCCTGGCGGAGCTGACCCGGGACGGCCGGCTGTCCGTGACCGCGGTCGCCGAGAACGTGCACATTTCCCGCGCGCACGCCTACTCGCGCATTGCGCGGCTGACCGAGGCCGGCGTGCTGACCAAGTTCACGGCGTTGGTGGACCCGATCAAGGCGGGACTAAAGGCCTCCGCCTACGTGACCCTGAAGCTGCGCCAGCACTCCTGGCGCGAGCTGCGCGAGGCCCTGCGCGCCATTCCCGAGGTGCACCACATCGCCCTGGTCGGCGGGAACTTCGATGTCATCCTGCTGGTCCGTGCCGTGGACAACGTGGACCTGCGCCGGGTCATCTTTGACCAGATCCAGTCCATGCCCGGCATCCTCGACACCCAGACCTTCCTGGTGTTCGAGGACCTGGACACCCGCTGAACCGGCCGGCGGGCACGGCGCTGCCGGCCTGCGGGTCCCGGCCCCGGGTGCCGGCGGGCTCCGGCGCTCAGCCGCCGTTCCCGGCCCGGGGCGCCGCGGCCTCGTTCATGTTGCCGGTCTCGACCTCGCCCGCACGCTCATACACCAGGGCCACCGCGCCCTTCTCGAAGGTGCGGGCGGGGCCGGCGAGGCGGAAGGATGCCGGGATGGTGCCGGGGCCGAAGAGCCGCTTCCCGCTGCCCACCGTGAGCGGATACAGAAAGAGGTTGAGGCGGCCGACCACGTCCTCGGTGAACAGCGACTGCAACAGGTCGCCGCTGCCGAACACGTGCACCTCGTCGTGCCGCTCGCGGAGGTGGGCGGCCGCCATCGCATCATGCAACGCGGTCGTGCCCGCCCAGGCAGGCTCGGTGAGCGTCGTCGACACGACATACTTCGGCACCGCGTTGAACTTCACCGCGATCGGAGAGTCCTCGCCGGCATGGGGCCAGTAGGACGCGAAGATGTCGTAGGTCTTCCGCCCGAGCAGCAGCGCGTCGATCCGGTCGATGACCGCCCCGATCGCCTCGCCGGATGCTTCGTCGAAGAACGGCGCCTGCCAGCCGCCGTAGTCGAAGCCGCCCTCCGGGTCCTCGTCGGCCGCGCCCGGCGACTGGTACACGCCGTCAAGGGTGAGGAACATGTTGGCCACGATGATGCCCATGGGTCTTCCCTCCCGGCGCGTAACACCGCCCCCGACGCGCCGCCTTCATCCTGCCCGCGGGCCGGGACTGTTGTCCAGACCCGGGCGCCTCGGCAGGCCACGGGCGGGGCATTCGGGGACTCAGGGCCGAAAGCGGCCCGGCTGCACCAGGTTCTGCGGTGCCCGGCCGGCCGCGACCGCCGCCAGTTGATCCTTGAGGAGCCGGACGATCCGCGGTTCGAACGCCGTGGTGTCGCCGCCCAGGTGCGGGGTGATCAGCGCGTTGGCGGCCCGCCACAGCGGGTGGTCCGGCGGCAGCGGTTCGGGATCGGTGACGTCCAACGCGCACTTCAGCCGGCCGGAGACGACTTCCGCGGTCAGGGCCGCCGTGTCGACCACCGCCCCGCGCGCGACGTTGACCACCAGCGCACCGTCCGGGAGGGCCGCCAGTACCGCCGCATCAATCAGCCCGCGGGTGGCGTCCGTCAGGGGCGTGATGAGGATCAGCACCTCGTGGGACGCGGCCAGCTCGGTCAACTCGTCGGTGCCGTGGACATGGCCGTCGCCGTCGTCCCGGGCGCGGGTCCCCACCCGGGTCAGCTGCACATCGAAGGGCTCCAGCCGGCGCGCGATTTCCCGGCCGATGCCGCCCACGCCGACGAGCAGCACCTTGCGGTCCGCCAGCGACGGCCGCCGCACGTGGCGCCACCGACCCTCGGGCTGGTCGCGCGCGGCGACGTCGATCCCGCGCAAGGAGGCAAGCACGAGCCCGACGGCGAGTTCGGCGGTCGCGGCGGCGTGTACTCCGGCCGCGCTGGCGATGGCGACGTCCGGTCCGACGGCGGCGGCTATCCCGTCGACCCCGGTGGTTTGGGCCTGCACCAGCTTCAGGTTCGCCAGCTTCGGCAGGCCGGCGACCGCCGCGGACATGTCCGGGTACGGCAGCACCACGGCCTCGATCTGTTCGGGCCGGGCGCCCTCGGGGTCGCCGTCGAAATCCCAATAGACGGTGCGGATCCCCGCGGGCAGGGGTTCCAGGGCGGCCATCAGGTCCCGGTCGGGGCAGGCGACGGTGGTGACGGCTGGCGGGGCGGCATTCATGTGACTCCTGGAGCAGAGGCCGGCAGCCCGACGGCGCGAACGGGCTTCGCGTGGAAGCCTACCCTTGCACCGCGCGGGCTCAGGCTAACCGCGCGGCACCGGGCTGGCCGCGCGGCCGGTACCGCGCGGCGCCGCCGCGGCCGCGCGTCAGCCCTTGAAGACCGGCCGGCGTTTCTCCTGGAAAGCCTTGAAGCCTTCGGCGTAGTCGTCGCTCTTGCACAGCCGGCCCTGCGCCGCGTTTTCCTCTTCGGTGGCCAGCCACAGGCCCAGCCGCTGGTCGCGGATGTTCGCCACCAGTTCCTTGGACGCCCGGAACGCGCCGGTGGCGCCCTGGGCAACCTTGCCCACGATGCCGCGGGTGGTCTCCAGCAGTTCGTCCGCCGGCATGGCCCGGCTGAACAGCCCGGCCCTCACCGCCTCCTCGCCGCTCATCAGCTCGGCGGTGTAGATCAGGTCCAGGGTGCGGTGCGCGCCGAGCCGCTCGGTGAACAGCCAGTGCCCGCCCGAGTCCAGGGTGGCCCCCAGGTTGGCGAACGGCGAGCCGATCTTGGCGCTGTCGGCCACGTACACCACATCGGTGGCGATCAGCAGGCCGAGCCCGACGCCGAGCGCCGCCCCTTGCGCGGCGGCGAAGGTGGGCGCGGGGAACTCCGCCATCTTCCGCAGCACCGGGGTGACGACGCCGGACAGGTAACCGTAGGCGTCGTCGGTGGCCGGGTCCACCGCGGAGATGTCGCGGCCGGCGCAGAATCCGCGGCCCTCGCCCCGGAGCAGCAGCGCACGGACGCCGGCGGCGGCGGCGTCGTCGTAGGCCTTGCCCAGGTCATTGACCGCCTGCTCGTCCAGCGCATTCATCTTGCCCGGCGCGTTGAGCACCACTTCGGCGATGTTGTCCTCGATGGACAGCTCAATCATGCTCATACGTGAATCCTCCTGAGGGGCGCCTGGTTGTCGAAGAGAGACTGCGCGAGGGACGGGTGTGGCCCGCCCCTCGCCGCGTGTTTACGCGTCGTAGTCGACGCTGATTTCGTCGCTGGTCGGGTGGGTCTGGCAGGTCAGCACGTAGCCGCGCTCGATCTCGTCCGGTTCCAGCGCGTAGTTCTCCTCCATGGTGAACGTGCCGGAGACCACCTTGGCGCGGCAGGTGCCGCACACCCCGCCGGCGCAGGCGAAGGGAACGTCCGGGCGGACGCGCAGCGCGGCGTTGAGCACCGACTCGCGGGCATGCTTGGGCGAGGCGACCTTGCCGGAGAGCCCGTCCAGCCTGAAGTTGATCTCGTAGTTGTCCGCGCTGGGGTCGAGCTGCACCGGCCGGCCGATGTTGCCCTGCGGCTTGGTCGGCTCGCCGGTGCTGAACAGCTCGAAGCGGATCTTGTCGGCGGGCACGCCGCGCTCGGCGAGGGTGTCGCGGCACAGCTGCACCAGTTCGAAGGGGCCGCAGAGGAACCACTCGTCGACGTCGTCGGTGCGCAGCACGTTGTCGAACAGGCTGGTCAGTTTCTCGGCGTCGATCCGGCCGGAGAGCAGCGGCGAAATGCGCTGCTCGCGGGAGAGCACGTGGTGCAGCGCGAAGCGGGTGGGGTACTTGTCCTTCAGGTCGGCCAGTTCCTCCACGAACATCACGTCCATGGCGGCCTTGTTCGCGTAGATCAGGTCGAACCGGACGCTGTCGCTGGCGGCCAGCACGGTCCGCGCGATCGAGATCACCGGCGTGATGCCGGACCCGGCGGCGAACGCCACGAAGGTGGCCCCGGCGTCGGCATTGATCTGTTCGGGGTGGTTGATCTCCGTCATCTGGTGCTTGGAGATGAAGGCGCCGGTGGGGCTCATGACGTCCAGGACGTCCCCGGCCTTGAGGTGGTCGTTGGCCCAGTTCGAGAACAGTCCGCCGATGTCGCGTTTGATTGCCACCCGGATTTCGCCCGGCTTCGGCTCGGCGCAGATGGAGTAGCTGCGCCGGATTTCCTGGCCTTCGAGCGTGGTGCGCAGGGCCACGTACTGGCCGGGCACGTAGTCGTACTGGCCGTGCAGTTCCTCCGGCACCTCGAACGTGACCTCGACGGCTTCGTCCGTGAGCTTGCGGACCTCGGCGACGGACAGCGGGTGGAAGGTGGCGCGGCGCTTGACGGCCGTGGCCTCCGGGGTGGAAGTAGTCATCTAGAGCACCTTGAAGTAGTCGAAGGGTTCATGGCAGTCGTTGCACTGGTACAGCGCCTTGCACGACGTGGAGCCGTAGCGGGACAGCTCGCGGGTGTTGAGGGAATCGCAGCGCGGGCACTTGACGCTCAGGCCCAGCCTGACCGGTCCGGTGCGGACCGGCGCCATGCCCGACGGCGGGGCGATGCCGTACTCGTTCAGCTTGGCCTTGCCTTCGGCGGTCATCCAGTCCGTCGTCCAGGCCGGGGCCAGCACCTGCTTCACCCGGACGTCGGCGTAACCCTCGGACGCCAGCGCGGCGACAAGGTCGTCGCGGATGGCGTCCATGGCCGGGCAGCCGGAGTAGGTCGGGGTGATGGTCACCTCGACGGCCGGCCGCCCGCCGTCGTCCGTTTCATCCAGCACCGACACGGACCGCAGGATGCCCAGGTCCTCGATGCTCAGCACGGGGATCTCCGGGTCGCAGACGGTGGCCGCGACGTCCCAGACGCGCGCCGCTTCGGTTCCTGCCGGCCGTTGGGCCGTATTGGTGGACATGAATAGCTCCGTTACTCCGATGGCCGGCCTGGTTACCAGGTGGCGCCGGGGTGTTCGCGGGCGAGTACCTGCATCTCAGCCAGCAGGTAGCCCAGGTGTTCACTGTGTTTGACGCGGGTCTTGTCCGTCATGGCGGGCTGGACGTCCGGGACCTCCAGGGTCGCCTCCGCGAAGACTCCCGCGATGAAGGCGTCGAAGCCTTCGCGCAGTTCCGAGGGCCGCACCGCGATGCCGGGCAGCCGGTCGATCAGCTCATCGTCCAGGAACAGCTGCTCCACGTACGGCCAGATGGAGAGGAAGCCGGCGGCGATGCGCCGGTGCGACTCTTCCGTGCCGTCGCCCAGGCGCAGCGTCCACTGGGCGGCGTGGTCGCGGTGGTAGTCCACTTCCTTCAGCGCCTTGGCCGCGATGGCCGCCAGGGTCTCGTCCTGGGAGTCGACCAGCCGCGAGTACAGCTCGTGCTGGTAGGTGGCGATGACCAACTGGCGGGCGATGGTCCTGCCGAAGTCGCCGTTGGGCTGTTCGACGAGGTAGCTGGAGCGGAATTCGTTCTCCCCGCGCCAGTAGGCCAGGTCGTCTTCGGACTTGCCCCAGGCGGAGCCGGCGTAGGTCAGGAACGACCGGGCGTGGCCGATCTGGTCCAGCGCGATGTTGGCGAGCGCGACGTCCTCTTCCAGCTCGGGTGCGCGGGAGATCCACCAGCCCAGCCGCTGGGCCAGGATCAGGGCGTCGTCGCCGAGGCGCAACGCGTACTCGCCGACGTCGTGGCTGGCCTTGGTGCCTTCGGTCACCTGCGCGGCGATGTCCTCCGGGCGCAGGGCGTTGCCCGGCGTGATCCGGGTGGCGCTTTCGCCGCTCACAGGTGCTTCACCCCTTCGCTCTTGGTGTAGTACGTGGCATGGCGGTAATCCTTGCCCTTGGGCGATTCGAAGAATTCGCCCTTCGCGTCAGGATCGCTGGCCACGATGGCCGACGCCGGCACCACCCAGAGCGAGATGCCTTCGTTGCGCCTGGTGTAAAGATCCCGCGCGTTGCGCACGGCCATCTCGGCGTCCGGGGCGTGCAGCGAACCGGCGTGCACGTGGGACAGCCCGCGCGAGGAGCGGACGAATACTTCCCACAGCGGCCAGGGCTGCTTGTCGGACGACGCGGCTTCCGCCGTCGCCGTGTCCACGGGTCGGGCCATTGCGGTCTGGTCTCCAGTTGCCATTCAGGCCACCTGTGCTTTCTGTGCCTTCTTGTCCGCGTAGGCGGCTGCTGCTTCGCGCACCCAGGCGCCGTTCTCGTGTGCCTCGCGGCGGCGCTCCATCCGCTGCGCGTTGCAGGGGCCGCGGCCGGCGAGGACTTCGTAGAATTCGTCCCAGTTGAGTTCACCGTGCTCCCACATGCCGGTTTCCTCGTTGTAGCGGATCTTGTCATCGGGCAGGGTCAGGCCCAGGACCTTGACCTGTTCCTGGATCATTCCCACGAACCGCGAGCGCAGCTCGTCGTTGGTAAACCGCTTGATGTTCCAGGCCATCGACTGCTGCGAGTTCGGGGAGTCGGTGTCCGTGGGGCCGAACATCATCAGCGCCGGGGCGTAGAACCGGTTGACCGCGTCCTGGGCCATCTGCTTCTGCTCCGGGGTGCCGTTGGCCAGTTCCAGCAGGATCTCGAAGCCCTGCCGCTGGTGGAAGGACTCTTCCTTGCAGATCCGCACCATCGCCCGGCCGTAGGGGCCGTAAGAGGCCCGGCACAGCGGCACCTGGTTGGCGATCGCGGCGCCGTCGACGAGCCAACCGATGGCGCCCATGTCCGCCCAGCTGTTGGCCGGGTAGTTGAAGATCGAGGAGTACTTGGCCTTGCCCTCGAGCAGCTGCTGGTTGAGGACGTGCCGGGGCGTGCCCAGGGTCTCGGTGGCGGAGTAGAGGTACAAGCCGTGGCCGGCTTCGTCCTGCACCTTGGCCATCAGGATGGCCTTGCGCTTCAGGCTGGGCGCGCGGGTAATCCAGTTCGCCTCCGGCTGCATGCCGATGATCTCGGAGTGCGCGTGCTGGGACATCTGCCGGACCAGCGTCTTGCGGTACTTCTCCGGCATCCAGTCGGCCGGCTCGATCCGGGAATCCTCGGCAATGATCTTGTCAAAGTAGGCCTTCCCGGCCTCGTCCTCGGGGGACGGCACGGCGTGCAACTGGGAGTCGCCGGCCTGTGTCTGCGTTGCCACGATGGTCACCTCACTGTACGAAATCCGGCCGCGAAATAATTACCGACCGTTCGTTCAGGATATAGCGCATTTTCCGTAACCGTCAAGGCCAAGGGCGGCCGTCGGGGATCAAGCGGGATGAACTTCCGGCGCCCGCGGGCGGGTGGGCGGATCGGGCCGCCGCTGACCCCGCCACCCGGGGCGGCGGGAAACGCGGGGCCGGGCGGGAGCAGCCCCGTTTCCCGGCCACTGTTCCGCCGCTTCCACCCTCAGCCGAACCCGTCCGGCGGGGCGGGCGGGCTCTATATATTGGTGGCATGACGCACAGCCCCGCCGAAACCGTCCCCGCCCCCTCCCCCGCGGCACTGCCGGAACCACCGTCGCCCCGCAAGGTTCCCGTCGAGCGCTCCCACCACGGCGACGTCTTCGTGGACAACTATGAGTGGCTGCGGGACAAGGAGAGCCCGGAGGTGGTCGCGCACCTGGAGGCGGAGAACGCCTACACGGCGGCGGTCACCGGGCACCAGCAGCCGTTGCGCGAGGCCATTTTCGCCGAGATCAAGAACCGCACCCAGGAAACGGACCTGTCGGTTCCGGTCCGCAAGGACGGCTGGTGGTACTACGGCCGGATGGAAGAGGGCAAGCAGTACGGCATCCAGTGCCGGGTCCGGGCCGCGGACACCGGCGACCGGGCAGCCGACTGGACTCCCCCGCAGGTCGACTCCGGCCGGCCCGTGCCCGGCGAGCAGGTGCTGCTGGACGGCAATGCCGAAGCCGAGGGCAAGCCGTTCTTTTCGCTGGGCGGCTCTGCCGTGACCCGAGACGGAAGCCTCTACGCCTACGCCGCCGACTTCGCCGGCGACGAGCGCTTCACCCTGAGGATCAAGGACCTGGACACCGGCGACCTGTTGGACGACGTCGTGGAGAACGTCTTCTACTCGTTGGCGTTCGATCCCGACGGCAGCCGCGTGTTCTACACCGTGGTCGATGAGTCCTGGCGCCCGTTCCAGATCAAGGCGCACACCATCGGCACGCCGGCGGCCTCCGACGTCGTGATTTACCAGGAAGACGACCCGGCCATGTGGATGGGGTTCGAACTCTCCTCCGACCGCCGGCACCTGGTGATCGGGATCGGCTGCTCCGAATACTCCGAGACGCGCCTGCTGGACTTCTCCGCCCCGGAAGCCGGGCTGCGGACGCTCATCCCGCGCAGCGAGCGGGTGCTGTACGACGCCGAGCCGTTCCTGCTGGACGGTGCCCACAAGGTGCTGCTGACCCACAACAAGGACGCGGTGAACTCGATGGTCTCGCTGGCCGACCTCGCGGAGTTCTCCAAGCCCTTGGCCGAGCAGCACTGGGACACCGTGGTGGAGCACGACGACGCCGTGCGGGTCAACGGGGCCGGGGTCACCGCCACCCATATGGTCCTGTCCATCCGCCAGGACACCATCGAGCGCGTGCAGGTGCTGCCCCTGGCCGGTTTGGGGACGGCCGCGCAGGCAGCCCCGGCGGAGCCGGCGTTCGACGAGGAATTGTTCACCGCCGGCGTCGGCGGTTCCGACTACGAGGCACCGGTGATCCGGCTGGCCTACACCTCGTTCCTGACGCCGCCGCGGATCTACGACTACGAGCTGGCCACCGGCACGCTGCACCTGCGCAAGGAAACGCCGGTGCTCGGCGGCTACGACCCGGCGGACTACGTGGCCGGGCGGGAGTGGGCGGCCGCGCCGGACGGCACGAGGATTCCGCTGTCGGTGGTCCGCAAGGCCTCGGTGCGGCGTGACGGCAGCAACCCGGCGCTGGTCTACGCCTACGGCAGCTACGAGGTCAGCATGGACCCGGCGTTCAGCACCGCGCGGCTGTCGCTGCTGGACCGCGGCGTGGTCTACGTGGTCGCGCACGTCCGCGGCGGCGGCGAGATGGGCCGGCACTGGTACGACGACGGCAAGAAACTGCGCAAGAAGAACACCTTCACGGACTTCGTCGCCGCCACCGACTGGCTGGCGGCCTCCGGCTGGGCGGATCCGGGACGGATCGCGGCCATGGGCGGCTCCGCCGGCGGGCTGCTGATGGGCGCCGTCGCCAACCTGGCGCCGGAGAAGTATGCGGCGATCGTGGCGCAGGTGCCCTTCGTCGACGCGCTGACCTCGATCCTGGACCCGGACCTGCCGCTGTCGGCGCTGGAATGGGAGGAATGGGGCAACCCGATCACGGACCCGGAGGTCTACGCGTACATGAAGTCGTACACCCCCTACGAGAATGTCCGGCCGGCCGCGTATCCGAAGATCGCTGCGGTCACCAGCTTCAACGACACCCGGGTGCTGTACGTGGAGCCGGCCAAGTGGGTGGCGGCCCTCCGGGAGGCCACAACGGGCACCGAACCGATCGTGCTCAAGACCGAGATGGACGCCGGCCACGGCGGCGCGTCCGGACGGTACGAGGCCTGGAAGGACCGGGCCTGGGATTACGCCTTCGCCCTCGACGCGATCGGCGCCACCGAGCCGGCCTGACCCGCCCGGCGTTCCCCGTCCGCCTTGACTTGAATCACAAATCAGGATTACCTAATGAACATTCGGTAATGAACAGCGAGGGGCTTCCATGACGGACATCGGCGTCGACACTTCCCGGAACAATCCGGCGGAAAGCAACGAGCTTCAGCCGGGCGAACGGCCCGTGCACCCGGCCTTCGTCAACGACCGGGCCGCACGCTGGATGGGTGTGGAAGTCGTGAAGGCGGAGTTTGGCGACGTCGTGATCGAGATGCGGCTGCGCGAAGAGATGCTCAACGGCTTCGGCATGGCGCAGGGCGGCATGGTGTTCGCGTTCGCCGACGTGGCCTTCGCGCTGGCCTGCAACGACCCCGACGGCGACGGCAGCACCCTCACGGTGGCCTCCGGCGTCGACGTCAATTTCCTCAACCCGGGATTCGCCGGCCGGCTGCTGACCGCGACCGCCCGGCTGGTCAACCAGACCGGGCGGAGCGGCCTGTACGACATCACCGTCACCCAGGAGAATCCGGACGGCGGTGCCGACGTCCTGCTCGAATTCCGCGGCCGTTCCCGCACCGTCCCCAACCCCGCCCGCAACCAGCGAAAGCCCTGACTGCGCCGCAGCTCCGACAGCGACGCCCCCAGCCTTCACCGACAGCACTGCCCAAACCCGCATTAAAGGACCGTTCCCATGACGACCACCACCGGTACGAAAGCCCGCAAGACCACTCCCGCCGCCGAGGACACCCTCGACCCGGAGGAGCTGATGAGCCGGGACGAGCTGGAAGCCCTCCAGCTGAAGCGCCTGCAGCACACGGTCGCCTACGCCTATGAGCGCGTGCCCATGTACAAGCAGAAGTTCGACGACGCCGGCGTGCGCCCGGAGGACCTCAAGGAACTGTCCGACCTGGCCAAGTTCCCCTACACGGACAAGGAAGACCTGCGCCGGTCGTACCCGTTCGGCATGTTTGCCGTGCCGCAGCAGGAAGTGGCCCGGATCCACGCCTCCTCGGGCACCACCGGCCGCGCCACCGTGGTGGGCTACACCCGCCGGGACATCCAGAACTGGGAGACGCTGTTCGCGCGCTCCATCCGCGCCTCCGGCGTCAAGAAGGGCTGGAAGGTCCACAATGCCTACGGCTACGGCCTGTTCACCGGCGGCCTCGGGGCACATTACGGCGCGGAGAAGCTGGGCTGCACCGTCATCCCGATGTCCGGCGGCCAGACCGAAAAGCAGATCCAGCTGATCCAGGACTTCGAACCGGACGCCATTCTCTGCACCCCCACCTACCTGCTCACCATCGTGGACGCGATGGAGCACGCCGGCGTCGATCCCGCCAAGACGTCGCTGAAGGTCGCGGTGCTCGGCGCCGAGCCGTGGACCGATGAGATGCGCCACGAGCTGGAGGGCAAGCTGGACATCGACGCGTGCGACATCTACGGCCTCTCCGAGGTCATGGGCCCCGGTGTCGCCGGCGAATGCGTGGACTACAAGGACGGCTCCACCATCTGGGAGGACCACTTCCGGCCGGAAGTGATCGATCCGCTCACCGACCGCGTGCTGGGTGACAACGAGTCCGGCGAGCTGGTGTTCACGTCGCTGACCAAGGAAGCCATGCCGGTGATCCGCTACCGCACGCACGACCTCACCCGGCTGCTGCCCGGCACCGGGAGGCCGAACATGCGCCGCATCGGCCGGATCACCGGGCGCTCGGACGACATGATCATCCTGCGCGGGGTGAACCTCTTCCCCACCCAGATCGAGGAGATCGCCCTGCGCATCCCCGGCCTGAGCCCGCACTTCCAGCTGGAGATCAGCCGGCCGCACCGGATGGACGAGCTGACCGTCAAGATCGAACGCCGCGAAGACTGCACCGCCGCCAAGGCCACCGAAGCGGCCCGGGAGCTGCAGCGCCAGATCAAGATCCACGTCGGCTCCAGCTGCAAGATCGTGGTCGCCGACCCCGGCACCCTCGCCCGGTCCAGCGGCAAGCTGCGCCGGGTCTACGACCTGCGCGACAACGCCTGACGGATGTGGGAACGGCGGGCGGCAGCAGGCCTGTGCAGGCGCCGCCCGCCGCATAACTGACCTAACGGTCGTGGGAGAATAGCACAATGGCGAAAACAAGGACCCAGGAGACCGCCCGCCGCGGCCGCCCCGGCTACGACCAGCAGTCGGTGCTGAACGTCGCCGTCGCCGTGTTCAACAAGCACGGTTACGAGGCAACCTCCATGGGCATCCTCGCCGAGAACCTGGGCATCTCCAAGAGCGCCATCTACCACCACGTTCCGTCCAAGGGCGACCTGCTGCGCCTGGCCCTTGATGAGGCGCTGGGCAGCCTGGAAGCCGTGCTCGAAAACCCGTCGGCTTCCGCCGGCCGGGCGGATGCGCGCCTGGAGTTCGTGCTCCGCGGCACCGTCCAGGTCCTGTGCGAAAAACTGCCCTACGTCACCCTGCTGCTGCGCCTGCGCGGCAACACCGAGATCGAACGCGACGCGCTGGACCGCCGGCGCGCGTTCGACCACAAGGTGGCGGACCTGGTGGACGCCGCCCGGGCCGAGGGCTCCCTGCGCGGGGACATCGACCCGAGGACCACAACCAGGCTGCTGTTCGGCACGATCAACTCTATCGTCGAGTGGTACAAACCGGGCGGATCGCTGTCCCCGCAGAAGCTCGCCGACGACCTGATCGCCATGATGTTCGACGGCCTCCACCTGCCTGCCGCGGCCCGCGTCATCGCCTGACTCCCGGCGGCAGGGCCGGCCGCACCAACGCGGATCCACGGCCGCCAGACGGAGCCGACATACCTGCTGAATTCGCCGTCCTCCCCTGCTAGGCTGACCTCACCATTCGATGTTATGGGGACGTGATCGATATGGATGGGGAGTTCGGGTGGGTCTCGGCGCTCAGCATGGCGCTCACGATCGCCGCCATTGTCCTGTTCGCCTACCGCGTGCCGTGGGCCTGGTTGCTGCCGGTGGCCGCAACCGCCGTGCTGCTGGCCACCGGAATCCCCTACGGCCGGCTGAACACCAGCACCGTTTTTGTGCTGGCCGCGGCCCTTTACGGCCTGTGGAAATGGACCCAGTACCGGCGGGAAGGCGTCCACGTCCCGCTCCGCTCCGCCCACGGGCGTGAGTGGGGCATCGGCGCGGGGCTGTTGCTGCTGCTGTTCCTGCTCAACGGGTTCGCCGGCGTCACCCCGGTTGCCGAGATCGGACCCCTGTACCTCTTCAACGCCCTGCTGGCCGCACTCCCGGCCGTCATGTACCTGGGCTTCGCCCACGGCATCCTGCAGTCGTGGTGGCTGGGCGTCGCGCTCTCGCTGTCCACCATGTTCCTCTCCGCCATCCGCGACGCTCCGGTCTGGGTCTCCCTGTACGGTGCGATAGCGGCAGGCCTCCAAATCTTCGGTTACCTGGGCTGGCAGGCGGCCTTGCGGCGGCCGGTGCGGAGCAAACACCGGCTGGCGCCGACGCGGCCCGGCCGTCCGGCCGCTCCCGGTCCTGGCACAGCGGGACGGGCCGTGTAACGAGCTAAGGGGAGGGCGGCGGCATGGACTGGCTCATGGCCTTGAAGGTCCTGGACGGTCCCGCCGGCGCGCTGGTTTCCGTGGGCTACCTGCAGGCCTCGGTGGGCCTGCTGACGGTCTTCCTGTTCGGGCTCCACTCCCGCTGGGCCTGGCCCGTGCTGCTGGTGCAGGAGGCCCTGGTCTTCCTGCTGCTGCTCACGCCGGCTTTCGACGGCGGCGGGTTCTTCGTCGATGCCTCGATAGGCGTGGCGCTGCTGCTGCCCTGCTACGGCGCGTGGCGCTGGCGTGCCGCCTCCCCGCCCCTTGCACCGGGTGCGGCCGGCCCGGCGGTGTGGGTGCACCGGGCAACGGGACGAACCTGGGCGGTGGCCGTGCTGGTCCTCGTCGCCGCCACGGTTGTTTTCGCGGCCAGCGACATTCAGGCCGGCTTTCCCCTGGAGGGCGGCCTGCTGACCGTCCTCCTGCTCCAGGCGTTCTACGCCGCGGTGATGACGGTGGTGCATCTGGGTTTGGCGCACCGGATCTACGAGGCCTGGTGGCTGTGGCTGGCTTTTGCCGTGGTGCAGCTGGCCACGTCGCTGGTATTTCCCAGCCAGCCGACGCCGCAGCTGCTGTATGGCGCCACCGTGCTGCTGGTGCTGTTCGCCTTCTGGCGTTGGCACACGGTGGTGTTCCTGCCCGTCCCCGGGGCCCGGGCCGCCGGGGACGCGGCAGGAGGAGGAGCTCCGGCTACTTCTCCACCAGTGTGAGCACGTCGTAGGTCGCGACGATCTCGTCGTTCTGGTTGGTCAGCACCGCATCCCAGGCGACCTCGCCGTACTCGTCCGTCTCGCGCGGGGTGATGCGCTTGGCCGTGAGTGTCACCCGGATCGAGTCGCCGGCAGCCACCGGTGTGATGAAGCGCAGGTTCTCCAGGCCGTAGTTCGCCAGCACCGGTCCCGGTGCCGGCTCCACGAACAGCCCGGCACCCCAGGCGAGCAGCAGGTAACCGTGCGCCACAATGCCGGGGAAGAACGGGTTGGCGGCGGCTGCCTCCTGGTTGGTGTGCGCGTAGAAGGTGTCGCCGGTTTCGTTGGCGAACGCGGTGATGTCCTCCAGCGTGACCTGGCGGAGCTCCGAGCGGATGGCGTCGCCGATCCGCAGCTTGGCCAGGTTCTTGCGGAACGGGTGCACGTCGTCGAAATACTGGTCGGCACCGGTATGCCACACGCCGGTCACGGCGGTGAGCATGTTCGGCGAACCCTGGATGGCGGTGCGCTGCATGTGGTGCAGCACGGAGCGGATCCCGCCCAATTCCTCGCCGCCGCCGGCGCGGCCCGGTCCGCCGTGGACCAGGTGCGGCACGGGGGAACCGTGGCCGGTGGACGTCTTGGCGTCTTCGCGGTTGAGCACCAGCACGCGGCCGTGGTGGGCGGCGATCCCGGTCACCAGCACGCGGGCGGCCTCGGGGTCGTTGGTGGCGACGGTGGCCACCAGGGAACCGGAGCCCTTGGCGGCCAGCCGGACGGCGTCGTCCAAATCCTCGTAACCGATGACGGAGGACACCGGGCCGAAGGCTTCCAGCGAATGCACGGCGTCGGCCTCGGCATCGGCCCAGGTCAGCAGCACCGGCGACATGAAGGCGCCCTCGGAGTCGCCCACGGTCCCGTCGGCGCGGGTGACCTGCGGCGAATCGAGCGTGCCGTAGGCGAGCTCGCCGCCGCCGTCGATCATGGCCTGGACGGCTGCGCGGACGTCGTCGAGCTGCTCCACCGAGGCCAGCGCACCCATGGTGACGCCTTCGGCCCTCGGATCGCCGACGACGACGCGCTGTTCGATCCGGGCGCGCACGGCGTCGGCGACGTCCTGCATGCGGTCCTTGGGGACGATGGCGCGGCGGATCGAGGTGCACTTCTGGCCCGCCTTGGCCGTCATTTCGGTGACCAGCGACTTGATGTACGCATCGAACTCCGGAGTGCCCGGCACCGCGTCGGGCCCGAGGATCGCGGCGTTGAGCGAATCCGCCTCGGCGGTAAACCGGATGCCGCCCTCGGCCACGTTCCGGTGGGACTTCAGCACGTTGGCCGTCGAGGCAGAGCCGGTGAAGGCGACGGCGTCGCGGTAGTCCAGGTGGTCCAGCAGGTCACGGGCGGAACCGGAGACCAGCTGCAGGGAACCGGCCGGAAGGATGTTGGATTCGATGATCAGCTTGACCGCGGCCGCGGCGACGTAGCCGGTGGGGGTGGCGGGCTTGACGATGGTCGGCACGCCGGCGATGAAGGCCGGAGCAAACTTCTCCAGCATGCCCCACACCGGGAAGTTGAAGGCGTTAATCTGCACGGCCACGCCCGGGATCCGGGTGTAGATGTGCTGGCCCATGAAGGAGCCGTCCTTGGAGAGCACCTCGGCGGGCCCGTCGACGACCACCTGGGAGTTCGGCAGTTCGCGCCGCCCCTTGGAACCGAAGGTGAACAGCACGCCGATGCCGCCGTCGATATCGATCATGTTGTCGATCTTGGTGGCACCGGTGCGGTGCGAGACCTCGTACAGCCCCTCGCGCCGCGCGTTCAGGTACTGGGCCAGCTCCTTGAGCTTGAGCGCGCGCTGGTGGAAGGTCAGCCGGCCCAGCGAGGCCTGGCCGACGGTGCGGCCATGTTCGATGGCAGCGGCGAGGTCGAGTCCGTCGGTACTGACCCGGGCGAGCACGGCGCCGGTACTGGCATCGCGGACCTCGGTGCCGGACACATCGCCCTCGGGGGTCCACCAGGCATCCTGGATGTAGCTGGGAACAATTTCGACATCAACGGCGGTAGAGGTCATCGTTGACAGCCCTTTCTTCGCCCGGCCCCGGCGCTGGCGCAGGATGGGACGGGACATAAAATACTGAACGGTCGGTCGGTAACGTATCCAGCCTACATGACAGCCGCAGCCGGCACAGCCCCCTTTTTCGGTGACCGCGCGGCGCCGTCCGCCGCAGGATTCAGGCGAGCCGGCGGCGGAGCGCGTCGACGTCGGCGGGCGTCAGGCCATGGCGCAGCAGGAACGGCTCAACCTCCAGCTGGGCCAAGACCTGCAGCAAAGACCCGCGCATCTCCGCCACCCGGGCCTCCAGTTCGTCGCCGCCAACGTACCGCTCCACCGGATGCGGGTAGGGGCTGACCCGGTGCCAGTCGTTGATGCCGCGGATGCCCAGCTCGTGTGCGTCGGCGATCCGCTCGGCCGGGACACCCGCGAGCTGCAGCAGCATCATACAGACCATGCCCGTGCGGTCCCGGCCGGCGGAGCAATGGACGACGACGGCGCCCTCCGCGTGCGCCAGGGTGCGGAACACCTCGGCGATCAGGTGCGGGAAGACCCGCACGTTGTCCAGGTAGAAACGCGGGTGGTTCATGTACGGGGCGCTGTTGGCGAACTTCGCGTGCCCGGGCTCTTCGGTCGGCCGGTTGAGCACCGTGAAGTTGTCCAGCGCCCCGGCCGGCACCACCGGATCGGTCGGCCGGCGCGAGCGCTCGCCCGGGTTCCGCAGGTCCACGATGGTGCGCACACCGTCGTCGTACGCCTGCTGCCAGCCCGCGGCGGTCAGCCATTCGGCGCGGCCCATCCGGAAGATGTCCCCCGCCACCCTGCGGGCGTTGACCGCGCCTTCCCAGGCAACAGGACCGGGCTGTTCGGACGACATTCCAGCAGCCTACCGCCGGGCGGCTAGTCCTCCCAGTCGAAGAAACCCTTGCCGGACTTGCGGCCGAGCTCGCCGCGGGCCACCTTGTCGCGGAGGATCTGCGGCGGGGCAAATCGGTCCCCGAGCGTGGAATGGAGGTATTCGGCAATGCCGAGGCGGACATCCAGCCCCACGATGTCGGTAGTTTTGAGCGGGCCGACCGGGTGCTTGTAGCCCAGCACCATCGCGGCGTCGATGTCCGCCGCGGATGCCACGCCCTCTTCCACCATGCGCATGGCTTCCAGGGCGATGGCCACCCCCAGCCGGGAGGACGCGAACCCGGGCGCGTCGTTGACGACGACGGCGGTCTTCCGCAGTGCCTCGACCCAGCTTCTGGAGGCGGCGGCGAGCTCTTCCGAGGTCTTCGGGGCCAGCACCACCTCGACCAGCTGGGAGGCCGGGACCGGGTTGAAGAAGTGCAGGCCGCAGAAGTTCGCCGGGCGCTGCAACTGGTCGGCCAGCTTGGCGATGGACAGCGAGGACGTGTTCGTCGCCAGCCAGGCCGTCGGGGACAGTTGGGCCTCGACGGCCTTCAGCGCGGTGGCCTTCAGCTCGAAGTCTTCCGGCACCGCTTCCACCACCAGCCCGCACGTCGCGAACGAACCGTAGTCGACGGAGACCGACAGCCGGGATTTGAGCGTGTCCAGGGGTTCGGTGACCGTGCCGCGCTCCACGCTCTTGGCCAGGGCCCCTGTCACGCGCTCGCGGGCGGCCTCGGCGGCGGCCTCGTCACGCTCCACCACGACGACGTCGGCTCCCGCCGTCAGGAACGCGTGGGCGATGCCGGCGCCCATGCGCCCGCCGCCGAGGACACCGACGTTGTTGGGAATAGTCTGCACGGAATTCATCTCGCTCACTTCGATCCTTGCTGCTCTGCGGCGCCGGGGCTTCGGACGGCGTCCCCGTCCGGGGCGGCGGCAGCCGTCGTGACCGCACTGCGGGCAGCGCTCTTGGCCGCGCTCTTGTCTAGGAATGCCTGCATCCGGTCGAACTTGGCCTGCGACTCGAACAGGATGCCTTGGGCGATGGTGTCGATCATCGGGTGCGCCTCGCGCGGGGTATGGAACACCGACTTGGTGATGCGGACCGCCAGCGGATCCTGCTTGCCGATCCGGTCCGCCAGCGCATGCGCGGCGTCGAGGAGCGCGGCCGGCTCATGGATCTCGGTGACGAGGCGGGCCGCGAGCGCTTCTTCGGCGTCCAGGATGCGGCCAGCCAACAAAATCTCCTTGGCCAGCGGCTCGCCCACCAGTTCCTTCAGGCGCCAAGTGGCCCCCGCGGCGGCCATGATGCCCAGCCCGACCTCGGGCTGCCCGATCTTCACCGAAGGCGTGGCGATGCGGAAGTCGGCGGCGTAGGCCAGCTCCGCGCCGCCGCCCAGCGCGAAGCCGTCGAGGGCCGCGATGACCGGCATCGGCAGCTGCGCAATGCGGTGGAATACCGTGGAATTGATGCCCGCCAACGCGTCATCACGACGGCGTTCGCGCAGCTGGGAGATGTCCGCACCGGACGCGAATATCCCCTTGCCGTTGACTTCGGTGCCGGACAGGATCAGGATCCTGGGCTCCCGTTCCAGGACGGCGCAGACGGCATGCAGTTCGTCCACCATGGCCTGGTCGATGGCGTTGCGGACTTCCGGCCGGTTCAGCGCGAGGTGGACGCGGTCCTCCCGCTCGTCCAGCCGCAGCGTGCTGAAGGAGTAGTCGTCGAAGAGCATCAGACCCGCTCAACGATCATGGAGGTGCCCTGGCCGACGCCCACGCACATGGTGGCCAGGCCGCGCTGTGCGCCTTCGCGCTCCATCCGGCCCAGCAGGGTTACCACCAGGCGCGACCCGCTGGAACCGAGCGGGTGCCCCAGGGCGATGGCGCCGCCGTCGTTGTTCACAATGCCCTGGTCCAGCTTCAGGTCGCGTAGCACGGCGAGCGACTGGGTGGCGAAGGCCTCGTTGAGCTCCACGGCGCCGAGATCGTCGATGCTCCAGCCGGCGCGGTCCAGCACCTTGCGGGTAGCCGGCACCGGCCCGATGCCCATGATCTCCGGCGCGACGCCGGCCGAGGCACCGTCGACGATGCGGGCGCGCGGGGTCAGGCCGAACTTCTTGACGGCGGCCTCGGAGGCGACCACGATGGCCGAGGCGCCGTCGTTGAGCGAACTCGAGTTGCCGGCGGTCACCACGCCGTCCGCGCGGTTGATGGGCTTCAGGCTGGCCAGGACCTCGAGGGTGGTGCCGGGGCGGGGTCCCTCGTCGGTGTCGACGACGGTGTCGCCCTTGCGCCCCTTGACCGTCACCGGGACGATTTCTTCCTTGAGCCGGCCGCCCTCGATGGCGGCGATGGCCCGCTGGTGGGACTGCGCGGCGAAGGCGTCGGCTTCCTCGCGGGAAATGCCATAGACGTCGGCGACTTCCTCGGCGGTTTCCGGCATGGAATAGGTCATCTTGCCGTCGCGGCTGAGGTCGCCGCTGGCGAAGCGCTTGTTGACGAAGCGCCAGCCGATGGAGGTATCGAAGATCTCGCCCGGCTTGGCGAAGGCCTTGCCCGGCTTCTCCTGCACCCAGGGTGCGCGGCTCATCGATTCGACGCCGCCCGCGATGACGATGTCCGCGGCGCCGGCCTTGATCATGTGCGAGGCCTGGATGATGGCGCTCAGGCCGGAGGCGCACAGCCGGTTAACGGTGATGCCGGGAACGTGGTCGCCGTAGCCCGCCAGCAGCCAGGCCATGCGGGCCACGTTGCGGTTTTCCTCGCCCGCCCCGTTGGCGTTGCCGAGGATGACCTCCTCGACGGCATCCGGATCGATGCCTGCCCGGATCACGGCTTCCTTGACGACCAGCGCCGCCAGGTCGTCGGGACGGACCGCCGAGAGCGCCCCTCCGTAGCGGCCAACCGGGGTCCGCGCCCCGCCAATCAGGAATGCCTCAGCCATAGAAATAATCCCTCGCGCTTGATCGTTCAACGGTGACGATGAGCGGTCGCTTCGGCTGCCGCAGGCGACTAAAATTACCGACCGACCGTTCTATAAAGAATCCCACGCGGCCGCGGAGGGGTCAACTGCCGTGACGCAGAAGGTCCGAGGCAGCGCCCCGACGGAACCCGGCCGGCTTAACCGGCGGCGGATTCGTCCCGGCCCTCGGCCTTGGCGGCAATCTCTTCCAGGTCTTTGGCCATCTGCTTGCGCGCCACGCGCAGTCCCAGCTTTCCGAAGAGCGCCATCATCAGCCTCGAAAGCTTTCCCGGATTCTCCAGCTCGGCCCCGAAGAACATGGCCAGCCGGGTGCCACCGTCCGCGGGCGTGAGCGTGAACCTCGTGGTGTAGTCGGCGCCGTTCGATGCCGCCTTGACCGTCGTCGATGCCGGCGCGTCGACGTCCGCCACCCACATCTCCTCGGTGGCTTCCTTGCCCATCATCTTGCGGGTTTCGCGCCACCGGAAGCCCTCGGCGTAGTCGCCGGGCGTCAGGATCTCGACCCGCGTCACGGAGCTCAGCGTCCGGGCGGAGCCGGGGATGTCGGTGATCACGCGCCACACGGCGTCGACCGGTGCGTTGACGTGCCGGACTATTTCAAGGTGATGGCCCACGGTCGCCCTTTCGGAAGGAGTCAGGTTTCGAACAGCCTAGTGGAGGGGCAGCTCCCGGCCCAGCCGCGGAACGGCAACGATAAACTCGAAGGGTGACTTCCGAGAGCCCCGCCCCAGCCAGTACCGCCAACACTACCGCCGGCCACGCCGGAGCCCCGGCGCAGCCTGCCCTGCCGGAGAAGGTGTCCGACCGCTTCGACCCGACGCGGTGGCGCGTGGTGGAAGGCTTCGACTTCCAGGACATGACCTACCACCGCCAGGTGGAGCGCGACGCGAGCGGCAACGTGGTGCGCGACCTGCCGGCGGTGCGCATCGCGTTCAACCGGCCGGAAGTGCGCAACGCCTTCCGCCCCGGCACCGTGGACGAGCTGTACCGCGCCATGGACCACGCCAGGATGACGCCGGACGTGGCCACCGTGCTGCTCACCGGCAACGGCCCCTCGCCCAAGGACGGCGGCCACTCGTTCTGTTCCGGCGGCGACCAGCGCATCCGCGGCCGCGACGGTTACCGGTACCCGGTGGAGAACGCGGCCGGCGAGTCGGCTGAATTCATCGACCCGGCCCGCGCCGGCCGGCTGCACATCCTGGAAGTCCAGCGGTTGATGCGGACCATGCCCAAGGTGGTCATCGCCGTCGTCAACGGCTGGGCCGCGGGCGGCGGGCATTCCCTGCACGTGGTGTCCGACCTGACCATCGCCTCCCGGCAGCACGGCAAGTTCAAGCAGACCGATGCCACGGTCGGCAGCTTCGACGCCGGCTACGGCTCGGCGCTGCTGGCGCGGCAGATCGGCCAGAAGGCCGCCCGCGAGATCTTTTTCCTGGCGCGGGAGTACTCGGCCGAGGACATGGTCCGGATGGGCGCCGTCAACGAGGCGGTGGACCACGAGCGGCTCGAGGAGGTGGCGCTGGAATACGCGGCGGACATTGCCCGGCAGTCCCCGCAGGCCATCCGGATGCTGAAGTTCGCGTTCAACCTGGCCGACGACGGACTGGCCGGCCAGCAGGTCTTCGCCGGTGAAGCCACCCGCCTGGCGTACATGACGGACGAGGCCGTCGAGGGCAAGGAAGCTTTCCTGGCCAAGCGCGACCCCGACTGGTCGTCGTTCCCCTACTACTTCTAGGGCGGCGGCATGGACATCCAGCCGGCGCTGGCAGCGCTGACCGCGGCGCTGGGCGGCGAGGGCCCCGCCGTCGAACTCGCCCCGGACGGCACCCCGGTGCCGGTCGCCTCCCCCGGACTGGTCCCCGGGACCGCCGCCGTCGTCCGGACCTCGGGGTCCACCGGCACGCCCAAGGCCACCATGCTCGGGATCGATGCGCTGGCCGCGTCGTCGATGGGCACGGCCCTGCGGCTGGGCGGCGAGGGGCAGTGGCTGCTGACGCTCGCGCCGAACTATGTGGCCGGCCTGCAGGTTCTGGTCCGCTCCCTCTACGCCGGCACCCGGCCCCGGGCGATGGACCTGTCCGGCGGGTTCACCGCCCGCGCGTTCACCGACACGGCAGCCGCCCTGACCGACCGGTTCCGGATCACGTCGCTGGTGCCCACCCAGCTGCACCGGCTGCTCGCCGCGGCGGAGCCCGAAACGCTCAAGGCGCTGCGCCGGTTCGATGCCATCCTGCTCGGCGGCGCCCGGATGCCGGAGGCGCTGCGGGCGGAGGCGGCCAAACACTCGCTGAAGATCGTGCGCACGTACGGCATGAGCGAGACCTGCGGCGGCTGCGTGTACGACGGCGTCCCGCTCCAAGGGGTCACCCTGCGGCTGGAGCGAGGCCGGGTGCTGATCGGCGGCGACGTGGTTGCCGGCGGCTACCTGGACAACCCGCAGCTGACCGACGCGCATTTCAGCGCGTCCGGCGGCACGCGCTGGTTCCGCACCGAGGACCTCGCCGAGCTGGACGACGCCGGCGCGCTGACCGTCATCGGGCGCGCGGACGACGTGCTGATCACCGGCGGCGTCAAGGTGTCCGCGGCGGCCGTCGCGGAGGTAATCGAGGGCCTGCCGGACGTCCAAGCCGCGCTGGTGGCGGGCATCGACGATCCCGAATGGGGCACCAAGGTGTGCGCCGCCGTCGTGGGCTCCGCCGCGGAGGCGGACATCGAGGCGCGGGTCCGCCGGGCGCTGGGCTCCCCCGCCGTCCCGCGCCACCTGGTCCGCCTCGAAGCGCTGCCGCTGCTGCCCAACGGCAAGCCGGACCGGCTGGCCGTGGCCGATCTCCTGCGCCGTGCGGCGGCGGAGGCCGCCGGCCGCGACCGCGGCTCCCGTGGCGGGAAACCGCCGGCGCCGTGACATCTGCCACTCCTGCGGCGACGGCTGCACGGGCCCTCCGCTTCCATGGGCGAGAATAGACCGGTGCTGCGGCTGCCCGCAGCCAACGATGCATGAACCCCCACAGGTAAGGACTCTCCACAGTGGCTACAGCCGGGCAATGGTTCGAAGGGGCACGGCCCCGCACCCTCCCGATGGCGGTCGCTCCGGTGATCATCGGCAGCGCGGCCGCCTACGACCTGGGTTCCTTCCGGCCGCTGCATGCCCTCCTCGCGGCGCTCATCGCGGTCCTGTTCCAGGTGGGCGTGAACTACGCGAACGACTATTCGGACGGCGTCCGCGGCACCGATGATGTTCGGGTGGGCCCGCTGCGGTTGACCGGGTCCGGGCTGGCCAAGCCGAAAGCGGTGAAGGCCGCCGCGTTCGCCAGCTTTGGGCTGGCCATGGTGGCGGGGCTCGCGCTGATCATCCTGTCGCAGACCTGGCCGCTGCTGCTGGTGGGCGTGGGCTGCGTGATCGCCGCCTGGGGATACACCGGCGGCAACAACCCCTACGGCTACCGGGGGCTGGGCGAAGTGTACGTATTCCTGTTCTTCGGCATTGTGGCCACCATGGGGACCACCTACACGCAGGCCCTGCAGGTCAGCTGGCCGTCCTTCCTCGGCGCGGTCGGGACCGGCCTCATCGCCACCGCACTGCTGATGGCCAACAACGTCCGCGACATCCCGACGGACCGCGAGGTGGGGAAACTGACGCTGGCCGTCCGGATGGGCGACGAGGCGGCGCGCGTCAGCTACGTCATGATGCTCGCG
Organism: Arthrobacter sp. Y3223151; assembly: GCF_059091125.1. Taxonomy (NCBI): domain Bacteria; kingdom Bacillati; phylum Actinomycetota; class Actinomycetes; order Micrococcales; family Micrococcaceae; genus Arthrobacter; species Arthrobacter sp. Y3223151. Next base: position 53,824 of record NZ_JBNHGI010000007.1, on the reverse strand, counting down.
GTGGCGCTCCTGCTGCCGCTCATCATGGTCTACGACTTCCCGTGGATCCTGCTGGTGCTGCTGCTGGTGCCGGCGTGCCTGACGCCGAGCTGGCTGATGCTCAAGGGCAAGAAGCGCGAGAGCCTCATCCCGGTACTCAAGCAGACCGGGCTGATCAACCTCGGGTTCGCCACCGCCTTCGCGCTGGGCGTGGTGCTGAGCCGGCTATCGTAGCCGGCCGGTAGCCACGCTGTGGCGGCTCGCCGGAAGCCGCGGAAGCCCCGGTCGCCTGGCCGGGTGCCGTCCGGACTGAAGCTAAGTCAGCCCCGGTCCCCGGGCCGGGTGCCGTCCGGCTTCTGCCCGGAGTCCCGGGTCCTGCGGTAGGAGTCCACGTTCAGTTCGCCGTGCTGATCGACGGCGGCGTCCTCGGCCAGCGCGTCCGAAATTTCCGTGGAGGTCCTCGGTGCCTTGGCGCCGGCGGAGAACCGGCGCGCCAGTGCCGCCCCCGCTTCGTCCCTCATCTTGCGGAAGAACAGGTACGTGATGCACCAGCCCATGATCGCTGCAGCGAGGGCCGAGTAGACGACACCCAGCCTCAAAAAGAGGCAGATGACAAAGATGACGGCCATGATGCCGAGACGCAGGGCGCTGAATTTCCAAAAAGCCACGCCTCAAGTTTACGCTGCGCGCGAGATCGACCGGACGGTCCCACAATTCCTCAGCCCCCGGCTTAACGCTCACCTACAATTGATTCATGGTCCGTCTCTATGTCCTGCTCGCGGTACTGGCCCTCGCGGTGGTGATCTATGCCCTCATCGAGTGCATCCGGTCGCGGCCGCATGAGGTGCGCAGTATCTCAAAACCGGGATGGATCCTCACGATCATCCTGGTGCCCCTGATCGGAGCCCTAATGTGGTTCGTATGGGGCCGGCCCAGGTCGGGCGGCCGGCAGGCCCAGCAGGCTCCCCGCCCCGTGGCCCCGGACGATGACATCGCCTTCCTGCGCACGCTCGATGCGCAGCGCCGCGCCAAGCAGCGTGAAGAGGAACTGAACCGCAAGGAGCAGGAGCTCAAGAAGCGCGAGGACCCCAAGCACGGCGGCGGGGACAAGCCCGCGGCCCATGACGACCGCCAGTTGAGCGAAGACGACCCGGAGAACGGTCCCCGCTAGGCGCCCGCCAACCGGACGCCGGCGTCCGGCTCCCGCCAGTCCCCGGACCCGAAGAAGGCCCGCCGCCCCGATGGGGCGGCGGGCCTTCTGTTGATTCGGGGCCGCGGGCCTTCGGCCGATCCTGCCGGCCTGTCCTAGACCCCGGCGTAGCTGTGCAGGCCGGCGAAGAAGACGTTCACGATCGTGAAGTTGAAGACCACGCACAGGTAACCGACGATGGACAGCCAGGCGGCGCGGGTACCGGTCCAGCCGCGGGTGGCGCGGGCGTGCAGGTACCCGGCGTACACCACCCAGATGACGAAGGTCCACACTTCCTTGGTGTCCCACCCCCAGTAGCGGCCCCAGGCCTGTTCGGCCCAGATCGCGCCGAGCACCAGCGTGAAGGTCCAGAACACGAAGCCCACGGCGTTGAGCCGGTAGGCCGCGTTCTCCAGTGTCAGTGCCGAGGGAGCCAGCCGCATGAAGGCCAGCTTGTCCGCCTTGCCGGCGCGGCCGCGGGCCTCGCGTTTCGCTTGCACGAGCTGCAGCACGGACATGGCGAACGTCAGCGTGAACAGCGCCGAGGCGAGCACGGCGACCGAGACGTGGATGATCAGCCAGTAGCTTTGCAGGGCGGGCACGAGGTGGGCCACCGGCGTCGGGAAACCGATGGACGCGGCGATCAGCATGATGACCACAAGGCCGATCACGAACGAGCCGAGGAAGCGAAGGTCCTTGCGGGTCAGCGCAATCAGGTAGACCACTGCCACCATCAGCGCACCCGTGGTGCAGAACTCGTACATGTTGCCCCACGGCACGCGGTGGGCGGCCAGGCCCCGGGTCAGCACGCCGGCGGCCAGGATGACGGTAGCCAGCACGCTCAGGGCCACGCCGATCCGGGCGGCGGCACGGCGTTCCTTGCCGTAGTTCATCGAGTCGGCGGCCATCTCGACGCCGGCGCCGGCGCCCGCGCCGGCTGCCCTCCCGCCCGCAGCTGTCGACGCCGCACCGGCGGCACCGACGAGCACGCCCTGCTCGGCCGCGTCGTGCCCGGCAGCCAGCCGGTCTTCCACCGCCTTGATGGTCTTGCTGGATGTCACCAGGTCCCAGCAAAAGGCGATGAAGGCGACGGTGAAGGCCATCGCACCGAGCAGGATGAACAGCTCGCTGTACTGGGCCATGGTCTGGTCAATCGTGGGCATGGGAAGAGATGTCCTTAGTGGTTGTCAACGCCGGCGGCGCTCTTGCTATTGTGCGCCCCGGGGGCGGCATCCGTCAGCCACTGGGTGCGGAGGAGTTTGCTGATGGCGGCCGCTTCCGGGGCCAGCCGGTGGTCCTCGCCGCGGGCCAGCAGGCCCCATTCGACCATGGTGCGGCCGTCCTCGTGGGTGCCGGCCCGCACCCAGACGCGGCGGCGGCCGATGAACAGGGAGGCGCCCAGACCGGCCAGGGCCAGCGAGGAGAACACGAGGGCGCCGACCTTGCCGGGATCATGGTGGATGTCCAGCGCCGCATAGCGGACGAGGCCGTCGAACGTGACGCTGCCCATCCCGTTGGGCAGTTCCGCCGTTTCGTAGGCGGCGAGTTCGATGCCCCCGTCCTCCTGGTTGCGGTCGTTGAGGACGGTCAGCTCGGTGGTGTCCAGGACGTAGACGTTCTTGGGGTCGCCGTTGTCCAGGCCCAGGTCCCCGTAATAGGAGTTCAGGTACAGCCGCGGGTTCATGGGATCTGGGTCGCTGCCGTAGGCCACGCCGTCCTCGCCCTCCATCGCGGTCGGCAGGAAGAACCCCACGAAGCCCAACTGTTCCGGCTGCGCGTCCGGCGCCTTGATCACCAGCGTGGAGGTGTAGGCGCCGTCGTTCGGGATGGCGATGACGGGGCCCTGATGGGCGATGTTGCCCTCGCCGTCCCGGACGGTCACGACCGGCGCGTAGCCGTTGCCCATGAGGTACACGTTCGTTCCGCCGAGGGTGAGCGGGTGGTTGATTTTCAGCACCTGCTGTTCCTCGGGCGCCCCCGGCTCGTCGCGCACGGTCAGCGTGGCGGTGAAGTCGAGCGGCTGGCCGTAGTGGGTCGGTGATTCCCGGTCGAAGACCACATCGAACTCGTCGAGGCGCATGGAGAACGGCTCCAGCCGGTCCTCGGTAAACCCGGTTCCCGGGTTGAAGTTGTCGTAGCCGATGAGCGAATTCACGAACGTTTCGCCCTCGACCAGGATCCGCTGGCCGGTGTAGCCGAACTGCCCGCCGATGGCGACCGACACCAGCACGCCGATCAGCGAGGTGTGGAAGACCAGGTTGCCGATTTCCTTGGCGAAGCCGCGCTCCGCTCCCACGGAGGGCCGGTCGGTGTCCGCGTCGCGCACATCCACCCGGTAGCCGCGGCGCTTCAGCAGGCGGGCGGCGTCTTCGACGGCAGAGCGGGCGGAAACGCCGGCGTCCGCGGGGACCGCCATGGACCCGTACTCGGGCAGCCGAGACAACCGGCGGGGAGTCCTGGGCGGCTGCGATCGCATGGCCTTGTAGTGCTGGATGGCGCGCGGGATGACGCAGCCGATCAGCGACAGGAAGAGCAGCAGGTAGATGGCGGAGAACCACACCGAGGAGTAGACGTCGAAGAGCTGGAAGCGGTCCAGCCACGGCCCGACCTCGGGGTTGTCCGCAATGTACTGGGTCACGACGGCGGGGTTGGCAGGGCGCTGTGGGAACAGCGAGCCGGGCACCGCGGCCACGGCCAGCAGCAGCAGCAGGAACAGCGCGGTGCGCATGCTCGTCAGCTGAGTCCATGCCCAGCGCAGCATGCCGACGAAACCCAGCGCGGGGACGGCAACGTCGTCCCGGCCGCGGTTGCGTTTCCGGTCGTTGGCGGGCCGGCGGTCCTTCACGGTCGGGCCGCCGCCGTCCGTGCCCGGTCCGGCCTCTGCGGGGGCACCGGCTTCGTCGTGGCGTCCAGCGCCTTCGGGTGTCTGACTCATCAGATCGGGAGCCTCACTTCATTTGCAAACCAGTCCTGCAATTGCGTCACCCAGTCTCCCCACAGCCCGCTGGCCATCAGCAGGCCCAAAACCACCAGCATGGCGCCGCCGGCCCGCTGCAGGAACAACCGGTGCCGGCGGAAGAACGCCATGGCGCCCATCCCCCGCCGCACGCCGAGCGCGATCAGCAGGAACGGAACCCCCAGCCCCAGGCAGTACACGAAGGCCAGGAACGCACCCTTGGCCGCGTCGGCGCCGCCCGAGTAGGCCAGCGCCTGCACGGCCGAGAAGGTGGGGCCGATGCAGGGCGCCCAGCCCAGGCCGAACGTCATGCCGAGGACCGGTGCCCCCCACAGCCCGGCCGGCGGCCGCGACTGGATCTTGCGGTCCCGCTGGAAGTAGGACAGCCCGCCCATGAAGATGATGCCCATGGCGACGACGACGACGCCCAGCACCTGGGTGACCCAGCCGGCTTCGCTTCCCTTCAGCCAGGCTCCGAGCTGGCCGAAGATCGCCCCGATGATCACGAAGACGATGGAAAAGCCCAACACGAACAAGCCGATGCCGGCGAACATCCGGCCGCGGCGCTGGCGTTCAAGATCCACGCCGGTCAGGCCGGTGACGTAGCCCAGGTAGCCGGGCACCAGCGGCAGCACGCACGGGGACAGGAAGGAGACCAGCCCGGCCAGCATGGCCACGGGGATTGCCAGCAGCACGGAGCCGTTGAGCACCGTGTCGCCGAAGGCGCCGCCCACAGTCATCGGCAGCGCGGCCGTCGCCCACCCCATTGTTAGGCGGCCACTGCGTCTTTGATCAGGGCCCGGAGCGTGCCCTTGTCCGCCACGCCCAGGATCCGGGCGGCGACGCGGCCCTCCTTGTCCAGCACCAGCGTGGTGGGGACGGCCTGCGGGGGCACGTAGGCGGTCATCGCCAGCAGGACGTCGCCGTTCTTGTCCATGAAGCTGGGATACGTCACCCCGAAGTTGCGCTCGAAGGCCTCTGCCGTGGGGCGCTCGTCCCGGATGTTGACGCCGTAGAACCGGGCGCCGTCGGCGAATTCCTCGCTCAGCGCCTGCAGGTCCGGAGCTTCCAGCCGGCAGGGCGCGCAGGAGGCGTACCAGAAGTTGAGGACGGTCACCTGGCCGGCCCAGTCGGCCGCATCGACGGTGGTGCCGTCGAAGAGCTTGGCGGTCAGCTGGACGGGTTCGCCGCGCGAGTCCGGCGCGTACTCGGTGACCGACCCGTCGCCGGCAATGTAGTTCTTGTTGTCGCCGGCGTTGGCCTGCTGGGCCAACGGATCCTCGACGGAACAGGCGGCGAGCGAGAGGGCGCCCAGCAGCCCCGCACCGACTTTGAACGCGGTACGGCGATTGAACGAACGGGGGTTATCGGCAGTCACAGTCACACTTTTCTTCGTGGGGTTGGGGGTGTCCCACTTCTACAACGCGTAGTAATTCTATTATGCTCCGGGCAGGTTCGCCGCACCGGGCAGCAGGTGGGCGCACGGCTCGGCGTAGCGCACCCCGGCGAGGCGGCCGCCGTCGAACTCCAGGGAAGTCACCGAGGCCAGCGTGCACTGGCGGCGGCGGGGATCATGCCAGAGCCGTTTGCCCTCGGAGGCCAGCCGGGTCACCCAGATGGGGAGCTGGTGGCTGACCAGGACCGCCTCGGCGCCCTCCCCGCCGCGTTCCACGGCTATCCGGCGGGCGTCGTCGATGGCCTTGCGCATCCGGGCGGCCTGCGCCGCGTACGGCTCCCCCCAGGACGGCCGGAAGGGATTGTAGAGGTGCGGCCAGTGCCGGGGCTGGTTCAGGTGCGAGCGGATGTCCGCCAGCCCCTCGAAGTGGTTCTCGGCTTCGATGATCCGCTCGTCGGTGACGATCTCGAGGTTGAGCGCCTTGGCGGTCGGGGCCGCGGTCTCCTGGGCCCGGGTCAACGGCGAGGCCACCAGGTAGCTGATCGTGGCGCCGTCGTCGCGGCGTTCGGAAAAGTAGCCGGCGGCACACTCGGCCATTTCCTGGCCCAGCGCCGACAGCCTGAAGCTCGGCAGCCTGCCGTACAGCACGCGGTCGGGGTTGTGGACCTCGCCGTGGCGGAGCAGGTGGACGATAGCTTCGGGCATGGGTACAAGTGTCTCAAACCGCCGGTGTTTGCCCAAAAGCCCCGCTGTCAGCCCGCGCGGGTGTAGGGTCTGGCCGCGGTGCGCCGCCCGGGAAGAAAATCATCCTTGAGGCCGACCGACACGGCGCTGGCCTGCATTGTAGTGTTGCCTTAACAGCTGCCAAGCACCTCTGCGGCCGGCGCGCAGGCCGGCCGCTCGGAGGGCGACCCGTGTGGATGAGATGAAAAGGAACCGGCCATGAGCACCCCAGAAAACGAACCGAACCAGCCCGGTGACGGGGAGGGCCGGCCCGGAGGCCAGGAACAGCCCCGGTACGGGCAGAACCTGCCGCAATACGGCCAGAACGCGCCCCAGCAGCCCGGTTCGGATCAGCCTCCCTACGGGCAAAACGCCCCGCAGTACGGACAGTACGGACAGTACGGGCAGAACCCGCCGCAGCCCGGGCAGCCATACGGACAGCAGCCGTACGGCCAAGGCCAGCAGGGACAGTCCCCGTACGGCCAGCAGTACGGGCAGCAGCCGTACGGCTACCAGAACGCCGTGCCCGGCCAGTACGGCTACCCCGGCGGGCAGGCGCAGACCGCTGCCAAGCCCACGGCGCCGCGCGAAGTCGTCATCGCCTTCTGGTTGATCATTGCCGCCGCCGTGATGACCGCCATTGAAATGCTGACGGAACTGGCGGACTTGGACGGCACCATGGCGACGGTGCTCAACGACCCGTCGGTCCGCGAGGCCCTGGGCGAGCAGGGCGGCCAGTTCTCCGACGCCGAGCTGGCGGAAATGATGAGCGGTACGGCAGGAGTGTTCATCGTCATCACCGCGGTGATCGCCGTCGGGCTGTACCTGATGGTGGCCTTCGGCGTGAAGGCGGGCAAGAACTGGGCCCGGATCACCGGCGCGGTGTTCGCCGCGCTGTCGCTGTTCGGACTCTTCAACATCTGGTTCGGCACCTTGTCCGTGCTGCTGGGCATCGCGGCGATCGTGCTGCTGTTCCTGCCGGCGTCGAACAGGTTCTTCCAGGCCACCAAGGCGCACAAGTTCGGCGTCTACGGCCGCTGACCGGAAGCGTGTTCCGGCCGCCTGGCGGCCGGAACACCGCGGGGCGCGGTGTTCAGCTGTGCTCCGTCGCCTGCGCCCGCTGCGCGTGGTAGGCCAGGATCTGCAGTTCGGTGGCCATGTCCACCTTCCGCAGCTGCACGGATGGCGGAACCTGCAGCACCGCGGGCGCGAAGCTGAGAATGCTCGTGACGCCGGCTTCGACGAGCCGATCACAGAGCCCCTGGGCAGCACCCGCGGGCACGGCCAGGACCGCCATGTTGGCGCCGGTCTGCCGCAGGATCAGTTCCAAGTCACCGATCGGGCTGACGCGCATCCCGGAGACCTCCGACCCGACGACCTGCGGATCCGCGTCGAAGAGCGCCACGACTCCGAACCCCTTGGTGGTGAATCCGGAGTAGCCGGCCAGGGCCCGGCCCAGGTTGCCGATGCCGACAATCGCGACTTTCCAGTCCTGGGTGAGCCCCAAGGCCGCCGCAATCTCCTGGCCGACCAGCCGCACGTCGTAGCCCACGCCGCGGGTACCGAACGACCCGAGGTAGGAAAGGTCCTTGCGCAGGGTGGGCGGGCTCACGCCGGCGGCCTCGGCCAGTTGCTCGGACGATATGCGTTCCGTGCCCTCGGACACCAGCGAATTCAGGGCCCGGAGGTAGATGGTCAGGCGTGCGAGCGCGGCCGGCGGGATCTCGTGGCCGGATGGCTTGGCAGCCTCGGTATCCGGGAGGTGGGTCACTGTTGTCGCTCCGATGCCTGCTGCGGGGCTCCGGCCGTGCCGTTTCCAGCCGTTCCGGGTCCTGGGTGCCGCCGGCGGCTGTCCAACCGCAGGCTTGTGTCTCCCCAAGATTAAGCTGCCCCGCGCCGCTCTCCAACTCCTGTGACGCCGGCCGGACCGCCCCGGGCTACTGTGTGAGCAGCCGTCGCAGCCGGTCCGGGTCGATGTGCCAGAAGTCCCGCTGGACGCCGTCGATCATGACCACGGGGATCTCCTCGGCGAAGCGCCGCTCGAGCTCGGGGTCCTCGAGGATGTTCTTCTCCTCCCAGGCGAGACCGAGCTCGCCCGCAACGCTCCCGACGGTCTCCCGTGCCGCCTGGCACAGATGGCAGCCGGGTTTGGTCAGCAGCACCAGTTCGTGCCCGGGGCCGGTGTCGGATCCACTCATGCCTTCAACGGTAGCGGCCGGCGGCGGTGAACGGACAATCCCCGGCGCCTCGTTAGACTCGAAGCATGCCCAAGACCGCCGCCGGCCATGCACAGCGCGCCTCGGTCTCCACGGACCCGGGGACGGAAGCGGCATTTTTCGACGTCGACAACACCCTGATGCGCGGCGCCAGCCTGTTCCACGTGGCCCGCAAGATGTACCAGAGCGGCGCCTTCCGGATGCGCGACGCTGCCGGCTTCGGTTTCAAGCAGGCCCGCTTCCTGATGCGGGGAGAGAACCTCAAGGACATCCAGTCGATCCGTGACACGGCGCTGGCCCTTGCCACCGGCCTGCTGAGCGACGACGTCAAACAACTGGGCGACGAGGTCTACGACGAAGTCATCGCCTCCAAGATCTGGCCCGGGACCAGGGCGCTGGCGGACCAACACCTGCGGGTGGGCCGCAAGGTCTGGCTGGTCACGGCCACGCCGGTTGAGGTGGCCGCCGTCATCGCGGACCGGCTGGGCCTGACCGGCGCCCTGGGCACGGTGGGCGAAACCGAAGGCGGGGCCTACACCGGACGGCTCATCGGGGACATCCTGCACGGGCCGGCCAAGGCTATCGCGGTCGAGGAGTTGGCCATCCGCCAGGGCCTGGACCTGGCGCGCTGCTGGGCCTACAGCGACTCCTACAACGACGTCCCGCTGCTGACCCTGGTGGGCAACCCGGTGGCGATCAACCCGGACGCCAGGCTGCGCCGGCACGCCCGGGAAAACAACTGGCCGGTCTACGACTACAGGAGCGGCCGTCGGGCGGCCACCTTGGGCCTCAAGGCCGCCACCGGTGCCGGCGCGGTCTACGGTCTCTGGCGCGGGGTCAACAGATTCCGGCGGCCGGCGGCGTAACGGCCGGACCCACGCGCCTACGGGGATGAAAACCGGTTAACGGCACAAGGCCCGCCAGTTTCCTGGCGGGCCTTGGAAGCCTGGGAACCGGTTGTCGGTCCTACTTCTTGTTGCGGCGCTGGTGACGGGTCTTGCGAAGCAGCTTACGGTGCTTCTTCTTGGCCATACGCTTGCGGCGCTTCTTGATAACTGAACCCACGAGTCCCTCATTCACTGATAGTTTCGTCAGCTGCCGGTGCCCGGCGGGGCACACGTCAACTCACGGTTTTCGACGATGACGTAAAACGTTCCTTAACAGGGTACCGCCTCCGCGCCCCCCGCTTTGACCGCCGGACGGCAGCCGGCCCGCTCCGGAGCGTCAGGCCGTCCCGGTCTCCCGGTCGATCACGGCTCCGCGCAGGTACTCCTCAACGGCCGATTCGGGCACCCGATAGGAACGTCCAAAGCGCACGGCGGGCATTTCGCCCGAATGCACCAAGCGGTAAACGGTCATCTTGGACACGCGCATGACCGCGGCCACTTCCGACACCGTCAAGAAGCGCACACTCGAGAAATTGTTCTCGTCAGCCATTACGCACTGTTCCTTTACTGTAAGCAACACCGGCGGCGTGCCGCCTTGCCCCGCCCCAAACAACCGTCTTCCTAGATACTTTAGAGGCTGTTGTGGCAAAAGTGAAAGTGCACACTGTAGCTTAAGCGTTTTAACCAAGCACGGCCTTTTACCCTCAGGCCGCTTTCGTGGCGCGATTCCCGGCGGCCGACGCCAGCTGGGCCAGCACCTCCGCCGTGACGTCCCACTCCATGCAGGCATCCGTGACGCTCTGCCCGTAAACCAGCGCCGCTCCCCCGCCGTCCTGGGACACCTCCAGTTTCTGTGCCCCGCCCACCAGGAAGCTCTCCAGCATCAGGCCGGCGATCGCGCTGCCGCCGGCTTCGACCTGCGCGGCGATCTCCAGCGCCACCTCGGCCTGGCGGTGGTGGCTCTTGCCGCTGTTGGCGTGGCTGGCGTCCACGATCAGCCGCGGATTCAGGCCGGCTTCCGCCAGCGCCCCGGACGCCGCCGCCACCTCTTGGGCTCCGTAGTTCGGGCCGCTCGCGCCGCCGCGCAGGATCACGTGGGTGTCGGGGTTGCCGTTGGTGGAGACCAGCGCCGCCCGCCCCTCGCCGTCGATCCCCAGGAACACCTGTGCCGCGGCCGCTGCGTGGCAGGCGTCGAGCGCCACCTGCAGCCCGCCGTCCGTACCGTTCTTGAAACCCACCGGCATGGAGAGCCCGGAGACCAACTGGCGGTGGATCTGGCTCTCGGTGGTGCGCGCACCGATCGCTCCCCAGCTGACCAGGTCCGCCAGGTACTGCGGGCTAATCGGCTCCAGGAACTCCGTGGCCACCGGCAGTCCGAGCTCCGCCACCTCCAGCAGGAACGTCCGCGCCAGCCGCAGGCCGGCGGCGATGTCGTGGGAGCCGTCCAGCCGCGGGTCGTTGATCAGCCCCTTCCAGCCCACGGTGGTCCGCGGCTTCTCGAAGTACGTGCGCATCACGATCAGCAGCTCTTCGCGGTGCTCCCGTGCCACCTGCGCCAGCCGGCGCGCGTAGTCCAGGCCCGCCGCGGTGTCGTGGATCGAGCACGGTCCGACGATCACCAGGAGCCGGTCGTCCACCCCGTCCATGACGGCGCGGATTTCGTCCCGGCCGCGGGCGACGACGGCGGCGGCCTCGGCGGTCAGGGGCTGTTCCTGCAGCACCTCGCCGGGTGACGGCAGCGGGCTGAAGCCGCCCACCCGCAGGTTGTTCGTGCTGCGCGGCGAGGCCGGGGTGGCCGCTTCGACGTTGGCCGGCGTCGGCGCTTCGGTTTCCAGGAGCTGGTTGGCTGCTGAATTCATGGTCGGTGTCCCGTCTGTTGGCGGCGGGACTTCGCTACAGAACCCGCCGGAGAAATGGCGAAGGGCAGAGAATCATCTCTGCCCTGTTGGCTCTGAAGGTCGGTATGTGTAGGCGCTAAGCGGTTACGTCAGGCCCCTCCAGAGCCAACGCAAAATACGCATACCAACGAGTCGTCATACCCGGAACTGTACGCCCGATCCGCAGCCGAAGGAAAACGCGGGCCCGGGACATGACAGATTATGACGACGGCGGGGCACCGGCTCCTGCGGCCGGCGGTGCGGGACCGGCCTCGCTCAGGCCAGGCCGGCCAGCACATCTATGCCGAAGACCGGCTCCCGGTCCAGCGGGCGCACGTCTGCGATCCCGTGCGGTTCCAGCGCGGCCGCGAGCGAGCGTTGGAACCGCGGGACGTTCATGCCCAGCCCGCCGCCGAGCACCACCGGGCCGCCCATGTCCAGCCGCCGGGCGACCAGGGCAATCTGGCCGGCCAGGTCGGCGGCCGCGTGGTCGACGATCGCCTCCGCCGCCGGATCGGCGCCGTCGGCGGCGGCCACCACCAGGCGGGACTTACCCGCCCAAAACCGCCGGTCGGTTTTCGCCGAGTGGAACAGCGCTATCAGCTCGGCCGGCTCCTGCACCCCGCAGTCGTCCAGCAACAGGTCCGTGAGCCGGTCCCGCCGCAGGCCCGCATCCAGGCGCGCGAGTGCGTGCCGGACGGCTTCCCGCCCCAGCCAGTAGCCGCTGCCCTCATCGCCCAACAGGTGCCCCCAGCCGCCGGCGCGGACCTCAAGCCCGGCCTCGTTGATGCCCCACACCGACGATCCGGTGCCTGCGACCACGCCGATCCCGCTGCGGAGGCGTCCGGCGGCGAGCACCAGGCGGGTGTCGTGGACAACATGGACGACCGCCCCGGGGGCCAGCGGGGCGATCAGGGCGCGCAGCGCCGCCGCGTCGCCCTCGGTGTCGATCCCGCCCGCCCCTGCATAGACCGCCGTGATCCCGGGCGCACCGAGCCGGCCGAAGACCTCGGCCAGGGCCGCGGCGGCCTGGGCGGGGCTGGCGTTCTGCACGTTGGCGCTGCCCGCCGTGGCTTCGGCGACCGGCAAGCCGTCGTCCAGCCGGATGCCGTGTGTCTTGCTGCCCCCGATGTCTAGCCCGATGAGTCTTTGCACCATGGGGTGAGCTTACTCGGGGCGTCCCGCCGCCGCGGAGGCCGGGCCGGAACGTCCGTCAAGCCTGCCCGGACCCGCGGGATGACCCGTGCACCAAGACGAAACGGTGCCCGCCGTGGCGGGCACCGTCGTCGTCATCAGTGTTGTGGGCTGTGCTGGCTGCCTTAGATGAGGCCCAGGGCGAGCATGGCGTCGGCTACCTTTTTGAAGCCGGAGATGTTCGCGCCCGCCACGTAGTTGCCGGGCATGCCGTATTCCTCGGCGGTCTCGGCGCAGCGGTCGTGGATGCCGACCATGATGTCCGCCAGGCGCTGCTCCGTGTACTCGAAGGTCCAGGCGTCGCGGCTGGCGTTCTGCTGCATCTCCAGGGCCGAGGTGGCCACGCCGCCGGCATTCGCGGCCTTGCCCGGGCCGAACAGCAGGCCTGCGTCCTGGAAGATGGAGGCCGCTTCGCTCGTGCAGGGCATGTTGGCGCCCTCGGCGACGGCGACCAGCCCGGACTCCACCAGGCGCCGGGCGGATTTCTCGTCCAGCTCGTTCTGGGTGGCGCACGGCAGCGCCACGGTGCAGTTGACGTCCCAGATGTTGCCGTCGGCCACGTAGTGCACGGCAGAGCCGCGGCGCTCGGCGTACTCCGAAATGCGGCCCCGCTCGACTTCCTTGATCTGGCGCAGCAGTTCGACGTCGATGCCGGCCTCGTCGACGATGTAGCCGCCGGAGTCGGAGGCGGTGACGACCGTGGCGCCGAGTTCCTGCGCCTTTTCGACGGCGTTGATGGCCACGTTGCCGGAGCCGGAGATGGCGACGCGCTGCCCGTCCAGGCTCTGCCCGCGGGTCTTGAGCATTTCCTGCGCGAACAGCACCGCGCCGTACCCGGTGGCTTCCGGGCGGACCAGCGAGCCGCCCCAGCCGATGCCCTTGCCGGTGAGGACGCCTGACTCGTAGCGGTTGGTGATGCGCTTGTACTGGCCGAAGAGGTAGCCGATTTCGCGGGTGCCCACGCCCATGTCCCCGGCCGGAACGTCGGTGTATTCGCCGATGTGGCGGTAGAGCTCCGTCATGAAGGACTGGCAGAAGCGCATGACCTCGCCGTCGGACCGGCCGCGCGGATCGAAGTCGGAGCCGCCCTTGCCGCCGCCGATGGGCATGCCGGTCAAGGCATTCTTGAAGATCTGCTCGAAGCCGAGGAACTTGATGATGCCCAGGTAGACGGAGGGGTGGAAGCGCAGGCCGCCCTTGTAGGGGCCAAGCGCGGAGTTGAACTCCACGCGGAAGCCGCGGTTGATCTGGACGTTGCCTGCGTCGTCCACCCAGGGCACGCGGAAGATGATCTGGCGTTCGGGCTCGCAGATGCGCTGCAGGATGGCGGCGTCGGAATATTCGGGATGCCGGGCGGACAGCGGCTCGAGGGTTTCGAAGACTTCGGTGACGGCCTGGTGGAATTCCGTTTCGCCTGGGTTGCGGCGGAAGACTTCGTCGCGGACTTCAAGCAGGTGGGCATCCATGGGTGCGTCCCTTCACTAGCTGACGTATGGGGGCACTCAGGTTGCTGCGGGCCCTCACACAGAAAACCACAAGAAGCGGGATCTAAGAAACACACCTGACACATCGCCGAACCGCCTCGTAACGCGCCGGGCGGCGGTACAGTCGGCCGGTTTGTCTCACGGACGCGGGCAGTTCCGGCACCGATCCGCGGGGTGGCGGGGCGGAAAGTGCGGGCCGTCACGGGCAAATCGCGCCGGCCCGTCGGGCCCGAATGTGCGGCTCGTCACGGCCCGGGCGCCCTCCGTGTCCGGCGCGGGTTGCCTCTGCTGCGCCGCCGGGCTGCTGCGTGCGACGAGGCCGGGCTGCCGCCTGCAACGGCGCCGGGGCTGCCGCTCAGCCGCGGCGGCGGCGCGGCAGTTTAGGCAGGTGCGCGAAGATGTCCGCGGCCTTGGTCGTTGCCTTGTTCGCCGCCTGGCCCAGCGACCGGCTCAGGTTGGCGGGAACCGGAACCTCGAGGCTCCGCCCCGTCACCGCATGCCCGGGTTCCTGCGGGGCGACGACGGCGGCTGCCACCGCGGGCGCCACCGGCTCCGCCTCGGTCGCGGGCAGGACATCGACCCCGAACCCGATGATCCATTCGGCCACATGCTGCAGCGGCCCGGTCTGCAGCGAGTAGTAGCGCTTCTGGCCCTGGGCGCGCATAGAGACGAGTCCGGCTTCGCGCAGCACCTTCAGGTGCTTGGAGACGGTCGGCTGGCTGACCTCCAGTTCTTCGACCAGTTCGCCAACCGCTTTGTCGCCGTCACGGAGCGAGCCGAGTATGTCCCGGCGGGTACCTTCGGCAATCACTGCAAAGACATCATCGATGGCCATTGCATTACCCTAACCGCATATATGCTCCGCGGCACACCCCTGGCGGTGGTCCTGGCCCCGGGCGGGGCAGAATCGTTATACCGCGTACCGGGGACGGACATCCCACTGAGGTTCTGGCGCAACCTCTTGGCAGCGCAGTCCCTTGGCTCGGCGTGTGTGCCGATCGCTGACGGCCGGGCCGGCCGATTAACCGCCTAGTCGAACCAGGGATCGAGTCCGTGGTAGGGGAAAACTTCCTTGCGGGTGGCCATCACGGTGCGGTCCACGCCGTCGTTGGGGTCATAGCCGACCTCCCACGAGCGCCACCACAGGTCGGCGTCGTCGCCCATGTACAGCGGCGCCTGCTGGCCGTACCGCACCTCGACGTAGTCCTGCCAGGACTGCGGCACCTCGCTGTGCAAAGGAATGGCCCGGCCGGAAACAATCGCCAGCATGTGTGTCCAGGAGCGGGGCACCACGTTGAAGACGTCGTAGCCGCCGCCGCCCGTGGCGATCCAGCGGTCGCCGCAGACCTCGCGCGCCAGGTCGGCCGTGTCCAGCATCATTTGCCGCTGGGCATCCACGCTCAGCCGGAGGCTGCTCAGCAGGTCGCGGACGTGGTTGTCGCAGCCGTGCTGGCTGACGATCACTTCGGGGGCGAAGGCCCTGACCAGCTGCGGGACCACCGCGTGGAAGGCCCGCAGGAAGGCCGCGTCGCCGGAGCGGGGCGGCATGGCGACGTTGACGGAACTGCCGGGCGCCTCCGGGCCCCCGCTCTCGTTCGCGAAGCCCGTCCCCGGGAACAGGTGGGTGCCGGTTTCATGCAGGGAGATGGTCAGCACCCGCGGGTCGTTGTAGAAGATCGACTGGACGCCGTCGCCGTGGTGTGCGTCGACGTCCACGTACGCGACCTTCTGCACGCCGTTATCCAGCAGGTGCTGGATGGCCAGGGCGCAGTCGTTGTAGATGCAGAACCCGCTCGCCTTGCCGCGCGCGGCGTGATGCATGCCGCCGGCGAAGTTGACCGCATGCAGCGCGGAGCCGTCCAGAATCGCGGCCGCGGACTGCAGCGAGGCCCCGGCGATTCGGGCGCTGGCGGTGTGCATGCCCGGAAACACCGGATCGTCTTCGGTGCCCAGGCCCCGCTCGTCATCAATGGCGTCCGGGTTTTCACTGACCGCCTTCACCGCGGCCACGTAGGCCGGGTCGTGCACGGTCTGCAGTGCCGCGTCGTCGGCGATTTCGGCTGCGGCCAACGTGACGTTCGGGCGGTGGAAGATGGCGAATTCGTCAGCCAGCTTGGCCGTCAGGTCCAACCTGATCGGGGACATGGGATGATGCGCGCCGAAATTGTAGGCCAAGACGGATTCACTCCACACCGCCAGAGTGGGAACCGCGGGAACTGGGGTCGCTGACATCACAGACAGGCTACGCGAAAGCATCGGTGCGCGCGCATTCTTCCCGCGCCCCGTGCGATCAAATGATGATTTACTACTGCAAGGAGCAAGTCAGCGATTTCGGAGCCGGACAGAAGCGATCGGGATGACCAGACAGCAGCCGTCATGGCTAGCCGGGCGGGAACACGAACGATTCTCGCTTTTGCGCACGCTCCGCGACTTCGTGGACAGCGTTGCCAACAGTTCCCCGGCACGGCTGGCGCTGATCGTCTACGTGGCGGTGATCCTGGTCTTCACCGGGCTGCTGTCCTTGCCCGCCGCGGCGCGCGACGGGGTCATCACGCCGCTGCACGACGCCTTCTTCACGGCAGTCTCGGCCGTCTGCGTCACGGGCCTGACCGTGGTGTCCACCGCCGGCCACTGGACCTTCTTCGGCCAGGCCGTGATCCTGCTGGGCATCTTCATCGGCGGCCTGGGCACGCTGACGCTGGCCTCGCTGCTGGCGCTCATGGTGAGCAAGCGGCTGGGCGTGCGCGGCAAGCTGATCGCCCAGTCCGCCATGAGCAACGCGGGCCGCCTGGGCGAGGTCGGCGCGCTGCTGCGGATCGTGATCACCACCTCGGTGATCATCGAGGTGGTGCTCGCCCTGGTGCTGATCCCCCGCTTCCTGATGCTTGGCGAATCCTTTCCCCAGGCCGCCTGGCACGGCATCTTCTATGCCATCTCGGCATTCAACAATGCGGGGTTCACCCCGCACTCCGATGGCCTGGTCCCCTACGAGACCGACGAGTGGATCCTGCTTCCGCTGATGGTCGGCGGTTTCCTGGGCAGCCTCGGGTTCCCGGTGGTCATGGTGCTCCTGGAGCGCGGTTGGCGCTTCAGCAAATGGAACCTTCACACCAAGCTCACGGTCGAGGTGTCCCTGATCCTGCTGGTGGTCGGCGCCCTGGTCTGGGGCGCCATGGAGTGGAGCAACCCGGAGACCCTGGGCGGCATGAGCACCTGGGACAAGGTTCTGCACGCAACGTTCGCGTCCGTGATGACCCGCTCGCTCGGCTTCAACCTGGTGGACATGAACAACATTGAGCCGTCCACCATGCTCTTTTCCGATGCCCTGATGTTCGCCGGCGGCGGTTCCGCCTCGACCGCAGGCGGCATCAAGGTCACGACCATCGCGATCGTGTTCCTGGCCATCGCAGCCGAGGCCCGCGGCGACCGGGACGTGAAGGTCCATGGCCGGACCATCCCCGAAGGCGCCATGCGGGTGGCCATCTCGGTGATCGTCATGGGTGCCACGTTGGTGGCCGTCGCCGCCGGCCTGCTGCTGGCCTTCACCGGCGACAGCCTGGACCGGGTGCTGTTCGAGGTCATTTCCGCGTTCGCCACCGTCGGACTGAGCACCAACCTGAGCGCTGAGCTGCCGCCCGAGGGCAAATACGTGCTCTGCGCACTGATGTTCGCCGGCCGCGTCGGCACCATCACGTTGGCCGCAGCCCTGGCGCTGCGCGAGCGCCGCCAGCTGTTCCACTACCCCGAAGAGAGGCCCATCATTGGCTGACAAGTCCGCATCGAACAGACGTCCCGCCCACAACGCGCCCGTGCTGGTGGTCGGTCTGGGCCGCTTCGGCGCCTCTACCGCGGAACAACTGGTCAAGCAGGGCCGCGAGGTGCTGGCGATCGAACGTGATCCAACCCTGGTACAGAAGTGGTCGGGACAGTTGACCCACGTGGTGGAGGCCGACGCCACGAACATCGACGCGCTGCGCCAACTGGGCGCACAGGAGTTCAGCTCCGCCGTCGTCGGTGTCGGCACCTCGATCGAGTCCTCGGTGCTGATCACCGTGAACCTGGTGGACCTGGGCATCGAACACCTCTGGGTCAAGGCCATCACCCCGTCGCACGGCAAGATCCTCTCGCGCATCGGCGCCAACCATGTCATCTACCCGGAGGCCGACGCCGGCCGCCGCGCCGCCCACCTGGTGGGCGGCCGGATGCTGGACTTCATCGAGTTCGACGACGGGTTCGCCATCGTCAAGATGTACCCGCCGAAGGAGACCCAGGGCTTCACGCTGGGTGAGTCCCAGGTGCGCTCCAGGTACGGCGTCACGGTGGTGGGCGTGAAGTCGCCCGGCGAAGACTTCACCTACGCGCGGCCCGAAACCAAGGTCTCCAGCCGGGACATGCTGATCGTCTCCGGGCATGTGGACCTGCTGGAGCGTTTCGCGGCCCGCCCGTAGCGGGGCCGCCCGCCGGTCCCCCGGAGCCAGGGCCCGCCGCGGCTCAGGCCAGCTCGCGCGACAGTTCGGCCGCCCGTTCCGCAGCGGCCGCGGCACCGCGCGCGATCACCTGCGGCAGCCCGTCGTCGTCGAAGGAGGCGATGGCGCGCTCCGTGGTGCCGTTCGGGCTGGTGACCGCACGGCGCATGACCGCCGGGTCGGCGTCCGGCGCGGCGAGCATGATGCCCGCGCCGGCCACTGTCTCGCGGGCCAGCGTCATCGACAGCTCCGGGTCCAGGCCCAGCTCCACGCCCGCGGCGGCCATCGCCTCGGCCAGGTAGAAAGCATAGGCGGGGCCAGAACCGCTGACCGCGGACACCGCGTCCAACTGGTGTTCCGGAACCACGACGACGGTGCCGGCGCCGGCGAATACTTCGCGGGCGGCCTCCAACTGGGCATCGGTCACGTGGCTGCCGGCGGAGAGGCCGACGGCCCCCCGGCGCACCTTGAGCGGCGTGTTGGGCATGCTGCGCACCAGCGGCTGGCCATCCGGCAGGGCGGCTTCCATGGCGGCAACGGTGACTGCCGCGGCCACGGACACCACCACGGTCGCCGCGTCCAAGGCCGGCGCAATGGTCCGGCACAGGTCCGCGATGCCGGCCGGCTTCACGCCCAGCACGGCTACGTCGGCGCCTTGCACCGCATGGGTGTTGGCCGCCGGGTCGTCTTGTTCCGCCAGCACCGTCAGGCCGGGATAACGTCCGCGCAGTTCCGCGGCGCGTTCGCTGCGGCGCACCGTCGCGGTCATATTTTCTGCCGGTGTTCCGGAGGCCAGCAGCCCGGCCAGGATGGCCTCGTTCATGGACCCACAGCCCAGGAAAGCGATGCGGCGTGCGGTTGGCGTTCCCGTGGCGTCAGCAGTCATGTCTGCCATTGAATCATGGGGCCGTCCTCCGGCGCGTGCCGCCGTCCGGTGCCCCGCGCACACCTGCGGGGAAGGACTCACAGGTCCCGTTCAGGTGTTTAACGGCGTTGTCCCAAGGTCTGCGTCTAGTGTCATAAGCACCTCATCAAGGTGCGAGTGATGATGGACCGGACCTGCTGGTTCCGGTCCAGGCGCCGGCGAACAGCGGTTGACTCCCCCAACCGACCGCAACGTTCGCCGGCGTCGCCATTTAAGCCCTCCACCGCACAGCCCCACCGCGTGACGTTTCCGCGGTTGTTGGGCCGGGGTTTGCTAGCTGCCCACCTTCTCGACGGCGGGGGCCGGCTCCAGCGCCTGCCGCACCAACATGGTGCCCACGGGGCTGACCGGGGCGTCACTGTCGTAGAGCAGGTGATCGAAGCGTTTGAGAATCAGCCCCTCCCGCAGCGCCCACGGGCAGATCTGCAGCGTCTCGGTCTCGAACATTTCGATTGCCGCCTCGGCAACCATCGCCCCCGCGAGCAATTGCGGCGCCCGCACCATCGAGACACCCGGCAGGTTGACACGGTCGCTGACCGGCATCGCGGCCAGGCGGCGCGTCCACAGGGATAGGTCCGTGCGGTGCAGTTCCCGCCGCACGTACGGGCCGGCGGCCGAGGGGGCGGCTCCGGCGATCCGTGCCAGCGAGCGGAAGGTCTTGGAGGTTCCGACCACCATGTCCGGCCGGCCGTGGGCAGAAATTTCTTTGACCGCGGGAGCCAGCGTCTCGCGGATATACCCGTGCAGGTCCCTGATGCTCTTCACGCTCGGGGGGTCCTCGGGCAGCCACTCCCGGGTCAGCCGGCCTGCTCCCAGCGGCACCGAGACGGCGTGTTCGGGCAATTCGTCATGACCGATGGCCATCTCGAAGGAGCCGCCGCCGATGTCCAGGTCGAGGATGGTGCCCGACCCCCAGCCGTACCAGCGGCGGACGGCCACCAGAGTCATGCCGGCCTCCTCCGGGCCGGTCAGCTCCTGCAGCGTGACATCGGCTTCCGCCTTGACCCGGTCCAGCACAGCCCTGCCGTTGGTCGCTTCGCGGATGGCGGAGGTGCAGAAGGCCAGCATGTCTTCGGCCCCGTGCAGCCCGGCGAACCGCCAGGCCTCTCGGATAAAGCCGATGAGTTCCTGCTGGCCCTCTTCGCTGATGCTGCCCTCGGCATCCAGGTACGCCACCAGCGACAGCGGCCGCTTGTGCGAGGCGAAAGGCACCGGCCGGGCACCCGGGCGGGCATCCACCAACAACAAATGCACCGTGTTGGAACCGATGTCGAGAACACCCAGACGCATGTTCATATTATGCAGGCCTGCGGCACGGGCACCGCAAACGGGTACCGGGTCCGGCCCCGACCGCCGCGGGCGGCGGCCGGGGGCGTCCGCTACTTCTTGGCGGCGGCCTTGCGCCGTACCGGCTTCTTCGCCGCCGGTTTCGCCGGCCCCTTCGCGCGCTTCTCCGCCAGCAGTTCGATGGCCTGCTCGCGTGTCAGCTCTTCGATGCTGGTGGCGCGCGGCACCGTGATGTTCGTGACGCCGTCGGTGATGTAGGGGCCGAACCTGCCGTCCTTGACCACGATGTTCTTCTCCGACACCGGGTCCACGCCGAACTCGGCCAACGGCGCGGCGGCGGTGCGGCCGCCGCGGGTCTTCGGCTGCGCGTAGATCGCCAGCGCCTGTTCCAGCGTGATGGTGAAGATTTCCTCTTCGGAGCCGATCGACCGCGAGTCGCTGCCCTTCTTCAGGTACGGGCCGAAGCGTCCGTTCTGCACGGTGATTTCGGTGCCCTCGGCATCGGTGCCAAGCACCCGCGGCAGGCTCAGCAGCTTCAGCGCGTCCTCGAGGGTGACGGTGTCCACGCTCATCGACTTGAACAGGGAACCGGTGCGAGGCCTGACCTTGGCGGGCTTTTTCGGCGGCTTGGGCTTGCCGTTCTTGTAGTACTCCACCGGCTGTGCGGCCAGTTCCTCGGCCGTCGGCTCGTGGATCACTTCGGTGACGTAGGCGCCGTAACGGCCTTCCTTGGCCACGATCGTCCGGCCGGTCTCCGGGTCCTTGCCAAGCTCGCGCTCGCCCGGCCCCTGGGTTTCCATCAGCTCGACGGCTTTCTCCGGGGTCAGCTCGTCCGGAGCCAGGTCGTCGGGGACGTTGGCCCGCTCCGGCTCCTCGCCGTCGCCCTCGCCGTTGCGTTCCAGGTAGGGGCCGAACTTGCCCACCCGCAGGGTGATGCCCTCGGCAATCTCGATCGAATTGATCCGGCGCGGGTCGATTTCGCCCAGGTCGTTCACCACGGTGTTCAGGCCGGTTTCCTTGCGGTCCCCGTAGTAGAAGCCGGAGAGCCACTCGGTCCGGCTGGCCTCGCCGCGGGCAATGCGGTCCAGATCCTCTTCGAGTTCCGCCGTGAAGTCATAGTCGACGTAATCGCTGAAGTACTCCTCCAGGAGCCGCACCACGGAGAACGCGATCCAGCTCGGAACCAGTGCGGAGCCGCGGGTGCGGACGTAGCCGCGGTCCATGATGGTGGAGATGGTGGCGGCGTAGGTGGACGGACGGCCGATGCCGCGGTCTTCCAGCGTCTTGATCAGCGATGCTTCGGTGTAGCGCGGCGGTGCCGATGTCTCGTGCCCGACGGCGTCGACCGCCTGCGTGTCCAGCGCGTCACCCTTGGCGAGGTTCGGCAGGCGCCCGCCGGTGGCATCGTCCTCGTCCTCGCGTCCGGCGTCCTTGCCCTCCTCGTAGGCGGCCAGGAAACCGGGGAACGTGATGACGGTGCCGGATGCGGTGAACTCCGCGTCCCGCCCGTCCCCGGCCGTGGCGCCGAGCCGCACGGTCGACGTCGAGCCCTTCGCGTCGGCCATCTGCGAGGCCACCGTGCGTTTCCAAACCAGCTCGTACAGCCGGTACTCGTCGCTGGAAAGCTGGCTGCGGACCTGGCCGGGCGTGCGGAACGAATCACCGGCGGGCCGGATGGCTTCGTGGGCTTCCTGGGCGTTCTTGTCCTTGCCCTTGTAGACGCGGCGGGCATCCGGGACATACTCGGGCCCGTACAGCTCGGAGGCCTGGCGCCGCGCGGCGTTGACGGCCTGGTCGCTCAGCGCCGGCGAGTCGGTACGCATATAGGTGATGTAGCCGTTTTCGTACAGCTTCTGCGCCACCTGCATGGTCGAGCGGGCGGAGAACCGGAGTTTGCGGGCCGCCTCCTGCTGCAGGGTGGAGGTGGTGAACGGCGCCGCCGGCCGGCGGGTGTAGGGCTTGTTCTCTACCGCGCGGACGGAGAAGCTGGCGCTGCGCAGGGAGTCCGCCAGCGCGGTGGCGGCCGCCTCGTCCAAATGGACGGCGGAGCGGGCCTTGAGTTGGCCCAGATCGTTGAAGTCCTTGCCGACGGCGACCCGGCTGCCGTCCACCGAGACCAGCTTCGCCTTGAACACTCCGCCCTTGGCCGCGTCCTCCGGCGCCACGGTTGCCACCAGGTCCCAGTAGGAGGCCGCCCGGAACGCCATCCGCTCGCGCTCGCGCTCGACGACCAGCCGGGTAGCCACGGACTGCACGCGTCCGGCGGACAGCCCTGCCTTGACCTTGCGCCAGAGCACCGGCGAGAGTTCGTAGCCGAAGAGCCGGTCCACGATGCGGCGGGTCTCCTGGGCGTCGACCAGGTCGGTGTCCACCTCGCGGACCTCGGTCAGGGCGCGCTGCAGCGCTTCGCGGGTAATCTCGCTGAACGTCATGCGGTGCACGGGCACCTTGGGCTGCAGCACCTGCAGCAGATGCCACGCGATGGCTTCGCCTTCGCGGTCACCGTCAGTTGCCAGATAAAGTTCGTCGGCGTCCTTGAGCATCGACTTGAGCTCGGCGACCTTTTTCTTCTTGTCCGGAGACACCACGTAATACGGCTCGAAATCGTTCTCGATGTCCACCGCAAACTTTCCGACCGACGTCTTTTTCAGCTCGGCCGGCAGGTCGGAGGGCTGGGGCAGGTCACGGATGTGCCCCATGGAAGCCGTGACCTCAAAGCCCTCGCCAAGGTACCCGGCGATGGTTTTGCCCTTGGCCGGGGACTCGACGATGACGAGTTTCTTACCGGTTTTTTCGCGGGCCTTGGCTGGCACTGTGCTCCTACGTAAAGAAAGGGTGTTGATGCGCTTGTAAATACGTCCCCCAACCCGGCGGGGTGGAGGACCGTCAGCACTAGGTTAGCCGCAACAGTACCGCGAAACAGAAAACGCCAGCGGGTGCAGCCGGCCGCCTCCGGGCCGCGGACCGTCGCCGATGCCCGCCGCAGTGCCCTAATCGTTGTCGATGTCGCCGGGCAGGAAGGAGAAAACATAGTAAAGCTTTTCCGCCCCTTCGCCCCGGTTTTCGGGATTGGTGGTCGGGCTGAATTCCAGCAGGATCTCGCCGATCCGCCGGCCGAGGTCCTTCCGCTGTTCCTCGGTCAGGTAGAACCGCCCCGTGCTGAGCGCAGCCAGGTGCCCTTCCTGCCGCCAGGTGTCCGGGTTCGGCAATTGCTTGTCCCGTTTGACGTACTTGGACAGGCGTTCGCGCAGGTCGTTCAGTTCCACATCCACCACGCCCATGGTGGCGGCACGGCTGTCCGCCACGCTGGTTACGTCCAGGCGTCCGGCGGCGGCCTGCCAGTGCCGTTCGCGGCCGTCGCCCTGGTTCACGCACCGTTTGACGAATCCCCACTTTTCCAGCGCCCGCAGGTGGTAGCTCATGGCGCTGGGTGTCAGTCCGTGCCGCTGCGCCAATTCCGTGGCGGTGGCCGGCTGCTGCGTATCAAAGAGCTCTTCGATGACCTTCAACCGCACGTTATGAGCCAGGGCACGGATGGCGCGGGCGTCGGAGATATTGACCCTGTCTCCGGCTGCCGGCTCGGCCGGAGTGGCCGCCGCTGCGGTGGCCGCCCGGCCGGTCGTGGTGGTTGAAGCCTTAGTCATGATCAGTAAGTGTAATGCCGGTCACGGCTCCCGGGCGGGGTTGCGGGCCAATCCCGGACTGCAATCCGGCAACGATTCCCCTTTACCCGCCGGCAGGCACCAGGAAGCCGTCTGCCACCAAGTTCCGCACGTCGGCGGACAGTTGCGGGGCGAAGTCCGGCTCCTCGCGACCCAACAGCGCCGCCAGCGCACCGATGATCTGGTCCACGCCCAGTTCGCCGTCGCAGGCGGAAACGAACCCGGCCAACTCGGTGCTCATCAGGTTGGTCCGGCGCAGCCCCGCGCCCTGGCGCAGCAAGATGACGCCGGGGTGTTCGGCGCCCGGCCGCTGGTGCCGCTCCTCGGTCACGTCCTCGGCCACGCGCAGGTGCTGGCGGCCAAAGTCCGCGGCGTGCTCGGCCAGCCAATCGGCCCGCTCGACCGCCGCGGCCAGGTGCGGGCCGATGGGCTGCTCGATCGGATAGGTGATCTCCTCGAACCGCCGCAGCAACCCTGTGCCTGCAGCGGGGGCCGTGGTTTCCGGCAGGCAGCGGCGCAGCCACACCAGCCCGAAGCCGAGGGCCTCCACGTCCCGGGACGCGAAATCGTCCAGGTAGGCGGCGTACGCGGATTCGAACAGCTCGGGATCGCGGTTCACCGAGGCGTCCCGCAGCCACGTCTGCGCATACTGCGCCGGGCTGAGCTGCTCCCGCTGGATGACCCAGGCGTCGGTGTCCGGCGCCAGCCACTGCTCCAACCGGGCGTGCCAGCTGCCCGCGCCCGCCGGAATTTCCCAGTTGCCCAGCATCTGCGCGACGCCGCCGTCGGCCAGCACCGAGGGCAGCGAGCGGAAGAGCGTGGCCACGATGTCGTCGCCGGGCAGCCCGCCGTCGCGATAGGTGAATTGCTCCTCGCTGCGTTCGGCCGGGCGGCGCGGCGTGATCACGAACGGCGGGTTGGACACCACCAGGTCGAACCGTTCCCCCGCCACCGGCTTCAACAGGCTGCCCAGCCGCAGGCTGACCCGCTCCGCCAAGTTGTCCGGGTCCAGCCCGAGGGCGCCGGCGTTGAGCGCGAGGTTGAACCGGGTGAAGGCCAGCGCCCGCTCCGAGATGTCCGTCGCGGTGGCGTGGCGGGTGTGGCCCAGCAGGTGGAAGAGCTGGATCCCGCACCCGGTGCCCAGGTCCAGGGCCCGTTCCACCTCGGTGCGGACGGTCAGCTGGGCCAGCGTCAGCGAGGCCTGGCCGATGCCCAGGACGTGGTCGTGCCGGAGGACGCCGGGCCGCTGGTGCGCACCGAGGTCGCTGGCCACCCACAGCTCGGTGTCGCCGAAGGCGTACGGGCGGAGGTCAACGGCGGCCCGCCACTCGCCGCCGTCGCGCTCGGCCAGCCGGAGGGCCGCGAGCCCGTCCACCCCGGTGCGCGGGAACGCCCGGGCCAACAGCCCCGGCGGCACGCTCCGGCCCAACAGCCAGAGGCGCACGACGGCGGCCAGGCGGCCCTGTGCCGGATCCTCCAGCAGGCGGGCGGTGGCCAGAACGGCCGGAACCAACTGGTCGCGGTCCAGGGCCTCCCACGCCTCGGCGCCGAGCAGCGCCGCGACGCCGTCCACGCTGTAATCCAGGGCGCCAAGGTCGGCGGCCAGGTCCGCCAGCAGCCGCCGGTCGCTGCTGGCGGGCGCGCCGGGGACGTCGGAGAAATCTGCACTATCCACGGGCCAAGTCTAGTAACCCGTACGGACACGCCCCGGACCTGCCCGGGGGCCGAGGTGGCGGCGGGGGTATGGCTACCTTGGACCTTGCCGAACCAAATGGCGGTGGGAGTACGGGGACGCCCCGGACCTGCCCGGGGGCCGAGGGTGCGACGGCACCTGAGTGGCCGCGGGTCGCTGCCGCCCGTGCGTCCGCGCCGGTGCCCTGATGGTTAAATGACCTCATGCTCGTCACCACCACCTACCTTGAACAGACCGATCCGGCCCAGCTGGTGCCGGGCTCGCGCCCGCTGCCGGATGATGCCGCCGTGGTGCGGGTGCGGCAGATCAGCCCCGAGTTCAGCAAGTTCCTCTACCGCAGTGTGGGCAGCAGCTGGAACTGGGCTGACCGGCTGGTGCTCACGCGCAGCGAATGGGAACAGGCAGTGCGTGCCCGCGGGGCGGAAACCTGGGTGCTGTACACCGGCGGCGGCCCGGCCGGCTACGTGGAACTGTTGGGCCGCCCCGGCCAGGCGGGCACCGAGGTCGAAATCCTGTACTTCGGCCTGTTCCCCGAGGCGATCGGCCGCGGGCTCGGCGGCGCCCTGCTGGCCGAAGGCATCCGGCAGGCCTGGCAGTTGCACGGCCGCTGGGACGGGTTCCCGCCGGTGCGGCGCGTCTGGGTGCATACCTGTTCGCTGGACGGTCCGGCTGCCGTGGCCAACTACCAGGCGCGGGGCATGAGCGTGTTCAAGACCGAGGTCGAGGACACCGAACCGCGGGATGCCACCGCGGGCCTGTGGCCGGAGACCGCGAACGCCTGACCCGCCGCGGGACCTGACGTCGTTGGGCAGCCCAGGGACGTCCACCAAACAGCTCCGGGACACTCCCCTGCCCGGGACCGGACGGCGCGGAAGCCGCAGGGGCCAGGCAACGGGAGTCAGCCGGCGGCAGCCAGCAGCGGCAGTCGGCGGCGGCAGTCAGGCGGCGGCAGGCTCCGGGCAGCCTTCCGGGCAGCGCAGGGTCTGCGGATCCGCTGCGCACGCGGAACAGTACAACGTCAGCTGGCGGCAGTCCGGGTTGGAGCAGTTCTCGAACTTGTTGGTCGGCGCCTGGCAGCGGACGCATTCCCCGATGGTCTTGGCGTCCGGCGTGAACTCCAGGTGCATGCGCTGATCGAAAACGTAGAGCGATCCTTCCCACAGCCCGGCGTCGCCGAAGGTTTCGCCGTAGCGGACGATTCCGCCGTCGAGCTGGTAGACCTCCTGGAAGCCACGGTTGACCATCAGGGACGACAGCACCTCGCAGCGGATGCCGCCGGTGCAATACGTCACCACGGGCTTGTCCTTAAGTTCGTCGTACTTGCCCGAGTCCAGTTCCTTGATGAAGTCGTGGGTGGTGGCCACGTCCGGCACGATGGCGTCTTTGAACTTGCCGATCTGCGCTTCGAAGGCGTTGCGGCCGTCGAAGAAAACCACGTCTTCGCCCGCCGCCTTTTTCGCGTCGATGAGCTGGTGCAGTTCCTCCGGGCGCAGGTGCGTCCCGCCGCCGACCACGCCGCCCTGGTCCACTTTCAGCTCCCCCGGAGCACCGAAGGATACGATCTCGTCCCGGACCTTGACGCTCAGCCGCGGGAAGTCTTCCGCCCCACCCTCGGACCACTTCACGTCGAGGTTGCGGAAGGCGGGGTATTCGCGTGTGGTTTTCACGTACTGCTTCACCGCGTTCAGCTCTCCGCCCACGGTGCCGTTGATGCCGTCCTTGGAGATCAGGATTCGGCCGCGCAGGCCGAGTTTCTCGCACAGAGCGCGTTGCCAGAGCCGGACGGCATCCGGGTCGGGCAACGGGGTGAAAGCGTAATAAAGCACAATTCGGTTCAAAGCCACGCATCAAGGTTACGCGGTGGCCGGCAATCAGGGATTGTGACAGGGTTGTCACCGATTAGGCATGCCGCCCGCGCCCGCTGTTCGGTACAGTCCTGCTATGGGTCACGAATATACGACTGACGTCCCCGACGACGTCCTCGCCGCCTGGGTCGCCGGCTGGTCGGCCTGCCGCGGCTACTCCGCCGAAGAGGTCGACGGACACCCGGCCGTGTTGCTGGCGGACAAGACCGGGGACTGGGAGTACTTCGCGTTCGAACCGGGCGACGAGGAATTCGCCGCCGTGGCCCGCGACACCACCAAGTCACCGGGACGGATCTTCACTGTGCTGACGCGCGACGCGCAGCGGATCCATCAGTTGGCGCCGCAGCATGGGCTGCGGGTGCACCACAACGCGCAGTCGTTGATGGTCACCGACATGTCCGGCCAGGACACCGAGGCCCCGTGGTACCGCGACGCCGATTACAAGACCGAGGTCGAGAAGCACGGGAACGTGCACCGGGTCCGGGTGGTGCATGAAGGAAACGAGGCCGCCCACGGCGTCGCCGCCGCCGTCGACAATTTCGCGGTCTTCGACCACATCGAAACGGACATTAACTACCGCCGGCGCGGGCTGGCCACGCACGTGATGCGCGCGCTGATCGCCTCCGTGCTGGAGCACATGGTAGACACCGGGCTGCTGATCGCCTCGCACGACGGCCAGATGCTCTACCGGCACCTGGGCTGGGACACGGTCTGCGATGTGATGATCCTCAAGCCCGTGGCGGAGGGCTGACCGCCTGCTTTCTGGCGCACCGGTGCTGCCTGCCCCACCCATGCTGACCGGCCCACCCGTGCTGCGTGGCCGACCCGTGCAGCTGGCCGGCACGGCCCGCAACTGCCGTGTTGCGGGGGCTGCCCGCCGCGCCCCGGTGTGGTGACACAATGTTCGGGTGGCCCTGCACGATTCCCTGATTCCGCTGCTCGGCTCCGGTCCGGAGCCTGAGCAACTGGTGCATGTCCGCGAGCTCCCGGCCCGGGAGGCCGTCGCGGAGCCGTGGCCGGAGTGGGTCCACGACGATATCCGTGCCGCCTACGCCGCGCTCGGGGTGCACGAGCCGTGGCGCCATCAGGTCCGCGCCGCCGAGGGCGCCCATCAGGGCCGCCATACGATCATTGCCACGGGAACCGCCTCCGGAAAGTCGCTGGCCTACCAGGTGCCGGCCCTGGACGCCATCCACCGGACGGCACTGGCAGACACCGTCAGCCTCGAGCCGAGCGGCGCCGTCGCCCTGTATCTGGCCCCGACCAAGGCGTTGGCGGCCGACCAGTTGGCGGCCATCAAGGCGCTGAAGCTGCCCACCGTGCGGGCGGAAACCTACGACGGCGACACCGACCCGGGTGCCCGCCGCTGGATCCGCGACCACGCCAACTTCGTGCTGGCCAATCCGGACATGCTGCACTTCGGGATCCTGCCCAATCATGCCTGGTGGGCACGGTTCTTCCGCCGGCTGCGCTTCGTGATCATTGACGAGGCACACAGTTACCGCGGTGTCTTCGGCTCGAATGTTGCCAACCTCGTGCGACGATTGCGCCGCGTCTGCGCCAGCTACGGCGCGGACCCGGTGTTCATCGGCGCTTCCGCCACCTCCGCAGACCCCGCAACCTCCTTCGGTCGGCTGATCGGCGCGGAAGCAGATGCCGTGACCGAAGACTGCTCGCCGCACGGCTCCACGACCGTAGCGTTCTGGGAGCCTCAGCTCACCGAGCTCAAGGGCGAGAACGGCGCCAAGGAACGGCGCACGGTGGTTGCCGAGACCTCCGACCTGCTGGCCAATCTCGTGGCGGCACGGGTGCGTACCATCGCCTTCATCAAGTCCCGCCGGGGTGCCGAGACAATTTCGTCCATCACCAAACGGCTGTTGGACGACGTCCATCCCTCGCTGCCGGGGCGGGTGGCTGCCTACCGCTCCGGCTACCTGCCGGAGGAACGCCGCGAGCTGGAAGGAAAGCTCAGGTCGGGGCAGCTGCTGGGCGTCTCGAGCACCTCGGCGCTTGAGCTCGGCATCGACATCTCCGGACTGGACGCCGTCCTGGTCGCGGGCTGGCCGGGCACCCGCGCCTCGTTGTTCCAACAAATTGGCCGCGCCGGCCGGTCCGGACAAGACGCGCTGGCTGCCTTCGTGGCCAGCGACGATCCGCTGGACACGTATTTGGTCCACCACCCCGAGGCCGTCTTCGACGTCTCCGTCGAGGCGACCGTTTTCGACCCGTCGAACCCCTATGTGCTGGGGCCACACCTGTGCGCCGCAGCCCAGGAGCTTCCGTTGACTCCCGCGGACATCGGCTTGTTCGGCGCCGCGGCTTCGGGCCTGCTCGACCAGCTGACCGCCGACGGCTATCTCCGGCGCCGGCCCCCCGGCTGGTACTGGACCCACCCGGAAAGCGCGGCGGCCATGGTGAATCTGCGGGCCGACGGCGGTGGACCCATCAGTATTGTCGAATCGGAATCCGGGACGCTGCTCGGGACCATGGACTCCCCGCAGTCCCACTATCAGGCCCATAGCGGCGCCGTGTACGTGCACCAGGGCACGACGTACGTCGTGGATGAACTCAACGAGCAGGACCACTGCGCGATGGTGACCCGGGCCAATCCGGACTACTACACCCAAGCCCGCGACGTCACGCAGATCGAAGTGCTCGGCGCGCAGCGGACCGAGCAGTGGGGCGAGGTCCAGGCCTGCTTCGGCGACGTGAAGGTCACCACCAAAGTCGTCTCCTTCCAGCGCAAGGCCTTCATCTCCAACGAAATCCTGGGCGAAGAGCCGCTGGATCTTGGTGCCAGAGAACTGTTCACCAAGGCCGTCTGGTTCACCATCGGCGAGCAGCAACTGACGTCCGCGGGATTGGTTGCGGCCCGTGTGCCCGGTGCTCTGCATGCGGCCGAACATGCCGGCATCGGGCTGCTCCCGCTGGTGGCCTCCAGCGACCGGTGGGACATCGGCGGGGTATCGACAGCACTGCATGCCGATACGGGCAAGCCGACCATCTTCGTCTACGACGGGCATCCCGGCGGTGCGGGCTTCGCCGAGCGGGGCTTCGAGGCAGCCAGGATCTGGCTGGCGGCCACCCGGGACGCCATCCGGTCCTGCGAGTGCGAAACGGGCTGCCCGTCCTGTGTGCAGTCCCCCAAATGCGGCAACAAGAACAATCCCTTGGACAAGTCGGGGGCGGTCACGCTGATCGAGGCTCTGCTTTCCGAAGCTGGCCCTGCCCCTGCCGACAGGCACCAGACGGCCGTCGCCTAACCGCGGGGCACCGCACGCGGCTGATTGGCCAGGTGACGGCTCACCGGCCGGGCGGTGGCCCCGCGCGGGCCAGACCCTCGGCATGCGTCCACTGTCCGTCAAGCCACCCCAGCAGGTCGGGCAACCGAGTCCGCGTCCGGACGTCAACCACCACACCGCCGGGTCCGGAGCGACGGCACGCCAGCAGCTCGGCATCATGCTTGCGTGCCACGTCCGCCGCCACGGTGCATGGTTCGCCGTCCAGCAGGCCGCGGGCAGCATCGGCGCCGGCCAAGGCAGCCAGGTCGGCCGCCTTCCCTGCCCGCGCCGATGCCAAGCCCGCCTGCATCACCGTGACGACCACCGCAAGCATCAGGCAGAGCATGAGCACCAACCCCACCGACAGCACCGTTCCGGCGCCGTGGTCCGTGCCGTCCGGTCCGGCTGCGCCGAAACCGACACCGGCAGCGGCATCGGCACCGGGAGACGCGGCACCGGCCCGCGGCCGCCGGCTACCTGGCCCCATCTCCTGCGCCTGACGGATCTACCGGCCCACCGATCGGCTCGGCGGGGCCGGTGGCCTGGGCCTCCAGCGTCCAGCGCCCCAAACCGGGCCATGGACCGGGTACTCGAGCCGTGACATGAACCGCAACCCAACCGCCGCCGCTGCCGGACGCCAACGTGGCGCCGTCCCCGGCGATGGAGCGGACCGTGTGGGCGGCTGCCATCTCCGACTCGCCGCGGCCAAGTTGCCGAACCGCGGCCTGTGCGGCCTTCTCCACATTCAGCTGTGCTGCTCCGGCGGCCGCACCGGCCAGCAGGAAAGCCAGCACGACGACGACGGAGGGCAGGACAACGGCGAACTCGGCCGTGACGCTGCCGCGCTCGCCGGGGCCGTGGGCGGCCGGGGCACACCGGCTGGCGCGGAAGCGGGCGGCTCGGCACACAGACATCGGTCAGACCGCCCTCAGCGCCAGCTCCACCAGGTCCGTGAGCATGCCCCGGACTTCGCCGCTCCGCAGAATCAGGACCAAGAGACCGGCGAACGCCACCGCGGCAAGCGTGGCGATGGCGTACTCGGCGGTAGCCATTCCGGCTTCAGAGCCGGTCAGGTGCCGCCAGTTTCTCCTGGCGTGCCCGTCCCGACGGCCCGCAGGGAAGTCAATAACCTGCGCAAGAAGGCCGGGGCCGTCATGCGCGGCAGGTCGTTGTTCCGCTGCGTCCCCAAGCGGTTGAGCCGCCGCCTTCCCGGTCGGCTGAGCCGGCGCGGGCGGTTGAGCCGGTGTGGGTGGTTGAGCCGGTGCGGGTGGTTGCGCCACCGTCTCCCCGGGTAGTTGCGCCGTCGCGAACGCTTGCGCCGCCGTGTCCCCGGGTAGTTGAGCTGCGGGGTTCGGCGGCAGCGAACGTGGCGTGCGGTCCCGGATTTCGGCCAGTGACAACATGTTTTTCCTCCTGGAGGTGACCGCCGGATTGCGGTTATTCGAGCTTCCCCGACCGGGCCAGGAGCCGGCACCGCCGGCTTGGTCCCGGTGCACAATCTGGGGTGCGCCCTGCACTGTGGAGGAGTGCTTAGAGCTTGGGCACGAGGGCGACGAGCACCGGCACGACGCCCAGCGCGATGAAGGCGGGAAGGGCGCACAGCCCCAGCGGGAGTACAAGCCGGGTGCCGAGCGCGGCCGCACGCTGCTGGTCTTCCTGGTGCCCGCGCCGCCGCAGCTGGTCGGCTTGGGCAAAGAGCACCGCCGCCGAGGGCGCACCCGTTGCGGCACCGAAGCGCAGGGAGTCACGCAACACGTCGACTCCGGAACCGGGCTCGGCGAGCGCCCAGGCCTCCTGCCAGTCCACGCCCAGCAACAACGCCGAGGCAACCTGGTCCAAAGCCGCCTTCGTCGTTCCCCGGCTGGTGGCAGCGAGGGCGGCCACGGCGTGGGGCAAGGGCAGTCCCGCTGCCAGCATCGCGCCCACCAAGTCCAAATGCAGGGCCGGATCGTCGGCCGCTTCGTCCCTGCCGCCACTCTTCCGGGTTCCGCCTGAAACCACCGGCCGCTTCGCGGGGAGGCGGCGGGCGCCGACCAGTCCCGGATTCAGCAGCCAGACAGCAGCAAAGAGCAGTACACCGGCCAGCACCGGGATCACAGGCCCTCCCGTCCGGCAGCATGGCGCACGAGGTGGCGGGACCAGAGGCGTGCGCCGACCATGAGCGCCGCCCCCGTGGCCAGGACCGGCCACCCCGTCGGTGACAGCAGCAGCGTGGCGACCGGGTCGGCACCCATGGCAGCGCCGAGCCCTAGTCCCAGCAGCGGCAGCCACCCCAGCAGGGCCGCGGTGGCCTTCGGCCCCGCCAGCGCGGTTCTCCGCGCAGCCCTGGCATCAAGCCGATGCTGCAGGTGCCGCGCATAATTCTCCAGCAGCAATGACAGAGGTGCCCCGGTTCTCTCGGAAACCTCCCAGCAGGAAGCCAGATCATGCCACATCCGTTGCACGGCGGCGGCCTCGGGTCGTATCCGCCGGCCGTCGCCCCGCTCCTGCCTTCGCAGAACCGGTCCGATTCCCAGTCCCAGGTCCGCGGCCTGTGCTGCAGCCTCAAGGGTCGGGAGCAACAGCCCGGCTTCCCGCGCTGCCGCACCTGGCGCCGGCCCCGTTCCATCCCGCCGCCGTGCCCCCGGCGTGGACCGGTCGGGCTGTCCCGCTGCCGCGTAGACGGAGAGCATGTCCGGCCAGAGCTGGGCCGGCGTGCGCCCGGAACTCAGCAGCGCCGCCAGCTGCCGCACGAAGAGGGGCAGCTGGTCCAATTCGGCGACGTCGGACCGCCGCCGCGTCCTGATGCCGGCCGACGCCCGGCCGAAGGCACGGCGCACCTCGGCCGGACGGGATCCGCGACCCGGCAACAGCAGCAGGCAGGCGGCCGCAGTCAGCAGGAAGACCGCGAGGCCGGTCACGGGAACAACCGTTCGTTGAGTTCGTCCGCTCCAGGCGAGTGCCTGATGCCGGCTCCGTCAGCGGCCAGCGCCGGAATGGTCTGCAAGCCACCGGAGGGATCGCGCCGCAGCAGGCAGATCTCCCGCACGCAGCGCCCTTCCCCGGTCCGGTGCATCGAGATCACCAGGTCCAGTGCGCTCGCCGCCTGAAGTACGACGGCTTCGGCGCTCATCCCGGCGAGCGCGCCCATGGCTGCCAGCCTGGCCGGAACCGCCGCGGCGGAGTTCGCGTGGATGGTCCCGCCGGCTCCGGCGTGGCCGGTGTTCATCGCCGCGAGGAACTCGCGGACCTCCGCTCCCCTGCACTCTCCGACCACCAACCGGTCCGGCCGCATCCGCAGGGCCTGCCGAACCAGCTCCGCCATGCCGACCGACCCGGTGCCCTCGACGTTGCTGGTCCGGCTCTGCAGGCCCACCACATGCGGATGGTCCGGGTCCAGTTCGGCGGCATCCTCGACCAAGACCATCCGTTCCTGCGGACCGGCGATCCCCAACATCGCCGACAGCAAGGTCGTCTTGCCTGACCCGGTGGCTCCGCAGATCAGGAAGTTCAGGCGCTGCCCGACGATCGCTTCGAGGTAGGGCTGCCACTGCGGCGTTGCGATGAGCAGTTCCGCGAGCGTGAAGCGGCGCGGACGATGGAGCCGGATCGAGAGCAGCGTCCCGCCGGTCGAAACCGGTGGCAGCACGGCATGGACCCGGTAACCCGCAAGGCGCACATCCGCGCACGGGTTCCCGTCGTCGAGCCTGCGCCCGCCGGCTGCGACCAGGCGTACGGCCAGCGCCCGGACCTCGGCGTCGTTGGTAAAAGCGACGGGGGCGCGGAGCAGACCGCGTTCACCGTCGGTCCAGATGTCCTGCGGGCCATTCACCAGGATGTCCGTGGCCCCCGCGTCCGCCAGCGGTTGCAGCGGCCCCAGTCCGCGCAAGTCGGCGGCCAGTGAGTCCACCGCCTGCATCGTGCCGGCCGTTCCCAGCAAACGGCCGCTCGACTGAACGGCTGCTGCCAGTCGGGCTCCCGTCACCGGCGATGGATCGGAGAGCACCGCACGGCGGAAGGGCTCCAGACCGATGCCGGGGGCCGCTGCCGGGGCAGCCCGCCTGCGTCCCGCCCCGTTCATGACCTGTTGCCCTGCCCCGGTGCGGGGTTCAGGCGCTCCAGCAGGCCGGCGCACAACGCGCGGATCCGCCTGTTCGAGGCCAGATCCAGCAGGCGCCCGCCCCGCTGTGCCGCCGGGACCGCGCGCAGGTACGGCACGTAGCCGGCCAACGGCACCCCCAGCTCGTCGGCAATCAGCTGTTCGTCGGCTCCCGCCGGCAACGGTCCCCGGACCACCAGGTGCAGGTTTGTTCCGGTTTCGGCCGCTGCCGCCGCTGCCGCCGCGGCCCGCAGGGAGCGGCTGTCCGTCCGGGCCAGCAGCACAGTGTCGTGAGCCGGCGGCCCGGTCTGGGGTGGTCTTCTCAGCCGTCCGGCGTCGACAACCACCAGGCCAAAGGCACCTGCCGCGGCCGCCATGATCTCCGCCGCCACCTCGTCCTGCGGGGCGCCGTGCAGGGCGGGGTCCCCTGTCCCCGGCCAAGAGAGCAGGGAGAATCCGCCGGTCGCCGGCAAGGACACCGCCAGTTGCACCGGGTTCACCGTTCCCTGCACCGCTGCCAGATCCGGCCAGGCCAGGCCCGGGATGTCGGCGGCGCCCAAAGCCGCCGAGAGCCCTCCGCCGAGCGGGTCGTCGTCCACCAAGACCGTGGCCGTTCCCGACCGGGCAGCCTCCGCGGCCAGCCAGGCGGCCAGGGCAGAGGCCCCTACTCCTCCGCTGGCCCCGTGCACGACAACCACCTTCCCTGCCGTTTCACGCTGCCAGGTCCGGCTCAAGTATTCCGCCAGCCACACCGCGCCCTCGGGCAGCACCGCCACCCGGCCGGCCCCCGTGGAGGCCGCCAGGTCCCACAGGGCCGGTGCCTCGTCGATGAACCCGACCACGATGATGTCCCCGCCGCTCCGCTGCACCCGGTGATGCCCGGCGGTGCCCAGCAGCATCGGAGCGGCTCCACGAGCGGCATCCGGGGTCCCCTGCAATCCGTCGGGACGTCCGTCGGGGCGAAGTGCCAGCCCGGCCGCCGCCGCGATCCTGGCCACTTCATCCCGCAGCCGGTCGGTGCCGCCGACGAGGACGACGTCCGTCGCTTCCGCGGGTTTCCAGCGGGACCGCGCGGCGGCGGTGTGCTGACTTGGCATGCCCTGATCTTCGCTGAGCTCCCGGCCCGCGCCCGCCACGGCAACTCCTGATGTGGACCGCGAGGGACGGCTTGGAGCGTGTGGAGGACCGGTCGGTGCAGAATTGAGGTGTGTATATGGTCCTGGCCTCCGCCGCGCGGAACATTTCCGTGCCGGAGGGCACAGAACCCGTCGCTTACCTGCAGCGCACCGACGCGCACGGCACTCCCTCCGGGCCGCCCGTCGTCGTGCCTCAGGGACGACTCGCCTCGACGGTCCGGAGCCTGGATGGCGAGGGACCCCGCTGGGTCTTCGAAGCCACGCGCGCCGCGTATCGGCCGCTGCTGGCCGCCGGCACCGGCGTGGACCGCAGCCACGATCTCACGCTCGCCCGCAACATCCTGGCGCTGTCGGTCCACGCCCCGGACACCGGGTATATCCGGGCGCTGCGGGAGGCGCCGGCCACGCATCAGGACGAAGAGCTGCCCCGTCAGCTGCAGCCGCCGCAGCAGTCCCCGGACCAGTTCACCCTTTTTGACGAACCACAGCCCGGCGGCACCGAGCTGGAGGACCTCGTGGCCGAGCTGCAGGACCAGTTGGCGGCCGTAGGCGCGTCGGTCCACCGCGGCCGGCTGCAGCTGCTGCTGGCGGCCGAGTCGGCCGGGGCCCTGATCGCCACCGAGATGGAGCACGCCGGCGTGCCGTGGCGCGAGGACGTGCACCTGGGCATCTTGACGGACCAACTGGGGGAACGCCCGCGGGAAGGCCAGCGGCCGGACAAGCTGGAGGAGCTCGCCGTCAGGCTCGGACAGGAGCTGGCCAATCCCGCGTTCAACCCCGACTCCCAGCAGCAGCTCATCCGCGCCCTGCACCGGGCCGGTATCGAGGTCAAAACCACCAGCTCCTGGGAATTGAAGCAACATGCCCATCCGGCGATCGAGCCGCTGCTGCACTACCGCAAGCTCGCCCGCCTGTTCACTGCCAATGGCTGGGCGTGGCTGGACGCCTGGGTCCGGGACGGCCGCTTCCGGCCCGAGTACGTGGTGGGCGGCGTGGTCACCGGGCGATGGGCCTCACGCGGCGGCGGGGCCCTGCAGATACCCGGCCAGATCCGGGACGCAGTCCGCCCTGATCCCGGCCACAAGCTCATCATCGCGGACGCAGCCCAGCTGGAACCCCGGGTGCTGGCGGTGCTGGCGCAGGACGAGGCCCTGGCAGCGGCCGGCCGCGGCAAGGATCTCTATCAGGGCATTGCCGACGCCGGTTTCGGCGGCGACCGTGCCAAGGCGAAGATCGCGATGCTCGGGGCCATGTACGGTGCGACCACCGGCGAGTCCGGCCGGCTGATGCCCCAGCTCACCCGGACGTATCCGCAGGCCATCGCGGTGGTCGAGCGCGCGGCCCGGGCCGGCGAGGCGGGGCAGGTGGTCAGCAGCTACCTGGGCCGCAGCTGCCCTCCGCCGTCGGAACGCTGGCTGGCCTCTCAACGGACCGCCACAGCCGAAGAGCAGCGACGGGCCGATACCCTCGCCCGCAGCCGCGGCCGCTTCACGCGCAACTTCGTGGTGCAGTCCACGGCCGCTGAATGGGCGCTGTGCTGGCTGGCGGAATTACGACGGCGGCTGCGCGCCTGCGCGGCGGAAGGAACCTTCGTGGGGGAAATGGTGTTCTTCCTCCACGACGAGGTCATGCTGCACGTCCGCGAGGACCGTGCTGAACTGGCCTGCCGGCTGGTGGAGGAATCCGCCGCTGCCGCCACCCGCCTGGTCTTCGGCCGCATCCCTGTGGCCTTCCCGGTCAGTGTGGCAGTGGTCGATTCCTACGCCGACGCCAAGTAAGGCAGCGCGCCTCCCCCAGCCGGATTGGCCACCGGCCGGACCATGACCGTCAGCCGGTCGCGGGGCGCGGGGCGCGGGGCGCAGGCTGCAGGGACCGGGCAACCGTCAGCCGGCCGCAGGGCGCGGAGCGATCGGTGCCGGGATCTCGCGCGACCTGTCCCATTCCAACGACCACCCCAGGTCGTCAAAAAGGTGACTGAGCACAATGGCGGTAAAGCCCCAGACCACCACTCCGTGGACCAGGAACGCGGGGCTGCGGAAAACCTGGCCGCCGCGGCGGAGCACCGACATGCGCCGGTTGGCAGGATCCAGCAGGTCGGCGACCGGCACGCGGAAGACCTGCGCCGACTCGGCAAAGTCGACGACGTCGACCGGCGAGGGAGCGGCCCACCAGGCCAGGACCGGCGTCACCAAAAAGTTGCTGACCGACAGTGGGATGTCCGGCAGGACGCCCAGGACTTCGACGCCGGCCGCGTCCAGGCCCGTCTCCTCGACCGCTTCGCGGACCGCGGCGGCGGCGGGCCCGTCGTCGTCGGCATCGATGCGGCCGCCCGGAAACGCCACCTGCCCGGGATGCGAGGAGAGGCCCTCGGCGCGTTCCACGAAGAGCAGGTCAAGGTCATCCGGGACGGCCGAATCGTGGAAGTGGGCCGGCGCGTCGTCCAGGGCGCCGAAGAGCAGGAGCACCGCGGCCGGGCGGGCCGTCCCCTGATCAAGGGCGACGTCGTACCAGCGCTCCCGTTCGCGGACGGAGAGCCGCTGGTCCATCGGCAGCTCCACCAGCCTCTGCAGGTCTTGCTTTGCGCTCATCGTCAGGCTCCCAGCGGGAAGCCCGCCGCGCGAAGCTCCCGCCTCGTCTCCCCGGCCATCATCCGGGCCAGCAGTTCTTCGCGTCCCGGCGCGAGTTCGTACTTCAGCAGTTTCCGCGCCTTGTCCGGGTCCACCTCTCCCTCGCCGTAGGACGGGCACCATTGGGCGACGGGGCAGGCGCCGCATGCCGGCTTCCGGGCGTGGCACACCCGCCGGCCGTGAAAGACAACACGGTGCGAGAGCATGGTCCAGTCCTTGGGCTCGAACAGCTCCGCAACATCAAATTCCACCTTGACCGCGTCGGTCGACCCGGTCCACCCGAAGCGGCGGGACAACCTGAGGAAATGCGTGTCCACCGTGATCCCCGGGATGCCGAACGCATTGCCCAGCACCACATTGGCCGTCTTTCGGCCGACCCCGGCGAGCTTAACCAGGTCGTCCAGGTTTCCCGGGACCTCGCCGTCGAACTCGTCGACGATCTGGTTGGCCATCTTCAACAGGCTCTGGGACTTGGCGCGGAAGAAACCCGTGGGCTTGATCAGCTCCTGCAGTTCGGCCTCATCCGCGGCGGCGAGCGCACGGGCATCCGGGTAGCGCTCGAAGAGCACCGGAGTGGTCATGTTGACCCGGACGTCGGTGGTCTGCGCGGAGAGGATGGTCGCCACCAGCAGCTCGAAGGGATTGGAGAAATCCAGTTCCGCCACCGCATACGGGTAGTGTTCGGCGAGCTCTTTGTTGATCCGGCGGGCGCGGCGCTTGCGCGCCAGCAGGGACTCTTCGGTCTTGCGCCGGCGGGTGGCCGGCGCCCGGTCAGGCACGCTCAATGTTCGTCAGGTCCCTCAACACGCCCACCCGGCCGTCCGTGTGCTGCACCAGGAATTCGTCGCCGCGGTCCTGCAGCGCCAGGATCCACGACCCCGGCTCCACCGTGAACATGACCTGGCCGGTGTTCTCGTCCAGCACCGGGCGGGTGCGCCCGACGGCGAACCAAAAGGCCTCGTATTCCCCTTCGGCTTCCTCGTCCTCGTAGTGCTCCCTGGTGGCGCTGATGGGAGAAGACGCCGAGGCAGCGTCGGCGACGGCGCGGGCGGTGGCCTTCTGCCCGACCGCCGGCATGGCCGTGGTGGTGGCTGCTGTTGTCGTCTGGTCGGCGCCAGGGGGTGTGGCACTGGCTCCGGCCCCGGTCGGCTTGGCGGCTGCACCGCCGACGCCCGCACCGGCGGTCGGTGCACCGGCGGTCGGTGCACCGGCGGTGGGCTCGGCGGTGGGCTCGGCGGCTGCACCGCCGACGGGCCCGCCGGCGGGAACGGCCGACTCGTCCTGCCGTTCGTCTGTGCCATGCTCCCCTGTGCGGCCGACAAGATCCGCGGCCCCGGTGCGGCCCGTTTTGACATACTCCCGGGATTGCCGGCCGCCGGCGGACGCGGCAGCTCCACCCACCACCGTTCCGGCGGAGTAGCCGACGTCCGTGGCCACGCCGCTCGCCGAGGACGCCGCGGCGCGCGCAGTTGCGGATCCGCTCGCATCGGCGGTCACGGGGATGCCGACGGCCTCACCGTCTGCCGCCCCGGGCGACAGGGAATCGTCCGGCTCAAGGTTCTCGGCCCGCTGCGTGCTGATCGGGCTGGCGTCGGTGTCCCGTCCCGACGCGATCGTCGCGGTGCCGGTGCCGTGTTCCGGCGAGTTCATGGCATGGGCGGCCGCGGCGGCGCCTGCCACCCCGGCCGCTCCCTTACCCGAGGGTGCAGCGAACTGCCCGGTGGAGGGTTGTTGCGCTCCGGTGTGATGTGTACCGGACGGGGTATGGGCTGCGGAACCGGCAGGGACACCTGCACCCCGCGTTTCCGGCGCCGTCTCGTCAATTCGGACGGCACCTGCCCTGGCCGCCGCCTTGCCGGCGGCTCCGCCGTGGGCGGCCGGCTGTCCGGCCCCCGGCTGGTTCGCGCCGGGCTGCCCGCTGGCCGGCTTGGGCTGCTTCGGCCGGGGTGCGGCCGGAACAGCGTCGCGCGCCACGGGGTGGGCGACCGCCTCGGGACGGCTGGCGAAATCGACGGCAAGCTGCGGAATCCAGCGCGCGCAAACGGTTCCCGCAAAGAGCACCACCG
Source organism: Arthrobacter sp. Y3223151 (assembly GCF_059091125.1). Lineage (NCBI taxonomy): Bacteria > Bacillati > Actinomycetota > Actinomycetes > Micrococcales > Micrococcaceae > Arthrobacter > Arthrobacter sp. Y3223151. The sequence goes on along the minus strand of NZ_JBNHGI010000007.1, from coordinate 12,837 downwards.
CGCCGATGAATCCGATGACTCCGCTAACGCTGAAGACGGTGACGATGGTGAGGAAGTAGAACGCCAGGGCCAGCGAAGCGACCACAGAGGCGAATTGGTCGACCGACAATGAGCCCACCCGCAGCGGCGTCTGCGGGGCCAGCCGCCGCACGACAAACAGGACCAGAACCACCGCCGGAAGCAGGATGCCCAGCCCCAGCTGGAACAGGCCGCCCGAATTCCATAGGTTCACGCCGATGCCCTGGAGAACTTGCAGGGGCATCACCGACGAGAGGAAAAGCAGGACGATGCCGGCGCCCACCACCATGTCTCGCACGGTGAACGGGCCGGCCACCGCAGTTCCTGCCGTGCCGTGGGTCTGGGAGCTCTGGGACATCTTCGATCCTCCGGTCGTTACGGTTGCAGCGCGGGCCGGGCCCGCCGTGGGTCGTTACGGTTGCACCGCGGGCTTGAGCCGCCGTGCAACCTTCTGGCACTGGTCTCAGCGTAGTCAAGGAACCCACCCTTCACTAGCCGGATTCCCGCGGGCGACGGCGGCACCGGGTGCCGTTCACCGCAGATTCACCTCCATTTACATCGTGCAGTGTGACGCTCAACACCGCTGCCGGCGCGCAAAGGATTAGGCTGGCAGCAGCAGGTGCGCCCGGCGGACAAAGCCGGGGGCACGCCAATGACCCAGCACGACGAAGGGGCCCCCACATGTCTGAAGCCAACGCAACGCAGTCGACCGCCGCCACCGGCGACGCCCTGGAAAACCTGCTCCACGAGAACCGTAGATTTGCGCCAAGCGCTGAATTCGCCGCCGCGGCCGTAGCCAAACAGGACGTTTACGCGGACGCAGAGGCGGACCGCCCGGCATTTTGGGCCAAGCAGGCCCGCGAGGTCCTCTCGTGGGACACGGACTTCAGCCAGGCGCTGGACTGGTCGGACGCCCCGTTTGCCAAGTGGTTCGTCGGCGGCGAGCTGAACGCGGCCTACAACGCGCTGGACCGGCATGTGGAGAACGGGCTGGGCGACCGGGTGGCGATCCACTTCGAAGGCGAGCCCGGCGACACCCGCACGTACACCTACGCCCAGCTGACCGAGGAGGTGAAGAAGGCCGCCAACGCGTTCGAGTCCCTGGGCGTGGCCAAGGGCGACCGGGTCGCCGTCTACCTGCCGATGATCCCGGAAGCCGTGATCACCATGCTGGCCTGCGCCCGGATCGGTGCCGTGCACTCGGTGGTGTTCGGAGGTTTCTCCGCCGACGCGCTGCGCTCACGCGTCGACGACGCCGAGGCCAAACTGGTGGTCACCGCCGACGGCACCTGGCGCCGCGGCAAGCCGTCGCCGCTGAAGCCCGCCGTGGACGAGGCCCTCTCCGCCCCCGGACACACGGTGACCAACGTGGTGGTGGTCAAGCGCAACGGCGAGCCGGTGGACTGGCAGCAGGGGCGCGATGTGTGGTGGGCGGACACGGTGGAGACCGCGTCCGCCGTGCACACGCCGGTGCCGCACGACGCAGAACACCCGCTGTTCATCCTCTACACCTCCGGCACGACCGGGAAGCCCAAGGGCATCCTGCACACCACCGGCGGCTACCTGACGCAGTGCGCCTACACGCACAAGGTGGTGTTCGACCTGAAGCCGGAGACGGACGTGTTCTGGTGCACCGCGGACATCGGCTGGGTCACCGGCCACTCCTACGTCACCTACGCGCCGCTGATCAACGGCGCCACCCAGGTGATGTACGAGGGCACCCCCGATTCCCCGCACCAGGGCCGCTGGTGGGAGATCGTGGAAAAGTACAAGGTCTCCATCCTCTACACCGCCCCCACGGCGATCCGCACCATGATGAAGTGGGGCGAGGAGATCCCGGCCAAGTACGACCTGTCCTCCATCCGGGTGCTCGGTTCGGTCGGCGAACCCATCAACCCGGAGGCCTGGATGTGGTATCGGCGGGTGATCGGCGGCGACAACGCACCGATCGTGGACACCTGGTGGCAGACCGAAACCGGTGCGCACATGATCGCCCCGCTGCCCGGAATCACCGCCGCCAAACCCGGCTCCGCACAGGTCGCGATCCCGGGCATCGCCGTCGACGTCGTGGACGAACTCGGCGACTCCGTCCCGGACGGGCACGGCGGCTACCTGGTGATCCGCGAGCCCTGGCCGGCCATGCTGCGCGGCATCTGGGGCGACCCGGAACGGTTTAAGGAAACCTACTGGTCCCGGTTCGAGAACATGTACTTCGCCGGCGACGGCGCCAAGAAGGACGAGGACGGCGACATCTGGCTGCTCGGCCGGGTCGACGACGTCATGAACGTCTCCGGCCACCGCCTCTCCACCACCGAAATCGAGTCGGCGCTGGTCTCCCATCCCGCCGTCGCGGAGGCCGCCGTCGTCGGCGCGAAGGACGAAACGACCGGCGAGGCTGTGGTCGCGTTCGTCATCCTGCGCGGCGAAGCAGCCACGCAGCACGGCTCACACGAGGACATCGTCGCCACCCTCCGCGCGCACGTCGGCAAGGAAATCGGGCCCATCGCCAAGCCGCGCACCATCCTGATCGTGCCGGAACTGCCCAAGACCCGCTCCGGCAAGATCATGCGCCGCCTGCTCAAGGACGTCGCCGAAGGACGCGAGGTCGGCGACGCCACCACCCTGGCGGACAACACCGTCATGCAGCAGATCGCGACCTCGCTGAAGGCCTGACAGCCGGACAGCCGGACAGCCGGCTGAATTCCGGGCCCTCCTGCCCCTGGCGGCGGGCGGGCCCGGCATCACACCGCGCGGACAGGCGCCCCGCCCGCAACAGGTCAGCTCCACCGGGACGCGATTGAGGCATAGTAAAAGGCATGACTGCAGACATCCCCGGCACCCGCCGCGTCCTGATCCTCAACGGCCCCAACCTGAACCTGCTGGGCACGCGGGAGCCGGACGTCTACGGCACCGCCACGCTGGCCGACGTCGAGCGGCTCGCCACCGACGCCGCGGCCGCCCGCGGCTGGACCGCGGAGTGCGTGCAGTCCAATCATGAAGGGGAGCTGATCGACGCGGTCCACGCCGCCCGCGGCACGGCCGATGCAATCATCATCAATCCCGGCGGCTACAGCCACACGTCCGTGGCACTGCGCGATGCCCTCTCCGGCGTGGCCCTCCCGGTGGTCGAAGTGCACATCACCAACATCCACCGGCGTGAAGAGTTCCGCCACCACTCCTACATCTCCGGCGTCGCGGACGCCGTCATCGCCGGAGCGGGCATCACCGGCTACCGGCTGGCGGTCGAATACCTCACCGAGGCCCTGTAGAGGGCGGCACGGCGCGATGGGTGGCCAGCGAGGGGACACCGCCGGCTGGTACCGGAACTTCGGCCTGCACGAGGCCGCGGGCCAGTCCCCGGTGTACGTCGAATGGGCCCTGGGGATCAGCGACGATCCCGAGGTCCTGGCGCTGATCGACGCCCTGCCTGCGTCGAAGCGCCAGCCCAACCTGATCCTGGCGGCCGCCCGCTCGCTTGGCGCCGGCGCCACGGAGTACGCGGGTTTCCGCGATTTCCTGCTGTCGCGGTGGGACTCGGTCCGGGACGTGGCACTGGCTCGCACCACGCAGACCAATGAACCCGGCCGCTGCGCCGTCTTCCTGCCGTCCCTGGCGGCCATCGCCGCCGCCGAAGTTAAGCCGCTGGCGCTGATCGAGGTGGGCGCCTCGGCGGGGCTGCTGCTCTACCCGGACCTGTACGGCTACCAGTACGACGGCGGTGCGGTCCTCGCGCCACGGTCCTCGCCTGCCGCCGTGGCTGGGCCGGGGGCGGAAGCCGGGGAAACGGCGTCGGCCGGGGCCGGGGCGGACACCGCGGAAGCCGCATACACCGGGACTGGGTCGGAAGCCGCGTCCGCCGGCCGTGAAGCGCAGCCTCCGCTGCTGGAATGCTCCACCTCCGGCCGCCCGCCGCTGCCCGAGTCGCTGCCCGAAATCTGCTGGCGCGCCGGAATCGATCTGAATCCGTTGGAGATTAACGATCCCGACGATGTCGCCTGGCTCGAGGCCCTGATCTGGCCGGGCCAGGAGTTCCGCGTCCGTCGGCTGCACCAGGCCATCGAGGTTGCCCGCCGCACACCGGTCCGACTGGTGGCCGGCGACCTGATCGAGCAGCTGCCGGCACTGGTGGCCCAGGCACCCGGGGATGCCGCCGTCGTCGTCTTCCATTCGGCGGTGCTGGCCTACCTGCCCGAAGAGGACCGTCGTCGGTTCCGCACCCTGGTGGAGGGGCTCATCCGTGAGCGGGGCGTGCACTGGCTCGCGCACGAAGGGCCCGGCGTGATGCCGGTGCCGGATGACGACTCCGGCATTCCCGGCCTGGACGATCGGACCCGCCGGGGCCGCTTCCTGCTCTCGCACAACGGGCGCCCCGTGGCGGTCAGCGGTCCGCACGGCCAGTTCCTGGACTGGCTACCGCAGGAGAGCCGCTAGCGGGTCACGCATTGGCCGGCGGAGATGGTCTCCTGATAGCCGAGGGCTTCGTCGACGACCGGCTGGACCTCCGCCAGGGTCAGGGCGTAGCCCACCGGCACGTTCTCCGTGGACTTGGCGAACACCACGCCGGCCACGTTTCCGTCCGCATCCAGCAACGGTCCGCCGGAGTTGCCCTGCTGCACGTTCGCCGCCAGCGTGTAGACCTCGAGCGACGACGGGTCCGCGCCGTAAATGTTCTGCACCAGCACCTGCGAACGGCCCTGCACGGTGGCCGGCTTGCTCTGGAAGGGACCGCCGGCCGGGTAACCCTGGAACGCCGCCAGGTCGCCTTCGGACAGTTCGCCCCCCAGCGGCAGCGGCCGCACGTCCAACCCGTCCACGGCCAGGACGGCCAGGTCGCGCACCGGGTCGAAGAACACCACCCGGCCGGGCAGCACCCGGCCGTCGGCAACCTCCACCACAGGTTCGTTGACGCCGGCCACCACGTGGGCGTTGGTCAGCACGCGGTCCGGGGCCACCGCGAAGCCGGACCCGGTCTGGTTCTGCCCACATTGGAAGGCCGTCCCCGCGATCCGCAGCACGGAGGCCGCCGCCTCGTTCAGGGCCGCGGTATCGGTGCTGGCATCGGGAACCGGCGCCGACTCCTGCGGCACCCGCGGGTCGAGGACCAGCGGGATGCCGTCCGCCACAACGATCGAGCGCACCTGCGCCGCCCATGCCTTCACCGGATCCGGGGTCAGGTTTTCGATCGATGCGATCACCTTGGACGCGGCAATCTGCTGCGAAATGAACGGCACGCCCATGGTGCCCAGGCTGAACGCCAGCATGGAGATCACCAGCGCGGTCACGGCAAGGTTCATCACGCCGCCCAGCAGCCGGTCCAGCGGCCGCAGCGGCGGGAAGTCCATCCGGCGCCGGATGGCCGCGCCGATACCCGTCCCCAGGGCGTGCCCCAGCACCACGAGCAAGATGGCCACGGCAATGGCTGCGGTCAGCCGCCAGGCGCTGTCGGGAACCCACTCACTGACCAAGGGGATGGCGAAGAAGGCTGCCACCGCTCCCAGGGCGATGCCGGCGATGCCGCCGAGGGTGAGCAGGAACCCCTTGCGCAGACCTGAGACCAGGTACGCCAAGAGGATCAGCAGCAGGACAACGTCCAGGATGGTCAGGCCGAAAATCACTCATTCTCCGTTGCGGTGGGATGTGCATTAGTCTAGGCGGTTCGCCCGCGGGAATTATTAACCGCCGTTGCGGGTTGTCACCTCCGGCAGCCCGTGCCGGTGCTCGATGCCGGCGCTTTCCTCCTCTGGGAGCGAAAAGCCTTGTGGAAGATGTCACACGGGCTTTACATACGGCAAAATGGAAAACAGTGCCCCCACGGGAGAGCAGCTTGAACCCCAGCCGAACAGTACTAACTTGGAGAATTCATGGACGTAGAGATCCTTCGCCGCGCACCTCTTTTTGCCACTCTTGACGACGACGTTTTCGCCGCGCTGACCGACGAGCTGACCGAGGTCGACCTGTCCCGCGGCGCATCGGTGTTCCGCGAAGGTGACCAGGGCGACCAGCTCTACTTCATCGTCTCCGGCAAGATCAAGCTGGGCCGCACCGCTGCCGACGGCCGCGAGAACCTGGTGGCCATCCTCGGCCCGGGCGAGCTCTTCGGTGAGATGGCCCTCTTCGACCCGAGCCCGCGCAGCACCTCCGCGACCGCCGTCTCCGAGACCCGCCTCGCCGGGCTGAAGAACGAGAACCTGCGCGGCCTGCTGGAGACCCGCCCCGAGGTGTCGGCGCAGCTGCTGCAGGCCTTGGCCCGCCGCCTCCGCCGCACCAACGACTCGCTGGCCGACCTGGTCTTCTCCGACGTTCCGGGCCGCGTGGCCAAGGCCCTGCTCGACCTGGCCGACCGCTTCGGCCGCCCCGCCACGGACGGCATCCTCGTGGCACACGAACTGACGCAGGAAGAGCTGGCCCAGCTCGTTGGCGCCTCCCGCGAAACCGTCAACAAGGCGCTGGCCGAGTTCGTCCAGCGCGGCTGGCTGCGCCTGGAAGCGCGCGCGGTAGTCATCCTGGACATCCAGCGGCTGCGCCAGCGTTCGCGCTGATTTCCGACCCAAAAGTACGACGGCGGGGGCTCACCGATGGTGGGCCCCCGCCGTCGTTGTGGCTTGCGAGGTAGGTGCCGTTGGCCGTCCGGCACGGGCCGTCGGGGCTGGGGTCCGTGTCGGCGGAGCGGCTCAGCGTCCCCGCTGGGCAGCACCGCCTTCGGTGGCCGAGTTGGCCGCCACCTGCAGCATGGGCACCCCGTCGACTTGGATCAGTTCCGGGTGGTAGAGCCGCTGCGGGCGCTTGTGCGAGAGGTAGGCGATGCAGCCGCGGGCGCCGGCGATCTTTTCCACGATGATTTCCACAGCGGGCGAGGTCACCTCGCTGAACGTCAGCCCGCGGGTGTCGGGCTGGTCCACCAGATCGCCGAGCGCGGTGGTCGTCCGCCCGGCCATCAGTTCCTGCGCCGGCAGCCAGGATGCCCACACGCCCTTGCTTTCCAGCAGGGACGGCCGTTGGTTGGCCGGCTGGGCCGCAGCGAAGTAGCGCGTGTCGAAGCGTCGATGGGCAAAATCGGGGCTGAGCCAGTGGGCCACGGGTTTGAGCAGGTCGGTGCGGACGCCGAGTCCGCGCTTGCCGAGCGCTTCGCCGAAGGACACCTCCTGGTCGGCGACGGCCTCGCGGGTCCGCATCCAGTCGGCGCCGGAGGTGGATTCCGGCAGGGTGGATTCATCAGGACCGGCCAGCAACACGCCGGTTTCCTCGAACAGCTCGCGGATGGCCCCCACCACGTGGGCGTGGGCCAGGCGGTGGTCGTCCAGCCCGAGCATCTCGGCCCATTTGGTCGGCGAGGGACCGTACCAGGTCACCGGGTCGCCGTCGCTCTCCTCCACGCTGCCGCCGGGAAAGGCCACCGTGCCCAACGGAGAGGACCCCGACCGGTAGCCAAGGTACGTTTCCGTGCCGGCCGCGCCGTCCCGGACGAGGACGACCGAGGACGCCATCCGGGGCTTGCGCGGCGTGCGTTCCCCGTGGTGGAACCAGCTGTGGGCCGCGCCCAGCTGGTCCGGCGCCACGGGGAAGAGCCGCTGCTCCTCGCGAAGCGGACTAGCTGAATTCGGCAATCAGTTCTACCTCGACCGGCGAATTCAGCGGCAGCACGGCCACGCCGACGGCGGAACGGGCATGCGCGCCGGCCTCGCCGAGGACCTGCCCCAGCAGCTCGGAGGCGCCGTTAATCACACCCGGCTGGCCGGTGAATGCCGGATCGGAGGCCACGAAACCGACGACCTTGACCACCCGGGTGATCCGGTCCAGGTCACCGATGACGCTCTTGACCGCTGCCAAGGCGTTCACGGCGGCCGTCGCGGCCAGTTTTTTTGCCTCGTCGGCACTGACCAGGCCGGCGCCGTCGCCCACCTTGCCGGCCGCCGGGAGTTCGCCGTTGACGAACGGCAGCTGCCCGGAGGTGTACACATAGTTCCCGGAGACGACCGCCGGGACGTAGGCGGCCACCGGAGCTGCCACGTCCGGCAGGGACAGTCCCAAGCCGGCCAGCCGCTCTTCGACGGTGGACTTCCGGGCTTCAGTGGTTTCCGTCATGGCTACTGCTTCTCCCGCTTCAAATAGGCAACCGGATTGGTTCCGTTCGGGCCGGGGAACACCTGGACGAGCTCCCAGCCGTCCTCCCCCCACTGGTCAAGAATCTGCTTGGTCGCGTGGATAATGAGCGGAATTGTCGCGTATTCCCATTTGGTCATAACTCAAAGGGTAGCGCTTGCTTGTAAACTGAACCCCATGGCCGCTCGCAAATCCCCCTTCTTCGACACTGCGACCACCCTAGGCAAAGTTGTTGGCTTCCTGGGTATCAGTGCGCTCTGCGGCGTGCTCGCAGCCGGTCTGCTGGTTCCGGCCGCAGCCGTGGCCGGTGTCGGGGCAACCTCATCGATCGAATACTTCGACCAGTTGCCGGACGAGCTGCAGACGCAGCCGCTGGCCCAGCCGTCGCGGATTCTCTCCGCCGACGGCAAGCTGATTGCCACGTTCTACGCCGAAAACCGCGTCCCGGTGACCCTGGACAAGGTGTCCCAGCACATGCAGGACGCCATCATCTCCATCGAGGATGTGCGTTTCTACGAGCACAACGGTGTGGACCCCCAGGGCATCATGCGTGCGGCGGTGACGAACATGGCCGGCGGGGACCTGCAGGGCGCGTCGACGCTGACCATGCAGTATGTGAACAACGTGCTGATCGACGCCGGCGCTTCCGCGGGCAAGGGGGCCGAAGAGCTGACCATCAGCGGCACCAAGGACATCGGCGACAAGCTGCGCGAGGCGAAGCTGGCCATCGCCGTCGAAAAGGAATTCAGCAAGGAAGAGATCCTGCAGGGCTACCTGAACATCGTGTTGTTCAGCGGCCAGGTGTACGGCATTGAAGCCGCTGCGAAGACCTTTTTCGGCGTTCCGGCGGCCAAGCTGAACATCCAACAGTCGGCCATGCTGGCCGGGATGGTGCAGTCGCCCAACTACTTCAATCCGGTGAACAACCCGGAAGCCACGATCGAGCGCCGCAATACCGTGCTGGCGGCCATGCGTAATGCCGGCAAGATTACCCAGCAGGAGTACGACGAGGCCGTTGCCAGCGACCTGGGCTTGAACCTCAAGCCGGTGCGTTCCGGCTGTGTCGCGGCGAACTTTGCGGACTACTTCTGCAGCTACGTGCAACACACCATCATGCAGTCCGACGCGTTCGGAGCAGACTCCACCGAACGGGCGAAGCTCCTGGCCCGTGGCGGCCTCACCATCAAGACCACGCTCGACTCCCGCCTCCAGAAGGAAGGCCAGAAGCAGATCGAGCAGGAAGTCCCCGTGGGCGATGAGTCCGGCGTCGGCTCGTCCATGGTCTCGATTGAACCCGGCACCGGCAACATCCTGATGATGGCCCAGAACACCAACTACAGCCCCGAAGACGGCGCGGCCAACACGGAGCTGAACTACAACGTCGACGCCGACATGGGCGGCGGCAACGGCTGGCAGCCCGGCTCCACGATGAAGCCCTACACCATGGTCGCCTGGCTTGAAGCGGGCAAGGCGCTCAACGCATCGGTCGACGCCCGCCGGACGGAGTACCCGGCACAGTACAACTGGAACGCCAGCTGCCTGCCTCCGGACGCCTGGTTCAGCGAGTGGAAATTCCAGAATGCGCTGCCCGGTTTCGAGCGGACCATGACCGCCAGCCAGGGCCTGACCTGGTCGATCAACTCCGCTACTGCTGCCATGGCCGCGCAGCTGGACCTCTGTGACATCCAGGATGCGGCAACCCGCCTCGGCGTCCGGACGGCGACGGACAAGGAACCGATCAGCATTGAGCACCCGTCCTTCATCATTGGCACGACCAACGTGTCCCCGATGACGATGGCGGCTTCTTTCGCGGCGTTCGCCAACGGCGGCGTGTACTGCAAGCCGATCGCGCTGACCTCCGTGACGGACGCCCAGGGCAACGAGTACGAGGTGCCGAAGAAGTCCTGCGAACGGGCGATCTCGGAGGAGGTAGCCGCGGCCGTCAGCGTCCCGCTGGAGAACCTGGTCAACCTGCAGCTGGGAGGAATCCATCCGATTGGTGTTCCCGCCGCTGTGAAGACCGGCACGACCGACAAGTCTGAATACACCTGGACGGTGGGCTACACCAAGGGCATCTCCACTGCTTCCTGGGTGGGCAACCCTCATGCCTACAAATCGATCAACAACATCCCCATCAATGGCGTGACGCGCGACTACGTGGACGGTGCGACCATCGCCGGCGGGCAATGGACCGATTACATGGAGAAGGTCGCCGGCCTGTACAAGACGGGCAGCTTCGGCTCCGCGCCGAGCAGCATGATGTATCCGCCCCGGCCGGTCCAGACCCCGGCCCCCGCCGAGTCGAACAATAACTCGAATTCCAGCGACAGCAGCGACGACGGGGATTCGGGCGGCGACTCCGGTGACTCCGGCGATTCCGGTGATTCCGGCAACGGAAACGGCGGAGGCAACGGAAACGGCGGGGGTAACGGAAACGGCGGAGGCAACGGCAACGGCGGAGGAGACGACGACTAACCGTGGACACTGACTTGCTGCGAGCACGGCTCCGGACCGCAGGCACCCTGGCCCTTGGGGCCACGGCCGCGGGCGGGGCCGCGCTCGTCTACGGCTCCGTTATCGAGCGGAACCTCTTCAAGGTCCGCGAAGAAACGCTGCCCATCCTGCCTGCCGGGCGAGGCCCCCTGAAGATCCTGCACGTGTCCGACATCCACATGACTCCCGGGCAGACGCTGAAGCAGAGGTGGCTGCGGCAGTTGGCGTCGCTGGAACCGGACCTGGTGGTCAACACCGGCGACAACCTCAGCCATCACGACGCCGTACAGCCCCTGCTGGACTCGCTGGCACCGCTGATGGACGTTCCGGGCGTGTTCGTGCCGGGCTCCAACGATTACTACTCCCCGGTGATGAAGAACCCGTTCTCCTACCTCACCGGCCCCTCCTCTCAGCCCAAGGACTACGCGGAGCGTGAACTGCCGTGGCGGGAGATGCATGCGGCTTTCGGCACCGCGGGCTGGATCGACTTGACCAACAGGCACCAGTCGGTGGTGGTGGGCCGCATGCGGCTGGACTTCACGGGCGTGGACGATCCGCACCTGCAGCGCGACCGTTATTCGGGTTTCCCCAACGGTTCGACGTCCGCCGATGAGGCCGCATTCCTGCGGATCGCGGTGGCCCACGCTCCGTACCAGCGGGTGCTGGACCGGTTCACTGCCGACGACGCCGACCTGATGCTGGCCGGGCACACCCACGGGGGCCAGGTCCGCCTCCCCGGCTACGGTGCCTTGACCAGCAACTGCGATCTGCCCACGTGGCGTGCCCGGGGGCTGACGTACTGGGAGCACGAGGGGCGTAGCGTCCCGTTGAATGTGTCGGCGGGGTTGGGAACGTCCCGTCTGGCTCCGGTGCGCTTCGCCTGCCGCCCGGAAGCTGTGCTGCTGACACTGACGCCGGCTGCTCCGGCCGGCGAAGTCCCTGCCGAAGGCCGCCGCCCCGGGGCCGGCCCCGGGCTCAGCTGAGCACAGAAGCGCGCTGTGCGGCTGGTCTCACACCAGCTCTCGCCTTCTTCTGTGCAGCCCGCACATGCATCTATAGATGCGCCCTGCGTGCCGGCCAGCTAAGACTTCCTCAGCTGCGCCCTGCGCACCCGCCTGTGGAGACTTCCTTAGTGCGCCCTGCGCGCCCGCCCGCTAAGACTGCCTCAGCTGCGCCCTGCGCACCCGCCCGCGCCGAATCGCTAGGTCAGGCCAGGAGTGGTTGGGGTGGGATGTGGGTTTGCCAGTAGGAGTTGCGCAGCGGTTTGCGGCGGGGGTCGATGTAGTCCGGCGGGGTGAACCAGGGGATGCCGTCGACGACGTTGATCTCCCAGTTGCCTTGCTCGATCAGGTCGTGGTGGAGCAGGCAGAGGCACACCCCGTTGTTCACGTCGGTGCGGCCGCCGGCCCACCAGGGGATGATGTGGTGCGCCTCGGTCCAGAACGCGGGCATGCTGCACCCGGGGAACGCGCAGCCCTTGTCCCGGGCGACCAGGGCCCGGCGGATGGCGCGGTTGAAGAACCGTTGCGACCGGCCCAGATCCAGGATCGCGCCCTCGGAACCGAGGACCGCCGGGATGATCTCGGCGTCGCAGGCCATCCGGCGCACAGTGGTGGCCGAGACCGGGCCGTTGAAGACCGCGCTGCCGCCGCCGGAGAGCAGCCCGGCCAACTGGTCATACCCGGTGGTGACGATCACTTGGGTGCGGTGCCCGCCCGAGTCCGGAAGCCTGCCGGTGTTCAGCGCGATCCGGCAGGCCCCGACCAGTCCCGCGAGCAGCTTCTGCGCCCGGGTGGCGTCGTCCATCGCGTCCACCACCGCCGGATCCACACCGGCGGAACCATCCCTGCCGGCGGGGCCGGATCCAGCAGCCGCCCTGCCGTCCGCAGCGGCCCCGTCCGTCACACCCGCATCGGCGGCATCGGCTCCGCCCCTGCCTGCCTCCGTGGTACCGGCGCCGGTTCCGGTGCCGGTACCGGGAACATCCTGGCTACCGCCGCCGCTGGCCGTGCCGGCGACCGTGGTTCCGCCGCCTGCGGTGCGGGACTCCCCAGAACCGGCCGGGCCCGCCTTTGCGGTGTTGGCGTTGCCGGTTGCGTCTGCTTCCCCTGTGTCTGTAGGGGTGCGGCCGGTGGCGGCGGTTTCGATGGCGTCGGGGCGGATCCGCGGGTTGGCGGCGCTGTTCATCACGGTGGCGAGGGCTTCGTACTGGGCGTCGGTGGTGTT
>NZ_JBNHGI010000006.1:0-203997 GCF_059091125.1 Arthrobacter sp. Y3223151 | reverse complement strand
CGGCCGGACGGGACCAGGGCCGCAACGAGTTCGGCACGGGCACCGGTCAGCCCGGTGCCCGCCGCGGCCCGGCCGAGCCCGGTGCCGCCAAGCACGGGAGCCGCAAGCCGTCGACGGCCGGTCCGGGCCAAGGAAAGCCGGCCAAACCGTCCGGCAAGTCCGGCGGCAAGACCGGCGGCAAGGCCGGTGCCGGCAAGTCTCGCGGCGGGCAGCCGCAGCGTCCCGCCGGGCCGCGGCCCTTCGGACGGGAACGCTTCGGCCAGAACCTCGGACCCGTCAGCCGCCCGGACCGTCCCTCGCGGGCGGGAGCGGGGGCGGCCTCCGAACTGCACGATCCCGAGGGCGTGCGCCTGCAGAAGGTGCTCGCCGGCGCGGGCGTGGCCTCGCGCCGGGTGTGCGAGGAATTGATCCAGGCAGGCCGGGTCGAGGTGGACGGCGTGACCGTGCGCGAACTTGGCCTGCGCGTCGACCCGTCCCGCGCCGTCATCCATGTGGACGGCATCCGCGTCCAGATGGATGAAACGCTGACGTACCTGGTCTTCAACAAGCCAAAGGGCGTTGTCTCCACCATGGAGGATCCGGAGGGGCGCCCCTGCATCAGCGACTACCTCAAGCCGCAGCAGGGCCAGCGGCTGTTCCATGTAGGGCGGCTGGACCAGGCCACCGAAGGCCTGCTGCTGCTGACCAACGACGGCGAACTCGCCAACCGCCTCACCCACCCGTCCTACGAGGTCCCCAAGACGTATCTGGTGCAGGTCCGCGGGCCCATGCCGCACGGCGTCGGGGCGCGGATGAAATCCGGAATCGAGCTGGAAGACGGCGTGTCCTCGGTCGATTCGTTCAAGCTGGTCGACTCGACGCCGGGACACGTCCTGGTGGAAGTCGTGCTGCATTCGGGCAAGAACCGCGTCGTGCGGCGCCTGTTTGACGCCGTCGGCCACCCCGTGGAACGGCTCGTCCGGATCCAGTTCGGCCCCATCCGGCTGGGCGACCAGCGACAGGGCAGCATCCGCGCCCTCGGCCGCCAGGAAGCAGGGCACCTGCTGGCCCTGGTGGGGATGTAGCCGGTGAACCCGGCACACGCGCAGGCGACCCACCTGTCCGGGCCGGTCCTGGTGATGGGAACCGGGCTGCTCGGAGCCAGCATCGGGCTCGGCCTGCGGGCCCGCGGCATCGACGTGCTGCTCTCTGACCCCTCGCCGTCGGCCCAGGCGGTGGCGCAGGATATCGGTGCCGGCCGGATCCTGCCCGCCGGGGAGAGGGTGGAGCCCCAGTTGGTCGTCGTCGCGGCGCCCCCGGATGTCACCGCCGCCGTCGTGTCGCGCGCGCTGCGCGACTACCCGGACGCCGTCGTCGTGGATATTGCCAGCGTCAAGACGGCCGTCTTCGAGGCGCTGGCCAAGGACCCTGACCTGGCGGAGGCGGACCTGGGCCGCTACGTGGGCACCCACCCGATGGCGGGGCGGGAGAAATCCGGCCCCGTGGCCGCCCGCGGCGAGATCTTCACGTCGATGCCGTGGGTCCTGTGCCCGTCGGAGTTGTCCTCGCCGGGGGCGGTGAAGACCGCGCACGCGCTGGCGATCGACCTGGGCGCGGTGGTCTCCCGCATGTCGGCCGACGAACATGACGCCGCCGTGGCGTTGATCTCGCACCTGCCGCAAGTGATGTCCTCGCTGCTGGCCAGCCGGCTGCAGGACACGCCGGCGCATGCCTTGTCCCTTTCCGGCCAGGGCCTGCGCGACGTCACCCGGATCGCGGCCAGCGACCCGGCGTTGTGGGTGCAGATCCTCGGCGCGAACGCGTCGCGGCTCGTGGACATCCTGTACGGCGTCCGCGAAGACCTGGAACGGCTGATCAGGACGCTTGAGCACCCCGAGGCCGACGGCTCCCGGTTGGACATGGCCCAGCTGATCAGCGAAGGCAACGCCGGCCAGGCGCGGATTCCCGGCAAGCACGGCGCTCCTCCGCAGGCGTTCGCGTGGCTGACCGTCCTGGTCGACGATACGCCGGGCCAAATCGCCCGCCTGCTGACCGAGATCGGCGAGGTGGGCATCAACCTGGAAGACCTGCGCCTGGAACACTCGGCGGGCCAGCCGGTGGGGCTGGCGGAGCTTGCCGTGCTGCCCAGCAAGCGGCACGAATTAATTGATTACTTGACCTCACGTGGATGGAAGGTTGTGCAATGAGCGCGGCGGAAGTGGATATGGCTCGTTACCGGCAGGGCAAGGCGCTGGTGGTTGCCATCGACGGGCCGTCGGGCTCCGGCAAGTCGTCCGTCAGCAAGGAAACCGCACGCCGGCTGCACGCGTCCTACCTGGACACCGGCGCCATGTACCGTGCCGTGACCTGGTACTGCGTCAACACCGGTGTGGACCTGGCGGATGCGGCGGCCGTCGAACAGGCCAGCAAGGACGTCGACCTGCAGATCAGCACCCACCCCGACGACGAATACGTGCGCATCGGCTCCACGGACATCACCGACGAAATCCGCGAGCCGTCCATCTCCGCCTCCGTGAGCGCCGTGGCCACGACGCTGGGGGCACGGGCCGAACTGGTCCGGCGCCAGCAGCAGATCATCGCCGACTCCGGCCGCCGGATCGTAGCCGAGGGCCGCGACATCACCACGGTCGTCGCTCCCGACGCCGAGGTGCGGCTGCTGCTGACCGCCAGCGAAGAAGCAAGGCTGCGCCGGCGCGGCCTCCAGCTGGGTGGAACGCAGAGCGACGCCGACCTGCACGAGCAGGTGCTGGCCCGCGACGCCAAGGATTCGACCGTGGTGAACTTTTCCGAGGCCGCCGACGGCGTCTTCACGGTGGATTCATCCGATCTGGACTTCGAACAAACCGTCGAAGCGGTGCTCGCCGTCGTCCGGCATGCCGCACACTGAACCCGCCGCCGCCCTCAGCCCGGGGGTGGCCTGGCTGGCGTTGAACAGCGGTGCCCCCGTGGTGCCGGCGGCTGCCCTCGGCACCAGGATCACCGGCGGGCAGCGGGATGCCATCCCTCGCCCCGGCCGAGTTTTCCACCTGGGATTCGGCTCCCCGCAGACCTACCGGCGGCTGCCCTCGATGTCCGGGCGTGTTTCAATGGACACTGCAGCCGAAGAGATCCGCCGGCAGCTGTCCGGCCATGTCCGGCACAGCGTGGCGCTCACCGGGCAGCCGCTTCCGGCCAACCACGCCCCCCGACGACAACCGGCTTGCTGCCTACCCAGAAGGAACAGACGATGAGTGACACCCAGCCCGGATCCTCCCCGGCGGACCGGCCGGCCGACGAGGAATACCGTCCGGCGGGCGAGGACCAGATCGCCGAGCACATGCTCGAGATCGATGACGACGAAGCCGAGTTGCGCGCCGCGTCGCTGCGCGCCGGCCTGGCCGACTACGACCTTGACGACGACGACGCCGCGCTGCTGGCCGCGGCCGAAGAACCCGTCCCCGACGACGAACCGCTCCGGGTGGCCCCGGTGCTGGCCATCGTCGGCCGGCCCAATGTGGGCAAGTCGACGCTGGTGAACAGGATCCTGGGCCGGCGCGAGGCAGTCGTCGAAGACACCCCCGGCGTCACCCGCGACCGGGTCTCCTACTCGGCCCACTGGAACGGACGCCCCTTCACCCTGGTGGACACCGGCGGCTGGGAGCATGACGCCCGCGGCATCCACGCCCGCGTCGCCGACCAGGCCGAAATCGCGGTGGACATGGCCGACGCCGTCCTGCTGGTCGTCGACGCCAACGTCGGCGCCACGGCCACGGACGAGGCGGTGGTGAAGATGCTGCGCCGCAAGAAGAAACCGGTCATCCTGGTGGCCAACAAGGTGGACGACCTGGCCCAGGAAGCCGAAGCCGCAGCCCTGTGGGGCCTCGGTTTCGGCGAGCCCTATCCCGTGTCGGCACTGCACGGCCGGGGAACGGCCGACATGCTCGATGCGGCCCTGGAGGTGCTGCCCGAATTCTCGGCCTACGGGGGACTCGAGCGCACGGGAGGCCCCCGGCGGATCGCCCTGATCGGCCGCCCGAACGTGGGCAAATCGTCGCTGCTGAACAAGCTGGCCGGGAGCGAGCGGGTAGTGGTCGACACGATCGCCGGCACCACCCGCGATCCGGTCGACGAAATGATCGAACTGGGCGGACGGACGTGGCGCTTCGTCGACACGGCCGGGATCCGCCGCCGCGTGCACATGCAGCAAGGCGCCGACTTCTATGCCTCGCTCCGCACGCAGGCCGCGCTCGAAAAGGCGGAGGTCGCCGTCGTGCTGCTGGCCGTGGACGAGGTGCTCAGCGAGCAGGACGTGCGCATCCTGCAGCTGGCCATCGATTCCGGCCGGGCCCTGGTGCTTGCCTTCAACAAGTGGGACCTGCTGGACGACGACCGCCGCCGGTACCTCGAACGCGAGATCGAGCAGGACCTGGCCCACGTGGACTGGGCGCCCCGGGTGAACATCTCGGCCAAGACCGGCTGGCACAAGGACAGGCTGGTCCCGGCGCTGGACCGTGCCCTCGAGTCCTGGGACAAGCGCATCCCCACCGGCCGCCTGAACGCCTTCCTGGGCGAACTGGTCGCGGCCCACCCGCACCCGGTACGCGGGGGCAAGCAGCCGCGCATCCTGTTCGGCACGCAGGCTTCCTCGCGGCCGCCGAAGTTCGTCCTGTTCACCACCGGTTTCCTGGACCCCGGCTACCGCCGCTTCATCACCCGCCGGCTGCGTGAAACATTTGGCTTCGAAGGCACCCCGATCGAGGTCAGCATGCGGGTGCGCGAGAAGCGGTCCCGCAAGCACTGAGCCGGGCCTTAGGACGGGGCCCAACCCCGGCGCCGCCGCCCGCGGCCCGGGGCCAGGGCACCGGCCCCGCCGCCCGCGGTGGCGCCGGGTGGTCATGACGCAGGGAAAAATGCTGTACAGTATTTGAGGTGGTTCCGCCGGTTGCATGAAGGCGGAACTTCGGGTTGTGGCGCAGCTTGGTAGCGCACTTGACTGGGGGTCAAGGGGTCGCAGGTTCAAATCCTGTCAACCCGACAGCAAGGGATCCGGTCCGCGAGGGCCGGGTCCCTTTTCCATTGGCTTGTGCAAGGCCCTGTATGCCTATACTTTCAGCGATGGCGGGGAAAGGGTTCCTTGCCGGAGCAACTGGCCGTCCATGGTGCGAGAAAGGCAACCGATGAGCAATATTCCTGCCGACCTGAAGTACACAGCCGAGCATGAGTGGGTGGCTGCCGCCGACGCCGAAGGCACGGTGCGCCTGGGTATCACCGACTTTGCGCAGGACGCGCTCGGCGATGTGGTCTACGTGCAGATGCCGGAAGCCGGCTCCTCCATCACCGCCAACGAGGTCATCGGCGAGGTGGAATCGACCAAGAGCGTCAGCGACATCTACGCTCCCGTCAGCGGCGAGGTCGCGGCCGTCAACGACGCCCTGGAGACCGACCCGGCCCTGATCAACTCCGATCCGTACGGGGAGGGGTGGCTGCTGGAGGTCAGGCTGTCGGATCCGGCGGCGCTGGAGACCCTGCTCAGTGCCCCGGAGTATGAACAGCAGGTAGGCTAGGAGCTACCGGAGCCACTCGACGGCCAACCGGTCCTGAACCGGTTGGCCGCTACATTTTTACGGGAGGAACTATTGATGGTGGGCGAAGCTCGCAACGCCACGGATAACGGGAACGGCGACAGCCGGAACCCGGAGGCGCACGCGGAAACCACATCCATCTCTTTGCCGCCGCAGACCTTGGCCCACGTCGCCAAACCGAGGCTCTCCCGCGAAGAGGAAGCATCGGTGATCGCGCTGCCGGCGGGGTCGGCGCTGCTGATAGCCCACGACGGCCCGAACGCCGGGGCCCGGTTCCTGCTGGACCAGGACGTCACCACCGCCGGCCGGCATCCGGAAGCGGACATCTTCCTTGACGATGTCACGGTGTCGCGCAAGCACGCGGAATTCCGCCGCTCCGGCGACGGCTTCATGGTGGTGGACTCCGGCAGCCTCAACGGCACCTACGTGAACAACGACCGTGTGGACAGCCTGCAGCTGCGGACAGGCAATGAGGTGCAGATCGGTAAGTTCCGCCTGACCTACTACGCAGGCACGGCGGCAAAGGGGCAGGGCTAACCGGTGCCCGGGTCCCAGCCAGCACGGCGCACCCTCGGGGCGTCCCGGGAGGGGTACCGCAGCAGCGTCCTCAACATCGGCGAGGTGCTGCAACAGCTGACGGAGGACTTCCCGCAGATCACGGCCTCCAAGATCCGGTTCCTGGAGGAGAAGGGGCTCATCAGCCCCCAACGGACGCCGGCGGGCTACCGGAAGTACACCGGCCAGGACGTTGAACGCCTCCGTTTCGTGCTGGCCCTGCAGCGCGACCAGTACCTGCCGCTCAAGGTCATCAAGGATTATCTGGACGCGATCGATCGTGGCGAGCGGCCGGAAGCCCTGCCCGGCGGCATGACCCTGGCCCCCCGGATGGTCTCGGAGCCGCTGGCGGCAGAACTGAACGGACGCGGCCGGGCGCTCACCCGGGCCGAGCTCCTGCAGGCCAGCGGAGCCTCCACGGAACTCGTGGACGACCTGTTGGCTTACGGCCTGATCCACGCCGAGGACGCCTGTTTCGACGAACACGCACTCAAGGTCGTGCGCGCCTGCAGGCAGCTGGGCAGCCATGGCATCGAACCTCGGCACCTCCGCCCGTTCCGGGCCGCCGCAGACCGCGAGGTCGGGCTGGTGGAGCGTGCGGTGGCCCCGCTGGCGTCCCGGCGCGACGTCGCCTCCCGCGCGCGCGCCGCGGAAGCGGCCAAGGAAATCAGCGATCTGTGCCTGAACTTGCATACGGCGCTGGTTCACGGGCACCTGGCCCAGATGGACCGCTGAACGGAGAAGCCATGCTCGAACTCGAGGTTGTCGGAGTCCGCATTGAACTCCCGTCGAACCAGCCGCTGGTGCTGCTCAAGGAAACCGACGGCGAGCGGCACATACCCATCTGGATCGGTGCGCCGGAAGCCAGCGCGATTGCGTTCGCTCAGCAGGGCATCAAACCGCCGCGCCCCATGACCCACGACCTGCTCCGCGACGTCGTGGACGTGCTCGGCCGGCGGATCACCGAAGTCCGCCTGGTGACGGTCCAGGACACCGTCTTCTTTGCCGAGCTGGTGTTTGACGGCGGGGTGACAGTCAGCTCCCGCGCCTCGGACGCCATCGCGGTGGCACTGCGGGTGCCCTGCCCGATCTACTGTGCGGACGAGGTAATGGACGAGGCCGGGGTCAAGATCGCCGAAGCGGCCGACGATGAGGAATCCGACGGCCCGGCGCAGGAGAACGCGGAAAGCCAGTTGCGCGAGTTCAGGGAATTCCTCGCCGACGTGGAGCCCGAGGACTTCGAGAAATAGCCGTCGCCGGCATCTGGTTCCGGCGCCCGAACCGCCCGGCCCGGCGCCGGGGCATCCGACACGCCGCAGCAAATATGCCAGCGTCTTTGACCGGCGGCCCCCGCCGTTCTAACGTCGAAGCATACAGTTCCCATTGCACCGCAGGCCATCTCAAGGCAGACTTAGACCAGACCTCTGGGCTGACTGCGAAGCTCATTCCCCACAGGGAACTTCGACAAGGAGGGTTCACGTGAGTCCTAAAGGTGATGCAGGCGAGATGCCGCACGCTCTGCAGACCGGCGCTGCCATACCCGCAAGTGCCCAGGGCTTGCTGTTCACCGAAGACCTGCCCGTGCTGGACGAGGACGCCGGTTACCGCGGTCCCACGGCATGCAAGGCAGCCGGCATCACCTACCGGCAGTTGGACTACTGGGCACGCACCGGACTGGTGGAACCTGCCGTCCGCGGCGCCTCCGGCTCCGGCTCGCAGCGCCTCTACAGCTTCCGCGACATCCTGGTCCTGAAGGTGGTTAAGCGCCTGCTCGACACCGGCGTCTCGCTGCAGCAGATCCGCTCCGCCGTCGGCCACTTGCGTGAACGCGGCGTGGAAGATCTGGCCCAGATCACCCTCATGAGCGACGGCGCCAGCGTGTACGAGTGCACCTCCGCCGACGAGGTCATCGACCTGGTCCAGGGCGGACAGGGCGTCTTCGGCATCGCCGTCGGCCGGGTGTGGCGAGAGGTCGAAGGCAGCCTCGCCGAGCTCCCCAGCGAACATGCCGCAGAGGAACAGGAATTTCCCGACGACGAGCTGAGCCGCCGGCGCGCCGCGCGCAAGATCAGCTGACCGCACACAGGACATAACAGCGGGAGGGGCTCCGGGAAACCGGGGCCCCTCCCGCTGATTAAAGTGCGACCCGGTGTTAAGGTGCGTTCAGGTCGGGTTTAAGTTGCGATGCCGGAGGGTTTGAGCGCCGATCGGGGCGGAGACCCGCCGCCCGGGCCGGGACCTGTTGTCAGGAGGGCTGGCGGCGGAGCGCGCGGCTGCGCATCCGGCCGGAATCGGTCAGGTTCTTGAGCAGCTCGTCGAAAAGCGCGGCCGCCTGGCGTGCCGATTCACCCGGCCACTGGTGGACGGAATGCGCTGCCCCCTGGATCTGCTGCCAGTTCGCCTGCTCGGCGATGGTGGGGGAGAGCAGCAGGTCGCCGAACATGGTTTTCATTTCGGCCAGCCGGTAACCGTGTTCGTTGGAGCTGGGCCGGACACGGTTGGCCACGACGCCGGCCGTCTTCAGGTCGGGGGCGAATTCCTCCCGGAACAAATCGATGGCGCGCATGGTGCGCTCGGTGCCCGCCACCGAGAAGAGGCTCGGCTCGGCCACGAGCAGCACCCGGGTGCTCGCCGTCCACGCCATGCGCGTCAGCCCGTTGAGCGACGGCGGGCAGTCGATGAGCACCAGCGAGTAGTCGTTCACGCGGGAGAGCACGGTGGAGAGCCTGCGCAGGTCCCGGCGGCTCAGATCGGGCCGGTCGTAGATGCCGGAGTAGGCGGAGCCGATGGCGACGTCGAGAACCTTCCGGCCGGAAGCCGGCGCGCTGCCGGGATCCGCCGAGGCCACCCAGCCGCTCGGGGCGGCGTTGGCCCGCAGGTCGGCCTTGCGCGCGTTCTTGAGGAGCCGGCCGACGTCGGTCTGGCGGGACGGCTTGACGCCTAATCCCGTGGTCGCGTCAGCATGCGGATCCAAGTCGATGACCAAGGTGGGGATTCCCGCTGCCAGCGCCGCAGAGGCCAGGCCCAGCGTGACCGAGGTCTTGCCGACCCCGCCCTTGAGGCTGCTGATGCTCACTACTTGCACGTAAAAACCAAAACCTAACGTATCGAGTCGTGGGGCTTCTGCGCCGGATAAGTCTTCACGGCACCCTATTCATCATAAGTGGAGCGCCGCAGCACACCGTGCCACCCGCGCCGCCGGGGCGTTTCGCCGCTTGCGCCGTAACATGCGGCCCGCAAGAACCGCCACGGCGCGTGATCTGTGCAACACTGGCTTGCCAGCCCGGCTCGCCGTCCGTGAGACTTGGCTCACTGAGTCCGCCGGCACCGGCGCCGGACGGTCGTGTTTCGCATGCAAGTCCGGACCCGGCAACGATGCAGGAGTGAAATGTTCGAAAAGATCCTGGTAGCCAACCGTGGCGAAATCGCCATCAGGGCGTTCCGCGCGGCCTACGAACTGGGCGCCAAAACGGTGGCTGTCTTCCCGTATGAAGACCGCAACTCGATCCACCGGCAGAAGGCCGACGAAGCGTATCTGATCGGCGAGCAGGGGCATCCGGTCCGGGCTTACCTCGACGTCAACGAAATCATCCGGGTCGCCAAGGAGTCGGGCGCGGACGCCATCTATCCCGGTTACGGATTCCTGTCCGAAAATCCCGACCTGGCCCGCGCTGCCGCCGGTGCCGGTATCGCCTTCGTCGGCCCCAAGGCCGATGTGCTGCAGCTCGCGGGACACAAGGTCCATGCCCTGCAGGCAGCCCGCCGGGCCGGGATTCCGGTGCTGAAGTCCACCGAACCCAGTGCCGATCCGGAGAAGTTGCTGGCCGAAGCCGAGGAGATCGGCTTCCCGATCTTCGTCAAGGCGGTTGCCGGCGGCGGCGGCCGCGGCATGCGCCGGGTCGACAGCCGCAAGGATCTCCCGGACGCCCTCGCGGCCGCCATGCGGGAAGCCGATACGGCCTTCGGCGATCCCACCGTTTTCCTTGAGCAGGCCGTGTTGCGGCCGCGCCACATCGAAGTGCAGATCCTGGCCGACGGGCAGGGCAACGTCATGCACCTCTTCGAACGCGACTGCTCGCTCCAGCGCCGGCACCAGAAGGTCATCGAAATCGCCCCCGCACCCAACCTGGACGAGGGCATCCGGCAGGCACTGTACCGGGACGCGGTCACGTTCGCGCAGGCGCTCGGATACACCAATGCCGGCACGGTCGAGTTCCTGGTGGACACGGTCGGTGAACGGGCCGGGCAGCATGTCTTCATTGAGATGAACCCGCGCATCCAGGTGGAGCATACGGTGACCGAGGAGATCACCGACGTCGACCTGGTGCAGTCCCAGCTGCGCATTGCCGCGGGCGAGACCCTGGCCGACCTGGGATTGTCCCAGCAGGCCGTGTCCGTCAACGGCACGGCCATGCAGTCCCGTATTACCACCGAGGACCCGGCCAATGGCTTCCGTCCCGACGTCGGCAAGGTCACCGCTTACCGGTCGGCCGGCGGCGCCGGTGTCCGACTGGACGGCGGAACCATCTACACCGGGGCCGAAATCAGCCCGCACTTTGACTCGATGCTGGTCAAGCTCACCTGCCGCGGCCGCGACTTCGCGACGGCGGCCGCCCGCGCCAGGCGTGCCCTGGCCGAGTTCCGCATCCGCGGCGTCTCCACGAACATCGCGTTCCTGCAGGCGGTGCTGGAGGACCCGGACTTCCTGGCCGGCAACGTCGCCACCTCGTTCATCGACGAGCGGCCGGAACTGCTCCAGGCCCGGGTCTCGGCCGACCGCGGCACCAAGCTGCTGACCTGGCTGGCGGACGTCACCGTCAACAAACCGCACGGTGAGCTGCCGGTGTCCACGGCACCGGTGGAGAAGCTGCCCGAACCCGCCAGGCAGGCGCTGGAGGCCACCGGTGCCCTGACGGCCGTTCCGGCGTCCGGCTCCCGGCAGCGGCTGCAGCAACTGGGCCCGGAGAAGTTCGCGGCCGCGCTGCGGGCCCAGACAGCCGTGGCGGTCACGGACACGACCTTCCGTGACGCCCACCAGTCGCTGCTGGCTACCCGGGTACGCACCAAGGACCTGCTCAACGCCGCCCCCGCCGTCTCGGCCCTCACCCCGCAGCTGCTCTCGGTCGAGGCGTGGGGCGGCGCAACCTACGATGTCGCGCTGCGGTTCCTAGGCGAGGACCCGTGGGAGCGGCTGGCGGCGCTGCGCCAGGCGATGCCGAACATCTGCCTGCAGATGCTGCTGCGCGGGCGGAACACCGTCGGCTATACCCCGTACCCGGAGGAAGTCACCACGGCGTTCGTCCGGGAAGCTGCCGCCACGGGCATCGACATCTTCAGGATCTTCGATGCGCTCAACGACGTCTCCCAGATGGAGCCGGCGATCCGGGCCGTGCGGGAGACGGGAACCGCCGTGGCAGAGGTCGCGCTCTGCTACACCGGGGACCTGTTGGATCCGGCGGAGGACCTGTACACGCTGGACTACTACCTGGAGCTGGCCGGGCGGATCGTCGACGCCGGCGCGCACATCCTGGCGATCAAGGACATGGCCGGCCTGTTGCGTCCGGCGGCCGCGGCGAAGCTGGTCGCGGCGCTGCGCGAGCGGTTCGATCTGCCGGTGCACGTGCACACCCACGACACGGCCGGGGGCCAGCTGGCGACGCTGCTGGCCGCCGTCGATGCCGGTGCAGATGCGGTGGACGTCGCCAGCGCGGCGATGGCCGGCACCACCAGCCAGCCGCCCATGTCGGCGCTCGTCGCGGCGCTGGCGCACACCGAACGCGACACCGGCCTGGACCTGGCCGCCGTCGGCTCGCTGGAGCCCTACTGGGAAGCGGTCCGCCGCGTCTATGCCCCGTTCGAGTCGGGGTTGCCGGGGCCGACCGGCCGCGTGTACGCGCACGAGATTCCGGGCGGCCAGCTCTCCAACCTGAGGCAGCAGGCCATCGCGCTGGGACTCGGGGAGCGGTTCGAGGCGATCGAGGACATGTACACCGCCGCGGACAAGATTTTGGGCCGACTGGTGAAGGTGACCCCGTCGTCCAAGGTGGTGGGCGACCTGGCCCTCCAGCTGGTCGGTGCAAACGTCGATCCGGAGGAGTTCGCGTCCGATCCGGGGAAGTACGATATCCCCGATTCCGTCATTGGGTTCCTCTCCGGCGAGCTGGGCGATCCTCCCGGCGGCTGGCCGGAGCCGTTCCGCACCAAGGCCCTGGCGGGCCGCAACATCAAGCGGCGCGACGAGAAGCTGACGGCCGAGGACTCGGCGGCGCTGGCCGCGGATCCGGCGACCCGGCGCGCGGCCCTGAACCGGCTGCTGTTTGCCGGCCCGGCCAAGGAGTTCGAGAAGATCCGGGACATGTACGGCGACGTGTCCGTGCTGGACACGCTGGACTACCTGTACGGGCTGCAGCCGGGAACCGAACACGTGATCGAGCTCGAGAAGGGCGTCCGCCTGATCGCGATGCTGGGGGCCATCTCCGAGCCGGATGAGAAGGGCATGCGCACCGTGCACTGCACGCTGAACGGCCAGCAGCGCAATGTGATGGTGCGCGACGCCAGCGTGGAATCCGAAGTCAAGGTCGCCGAGAAGGCCGATCCCGCCCAGCCGGGGCACGTGGCGGCCCCGTTCGCCGGCGCCGTCACCGTCATCGCGAAGGTCGGCGACACCATCAAGGCGGGGGACACGGTGGCCACCATCGAGGCCATGAAGATGGAAGCCGGCATCACCGCTCCCGCCGGCGGCACCGTCACGCGGCTGGCGGTCTCCGCCGTCGAACAGGTCCAGGGCGGGGACCTGCTCCTGGTCATCGACCCGGCGTAGGCCCGAGCCAACCTTCGGGAGGAGACAGGCAGGGCCGCGGCTGTGAAGCCGCGGCCCTGCCTGTTCCGTCGAGGCTACTGGCGCACGCCGGCGTAAATCTGCTCCACGTAGTCGTCGAAATCGGCCAGCACCTGCGCCCGCTTGATCTTCAGCGACGGGGTCAGGTGCCCCGATGCTTCGGTGAAGTCGGACGGGATGATCCGGAAGGACTTGATCCCTTCCGCCTGGGAGACGGTCTGGTTGGCCCGGTCGATGAGCGCCTGGATCGCCTCTTTCACCACTTCGTGGTCGGCTGCCTGGTCCATGGTGGTGTCGGCCGGCAGGTTGTGGCGGTCCAGCCAGCCGGGCAGGGCCTCCTCGTCCAACGTGATGAGCGCGGAGATAAACGGCCGGTTGTCGCCGATCACCACGCATTGGGAAACCAGCGCATCGGCGCGGATCTGGTCCTCAAGCTGGGCCGGGACAACGTTTTTGCCACTGGCCGTGACGATGATTTCCTTCTTCCGGCCGGTGACGCGCAGGAAACCGTCCGCGTCCAGTTCGCCGATGTCGCCGGTGCGGAACCAGCCGTCTTCGAAGGCCTCGGAGGAGAGGTCGGGACGGTTGAAGTAGCCGCGAAGCACACAGACGCCCTTGGTGAGGATCTCGCCGTCGTCGGCGATCTTGACGGCGTTTCCGGGCAGCGGAGCCCCGACCGAGCCGATCTTGACCAGTTTGGGGGTGTTAACCGACACCGGGGCCGTTGTTTCGGTCAGGCCGTAGCCTTCCAGCACCAAAAGGCCGATGCCGTGGAAGAAGTGCCCCAGCCGTTCGCCCAGCGGGCCGCCGCCGGAGACCGCGTGCTCGACCCGGCCGCCCATCGCTTCGCGGATCTTGTGGTACACCAGCTTGTCGAAGAGCTTGTGTTTGAGCTTGAGCATCAGCGGCACCTTGCCGGCCTCGTCCGCCCGGGACCAGGCGACGGCCGTGTCCGCGGCGGCGTGGAAGATCTTGCCCTTGCCGGCATCCTCGGCCTTGAGCATGGAGTTGTTGTAGACCTTCTCGAACACCCGCGGGACAGCCAGGATGAACGTCGGGCGGTAGCTTTGCAGATCCGGCAGCAGGTTCTTGATGTCCGGCGTATGCGCCACGGTGGCACCCGCGGCGACGCACAGGACGGAGACAAACCGCGCGAAGACGTGGGCCAGCGGCAGGAACATAATGGTCTGCGCGCCCTCGTGGGCCACTTCCGGCAGCGCCGCCGCGGCGTTCTTGGACAGCTCCACGAAATTTCCGTGGGTCAGTTCACAGCCCTTGGGCCGGCCGGTGGTGCCGGAGGTGTAGATGATCGTGGCGAGGTCGTCCAGGCCTGCGGCCGTACGGCGTTCCTCCACGGTGGCGTCGGGCACCTCCCGGCCGGCGGCGCGGAGCGCGTCGAGTGACTCCTCGCCCAGCTGCCACACGTGTTTCAGGTCTTCCAAGCCTTCGTTAAGGGCGGCCTGGCGCACCTTCGCTTCATGCGAGGCGCTTTCCACGAAGACCCCCACGGCACCGGAATCGCCGAGGATCCAGGCGATCTGGCTGGGGGAGGAGGTCTCGTAAATCGGCACCGACACGGCGCCGGCGAACCAGATGGCGAAGTCCACCAGGGACCATTCGTAGCGGGTGCGGGCCATGATGCCCACCCGGTCGCCCGGCTGCACGCCGCTGGAGACCAGCCCCTTGGCCAACCGGGTCACGTCCGCGAGGAACTCGGTGGCACGGATGTCCTGCCACGTCCCGGACGAGTCCTTGCGGGAAAACAGGGCCGGATTCGATGCCTTCTGCGCCTGTTCAACCACCAGGCCGGCGATATTGGCCTCCCGCGGAACGTCAACCAGGACGGGCACGCTGTATTCGCGCACGATAGCTCCTCACTTCCTCAGCTGTGGCCAGCTCTATATAGCCTCCCTGACGGAGGGTGCTTTTAGCCTATAACCTAAATCACAACGGATACCGGCAGGTAACCTACGAAACGGTAACGGTCGGGCCCTCCCTGGCCCGGCAGGCCCGCCGGGAGCGGCTGCCTAAGATGGTGGGGTGGAGAACAGCGCCCTGGCGGTGGGCATAGACATCGGCGGCACCAAGGTGGCGGCCGGGGCCGTCGACCGGACCGGGCGCGTGGTGGCGGAGCTGGTCCGCCCCACGCCGGGAAACAATCCGCGGCACGTGGAACACCTCATCTCGGCGATGGTGCGGGAGTTGGCGGCCGAGCACGACATTGCCGCAGTGGGAGTCGGAGCGGCGGGGTGGATGGACCTTGCCGGCGGGACGGTCCTGTTCAGCCCGCACCTGGCATGGCGGAATGAACCGCTGCGGGACAACCTCGAGCGGCTGCTGGGCCGACCCGTCACCGTGGCCAACGACGCCGATGCCGCCGCCTGGGGAGAGTTCCGCTTTGGCGCCGGAACGGGAGAGCGGCGCCTGGTCTGCATCACCTTGGGCACCGGTATCGGCGGAGCCATCGTGATGGATGGCCGGCTGGAGCGGGGCCGGTGGGGTGTCGCCGGGGAATTCGGACACCAGGTCATCCTGCCCGGCGGGCACCGCTGCGCGTGTGGAAACCGCGGCTGCTGGGAGCAATACGCCTCGGGCAATGCCCTGGGCCGGGAGGCCCGGGAGCTGGCCGCAGCGAACTCGCCGGTGGCGCAGCGCTGGCTGCAGGCCGTGGGCGGCGCAGTGGAAGACATCACCGGCGCCGTGGTGACGGACCAGGCGAAACGGGCCGACCCTGCCAGCGTCCGGCTGCTGGAAGAGGCCGGCGAGTGGCTGGGGCTGGGGCTGGCCAACCTTGCCGCGGCGCTGGATCCCGGACTTTTCGTGATCGGCGGCGGGCTCTGCGAGGCCGGCGACCTGCTGTTGGAGCCGGCCCGCCATGCGCTGCAGCGCAACCTCACGGGCCGCGGATTCCGGCCGGTGGCCGACGTGCGGGCGGCAGGCCTGGGACCGAAGGCGGGAATGATCGGCGCCGCGGACCTCGCGCGCGGCGCCTCCGTCTGATTCCACGGCCACGCTTTAGACGCGCGCCCCGTCGTCGTGCCCGTCGCGTTCCGTCGGCAGGCGGAAGAGCAGGTAGGCGGCAGAGGCCACGAAGAGGGCCACCAGCGCCAACACCGCGGTGAAGGGTGCCCCGGGCCAGAACATGGCGGTCAACAGCAGGCCCAGCGGGGCCCCCACGGCGCCGATCCACGCCAGCACCAGCAGCGGCTCGCCGGCGCCCAGCGGGGCGGGTTCCGGCGGTACGTAGCCCTCGTCGTCGTCCGGTTCCGCGACCGTGTAATCCCGCGGCCCCGGCAGCGCGTCATCCGCCGGGACCTCCGGCAGGCGGTTCTCGAAGATCTCGCGCAGGCGCTGGGGATCGGCGCCGTTGCCGGCAGCGGGCCGCTCCGGGGGCAAGCCGTCCGCGTTCCCGGAGTACGTCTCTTCCAGCCGGGCGACCAGATCCTGCCAGGCGGCGTCGTCGCGCTCCTGGTCATGCCCTGGCATGCGTGGCTCCCGTCTGCCCCGGAGACGCGGCCGCAGTGGCCTGGATGAATTCGGCCGACCGGCGGTAGATCAGCTCGGCGTCGTGGTCCATGGTGGCCACGTGATAGCTGTCCGCCAGCGGCACCACCTCCAGCCGGTCCGTGCCGATCCGGCGCCGCAGCACATGCATGGAAGATTCCGGGACCGTGTGGTCCACCGCGGAGCGGAAGACGAGTGTGGGAGCAGTGACGCTGGGCAGGTCGGCCACGACCGTCTTGAAAAGCTGGCCCAGCTGGTGCGCCGCAGCCACCGGGGTGCGTCCGTAGGCGCCCTCGTCGATGCCCGGCTTGTTGATGTCGTTGCCAATGGCCGGCACCGACCGCAGGACATACTTCAACAGGCCCGTCAGCGGCGCGCGCCGGTCCGCGATGGTCAGACCCGGGTTGACCAGCAGCACGCCGGAGACCGGACGGTGCGCGGCCAGCCGCAACGCCAACGCTCCGCCCATGGACAGCCCGGCCACGAAGACGTGGCTGCGCTCGCGGGCGAGCTCCGCATAGGCCTGCTCGGCCGCCCCGTACCAGCTTTGCCAGCGGAAGGTGGCCAGATCCTGCCACGTGGTGCCGTGCCCGGGCAGCAACGGCAACCGCACCGCGAAGCCGGCATCGGCCAGGCTTTCCGCCCACCCCCGCATACTGCGCGGTGAGCCGGTGAAACCATGCAGCAGCACGACGCCGACGCGGGAATTCGGGCCGTGCCCGGGGCTGGAGAAGACGCCGTCGGCAACAGAAGTCATGGCACTATCGTGTCATTATGGGAGCCGTTCGGCCATCGATGGCCGGCCGGTTCCTGTTCCGGCGCCCGCATCCTGCGCAGCCACGCAGCGCAAAGCTGGAGTAGAGTCTCAAGCGGTATTGG
Organism: Arthrobacter sp. Y3223151; assembly: GCF_059091125.1. Lineage (NCBI taxonomy): Bacteria > Bacillati > Actinomycetota > Actinomycetes > Micrococcales > Micrococcaceae > Arthrobacter > Arthrobacter sp. Y3223151. The sequence goes on along the minus strand of NZ_JBNHGI010000006.1, from coordinate 186,660 downwards.
TAAGCGGCCAACGGCGGCGGAACGGAAAGGCACACGTGTTCTACTGGTTCATGAAGACCATCGTCGTAGGACCGGTGGTCCGGCTGCTCTTCCGGCCATGGGTTAAGGGGCTGGACAACATTCCGGACAGCGGCCCCGCGGTCCTCGCCAGCAACCACCTTTCCTTCTCCGATTCGATTTTCCTGCCCCTCGCGGTGCCCCGGCCCGTGGTGTTCCTGGCCAAGAGCGAGTACTTCACCGGCAGAGGCGTCAAGGGCAAGCTCACCGCGGCTTTCTTCAGGATGACCAACCAGCTTCCCATGGACCGATCCGGCGGAGCGGCCTCGGCCACGTCCCTGCTGGCGGGACGGGACGCGCTGCAGGACGGCGGCCTGCTGGGCATCTACCCGGAGGGCACCCGGTCCCCGGATGGGAAGCTGTACCGCGGCAAGACCGGCGTGGCCAAGCTGGTGCTGCACACCGGGGTTCCGGTGATCCCGGTGGCGATGATCGGCACGGACAAGGTGCAGCCCATCGGTCGGCGCATTCCCAACATCCGCCGGGTGGGCATCATCATCGGCAAGCCGTTGGATTTTTCCCGATACAAGGGGCTGGAAGACGACCGGTTCATCCAGCGTTCGGTCACCGACGAGATCATGTACGAGATCATGCGGCTCTCCGGCCAGGAATACGTCGATTCGTACGCCAGCACGGTCAAGGCCCGGCTGACCGCACGCAAACCGGCCAAGGCCGAAAACCAGCGCCACGCCGCCGTCGGCCTGCCGCCGGAGCAGCCGGAACCTCCGAAGGCCAAAGCGCCCGGGGCCATCACGGTTATCGGCGGGCCGGACTCCGCCCTGGCGCCTGAGCCCGCCGTAGCATCGGGACGGGAGCCCGCCGTCGCATCGGGACGGGAGCCCGCCGCCGCCGGACCGGGGCAGGAACAGCCCGGGGCGGACGAGCGGGCTGCCGGCCACGCCGCAGCCGCCACCCCCTCCGGCGCCCTGCCCGAGGGCGCGTCCGACAGCGTTGCCGGGCACACCGGTGGAGCGGGCGCGGCCGCGGCGGAAGGACCGGAGGCCGCCGGCCTCTCAGACGCCGGGGGAGCAGTCCCGGGATCCGGCCGGAAGCGCCGGCGCTGACGCCCGTCGGAATGTGACGCCCGTGTGGCGGCCCATGACCCCTGCACGTGAAGCCAGAGAAGCCGCAGGTCTACGATTGAAGGGTGACCGATACAACCTTCATTTCTTCCGTTCCCGACCAGCTGCCGACGGCAGCAGACTATCCCGGTCTGGATGACTGGCGAGAGCTGCCGGTGGTGCAGCAGCCCACCTGGCACGATCCCTCGGTCTACGCGTCCTCCGTTGCCGAGCTGAACTCCCTGCCGCCGCTGGTCTTTGCCGGGGAAGTCGACGTCCTGCGGGAGCGTCTGGCCCTGGCCGCCGACGGTAAGGCGTTCCTGCTCCAGGGCGGGGATTGCGCCGAAACCTTCGGCGCAGCCACCGCCGACAAGATCAGTGCCCGCGTCAAGACCATCCTGCAGATGGCCGTGGTGCTCACCTACGGCGCGTCGCTGCCCGTGATCAAGATGGGCCGGATGGCCGGACAGTTCGCGAAGCCCCGCTCGTCCAACGACGAAACCCGGGACGGCGTGACCCTGCCGGCGTACCGCGGCGACATGGTCAACGGCTTTGATTTCACCCCCGAGTCCCGGGCCCACGACGCCAGCCGGATGGTGCAGGCGTACCACACGTCAGCTTCCACCCTGAACCTGATCCGGGCCTTCACCCAGGGCGGTTTCGCCGACCTGCGCCTGGTGCACCACTGGAACAAGGGCTTCACGGCCAATCCGGCACATTCACGCTACGAGTCACTGGCACGCGAAATCGACCGCGCCGTGAAGTTCATGGATGCCTGCGGCGCGGACTTCGACGCCCTCAAGCGGGTCGAGTTCTTCGCCAGCCATGAGGCGCTGGTGCTGGACTACGAGCGCGCGCTGACCCGCATCGATTCGCGGACGGGCCTGCCCTACAACACCTCGGGGCATTTCCTCTGGATCGGTGAACGGACCCGCCAGCTGGACGGCGCCCACGTGGACTTCCTGTCCCGGGTGCGAAACCCCATCGGCGTCAAGCTGGGCCCGACCACGTCCGCCGATGACGCCCTGCGGCTGATCGACAAACTGGATCCCGAGCGCGAGCCGGGCAGGCTGACCTTCATCACGCGCATGGGTGCCGGCAACATCCGGGCGAAACTGCCGGAGCTCGTGAAGCGGGTCACCGAGAGCGGCGCCAAGGTGCTCTGGGTGACCGACCCCATGCACGGCAACACGGTTACCTCGCCCAACGGCTACAAGACCCGGAACTTCGACGACGTCATCGAGGAGGTGCGCGGTTTCTTCGACGTGCACGACGAACTGGGCACCTTCCCGGGCGGCCTGCACGTGGAAATGACCGGCGACGACGTGGCGGAGTGCCTGGGCGGCGCCGATCCCATCGATCAGAACGCCTTTTTGGACCGCTACGAGTCCGTCTGCGATCCGCGGCTGAACCACATGCAGTCCCTGGAGATGGCGTTCCTGGTGGCGGGGGCGCTCTCCCGCCAGCGGTAGCCCGCCGCACGCCCGCCGTCCCGCGCTCCTCACGACCGGGACGAGACGGAAGGCCCGGAACCAGATGAACAGGTTCCGGGCCTTCCGGCCGTCAGGGGCGCGGGCGGCGTGAGTTGCAGCCGGCCGGCTCAGGCTCGTGCCCGCGCCCGGGGCGGCGTCACACCACGGTCAGGGTGATGACCGATCCCTCCGGCAGCGACCCGCTGTCCGGGTCCTGCGTCCGCACGGTGCCGAAGAAGCCGCCGAGGAACTCCTTGACCTTCACCTCGAAGCCCAGGTCCTCCAGCGCACGCTTCGCCTCGTCGACCTGCCGGCCCACGGTGTCCGGGACCTCGACCATCCGCGGGCCCTTGGAGAGTGTCAGCGTCACGGTGTCACCGCGGATGACTTGCCCTTCGGCCGGCGTCTGGGCCGCGACCGAGCCGGCCGGGACGTTGCGGTCGAACACGGCCTCCGGGGCCACCTCCACCTTCAGGCCGGCGCCTTCCAAGGCTGCGGCCGCGTCGGACTGCGGCTGGCCCACCACCTGCGGCACGCTGAACGGCTTCGGCCCCTTGGAGACCGTGAGCCCGACGGCGGTGCCCCGCCGCAGCTGTTCGCCCTCACCGGGTTTGTGGCCGAGGACGGTACCCGCCGCTGCTTCTTCGTCGTACTTTTCCTTGACGTCACCGGCGGCAAGCCCTGCCTCTTCCAGCGCGGCGGTGGCCTCCTCCACGCTCATGCCCGTCAACGCGGGCACGCCGAAGAGCTCCGGGCCCTTCGATACCACGAGGGCCACCTGCTCGAAGCGGCGGACTTCGACGGGCGCATCGGGTTCCGTGCCGACGGCTACCCCCGCGGCCAAGTTCTCGTCGAAGACTTCCTCGAGCGTGTACTCCAGCCCCTGTTCCCGGAGCATGCCCTCGGCCTCCGCCACCGGCTTGCCGGCAACGTCGGGCACGGAAACTATGGCGCCGGGCCCCATGCCGAAGAACCACCCTGCGGCTGCGACCAAGGCGGCCAGGATGGCCAGCACGACAATCCAGATGATGCCCCGGCGACGGGGATTTCCGCGGCGCAGGTTCTGTTCGGGACGCCGCGATTGGCGGGCGAGTTCCCGCTGGCGCTTCTTGGAATCGCGCGCGGAGAGCGGGCGCTGCTGCCCGGCCGGTGCCGCCGCGGCGGCATCGCCGGCCCTGAACACCTGGGTGTGGTTTGCGGAGCGGGAAATGACGGTGGTGCGGTGCGGATCGGACGGGATGACCTGGGTGGATGATGTTCCAGCAGGCTCGGCCCGGGGAGGCCGCGCATCCAGCTGGGCGTCACTGAGCGATTTGTGCACGTGCCGCAGTTCACCCAGCAGCGCGGCGGCGTCCACCGGCCGCTGGTCCGGATCGGATCCGGTGCACCACAGCACCAGTTCGTCGAGGTCGGGAGCCAGCCCGGGAACCAGGGTCGACGGCGCGGGGACGGTGGAATTGACGTGCTGGAATGCCACCTGGATCGGCACGTCGCCGGTGAACGGCTGACGCCCGGTCAGCATCTCGAACAGCATGATGCCCACCGAGTAAACGTCGCTGCGTTCATCGGACGCGGTGCCGGTGACCAATTCGGGCGGCAGGTACGCCACCGTCCCGATCAGGGACCCGGTATTGGTGCTGGTGGTCACGGCGCGTGCCAGGCCGAAATCTCCGAGCTTGACCCGGCCGTCGTCGGACATCAGGACGTTCTCCGGCTTGATGTCGCGGTGCACCAGACCGGCGGAGTGCGCGGCGGCCAGCCCCTCGATCACAGGATCAAGGACAGCCAGGGCATGCCGCGGCGACAGCGGAGCGGACTTGTCGAGCAGGTCCCGCAGCGTGTGTCCGGGCACGTATTCCATCGCGAGGTAGGCGACGTTGCCGTCGATGCCCTGGTCGTAGACGCCCACCACGTGGGGGTGAGAGAGCCGGGCCGCGGACTTGGCCTCGCGTTCGAACCGTTCCAGGAAACCGGCGTCTTCCGCCAGGTAGGGATAGAGGACCTTGAGCGCCACATTGCGGTCCAGCCGGGTGTCGGACGCCAGGTAAACGGTGGACATCCCGCCGCGCGCCAGGCGCGAGGCAACCCGGTAGCGCCCGTCGACCAGGGCGCCGACCAGTGAATCAGTTGCCGGTTGCACTCTATGATCCTAAGTCCGATGAGCGAAAGGACCCGAATCAACACTGCGGTTCGGGTCCTTTTGCCACGGTGGCGGTGGCCGCTAGAACTTCTTCATGTGCGATTTCACCGCGGCCACGTAGGCCTTCGTATCCGTGTACATGCCGTACGTCATCACGCCGTACTGGCCCTGGTAGTAGGACGCGATCGCGATGTCCAGGGACGGGCTGGTGCTCACCAGGGAGCGGATGATCGCTACGCCGGCGGTTGCGTTGTCGTACGGATCCAGCAGGTTGAGCTTGCGGCCCACCAGGGTCGAGGCCCACTCGCCCGAGGACGGAATGACCTGCATGGCGCCGATCGCGTTGGCCGGCGACACGGCGTCCTGCTGGAAGCCGGATTCCTGGTAGGCGTGCGCCAGGGCGAGCCGCGGGTCCACGCCCATCTTGGCGGCCGTTTCGGCGATGATGTCCTTCATCTGGGACTGGGTGGGCTGCGGGGTGGAGAGCAGCAGGCGCTTGTTCTCGTTCGCCTTGCCCACCACCGCGGCCGGGTAGGTGTAGTGCAGGAAGGTGCTGGGCACCAGCGGCTGGGCCGATGCGGTGCCCACACTCGACGTCGTGGTCTGCGCACCGCCGGGGACGCTGATCTTCTGGCCCGGGTGGATGATCGAGGTCGACTTCAGGCCGCTGGACTGCAGCAGGCTGGACAGGGTCACGTTGAGCTTGCCGGCGATGCCGGACAGCGTATCGCCGGACTTGACCGTATAGCTGCCCGTGCCGGTGGCTGCGGCGCTGTTGGCCGGTGCCTTGGACGACGCCGACGCGCTGGTGACCGACGAACCGCTCACCTTGATCTTCTGGCCCGGGTAGATGACCGAGGTGACCTTGAGGTTGTTGGCGGAGAGGACGGCGCCCAGGCTCATGCCGTGGCGGGCGGCAATCCCGGAGAGGGTATCGCCCGGCCTGACCGTGTAGCTGCCGGTGCCGGAGGGGGCGACCGCCTTGGTGGAAGGTTTCGCCTGCGCGGCCGGGGCGGAGGCGCTGGAGGCCTTGGCCGCGCCGTTGACTGAGATCTTCTGGCCGGGGTAGATGATCGAGCTGATCTTGAGGTTGTTGGCGGAGAGGAGGGTGCCCAGACTCATGCCGTGCTTGGCGGCGATGCCGGAGAGGGTGTCGCCCGACTTGACCGTGTAGCTGCCGGAAGAGGCGGCGGTTTTGGTGGAAGGTTTCGCCCGGGTGGCGGCCGAGGCGGCCGAGACCTGGGCGGTGCCGCCGGTGACCGAGATCTTCTGGCCCGGGTAGATGATCGAGCTGATCTTGAGGTTGTTGGCCGAGAGCACGGCGCCCAGGCTCATGCCGTGCTTGGCGGCGATGCCGGACAGGGTGTCGCCGGACCTGACGGTGTAGCTGCCGGAACCCGACGAGGACTGCTTCGCCGCGTTGCCGGAGGACTTGGCGGCCGAGCCGCCCAGCTTGATCTTCTGCCCCGGGTGAATGATGGTGCTGGCACTGAGGCCGTTCAGCGACAGTACCTTCTGCGTGGAGAGGCCGTACCGGGCTGCGATGCCGCTGATCGTCTCGCCGGCCCTCACCGTATGGGCGGCGGGAGTATTCTGCGCCCGCAGGGAAGCGGGCAAGTGGGCAGCAACCTGGGAAGCGGGAATGAAAGCGGTCGCCGGAACCGTGACGCCCGGAATCGCCGCCTTGGGCTGCAGCGCCGAGCGCGGCGGCAGCTCGGCTGCCTGGGCCGGAATGGCCAAGGCAGCGGAGGACAGCACGACGGCGGGAATCGCCGCGGTTGCTGCCGCGGACAGTAGTACCCGGCGGGGCTGGCTGCGGTCGTTGCGCGTGATCGGGCGCTGATCGGTCATTGGTGTCCCTCATCCTTGTTCTGCGGCCTGGCGAGCGTCCCCCAACGGGCCGCACAGTGGTACTGGTGTGCCGTTTGTTATCGATGTGAAAGCTGTTACTCAAGTGAATTTACACTATTGACGCATAACACAAAAGCCATCGGCGGAGAATGAAGAATGAAGGCGGCGTGTCGAAAAGGAAATGGCTCCGCGGGGGCCGCCGTGGCACCCTTATACGGTGAGTGAACTTGAAGAACTGATTACCGACTGGCTGCCCCTTCCCGACGTCGCCGTACAACTGGACGTCTCCATTAAGAAGGTGCACGCCCTGCTCGAAGAACGCGCCTTGGTGGAGGCCCGCGTGGGGGAGCGCAGGATCCGTTCGGTGCCGGCGGCGTTCCTGGTCGAAGGGACCGTGCTCGAGAGCCTCAAGGGAACCTTGGCGGTGCTGTCCGACGCCGGCTACGGCGACGAGGAAGCCCTGGTCTGGCTCTTCACCGCCGATGATTCGCTGCCCGGCCGGCCTATCGACGCGCTGCGCGAGGGCCGCAAAACCGAGATCCGCCGCCGCGCCCAGGCGCTCGGCTGGTAGGGGCCCGGTAGCCGGCGGCAGCTGCCCGGCCCGGGGGCCCGGCTCCGGGCACGCGGCTCAGGCGCTGCGGCGCACCGCTGAGTCGGCCAGCATGCCCAGGGCCTGGCGCACGCCGTCCGTCACCGGCAGGGCCGCCAGGGCCGCGTCGGTCGCGGCGGTCCGGTCGGAAATCATCTGCTCGGCGGCAGCCAGGGCGCCGCTGCTGGTGATCAGGTCCCGCAGTTCTTCCACCGCCGCGTCGGAGAGCTCCGGTGAACCCAGCCGGCTCTCCAGCAGGGTGCGTTCGGCCGGCGTGCAGTGGTTGAGCGTGTGCGCAATCAGGACCGTGCGCTTGCCTTCCCGCAGATCGTCCCCGGCCGGCTTGCCGGTGGTGGCCGGATCGCCGAACACGCCCAGCACGTCGTCACGGATTTGGAAGGCCTCGCCCAAGGGCAGCGAGAATGCCTCGTAGGCCTCCAGCAGTCCGGCCGAAGCGCCGGCCAGCGCACCGCCCACGCTCAGGGGATGCACGGTGGAGTACTTGGCCGACTTGTAGCGCAGGATCTGCAGCGCGCGGTCCACGGCGGCTTCGGCCGGGCGGCCCGGTCCGGCAGCTTCCTCCAGCAGGTCCAGATACTGCCCGGCCATGACCTCCGCGCGCATGCGGTTAAAAATCGCGCGGGCCGGCGTTCCTGACGCGGACTCCGCCCCGATGCCGGCAAAGACTTCTTCGCTGAGGGACAGGCAGAGGTCGCCGGCCAGCAGGGCGGCGGCCTGCCCGTAGCGCTCGGCGTCCAGCGCCCAGCCGTTGAGCCGGTGCTGCTGCTCAAACCGGCGGTGCACGCTCGGGCTGCCCCGCCGGGTGTCCGAGCGGTCGATGATGTCGTCGTGGATCAGTGCCGCGGCCTGGAAGAGCTCCAGCGCGACTCCCGCCTGAACGGCCTGGCCGGCGAGCTCAGACCCCCCTGCCCCGCGCCAGCCCCAGTAGGCCAACAACGCCCGGAGGCGCTTGCCGCCCGCGGTGAGGTCGGTGATGGCCTCCACCAGCGGGGCCGCGTCCGGGGCCGCATCCTGCAGCAGGTCCTGCTGTCCGGCCAGGAACTCCCGGAGCAATCCGGCCACGGCCTGCCGGAAGTCTTCCTGCTCCGCGGCGCTCGTTGTGGTCGCTGAGGGTTCCATGCCGTTACCTCCGGTCTGCCCGTGCGGGGAGGGATTCGTCAGGGCGGTACAGCATGCGGCGGAGCTCCTCGCGGTGGTACTGATGTCTGCAGCCAGTCTAGACAATCCCGCCCGGCCGCCGGGCCGCCCGCCCGCAGCTTCGGCGGCACCGCAGGCGGCGGCGAGCCTACGATAGTGCTGTGACCTCCCCGGACCAGCACAACTGCACCATTCTCCACGTGGACATGGACGCCTTTTTCGTGGGTGTGGAGTTGCTGGAGCGGCCGGAGCTCGTCGGGCAGCCGGTCATCGTGGGATCCGCCTCGGGCCGGGCGGTGGTGCTCTCGGCGTCGTACGAGGCCCGCAAATACGGCGTCCGCTCGGCGATGCCGATGGCACGGGCCCGCATGCTGTGCCCGCAGGCGCTCATCATCGAACCCAGCCACGGCAAGTACCAGCAGGCGTCGGCCGAAATCATGGCGATCTTCCGGGAAATCACACCCTACGTGGAACCCCTCAGCGTCGACGAAGCCTTCCTCGACGTGGCCGGTGCCCGCCGGCGGCTGGGCGAGCCGCTGGAGATCGGCGCGCTGATCCGCCGCCGGATCTCGGCCGAGTTGGGGCTGACCGCGACGGTGGGCATCGCCACGACCAAGTTCGTGGCAAAGATAGCCTCCACACACGCCAAGCCGGACGGCCTGCTGCTCATACCCGAGGCCGAGACGGTCGACTTCCTGCATTCCCTGCCGGTGGGCGCCCTCTGGGGAGTCGGCGCCAAGACGCGGGAGGTCCTGGCCCGCCTCGGCATCCGTACCGTTGCCGATGTGGCGCACACGCCGCCCGCGGCGCTGCACCGCGTCCTGGGAGCCACCGGCGACCACGTCCATCGGCTGGCATGGGGGATGGACGACCGGGCGGTCACCCCTGAACGGGTGGAGAAAAGCATCGGTGCCGAAGAAACCTTCGAGAAGGACGTCGACGACGACGAGGTGCTCGAGCGCGAACTCCTGCGGCTGGCCTACCGGACGGCCGCCAGGCTCCGCGCCGGGAACCTGCGCGCCGGAACCATAGCGTTGAAACTCCGATATTCCGACTTCACCACCCTGAACCGGTCACGGAAGCTGCCGGCGCCCTCGAACAGCGCCCAGCAGCTGCAGGCCGCAGCGGCGGCGCTTTTGGCGGCCCTCGGCGAGCGTCCGCAGGCGGTCCGGCTCATCGGGTTGCGGGCGGAGCAGTTGGAGGACGCAGGACGGGGCGGGCAGCAGTTGAGCTTCGACGGCCACGAGGACACCTGGCACAGCGCCGAACAGGCCCTGGACGAGGTGAACCGGAAGTTCGGCGGCGCGGGGATCGTGCCGGCCTCGCTGCTAAAGTCCGGGCCGCGCAAGCCGGCGGAGCGGGGCCCGGAATCCCGCCGCAGGCCGGGCCGGGGCCAGGGTGCGTGAAATCGGGGCGGGTGGGATCACAGGCGGGTCCCCGTGGCTTTCGATTGCAGGCTTTGCGCTCTATTCTTAGTAGCAGAGGTCAATTCGGTTCCGGTTGGTTTCAGGAACTCTTGTCCCGCGGAGTTCGTTGTACGCTATGCACCCTTGGGGGACTGGAACAAAGGAGGCTCAGATGCCACTCTCAGAGCATGAACAGCGGCTGCTGGAACAACTGGAGCAGCAGTTGCATGCTGATGACCCGAAGTTTGCCAGCCACATGGAATCGGCCAGCGGCCGATCGTTGTCGACGCGCCACATCGTCGTGGGCTCGCTCGTCGCGATTGCCGGAATCCTGGTCCTGCTCACCGGCATCCTCAGCCAGATCATCGCCGTAGGAGTCCTGGGATTCGTCATCATGGGTGCCGGCGTCTACTGGGCCACCACGCGCCGTGCCGGGGCAGGGTCGCCGCGGTCGGCCGGCAACAGGCAGACTTCCTCATCGAAGGGTGGCTTCATGGCCAGCCTTGAGGAGCGGTGGGACGAGCGGCATCAAGGCGAAGACCGCTGACATAAGACCCGGCCGCCGGAGCAGCCGCTGAGGCTCCTCCACTTGGCCCCACCCAGCGGCTAGCGGCCGGCAGGCACGAAGGCAAGACCCGTCAAACGTCGGGTCTTTTCGTGTTTAAGGGCCAGTTGAGGCCGGTTTCGGCCCATTTCACGGCGCGACGGCCGCTTTGGCCGGTCTGGACGCGATTCCACAGGCATTTCTGCCGCCGGGGGTTCCCCAAGGTCCTCCACTTTCCCTCCACTCTGCTCCACCCGCCTGCTTCCGCGCCCCCATGCGGAGGGCGCCGAACATTTCCAGCTACAAAAGGGGCCGGAAGTAGTTGACTGTGGCGTGATGTGGAGTAAAGTGGAGGACATAAGAGGGTAGTGGTGACGCAGGGGGCGACGGTCTCCTCCAATCGGCAGGGCGGTGGCGATGTTCCTCGGGACACATTCGCCGCGGCTCGACGAGAAGGGGCGCCTGATACTTCCCGCAAAGTTCCGCGAGGAGCTTGCCGATGGACTCGTCCTGACGAGAGGCCAGGAGCGTTGCATCTACGTCTTCAGCCAGAAGGAATTCGAACGGGTTCACGAGGAGATGCGGAAGGCTCCGATATCTTCCCGCCAGGCCCGTGACTACATTCGCGTCTTTCTGTCAGGAGCCTCTGACGAAGTTCCGGACAAGCAGGGCCGGGTCACCATCCCGCCGGCACTGCGGACCTATGCAGGGCTGGACCGGGAGCTGGCGGTCATCGGTGCGGGCACCCGCGCTGAGATCTGGGATGCCCGGGCCTGGGACGACTACCTCCAGGAGCAGGAAACCGCCTTCTCCGAAACAGACGAAGACGTATTGCCCGGAGTCTTTTGACCCCGGGACGACAAACAGCACACGCGGCACGGACGTTCTTGGATGAGATCTCCAGCCGCCCGGCAGGTCCAACCTGGCTCACCTTCCCCGGAGCCAGGCGGGACAGGCCAGGCGCGGATGGGGATCTGGTTCAAGGACTTTCGGACTTAAAGACTCCAGCGACCAACCGGTCCCGGACACCAGCAGGAAAGAAGGCTTTAGGATGAACAGCGAGCGGCCGGCAGGGGAGCGCCACATTCCGGTGCTCCGCGACCGCTGCATCAACCTGCTCGCCCCGGCCGTCGAACGTGCGGTGGCCGAACGAGGCCGCGCGGTCGTCGTCGATGCGACGCTCGGCATGGGCGGGCATTCGGAGGCCTTGCTGCAGCGTTTTCCGCGACTGCATCTGATCGGAATCGACCGGGACGAACAGGCGCTGGCGCTGGCCGGAGAGCGGCTGCGCCCCTTCGCGGAGCGCACCGACCTGGTTCACGCGGTGTACGACGAGATCGCCGACGCGGTTGACGACCTCGGGGTGGGCCAGATCGACGGGGCGCTGTTCGACCTGGGCGTCTCCTCGCTCCAGCTGGACGAGCGGGACCGCGGTTTCGCCTATTCCTATGACGCACCCCTGGACATGCGGATGGACACCAGCCGGGGGATGACTGCCGCGGACATCGTCAACACGTATGCCGAGGCGGACCTGGTGCGCATCATCCGGCGCTGGGGCGAAGAGAAGTTCGCCGGACGCATCGCCTCCAGCATCGTGGCAGCCCGCGACGAAGCCCCGTTGACCACCACCGGCCAACTCGTGGAGGCGATCCGCAAGGTCGTGCCGGCTGCCGCGGCACGGACCGGCGGCCATCCGGCGAAACGCACCTTCCAGGCACTGCGGATCGAGGTCAACGAGGAGCTGGACGTGCTCGAGCGGGCCTTGCCGGCCGCCATCGACGTGCTCGCACTCGGCGGCCGGATCGTCGTGATGTCGTACCACTCGCTGGAGGACAAGATCACCAAGGCCGTTTTCGGACAGCTCTCGAAATCATCCGCACCCCGCGGGTTCCCGGTCGAGCTGGAAGAACACAAGCCGCAGCTGAAGACCCTGACCAAGGGCACCGAAGTGCCGACGGCGGCAGAGATTGAAGAAAACCCGCGGGCGGCTTCGGCCAAACTGCGGGCGGTAGAACGGATCCGGAACAGGAGCGCAAAATGAGTGCCAGTGCCCACGCGGCCCGTCCCGACCAGCATCAGTACGTGCACGGCAGCGCCGTGCCGGCCCGGGGTCCCGCGGCGGCGCCCCGGCAGGCGCCCCGCCGTACCCCGCTCTCCGTCGTACCCAACAGCCCGACGCGCAAGCGCGTACCGTTCGCCCTGTTTTGCTTTACCGTCCTGGTGCTCGCACTCGGCAGCGTCCTGATGCTGAACATCTCGGTCTCCAGCGGGCAGTACAAACTGGTGGAGCTGCGCAACGAGCAGGTGTCCTTGGCCCAGGCGAACGAAAAACTGACACAGCAACTCGAAAACAACCAGGCTCCCCAGAATCTGGCCGCGAAGGCGGCAGAATTGGGAATGGTAACGTCTCCGTCGGTCGGCTCCATCAACCTGGAGAGCCAGAAGGTCACCGGGAAGCCGAAGGCGGCGGAACCAGGCGCAGCCCCGGAGCTGCTGGTGGCCCAGCCGGAAAATCCGGTCCACCAGCCGGCCGCGAAGGATGGAGCCGGGAAGAAGGACGGCGCCCCCGCGGCGGCGAAGGAAAAGGCGAAACCTGCTGCCGCTGCCGAAGCCGCTGCAGAAGGGGACGCGGCACCGAAACAAGCCGAAAAGCAGCTGAACGGCGGGAGCATCCCGGCGCCGAAGCAACAGACAGGCCAGTAACCGCCCGGCAACGCAAACGAGGTACCAGTGGCAGCACCAACAGCCGACCGGCAGCACCCCGACCGTACGGCGAGGGCCACCCGGCGGCTCCGGGCCGGGCTGGCGATGGTGCTGATCCTGCTGGTTGTCCTCGGGGCCCGCTTGTTCCAGCTGCAGGGACTGGACACGGCAGGCATGGCCCAGGCAGCAGTGGACAAGCGCCTGCGCACCGTCGACCTGCCCGCGCTGCGCGGCGAGATCCTGGATGCGAACAACAACGTGCTCGCCCGCAGCGTGCAGCGGTTCGACGTGGTGGTGGACCAGCGGCTGGTCGAGGACTACACCCGGTTCGATCCGATCAGCCAAAAGTCCGAGGACGTCAAGATTGCCGACGCCATTGCCGAGCTGGCGGGCATCCTCGGCCAGGACGTGGAGACCGTCACCAAAGCGGTCACCGGCGACAAGCCCTTTAATTACGTGGCCAAATCGGTCACCCCGGAAGTCCAGCAGAAGATCGAGGACCTGGCCTTCCCCGGGCTGTCCGCCCGCGCGACCACGATCCGCAATTACCCGGCAGGGGCGGTGGCCGGCTCCGTGGTCGGGTTTATGCGGTCGGACGGCGTGCCGCTCGAAGGCATCGAGGCCTCGCAGAACGACGTCCTCTCCGGGACGCCGGGCTCGAAGACCTACGAAATCGGCGCCGACGGCATCCGCATCCCGGTCGGCACCTATGAAGAAGTCCCGGCCGTGGACGGCCAAAGCGTGCGCCTGACCCTTAATACCGACATCCAGTGGTACGCCCAGGAAGTCATCGCCGAGACCGTGCAGGATTACGGCGCCGACTACGGGACCGTCGTCGTCCTCAATGCCAAGACCGGCGACCTGATCGCGCTGGCGGACTCCACGACGGTGGATCCCAACGACCCGGGCGCCACTCCGGACAGCGAACGGCAGTCGATGGCGGTGACCCGTGCCTTCGAGCCTGGATCGACGACCAAGATGATCACCATGGCGGCCGCGATCGAAGAGGGCATCACCACCCCGGCCACGCGGTACACCATCCCGCCCAAGTACACGGTCAACGGCCAGACCTTCCAGGACGCGACACCGCACGGCACCCTGACGCGCACCACGGCCGGAATCTTCGCGCAGTCGCTCAATACCGGCACCACCATGATCGGGCAGCAGCTGACGCGGCAGCAGCGCTACGACTACCTGCGGAGGTTCGGCATCGGCCAGCGCTTCGACATCGGCATCAACGGCGCCACCGCCGGCCTCCTGGCCGAGCCCGGGACGTGGGACGGGCGGCAGGAATTCACCGTCCTGTTCGGCCAGGGCCTCGCCCAGACGGCCCTCCATACCGCCGTTGCCTTCGGCACCATCGCCAACAACGGGGTGCTGATGCAGCCGCGGCTCATCGACGCCTACATCGACCCGAACGGCACCGAGCACGAGGTGCCGGTCGAGAAGGGCAGCCGGGCAGTTTCCAAGAAGACCGCCAACCTGGTGCAGGACATGCTGGAAACCAACTCGAAGTACCACAGCGGCAAGCCCGGTAACATTAAGGAGTATCGGATCGGGGTCAAGACCGGTACAGCCGAAGCACCGGCCGCCGACGGGGGATTCAGCGGCTACACCATTTCGATGGCCGGCATCGCCCCGATGGAGGATCCGCAGTTCGTCGTCGTGGCGACCATCCAGCGGCCGCAGGGCGGGGTGCTGACGCTGTCGGCCGGACCGACGTTCAAGAAGGTCATGACGCAGGTCCTCAACGCCTACGACGTGCCGCCGTCCACCAGCAAACGGGTCGACCTGCCGCTGGAATGAGCCAACCTGGAGAATATGTGAGTTCCACTGCCGAGCAGCCCCACCGGTCCGCCTCGCCCTTGCGGCCACAAACGGTCAGGCCGGTCCGGCTGGCGGCGCTGAGCAGCCTGCTGCAGCACCGTGGGCTTCCCGTGCCGGAGGGCGGCCCGGGGTCGGAGGACCTGGCGTTTACCGGGATCACCATCGATTCGCGTTCCGTCGAGCCGGGGGACTTGTATGTCGGCCTGCCCGGAGCCCGCCGGCACGGCGCCGACTTCGCGGCCCAGGCCGAAGCGGCCGGAGCGGCGGCCATCCTGACCGACGACGACGGCGCCCGGCGGGCAGCCGGCCTGGCACCGGGCCTGCCCGTGCTGCGGTCACGGGACCTGCGCGCACTCGTGGGGCCGCTGGCGGCCGCCGTCTACGGCAGCCAGCCCGCGGGCGGCCGGGCGCCGGCGCTCTTTGGCGTCACCGGAACCAACGGCAAGACCACCACCACCTACTTCATCAAGTCCCTGCTGGAGGCGCTGGGCCTCAGCACCGGACTGATCGGAACGATCGAGATCACGGCCGGTTCCGAACCGATTCCCAGCGCCCTGACCACGCCGGAATCGCCCGAGGTGCACGGGTTGCTGGCCCTGATGCGCGAACGCGGGCTGGACGCGGCGGCCATGGAGGTCTCCTCGCATGCCATTTCCTTCCGGCGGGTCGATGCCGTCCGGTTCGACGTGGCCGGCTTCACCAATCTCACCCAGGACCACCTGGACCTGCACGGGAGCATGGACGAGTACTTCGAGACCAAGGCCCGCCTGTTCAGCCCGGAGCGGTCCGGCCGGGCGGTCGTGTGCGTCGACGACGACTGGGGCCGCCGGCTCGCCGGCCAGGCCCGGGCGGCCGGAGTCCCGGTGGCCACCCTGGCCACGCAGGGCGGCAGCGCCGACTGGTCCGTTCGCAACCCGGTCCGTGACGGCCTGGGGCACCGGTTTGAACTGCACGGGCCCGACGGCGTGGTGCTGCGGCTGCACACCGGGCTGCCCGGCTCGTTCAACATCTCCAACGCCGCGCTGGCCGTGGTGATGGTGGCGGCCTCCGGCACCTCTCCGGCGCGGCTCCAGCAGGCGCTCGACACGGCGGATCCGCTGACCGTCGAGGTTCCCGGCCGGATGCAGGTGCTCAGCGGCAACCCGGCCGCGATCGTCGACTTCGCGCACAATCCCGACGCGCTCGAGCGGACCCTGGCCTCGGTGCGCCGCCCCGAACCCGGGGCACGCGTGATCGTGGTGTTCGGAGCCACCGGAGAACGCGATCAGACCAAGCGCCCGCTGATGGGGGCCATCGCCGCCCGGCTCGCCGACGTCGTCATCGTCAGCGACGACGACCCGCACGGCGAGGACGCCGCCGGCATCCGCGCGGATGTGCTGGCCGGCGCACGCGCCGCGGCCGAACGGGAGCAACTGCCGGCCGACATTATCGAAGTCTTCCCCCGGGCGGAGGCCATCGAGCGGGCCGTGGCCCTGGCCGCGCCCCGGGACACGGTCCTCGTCGCCGGCCGCGGCCATGAGGTCTGGCAGGAGGTCAACGGCCAGAACCTGGCCCTCGACGACCGGGAGGAACTGCGCGAGGCCCTGCACCGGCACGGATTCGAAGTGCTCTCCCCGAACGCGGTAGAGTCCTAGATCGTCATGATTGAACTAACTGCAGCCGAAATAGCGGCGATTACCGGCGGACGGATCGTTGGGGAACCCGTCGGTGCCACGGGGGACACCGCCGGCATCACCGTGAGTTCCGCCACCACAGACTCCCGCGAAATTGAACCCGGCGGCCTGTTCGTGGCCAAGCCGGGCGAGACCGCAGACGGGCACTTCTACGTCCCCGCGGCCTTCGAAGCCGGTGCCGTGCTGGCTCTGACCGAACGCGAGGTCTCCGACTCGGCCGGCCGCCTCCTGCCGCAGATCGTGGTGGCGGACGCCGTGCTGGCCATGGGCGCCGTCGCCGCGGCCATCGTGGCACGGCTGCGCGCCTCCGCGGGGCTCGAGGTCGTGGGCATCACCGGCAGCGCCGGCAAGACCACCACCAAGGACCTGCTCGCGGGCATCCTGCGCCGGACAGCGCCCACCGTGGCCCCGATCGGCTCCTACAACGGCGAGGTCGGCGTGCCGCTGACGGTGTTCGCCGCGGACTTCGACACCCGCTATCTGGTCGTGGAAATGGGCGCCACCGGCATTGGCCACATCCGGTACCTGACGGACATGGTCAACCCCGGCGTCGGCGTGGTGCTGGGAGTCGGGACCGCCCACGCCGGGGAATTCGGCGGCGTGGACAACATCGCGATCGCCAAGGGCGAGCTGGCCGAGGCCGTGCCGGACGGCGGTACCGTCGTGCTCAATGCCGACGATCCCCGCGTCCTGGCCATGGCCGCCCGCACCCGGGCCCGCATCCTGTACTTCAGCTCGAACGATGACTTCACCCTGCCCGACGGGAGCACCGCGCCGTTGCTGCGGGCCCGCGGCGCCCGCGTCAACGACGACGGGCACCCCGAATTCACGCTCCGCTTCCCGGACGGCTCCGAGCAGCCGGTAACCTCCGGGCTGATCGGCATCCACCACGTGACCAACCTGCTGGCCGCCGCCGGCGCCGCCTGGGCGCTGGGCGTGCCGGCCGAAACCATCGCCGCCGGCCTGAACGGGGCCGGCCCCGCCAGCCGCTGGCGGATGGAACGCACCGAGCGCGCCGACGGCGTCACGGTGATCAACGACGCCTACAACGCCAACCCCGAATCCATGCGGGCAGCGCTGCGCACGCTGGCCGAACTCGGCCGCGGCCGCCGCACCTGGGCGGTGCTGGGCGAAATGCTGGAACTGGGCGAAGACTCCGTGCAGGCCCACGACGCGATCGGGCGGATAGTGGTCCGGCTGAACATCTCCCACCTGATCGTGGTGGGAGCGGGAGCCAAGGCCATGCACAACGCCGCCGTGTTGGAAGGCTCCTGGGGCGACGAATCGCTCTGGGTCGCCACGCCCGAGGAGGCCCGCGGGGTGCTCGAGGAGAAACTGGAACCGGGCGACCTGGTGCTGTTCAAGTCCTCCAACTCGTCCGGGCTGCGGTTCCTGGGCGACCGGATAGCATTAGGAAATCCGTCGACGGACGGCCCCGCGGCGGCTGCAGCGCGCAGACCCGAAACCCAACAGGAAGGCCAGGCGCAGTGATAGCCCTGCTGATCGGCTCTGCCCTGGCGCTGGTCCTGTCCCTGCTCGGCACGCCCTTGTTCATCAAGCTGTTGGTGCGGAGAGGCTACGGCCAGTTCATCCGCGACGACGGCCCGACGGCGCACCACACCAAGCGCGGAACGCCCACCATGGGCGGCGTGGTCATCGTGGCCGCGGTGATGCTCTCCTACTTTGCCACGCACCTGATGATGTGGATGATGAACGGGGAAGCGCATTCCGGGCCCACCGTCTCCGCCGGCGTCCTCATGCTGCTGATGGCCGGCATGGGGCTGGTCGGTTTCCTGGACGACTTCATCAAGATCTCCAAGCAGCGCAGCCTCGGGCTGCGGGCCTGGGCCAAGATCGTGCTGCAGGGCATCGTCGGCATTCTCTTCGCCGTCCTGGCGCTGAACTTCCCGGACAACGCGGGCCGCACGCCCGCGTCGATGAACATCTCCTTCGCCCGTGACATCCCGTGGCTGGACCTCGCCTTCGGCGGCACCGTGCTTGGCACTATCCTGTTCATCATCTGGTCGAACGTCATTGTCACCGCAGCCACCAACGGCGTGAACCTGACCGACGGGCTGGACGGGCTCGCGGCGGGCGCCTCGGTGATGGTCTGCGGCGCCTACATGCTGATGGGCATCTGGCAGTTCAACCAGAGCTGCGGCTCGGTCAAGGTCCCCGGGGAGGTCTGCTACGAGGTACGCGACCCGCTGGACCTGGCGCTGCTGGCAGGAACCATGGCCGGCGCGCTGATCGGGTTCCTGTGGTGGAACACCGCCCCCGCCAAGATCTTCATGGGCGATACCGGGTCGCTGGCAATCGGCGGCGCCATCGCCGGGTTCGCCATCCTGTCCCGCAGCCAGCTGCTGCTGGTGGTCATGGCGGGCCTGTTCGTGATCATCTCGCTGTCCGTGATCATCCAAGTGGTCTACTTCAAGCTCAGCGGCGGCAAACGCGTCTTCAAGATGGCCCCGCTGCAGCACCACTTCGAGCTCAAGGGGTGGGCCGAAGTCACCGTCGTCGTCCGCTTCTGGATCATCGCCGGGCTGTGCGTGGCGGCCGCGCTGGGCATCTTCTACGCCGAATGGGTGCTGGGCTCATGAGCCGGCTCGACGCACTCACCTCCTGGGACGCGGACTGGTCCGGGCTGCGCGTGGTGGTCGCCGGCATCGGGCTGTCGGGATTCTCCGCGGCCGACACGCTGATCGAACTGGGCGCCTCCGTCGTCGTCGTCGACGGCAGCGACACGGCGGAAAACCGGGCCAAGGCCGACACGTTGAAGATTGTCGGGGCCCGGCAGGTCCTGCTGGGCGAAGACCACACCGGCGCACTGCCCGACGTCGGCGGGGAGCCGGCCGAACTGGTGGTCACCTCGCCGGGCTGGCAGCCGCGGACACCGCTGCTGGCCGCCGCGGCGGACGCGGGGATCCCCATCTGGGGCGACGTTGAATTGGCGTGGCGGGTCCGCGAACGCGCCGGCCGGCGCACCGCGGAATGGCTGGCCATCACCGGTACGAACGGCAAGACCACGACGGTGGGGATGGCCGAATCCATGCTGCAGGCGGCCGGGCTGCGCGCCATCGCCGCCGGCAACGTCGGCACGCCCATCCTGGACGCGGTGCGTGATCCCATCGGCTACGACGTCATCGCCGTCGAGCTGTCGAGCTTCCAGCTGCACTGGACCCACACCATGTCCCCGCTGGCCTCCGTGGTGCTCAACGTGGCCGAAGACCACGTGGACTGGCACGGGACCTATGAGGCGTACCTGGCCGACAAGGCCAGGATTTACGAGCGGACCAGGATCGCGTGCGTCTACAACGCCGAGCAGCGCGAGACCGAGGAAATGGTCGAGGAGGCCGACGTCGTCGAGGGCTGCCGGGCGATCGGCTTCACGACCGGAATGCCGGCGGTCAGCATGGTCGGCGTCGTGGAGAACCTGCTCGTGGATCGGGCCTACATCGAAGAACGCCGGGACTCCGCCACCGAGCTGGCCGGCCTCGGCGACCTCGGTGACCCGGCGCCCCGGCACCAGGTGGCCAACGCCCTGGCCGCCGCCGCCTTGGTCCGGGCGTACGGCGTGGAACCGGCCGCGGTCCGCGAAGGACTGCGGCGGTTCGATCCGGGGGCACACCGGATCCAGAAGGTGCTGGAGCACGCCGGTGTGCTGTGGGTCAATGACTCCAAGGCGACGAACCCGCATGCGGCGTCGGCCTCGCTGGCGTCCTTCTCCTCGGTCGTATGGATCGCCGGCGGACTCTCCAAGGGCGTCAGCTACGACGAGCTGATCGCCGACCACGCGCGCCGGCTGAAAGCTGTGGTGCTGATCGGCAGGGACAACACCGCCCTCCTGGCCTCGCTGCAGCGACACGCACCGGATGTCCCGGTCGTCCACGCGCACCCGGGAGACACTGGAGGCAGCGCCCCGGAGG
This sequence comes from Arthrobacter sp. Y3223151, assembly GCF_059091125.1. Taxonomy (NCBI): domain Bacteria; kingdom Bacillati; phylum Actinomycetota; class Actinomycetes; order Micrococcales; family Micrococcaceae; genus Arthrobacter; species Arthrobacter sp. Y3223151. The sequence continues at coordinate 166,253 of NZ_JBNHGI010000006.1, read as the reverse complement.
CGGCGGACACCGACGGCGAAACCGTGATGGCGGCGGCCGTGGAAGCGGCAGCGGGCATCGCCGCCGGCGGGGACACCGTGCTGATGGCGCCGGCAGCCGCCTCGATGGACCGGTTCACGTCCTACGCCCACCGGGGCAATGCGTTCATGGAAGCGGTCCGCCGGTACGGAGAGGGACAGGCACCGTCGACTAAGGAGCAGTAATGGCCACCACCCGCAGCGGAAGCCGGACACCGGCCCCCGCCGCTGCCCGCGGTCACGCCGCTCCCGCGACGAAGGCCGCCCCCGCCGGCCGGATGCGCGAGCTGCGGCAGCGAGGCACCGACCTGCTGGACCGCATCCAGGGCACCGGCACGCGGTCCAGCGGGGCCAGCTACTACCTGATCCTGGGCTCGGCGCTGGCCCTGACGGCCATCGGCCTGCTGATGGTGCTGTCGTCGTCCGCGGTGGAATCGATCGCCGACGAAACCTCGCCGTTCAGCCTGTTCATCCGGCAGGCCGTGTTCGCCGGACTGGGGGTCACGGCGATGCTGGTCCTCTCGCGGTGGAAGGTGTCCACCTACCGGAAGCTCGCCTGGCCCGGCCTCGCGGTGTCGGTGCTCCTGCTGCTGCTGGTCTTTACCCCGCTGGGCGAAACGGTCGGCGGCAACCGCAACTGGATCTACCTCCCCGGCAATGTGTCCCTGCAGCCGTCGGAAGTGGCCAAGCTGGGGATGTCCCTGTGGATGGCAACGGTGCTGGCGGCCAAAGAGCGGCTGCTGGGCCAGTGGAAGCACCTGCTGATCCCGGTGGTCGTGCCCGGTGCCCTCCTCGTGGTCGGCCCGGTGCTGCTCGGCAACGACCTGGGCACCGCGATGATCCTGATGCTCATTATTGCCGGCGGACTGTTTTTCGCCGGCGCCCCGTTGAAGCTGTTCGGCCTGGCCGGTCTGGGGGCCGGCGCGCTGGTGCTGCTGCTCGTGGTGGTCAGCCCCAACCGCATGGGCCGCGTCCTCATGTGGACGGACCAGAGCTGTGAGGCGACGACCGGGCTGAACATGCAGTCATGCAACGGGCTCTTCGCCCTCGCCTCCGGCGGCTGGTGGGGCGTGGGACTGGGACAGAGCCGGCAGAAATACAACTGGATTCCCGAAGCCCACAACGACTACATTTTCGCCATCATCGGCGAAGAGCTGGGCCTGCTCGGCACCACCGTCATCCTGGCGCTGTTCGGCGTCCTGGCCATCGCCCTGGTGCGCACCGTGATGCGCCAGGATTCCCTCTTCGTGCGGATCCTCGCGGGTTCCATCATGGTGTGGATCATCGGCCAGGCGTTCGTGAACATCGCGGTGGTCACCGGCCTGCTTCCGGTGATCGGAGTGCCCCTGCCGTTCATCTCCTACGGAGGCTCCGCGCTGACGGTCACCCTGGCCGCCGTCGGTGTACTCTTGTCCTTTGCCCGGACCGATGTGCCCGGCCGGAAGAAGTCCGGGGGACTCCTGGGCCGGTGGCGGCAGCAAGCGCCGGCCGGGAACCGCTGACCCCCACCCAGACCACCAGCAGCCGAGCAGAAGGTACTTCCGCAACACCATGAACACTTCCGATCCCTCTGTGGTCCTGGCCGGCGGCGGCACGGCGGGGCACGTCAGCCCGCTGCTGGCCATCGCCGGCGCCGTCCTCCGGGCCGCCCCCGCGGCCCGCATCCTCGCTGTCGGCACCGCCGTCGGCATGGAGACCCGGCTGGTCCCCGCGGCGGGCCACCGGCTCGCCACGATCGGGCGGGTTCCGCTGCCGCGCCGCCCCTCCCTCGACCTGCTGAAGCTGCCGTTCAAGTTCGCCGGGGCCGTGCGCCAGGCCGCGGGCATCATCGACGGCGCGAAGGCCGACGTCGTGGTGGGCGTCGGCGGGTATGTGTGCACGCCGGTCTACATCGCCGCCAGGCTGCGCCGGGTGCCGATCGTGATCCATGAAGCCAACGCCCGGCCGGGGCTGGCGAACCGGGTCGGGGCACGGCTGACCGGCCGGGTCGCGGTCGCGTTCAAAGACACGAAACTGCCCGGCGCCCGCTGGGTCGGCATGCCGATGCGGCCCGAAATCGCCACCCTGGACCGGGAAGCCTCCCGCGAAGCCGCGCGCCGGCGGCTGGGACTGGCGCCGGACCGGCCGACCCTCATTGTCACCGGCGGCTCCTCGGGCGCGCTGAGCATCAACCGCACCATCGGCGCCTCCCTGCAGGAGCTCGCCGCGGCAGGGATCCAGGTGCTGCACATCACCGGGCGGAACAAGGCGCTGCGGGACGCCGACGGGCAGCTGCTCGCCGCTCCCGGCTACCACCAGGTGGAATTTGTGGACGGCATGCAGGATGTCTACGCGGCGGCCGACCTGCTGCTGGCCCGCGCCGGCGCGGCCACGGTGTGCGAGATAGCCGCCGTGGGCCTGCCGTCCGTGCTGGTGCCGCTGCCGCACGGCAACGGCGAACAGGCACTGAACGCGGCCTCCCTCGTGGCCGCGGGCGGGGCCGTGCTGGTCAGCGACGGCGGGTTCACACCCCGCTGGGTCACGGACGAACTAATCCCCCTGCTGCAAAACCCGGAGCGGCTGCAGCAGATGTCCGCCGCGGCACACGCCCTGGGAATCCGCGACGCGGACACCCGAATGGCACAATTGGTGCTCGAGGCAGCAGGGAGGAACACAGATGAAAGCCACTGATTTCCACACCACCGCCCGGCTGCCGTTCGGCGACCTCGGCGCCGTGCACTTCATTGGATTGGGCGGCGCCGGAATGTCCGCCATCGCCCGGATCCTGCTGGCCCGCGGCTTGCCGGTCTCCGGTTCGGACGCGCGCGACTCGGCGGTCCTGCGCCAGCTGGAGGCCCTCGGTGCCAACGTCTTCGTGGGCCACGAGGCCGCCCATGTCGCCGGCGCGGACACGGTGGTAGTCTCCACCGCCATCCGGCCGGAGAACCCCGAACTGCAGGCCGCCGCCGCCGCCGGCCTGAACATCGTGCACCGTTCGGTGGCCCTTGCCGCCGCGATGGAGGGGAAGCGGCTGATCGCCGTCGGCGGCACCCACGGCAAGACCACCACCACGGCCATGGCGACCGTGATGCTGCAGGCGGCCGGCTGCGAACCCTCGTTCGCCATCGGCGGCGATGTGGCGGCGCTCGGCGTCAACGCCGCCCACGGGCGGGGCGAACTGTTCGTCGCCGAAGCAGACGAATCCGACGGGTCGTTCCTCAACTACAATCCGCAGGTCATCGTGGTGACCAACGTGGAGGCCGACCACCTGGACCACTACGGGTCGGCCGAAGCCGTGTACTCCTCCTTCGACCGGTTCACCGCACTGCTTCCGGCCGACGGCACCCTGGTGGCCTGCCTCGACGACGACGGCGCCCGCGCCCTGGCGGAACGGACGGCGGCGTCCGGCGCAGCAGGCCGCGTGCTGGGCTATGGCTACGCGGCCGAAGCCCAGGTGCGCGTCGAAGACACAGTCTTCGCCGGCTCGGGGAGCACCAGCAGGATCGCATACCCCGGCGGCAGCTGCACGCTGCGGCTGCAGGTGCCGGGCGAGCACAACATCCGCAATGCCGCCGCCGCCCTCGCCGTGGCCATCACCCAGGGCATCGATCCGGCCACCGCAGCCGAGGGACTGGCCGGGTTCACCGGAGCAGCCAGGCGGTTCGAGGCCAAGGGCACGGCGGCAGGGGTGCGCGTGTTCGACGATTATGCACACCACCCCACCGAGGTCCACGCGGCCCTCACGGCCGCCCGCAAGGTGGCCGGCGGGCATGCGGTGCATGTCCTGTTCCAGCCGCATCTGTTTTCCCGCACCCGGGAATTTGCCGCGGAGTTCGCCCGGGCCCTGCAACTGGCCGATTCGGCGGCCGTCCTCGATATCTACGCCTCCCGCGAAGATCCGATCCCGGGCGTCACCAGCGAACTGATCACCAGCCGGCTCGCTCCCGGCAGCTATGCACCGGATCCGGGGCGGGCGGTGCGGGACATTGTTGCCCGTTCCCGGCCCGGGGACATCGTGCTGACCGTCGGCGCCGGTGACGTGACCCAATACGGGCCGGTGCTGGTCGAAGCCCTGGGGCAGGCCGCAGCGGCGGCGCGATGAGTCCGCGCAAGCCCCGCACGCCCGCCGCACGTCCCGCCGCCGCCCGGCAGCCGGACGCCCCGCGGCCGCCGGAGGCCATCGGGCAGCAGCCAAACCCCGGAGCTGCGACGGAGGCGCCCCGGGACACGGGCGTGCGGATCAACACCGGCAGGGTGTCGGCCATGCCCGCCGCGGAGTCCACTGCGGCTGCCGGGCCCGCCGCGGCAGCCAGACCGGCCCCGGCAGCCAAGCCCGCCCCGCGCGCCCCCAAGCGCGGATCGGGCAAGCCTTCCGGTCGGGGCGGTCTTGCCGCCGCCGGGAGGACGGCCGGGACAGCGGCTCCTTCCCGCACCCTCAAAGCCGGGGGAGCGGCACGGCCCGCGCGTACACCCAAGCCCGGCTCCGGCACTCCGTCCGTCCCCGCAGCATCCGGCGCGCCCGGCAAGGGGGCAGGCAAGACCGCGCGCGCGTCCGGCGCCAAGCGGGCCGGGGCGGCAGCGCTGCTGTCGCGGTGGCGGGGCCACGGGGCGGGACCGGACCGCGCGGACGGGGCGGACACCTCCGATACCACCGTTGTCAGTTTCCCCGAACCGGCCGCGCGTAAGACGCGGCGCCGGCTGTTGATCGCCGCCGGGATTGTGGCCGTGCTCTTCGCCGTCTTGATGTCGGTGATCTTCCTGTCGCCGGCGCTGGCCGTGAAGACGATCACCGTCGAGGGCGCCGAATTGACTGAAAAAGCAACGCTCACCGAGGCGCTGCAACCGCTCATGGGAACGCCGCTGGCCCGCATCGGAGAACGCGACGTCCATGCCCGGGTGGACCACCTGCCGGCAGTGGAGTCGGTGGAAGTGATCGCCAGGCCGCCGTCGGAACTGCACGTTCGGATCATCGAGCACACCCCCGTGGCCGTGCTGAAGGACGGCAAGAAATTCGTGCTGATCGACGAGTCGGGGACGGAACTTGCGTCGGTCGCCAAGCGCAGCGAGGCAAAACTGCCCTTGATCGACGGCGCGAAGGCCGCCGAAAACCCGGATGTCTTCGCGTCCATCACCGGGGTGCTCGCCGCGCTGCCGCCCGACGTCCTGAAACAACTCAAGCACGCCTCCGCGCAGTCGGTGGACTCGGTGGAACTCCAGTTGGCCAGCGGCCAGAAAGTGCTGTGGGGGAACGCGCAGGAGCAGGAACTCAAGGCCACCGTCCTGCAGGCGCTGCTGCGGGCAAAAGACGTGAAAGACAAGGCGAGCGTCATCGATGTGAGCACGCCCACACGCCCGGTGACGCGTTGAGCAGGAGACGGGAAATGCGCAACATGGTGGGAACGCGCGACACGCGGAGCAAGGTCGTTGTGTGGGCCGGGGCTTGCGTCTAGCGTCTCGAATAGGAACTACTTGACATAACTCTAACCTTCAAGTTGAAGGTTAAGGTTAGGTGAAACTACCGGACAGGGTACCCGCCCGCTCCGGCAGAACTGATCAGTGCACAGACTCGAGCAAGGGACACAGGACGTGGCAGCACCGCAGAATTACTTGGCCGTCATCAAGGTCGTCGGCATCGGCGGCGGTGGCGTGAATGCCGTCAACCGGATGATCGAGGTGGGACTCCGCGGCGTGGAGTTCATCGCCATCAACACCGACGCTCAGGCACTGCTGATGAGTGACGCCGACGTCAAGCTCGACGTCGGGCGCGAACTCACCCGGGGTCTTGGTGCCGGCGCCGACCCGGAGGTGGGCCGAAAGGCCGCCGAGGACCATGCCGAAGAGATCGAGGAAGTGCTGCGCGGGGCGGACATGGTCTTCGTGACCGCCGGCGAAGGCGGCGGCACCGGCACCGGCGGCGCACCGGTGGTGGCCCGGATCGCGCGCTCGCTCGGCGCCCTGACCATCGGCGTTGTCACCCGCCCGTTCACGTTCGAGGGCCGCCGCCGGTCGAACCAGGCCGAAAGCGGCATCGAGACGCTGCGCGACGAAGTCGACACCCTCATCGTGATCCCCAACGACCGTCTGCTGTCCATCAGCGACCGCAACGTCTCCATGCTCGATGCCTTCCGGTCCGCCGACCAGGTGCTGCTCTCCGGCGTGCAGGGCATCACCGATCTGATCACCACCCCGGGCCTGATCAACCTTGACTTCGCGGACGTGAAGTCCGTCATGCAGGGCGCCGGCTCGGCGCTGATGGGCATCGGCTCCGCCCGCGGCGAGGACCGGGCCGTCAAGGCCGCCGAGCTGGCGATCGCGTCTCCGCTGCTGGAAGCGTCGATCGACGGTGCGCACGGCGTGCTGCTGTCGATCCAGGGCGGATCGGACCTGGGCCTGTTCGAGATCAACGAGGCCGCCCGGCTGGTGCAGGAAGTCGCACACCCCGAGGCGAACATCATCTTCGGCGCCGTCATCGACGATGCGCTCGGCGACGAAGCCCGGGTGACCGTCATCGCCGCCGGCTTTGACCAGGTGGACGTCACCTCCGCTCCGCCCCAGAAGCCGGCCGCCGCCCCGGCCGGTACGCCCGCCGTTCCGGCCGCCCAGCCGTCCGTGCCGGTCTCGGAGCCCATTGAGCACAGCTTCAGCAGTGCCATGCCGCAGCACCACGTTCCCGCCGATGCGGGCTTCGACATGGATCTGCCGGCCATCGTCGAGCCGGACCTGAGCGCGGGCCGCGTCGACGACCTGGACGTTCCGGACTTCCTGAAGTAAACCCCCAGGCGGGTCCGGCAGTGTTTTGGTGGAAGCAGCGGGTCCACACCGGCGTGTGGGCCGCCTTTACCGACCGCTCGGCCGGGAACCTTGGCCTGCATGTCGGGGACGACCCCGACACGGTGCTCCGGCGGCGCGCGGCGCTGGAAGACGCCATGTCCGTACCGGCCGGTTCGCTGCGGTTCATGAACCAGGTGCATTCGGCCGTCGCGGCGGTCATCCCCGCCGGCGGCGGGGAGGCCGACACCACTGAAAGAGCCGCGCCGGCCGACGCGCTGGTCAGCGCCGACGGCGCGGCACCGCTGGCGGTGATGGTCGCGGACTGCCTGCCGGTCGTGCTGGTGGGGACACGTCCCGACGGCGGGGCCGCCACCGCCGTGGCCCATGCCGGCCGCCGCGGACTGCTCGACGGGGTGCTGGCCAACACCGTCGCCCGGCTCCGCGAGGCCGGTGCGGGCGAACTGCGGGCCTGGATCGGTCCCTCCATCTGCGGGGCCTGCTATGAGGTTCCCGAGCAGATGCAGGCCGAGGCGGTTGACCGGATTCCCCAACTGGCGGCGAGGACAGCCTGGGGGACGCCGGCCCTGGACCTTGCCGCCGGAGCCAGGGCAGAGCTGGCCGGGCTCGGTGTGGACGTGCACCAGGTGGCCGGCTGCACCCGGGAGGACGAGAGGCTGTACTCCTACCGGCGCGATCAACGAACCGGCCGGTTCGCCGGCCTTGTCTGGAAGGACGCATGAGTACCGACGCCCGCAAGTCCGAACTGGCAGCGAACCTGGAACGTGTCCGGGCCCGGATCGCCCGGGCCGCCGCGGGGCGTTCCACGGAGCCGGAACTGATCGTCGTGACGAAGTTCTTCCCGGCCTCCGACGTTGCGCTGCTGCATGACCTGGGCGTCACCGACGTCGGCGAAAACCGGGACCAGGAAGCGGCCGCGAAGGCCGCCGAGCTTGCCGGTGCCGGGCTCCGCTGGCATTTCATCGGCCAACTGCAGACGAACAAGGCAAAGTCCGTGGTGCGGTACGCGGATGTGGTCCATTCGGTGGACCGGCGGCAACTCGTCACCGCCCTCGGCAAGGCCGTGCTCGCCGAGCAGGAACGGCGGGAGGCCGCCGGGCTCGCACCGCGGGCGCACCTGGACTGCCTGATCCAGGTAAACCTCGACGAGAGCGGCACCGGGCAGGGCGCCGGCACGGCGGCCCGCGGCGGTGCCCGGCCGGAGGACATCCCGGCGCTGGCCGATGCCCTCGGTGACACCACGGGACTGAACCCCGCCGGGCTGATGGCGGTCGCACCGCTGGGCGCAGACCCTGCCCGCGCGTTCGGCCGGCTGGTCGAGCTGTCGCAGCGGCTTCAGGAACAGCACCCCGGCGCCGGCCTGGTGTCGGCGGGCATGAGCCAGGACCTCGAAGCCGCGGTCGCCGCGGGCGCGACACACCTCCGCGTCGGTTCCGATGTCCTCGGCCCGCGACCGGCCGTGGGGTAGCGTTTTGGCTAGGCAGACTCCTTGCCGGGCCCGCCAATCCGGGACCTGGCAAGGCGGGACAGCAGCGCTGAAGACAGGATGGGAGCGACCATGGCAGGCACACTGCGCAAGACAATGATTTATCTTGGGCTCGCCGATGGTGACGAGCACTACGAAGCCGAGCAGGCAGACACGCCCGCTCGAGATGAGGAGCAGCCTGTGGACCAGCCCCGTCAGGAGCGCCGCCCCGAGCCCGCCCCGCCGGTGAAGCAGGTTGCCGAGGAATACCGGGCGCCGGTGACGCCGATCAAGCGCGCTCCGTCGGCCCGCGAGGACGCTACAGTGCTGCACCAGATCACCACCGTGCATCCGCGGTCGTACAATGATGCCAAGATCATTGGCGAAAGTTTCCGCGACGGCATTCCGGTGATCATGAACGTCACGGACATGGGCGAAGCGGAAGCCAAGCGTTTGGTCGACTTTTCCGCCGGCCTGGTCTTCGGCCTGCACGGCAGCATCGAGCGGGTCACGAACAAGGTCTTCCTGCTCTCGCCGTCGAGCGTGGAAGTGCTGGGCGAGGACCGGAAGTCCAGCGACCAGCAGGCCAGCTTCTTCAACCAGAGCTAGCCCGCAGCCACCTCCGGCAGGCGTGCCGCCAGCCTTACTCCTTCTAGCGCTAGGAATCGTGGAACCGGCGTGTCCCTCATTTTCGTCCTGCTCTACCTGATCTTGATGCTGTTCCAGCTGGCCCTGATCGTGCGGATCGTCTTTGAAATCGTGCAGGCCTTTGCCCGGCGCTGGCGGCCGCGCGGCATCGCGCTCGTCGCGGCGTCAGCGGTCTACTCCGTGACCGACCCGCCCATGAAGGCCCTCCGACGGCTCATTCCGCCGCTGCGAATCGGAGGATTCGCGCTCGATCTTGCGTTCCTGGTCCTGTTCCTTGCCGTCACGATCGCCATGGCGATCGTGGCCGGTCTGGCCTGACCGGGGGCGCGTTAGTGTTCGTCTCCGAAACGATATATTCTGATTCAGATATAGCTGGCGGATGTCCGTTGCACGGCGGATATTCGCTACCGTTGTTATGAATCCAGCACGTAGCATTCATGACCCACGAACCAGTATGAGGTGACCAGATGGCTTTGACGCCAGAAGACGTTGTCAACAAGCGGTTCCAGCCGACCAAGTTTCGCGAAGGCTATGACCAGGACGAGGTCGACGATTTCCTAGATGAGATCGTCGTCGAACTCCGCCGGCTGAACCAGGAGAACGACGAACTTCGCAAGAAGCTGGCCGACGCCACGTCGAACCAGGGTCCGGAGGCCTCCGTGCCGGCTCCGGTCTCCGCCGCCCCGAAGACCGAGCAGGTCAGGGAACCGGTCAAGGAAGAGCCCAAGGAAGAGCCCAAGCCGAAGGAGGAGCCGAAGCCGGCCCCCGCGGCCGTTCCGGCATCCGGGACCGGGCACACCGCGGCCGCCGAGTCCGCCGCGGGCGTGCTGGCCATGGCCCAGAAGCTCCACGACGAGTACGTCACCGCCGGCGTGGAGCAGCGGGACAAGATCATTGCCGAGGCACAGCTGGAAGCCAGCAGCCTGGTCAATGACGCCGAAGAGAAGAGCCGCAAGACCCTGGGCAACCTCGAGCAGCAGAAGGCCGTGCTGGAGCGCAAGCTGGAGCAGCTGCGTGGATTCGAACGCGACTACCGGGCCCGCCTGAAGGCGTACATCGAAGGCCAGCTGCGGGACCTGGAAGCCCGCGGATCCTTCGCTGCCCCCGAGGTCAAGGACAGCGCCGACGCGTAAGCGCGGAAGATAACCGCCAGCCCCGTGCCACGGGGCTCCCAATGGCCGGCGCCGGGATTACCCTGCCGCCGGCCATTGGCTTTGGACGCCCCGCGCCGGCGCCCGACCGGCACTGAAGACGAGAGAGACATGTCAGAAACTTCACCGGCAGCCGATCGACCCGACGATGGGGCGGCGGCCGCACCGGGACAGCGGAAGGGCGCCGGCCGGTTCATCCTGCTGCTGGCCGGCTGCGCGGCGTTCGCCTATGCCTTCGACCAGCTGACCAAGTGGTGGGTGGTGTCCACCATGACCGAGGGCCAGATCACCCCGGTGCTGCCGCCGCTGCTGCACTGGCACTTCATCCGCAATTCCGGGGCCGCGTTCTCGATCGGCGAGGACTACACGTGGGTGTTCACCATCGTCATGACGGCGGTTTCCGCGGCGATCGTGATCTACGCGCGCAAGGTCCGGTCCCTGTGGTGGTCCGTGGCCCTCGGCTTCCTGCTCGGCGGCGCGCTGGGCAACCTGACCGACCGGCTGTTCCGCGAACCCGGCTTCGGGGTGGGCCACGTGGTGGACTTCATCGCCTTTCCCAACTTCGCCATCTTCAACATTGCCGACTCCGCCGTGGTGGGAGCGGTCATCCTGTGGTGCGTGCTGACGTTCATGGGCATCGGAATGGACGGTACCCGGGAGACCGCCAAGGCCGCGGACAAGCCGGCCGGCGACGGCAAGGCGGCGGGGGAGAGCGGTGACTGACGACGTCAGGGTCGTGGAGCTGGACGCCCGGACAGCCGGCGCGCGGGCCGATACCGCGGTGGCCGCGCTGCTGGGAGTATCCCGCTCGGCAGCCGCAGCACTCCTCGGCGACGGACGCGTGGAATTGGACGGCCGGGTTATCGCCAAGTCGGAGAAGCTCCCGCAGCAGGGAAGCCTGCGCATTGCCGTACCCGAACAGCGGGATCCGCTCGCCGTCGTGGTGGAAGAGGTTGAGGATTTGCAGATTCTCGGAGACGAGGACGATTTCGTCGTCATCGACAAGCCGGTGGGCGTTGCCGCCCACCCCTCGCCGGGCTGGGTCGGCCCGACCGTCGTCGGAGCCCTGGCCGCCCGGGGCTATCGGATTTCGACGTCGGGTGCCGCCGAGCGGGCCGGCATCGTCCACCGCCTGGACGTGGGAACCTCCGGCGTCATGGTGGTCGCCAAGACCGAACACGGCTACACCCTGCTGAAGCGCGCGTTCAAGGAACGCACGGTGGACAAGGTCTACCACGCGCTGGTCCAGGGACTGCCGGACCCGCTGGAGGGCACCATCGATGCGCCGATCGGCCGGCATCCCGGCTACGACTGGCGGTTCGCCGTGGTCGAAGACGGCCGCAACTCGATCACCCACTACGAGGTACTCGAGGCCTTCGGCAGGGCTTCGCTGGTCGAGGTGCACTTGGAGACCGGCCGCACGCACCAGATCCGGGTTCACTTTTCCGCGCTACGGCATCCGTGTGCCGGCGACCTGACATATGGCGCGGACCCCAAACTCGCCGCCGCGCTGGGACTGACCCGGCAGTGGCTGCACGCCAAGAAACTTGGTTTCCACCACCCCGGCAGCGGGGAGTGGGTCGAATACGAGAGCGAGTACCCGCGGGACCTGGCCTACGCGCTGCAGGCGCTGGCCGAACACCGCGTGTAAGCCGGTACTGGCTGGCTCCGGCACCTAGAATGAAACGGTGGCAGCAGTGACTTCATCCAAAATCGGCAACGATTCCTTCGTCCACCTTCACAACCACACCGAGTACTCGATGCTCGACGGTGCGGCGCGGCTGACCGACCTGTTCAGCCACGCCGATGAACTGGGCATGAACGCGGTGGCGACGACCGACCACGGGTTCGTCTTCGGCGCCTTCGATTTCTGGAACAAGGCCCGCAACGCCGGCATCAAGCCGATCGTCGGAGTGGAAGCGTATCTGACGCCGGGCACCGCCCGGGCGGACAAGACCCGGGTGCGGTGGGGCGACGGCGGACGCAACGACGTCTCCGGCGCCGGCGCCTACACCCACATGACCATGTGGGCCGAGACCACCGAGGGCATGCACAACCTGTTCCGCGCCTCCTCGCTGGCCTCGCTGGAGGGCTACCTCTACAAGCCCCGGATGGACCGCGACCTGCTGCAGACCTACGGCAAGGGACTGATCGCCACCACCGGCTGCCCGTCCGGCGAGGTCCAGACCAAGCTGCGGCTGGGACTCTACGACGAGGCCAAGCAGGCCGCCTCCGATTTCCGGGACATCTTCGGCAAAGAAAACTTTTACTGCGAGTTGATGGACCACGGCCTGGACATCGAACGCAACGTCCAGGCCGACCTGCGGAAACTGGCCCGCGAACTCGGGCTGCCGTTCGTCGCCACCAACGACCTCCACTACACCCATGCCGAAGACGCGAAGTCGCACGCGGCGCTGCTGTGCGTGCAGTCCGGCTCGACGCTGGCCGACCCGAAGCGCTTCAAGTTCGACGCGGACGAGTTCTACCTGAAGTCTCCGGCGGAAATGCGGGCCATCTTCCGCGACGTCCCGGAGGCCTGCGACAACACGCTCCTGATCGCCGAGCGCTGCAACGTGGAGTTCAATACCAAGGCCTCCTACATGCCGCGCTTCCCGGTCCCGGAGGGGGAGAACGAGGAGTCCTGGTTCGTCAAGGAAGTCGAGAAGGGCCTGCACTACCGGTTCCCCCACGGCATTCCCGACGACGTGCGGAAGCAGGCCGAATATGAGATCGGCATCATCCTCCAGATGGGCTTCCCCGGCTACTTCCTGGTGGTCGCCGACTTCATCAACTGGTCGAAGGACCACGGCATCCGCGTCGGACCCGGCCGTGGTTCCGGCGCCGGCTCCATGGTCGCGTACGCGATGCGCATCACCGACCTGAACCCGCTCAAGCACGGGCTGATCTTCGAGCGCTTCCTGAACCCGGACCGCGTCTCGATGCCCGACTTCGACGTCGACTTCGACGACCGGCGCCGCCCCGAGGTGATCAAGTACGTCACCGAGAAGTACGGCGACGACCGCGTCGCCATGATCGTCACCTACGGCACCATCAAGGCCAAGCAGGCGCTGAAGGACTCGTCCCGCGTCATGGGCTATCCGTTCTCGACCGGCGAGCGGCTGTCCAAGGCGATGCCGCCGGACGTCATGGGCAAGGGCCTGACGCTGAAGGAAGTCCACGACCCCAACGCCAAGCGCTACGGCGAGGCCGATGAGATGCGTGAGCTGCTCAAGTCCGACCAGGAGTCCGCGAAGGTCTTCGAAACCGCGCTGGGCCTGGAGGGGCTGAAGCGCCAATGGGGCGTGCACGCCGCCGGCGTGATCATGTCCTCGGAACCGCTGATCGACATCATCCCGATCATGCGCCGGGAGCAGGACGGCCAGGTCATTACGCAGTTCGACTACCCCACCTGCGAAGGCCTCGGCCTGATCAAGATGGACTTCCTCGGCCTGCGCAACCTGACGATCATCACGGACGCCATCGAGAACATCAAGATGAACCAGGACATCGACCTGGACCTTGAAACGCTCGACCTGGACGACCGGCCGTCCTACGAACTGCTCGCCCGCGGCGATACCCTCGGCGTGTTCCAGCTCGACGGCGGCCCCATGCGGTCCCTGCTGAAGATGATGCGCCCGGACAACTTCGAAGACATCTCCGCCGTCATCGCCTTGTACCGGCCGGGCCCGATGGGCGCGAACTCGCACACCAACTACGCCCTCCGCAAGACCGGCGTCCAGGAGATCACCCCGATCCATCCGGAGCTGGAAGAGCCGCTGCGCGAAATCCTGGATACCACCTACGGCCTGATCGTGTACCAGGAGCAGGTGATGGCGATCGCGCAGAAGGTGGCCGGCTTCTCGCTGGGCCAGGCGGACATCCTGCGCCGCGCCATGGGCAAGAAGAAGAAGTCCGAACTGGACAAGCAGTATGCGGGCTTCCACCAAGGCATGGTGGACCGCGGCTACTCCGAGGCGGCGGTCAAGGCGCTGTGGGACATCCTGCTGCCCTTCTCCGACTACGCGTTCAACAAGGCGCACTCGGCGGCCTACGGCCTGGTGTCCTACTGGACGGCCTACCTGAAGGCGCACTATCCGGCCGAATACATGGCCGCCCTGCTCACCTCGGTGGGCGACGACAAGGACAAGCTGGCGCTGTACCTGAACGAATGCCGGCACATGGGCATCACCGTGCTGCCGCCGGACGTCAACGAGTCGGCACTGAACTTCACCCCGGTCGGCACGGACATCCGCTTCGGCATGGGCGCCATCCGCAACGTCGGCGCCAACGTCGTGCACGCCATGGTGGCCGCACGCGACGAGAAGGGCAACTTCGCCAGCTTCAGCGACTTCCTGCAGAAGGTCCCGGCCGTGGTGTGCAACAAGCGCACCATCGAGTCGCTGGTCAAGGCGGGCGCCTTCGACTCGCTGGGCCATCCGCGCCGCGCCCTCGCGATGATCCACGAAGAGGCGGTGGACTCGGTGATCGTGCTCAAGCGCAACGAGGCGGCCAACCAGTTCGACCTCTTCAGCGCGTTCGACGACGGCGGCGAAACCGCCGGGGGCCTGTCGGTCGACGTGCCGGACCTGCCCGAGTGGGACAAGAAGGACAAGCTCGCGTTCGAGCGGGACATGCTCGGCCTGTATGTCTCGGACCACCCGCTGCAGGGGCTGGACGGGATCCTGAGCCAGCACGCGGACCTGTCCATCACGTCCGTGATCGGCGAGGACGGCCCGCCGGACGGTCAGATCATCACCATCGCGGGCATGATCACGTCGCTGCAGCGCCGGATCGCCAAGAACAGCGGCAACGCCTACGCCCGCGCCGAGGTCGAGGACCTGGGCGGTTCCATGGAGGTGATGTTCTTCGGGCAGGCCTACGCGCCGATCGCCACCGTGCTCGCGGAAGACCTGATCGTGGTGGTCCGCGGCCGGCTGCAGCGCCGCGACGACGGTGCCGTCACCCTGAATGCGCAGGAACTCACCGTTCCGGACCTGAGCGACGGGCACTCCGGACCCGTCGTGATCTCGATGGCCAGCTTCAAGGCCACCGAGTCGGTGGTCACCGCGCTGGGCGACGTGCTGCGCACCCACCCGGGCACCACCGAGGTGCAGGTGCGGCTGAACGGCTCGCGCAAGGTCGAGGTGATGAAGCTCGGGGTGGACCTGCGGGTCAATCCGAACCCCTCGCTGTTCGGCGACCTCAAAGTCCTGCTCGGGCCCGCCTGCCTCGATGCCTGACCGGGCGGCGGCGCCGGGTCAGTAGAATGGGTGGGTGACTTCTGCAGACTCGGCCAACACCTTCAACGATTTCCCCACCCTGGACCTGCGCGGCCGCCGGCTGGGCACCGCCGAACTCAAGGCCGCCATGCCGCGGGCGGAGACCACCTTCGACGCCGCCACCGGCGCCGTAGAGGAAATCATCGGCAAGGTCCGGGCGGGCGGGTTCGCCGCCCTGGCGGAGCTTGCCCGCCGCTTCGACGGGGTCGAGCAACTGCACCCCCGCGTGCCGGCGGCCGCGCTGGACGAAGCCCTGGAACAGCTGGATCCGCAGGTCCGCGCCGGCCTGGAGGAATCGATCGCGCGCGCCCGGCGGTTCGCCGCGGCGCAAAAGCCGGCGGACACCGACGTCGAGATCGGTGACGGAGCGGTGGTGACGCACAAATGGATCCCGGTGAACCGGGTGGGCCTCTACGTCCCCGGCGGGCTGGCGGTGTACCCGTCATCGGTCGTCATGAACGTGGTACCCGCCCAGGCCGCGGGCGTAGCGTCCATCGCCCTCGCGTCGCCGCCGCAGAAAGACTTCGGCTCGCTCCCGCACCCGACCATCCTGGCCGCCGCCAAACTGCTGGGAATCGACGAGGTGTACGCCATCGGCGGCGCGCAGGCGGTGGCGGCGTTCGCTTACGGCGCGCCCGCGAACGCGCACGGCCCGGCGCTGGAACCGGTGGACGTCGTCACGGGCCCCGGCAACGTCTATGTGGCCACGGCCAAGAGGCTGGTTAAGAGCGTGGTGGGGATCGACGCGGAGGCCGGCACCACCGAGATCGCCATCCTGGCCGACGAGACTGCCAATCCGGCGTTCGTGGCCGCCGACCTGATCAGCCAGGCCGAGCACGACCCGCACGCCGCCTCGGTCCTGATCACGGCTTCGGAGGAACTGGCGGCGGCAGTGCGCCGGGAACTCGGCGGGCAGGTCGCCCGCACCAAACACGCCCGCCGCGTCCGCGAGGCGCTGTCCGGCCCGCAGTCGGGGACCATCCTGGTGGACGGGCTGGAACAGGGCATCGCCGTCTGCGATGCCTACGCCGCCGAACACCTGGAGATCCAGACCGCCGACGCGGCCGCGGTGGCCGCCCGGATCCGCAACGCCGGAGCGATCTTCGTAGGCGACTACAGCCCGGTGAGCCTGGGCGACTACTGCGCCGGCTCCAACCACGTGCTGCCCACCAGCGGGACCGCCACCTTCGCCAGCGGCCTGAACGTGACGACCTTCCTGCGTGCCGTCCAGGTGGTCAACTACGGCAACGCGGCGCTGCGGGAAGTCAGCGGGCACATCGCCGCGCTGGCCCGCGCCGAGAACCTCCCGGCCCACGGCGACGCCGTCGCCATCCGATTCGCCTGAACCGGGCCAAACCCCAACATGTAGTAATGACAGTCTTGTAATTCACCTACATATGGTTCTAGGATGAATGGGTTGGCTGTCCCGAGGGAAGGAGTGTGGCGTGTACTGTCCGTTCTGCCGCAACTCCGATTCCCGGGTGGTGGACAGCCGGCTGACCGATGACGGTTCGGCGATCCGGCGGCGCCGCCAGTGTCCGGCCTGCGGGCGCCGCTTCACCACAGTGGAGACCACCAGCCTCAGCGTGATCAAGCGCTCCGGTGTCAGCGAGCCGTTCAGCCGGACCAAGGTCGTCAACGGCGTGCGCAAGGCCTGCCAGGGCCGTCCCGTGACGGAAGATGACCTGGCCATGCTGGCCCAGGAAGTCGAAGAATCTGTCCGCGCCAGCGGGGCCGCGGAAATCGACGCGCATGAGGTGGGCTTGGCCATCCTCGGCCCGCTGAAGAAGCTGGACCTGATCGCCTACCTGCGGTTCGCCAGCGTCTACCAGGGCTACGAATCGCTGGAGGATTTCGAATCCGCGATCGACCAGCTGCGCCACGATGCGCAGCGGAACGGCCAGCAGGGGCCCGAAGGCCGGCAACGGCCGTTGACAGCGCAATAGCGCGACCAAGACTCCGGTGGCGGCTGCGGAGGGGAAGCCGAGGCCGCCACCGGCACCAACCGTCCGGTTGCCGGCCTATTTGGCGAAGCCGAAGTGCAGGGCCGCCTGCAGGGCCGCCCCTACGATGCCGGCGTTGTTGCGCAGCTGGGCCGGGATGATCGGCGTGGCCAGCTGAAGCCGGGGCAGGAAGTCCTCGCTCCGTTTCGAGATGCCGCCGCCGATGATGAACAGTTCCGGCGAGAACAGGAACTCGACGTGCGAAAAGTACCGCTGCAGGCGCTGCGAGTACTCCGCCCAGTCCAGTCCGTCGCGTTCGCGGGCCACGGCGGAAGCCTTCGACTCGGCGTCGTGCCCGTCCAGCTCCAGGTGGCCCAGCTCGGCGTTCGGCACCAGCTTGCCGTCGAAGATGAACGCGGACCCGATGCCCGTGCCCAGGGTGATGACCAGCACGGTCCCTTTTACCCCCGAACCCGCCCCGTAGCGGACCTCCGCCAGGCCGGCCGCGTCTGCGTCGTTCATCACCTGCACGGGGCGGGACATCCGGTGCGTGAGCAGCGCGTCGACGTCGGTGCCGATCCAGCGCTCGTCCACGTTGGCCGCCGACCGTGCAATGCCGTGGCGGATGATGGCGGGGAACGTCACCCCCACCGGGCGGTCGGATTCGGGTCCTTCCGGGCGCGCGCTGAGTTCTTTGACGATGCGCGCGACGACGTCGGCCACGGCCTCCGGACTGGAGGGGCGGGGCGTGTCATAGCGGATGCGGTCGCCGACCAGGATGCCTTTTTTGAGGTCGACGATGCCGCCCTTGATGCCGGTTCCGCCGATATCGATGCCGATCGCCGACCGGGCCGCCCGCCTGGCTGCCTTCTTGACGACAGTGTCCTGGGTCGCCATGCCACCTCCGTGCGCGTTGAGCCCCGGCGCGCCTCGCCGGACTACCGGAAGCCTACCCGCTGTGTCCGGCGGTGTCAGGCTGCTAAAGGCTAGGGGAGGGTGAGGATTTCCGCTCCGGAGTCGGTGACCACCAGCGTGTGCTCGAACTGGGCGGTCCGCCTGCGGTCCTTCGTGACGACCGTCCAGTTGTCATCCCACATCTCCCACTCGATCGTGCCCAGGGTCAGCATGGGCTCGATGGTGAAAACCATGCCCGGCTCAATCGCCCGGCTGTAGGCCGGGGCGGCATCATAGTGCGGGATAATCAGGCCGGTGTGGAAGGCCTCGCCGACGCCGTGGCCGGTGAAATCGCGGACCACGCCGTAGCCGAAACGTTTGGCATAGGACTCGATGGTCCGGCCGATGACGTTGATCTCCCGCCCCGGGGCCACGGCCTTGATGCCGCGGCGCAGCGACTCCTGGGTGCGCTCGACCAGCAGGCGCGACTCTTCATCGACGTCACCGACCAAAAAGGTGTAGTTCGTGTCCCCGTGGACGCCGTCCAGGTACGCGGTGATATCGATGTTGATGATGTCCCCGTCCTGCAGCACGGTGGTATCCGGAATGCCGTGGCAGATCACTTCATTCACCGAGGAACAGATCGACTTGGGGAAGCCGCGATAGCCCAGGCAGGAGGGATACGCCCCGTGATCCAGCAGGAATTCATGCCCGATCCGGTCCAACTCGTCGGTGGTCACGCCCGGCTCGATGTGCTTGCCGACCTCCACGATGGCCTGTGCGGCGATCCGTCCGGCGACGCGGATTTTCTCGATGGTCTCCGGCGTCTTGACCTCCGAGCCGGTGAATTTGGCCGGCGCCGGCTTCCACGCGTACTCGGGCCGAACGATCGAAGGGGGAACGGGCAACGGGGGGCTGACTGTGCCTTGAACGAGGGTTCCGACGGGTGCTGTTGCTGCGTTGTGGGGCATAGTATCGATCATATAGGTGCTGCAGAGGTGCCCGACAGCGGAGGGGCAACAGCCTTCGAACGCTGCCGGGCGCCGTCAACGTAAGGAGGCCGGCATGGCGGATTTCTGGTACAACGTGGTCACCCATCAGGTGGAAGTGGGCGCCCAGTCCGACTGGACCCAGCTGATCGGCCCCTACGAGACCCGCGAAGAGGCCGAGCACGCATTGGAAAAGGTGCAGCGGCGCAACGAGGAGTGGGACGCGGAGGACGACTGATCCCGCCGGCGCCTGCCCCGAGGCGGGGTGCGCCGATCAAAGGGACGCGAAGCCTAGAGGCCGCGGGGCCTAGAGGCCGCCGGAGCCTGAAGGGACACGCCGCCTAGAAGGAGTGCTCCGGGCCGGGGAACGCGCCGTCCTGGACGTCCGAGCGGAAGGCGGCGGCGGCGTCGGAGATCACGGTGCGCACGTCCGCATACTGTTTGACGAACTTCGCCATCTTGCCGCCGCGCAGGCCGACCATGTCCTGCCAGACCAGGACCTGGCCGGTGGTCGACGGCCCGGCCCCGATCCCGATCGTGGGGACACGCAGGGCCTGGTCCACCTTGGCGGCCGCCTCGGCCGGGACCATCTCCATGAGCACCGCGAAGGCTCCGGCAGCTTCCAGGGCCAGGGCGTCGTCGATGAGCCGTTCGGCGTCGTCGCCGCGGCCCTGCACCCGGTAGCCGCCCAGCGCATGTTCGCTCTGCGGAGTGAAGCCGATATGCGCCAGTACCGGAACTCCGGCCTGCACCATGGCCCGGACGGTGTCCGCATAGTAGGCGCCGCCCTCCATTTTCACCGCGTGGACGCCGGTTTCCTTCAGGAAGCGCACGGCCGTTTCCACCGCCTGCGCCGGCGACACCTCGTAGCTGCCGAAGGGCAGGTCGGCAACGACGAAGGCGCTGCGGGCCGAGCGGGCGACCGCCCGGCAGAGCGGCAGCATCTCGTCCACGGTAATCGGCAGGGAGGTCTCGTTGCCCAGGACGTTGTTGGACGCCGAGTCCCCGATGAGCAGCACCTCGATGCCGGCGGCGTCGAAGATTTCCGCGGTGTACTGGTCGTACGCCGTCAGCATGGCGAAGCGCCGGCCCTCGTCCTTGGCCTGCTGCAGGTGGTGGATGCGGGTGCGGCGGGCCGGGCGGGAAGCCGATGCCGCCGCCGGCGTGCCGTAAGGAGCCGGCTGCTCGGCACCGGAAGTCTGTGAAGTGGGCATGTGGTAGAGCCTAATCCTCAGACGACTGCTGCTCCACTTGTGCGCGGCTGCGTTACCGGGGGCGCCAACTTCGGTTGTGCTGCCAGTAGGCTAAAGGGAAGCAGACCACCGCAGGCCTTGGCATGCAGTTTTGGATGCCGTGGCCCGGACACAGCGAAAGGCAGCACATGGACCGTCAGCAGGAATTCGTCCTCCGTACCATCGAGGAACGCGACGTGCGCTTTGTCCGGCTCTGGTTCACCGACATCGTCGGGTCGCTGAAATCGGTGGCGCTGGCCCCGGCCGAGGTCGAAGGCGCCTTCGAGGAGGGGCTCGGCTTCGACGGCTCCTCGATCGAAGGGCTGGCCCGGGTCTTCGAGTCCGACATGCTGGTCCAGCCGGATCCCACCACGTTCCAGATCCTGCCGTGGCGGGGTGAAGCGGAGCAAACGTCCCGGATGTTCTGCGACGTGCTCACCCCCGACGGCGAACCGTCCACCGCCGACCCCCGCAACGTCCTCAAGCGGACGCTGGGCAAGGCCGCGGAGATGGGCTTCACCTGCTACACGCACCCCGAAATCGAGTTCTACCTGCTCAAGTCCGACCAGCTGGGTCCGGACGGGGTCCCGGTGCCCGTGGACCACGCCGGGTATTTCGACCACGTGCCCGGCGGTGTTGCCCAGGACTTCCGCCGCACCGCGGTGACGATGCTGGAAAACGTGGGCATCTCGGTGGAGTTCAGCCACCACGAGGACGGGCCCGGCCAAAACGAGATCGACCTCCGGTACGCCGATGCCCTGCAGACCGCGGACAACATCATGACCTTCCGCACGGTGGTCAAGGAAGTGGCGTTGATGGAGGGCATCTACGCGACCTTCATGCCCAAGCCGTTCTCCGACCACCCGGGGTCCGGCATGCACACGCACTTTTCGTTGTTCGAGGGAGACTCGAACGCATTCTTCGAAGCCGGCGCCGAATTCCAGCTCTCCAAGACGGCGCGCCAGTTCATGGCCGGGATCCTGCGCCATGCACCCGAATTCACCGCCGTTACCAACCAGTTCGTCAACTCCTACAAGCGCCTGTGGGGCGGGGGAGAGGCCCCCAGTTATGTGTCTTGGGGCCACAACAACCGGTCGGCGCTGCTGCGGGTGCCGCTGTACAAGCCGAGCAAGGGCCAGTCCGCCCGGGTGGAATACCGGGGCATCGACTCGGCGGCCAATCCCTACCTGTCCTACGCGGTGCTCCTGGGCGCCGGGCTCAAGGGCATCGAGGAGGGCTACGAGTTGCCGCCGGCCGCCGAGGACGACGTGTGGAGCCTGAGCACCGCCGAGCGGCGGGCGATGGGCCTGGACCCGTTGCCGTCCAGCCTGCATGACGCCATCCGCAGCATGGAGGAGTCGGAGCTGGTCGCCGGGATCCTGGGCGAACAGGTGTACGAGATTTTCCTGCGCAACAAGCGGGCCGAGTGGCACGACTACCGGCTGCAGGTCACCCCGCACGAGCTGAAGCGCAACATCGGAATCCTCTAGGGCGGACACGTGCTGACGAATCGGCGCTTGATCGCCCGAGGATTCCACGATCTGGAGCGCAGCACCCGGTTCCTGCAGGCCAGTGAACTGTCCGGCATCAGCCAGGAGCGGCTGGAGGCCGGGTTCGCGGTCAGCGCCGACCCGGACCAGGCGCTGGTGTCACTGGTGCGACTGCTGGAGAAAAACCCGTCCCTGGCGGACGTCATCAACATGGGCGGCGACGGCAGCGAAGCCCTGTTCCGGCTGCTCGGGGCTTCCGAGGCACTGGCGGACTTCCTGCTCCGCCGGCCGGAGCATCTGGACGTCCTCGATACGGATATAGGACCGGAACCCGGCCGGGTGCCGGCCTCCCGGCTGCGCAGCTCGCTGCTGCGTTCCGTCGGGGCGGACCCCTTGTCGGGACAGCCGGTCGCCTCGTTTTCGGGCAAGGACGCCTACGTCGCGCTGCGGAGCGCGTACCGCCGGCACCTGTCCGAACTGGCGATCCGCGATCTCTCCGCAGCCTCCCCGGTCGACTTCCTGCCGGACGCCGCCCGGGAACTGGCGGACCTGGCCGCGGCCGCGCTGGACGCCGGGCTTGCGGTGGCCCGCGCCGAGACAGCGGAACGTTTCGGCGCCGGCGACGTCGCGGCGGTGCGGCTGGCCATCATCGGCATGGGCAAGTGCGGGGCCGGGGAGCTGAACTATATTTCCGACGTCGACGTGGTGTACGTCGTCGAGGCCGACGGGCTCGCGGACACCGAGGCCGGGGTGATCGGCGCGGCGCTGGCCAGCGGAACGGCGCGCGCCATCTCCTCACCCGGCCCGGAACCCGGGCTCTGGGAAGTCGACGCCAATCTGCGCCCGGAGGGCAAGGACGGGCCGCTGGTCCGGACGCTGGACTCGCACCTGACGTATTACCGGCGCTGGGCGCAGAGCTGGGAGTTCCAGGCGCTCCTGAAGGCCCGGGCCGTGGCCGGGGACGCCGAGCTGGGCCGTCGGTACGAGGAAGCGGTGTCGCCGCTGGTGTGGTCCTCGTCGGAACGGGAAGGGTTCGTCGAGTCGGTGCAGTCCATGCGGCGCCGGGTCACCGACAACATCCCGGCCCATGAGCGCGGTCGCCAGATCAAGCTGGGCCGCGGCGGGCTCCGCGACGTCGAATTCACGGTCCAGTTGCTGCAGCTGGTGCATGCCCGGGTCGACGAATCCATCCGCCAGCGCGACACGACGTCGGCCATCGCGGCGTTGAGCACGGCCGGCTACATCTCGCGCACCGACGCCCAGGAATTCGATGAGGCCTACCGGTACCTGCGCGTCCTGGAACACCGGATCCAGTTGGTGCACCTGCGCCGGACCCACTTGATGCCCGACGACGAGCAGGCGCAGCGCGTGCTGGCCAAAGCCGCGCAGGGCGCGCTGCTCGAGAGGCGACCGGCGCCGGCCGAGCTGCTGGAGAAGTGGCAGCAGACCAAGCGCAGGGTGCGGGCGCTGCACGAACGCATCTTCTACCGGCCGCTGCTGGCCGCGGCCTCCAACCTGAGCCTGGACGAGGTGCGGCTGACCCCGGAGGCCGCGCAGGGCCGGCTGGCCGCGCTGGGCTACCAGGATCCGCGCGGCGCGATGCGTCATATCGAGGCGCTCACCGGCGGGGTCAGCAGGAAGGCGTCGCTGCAGCGCCAGCTGCTTCCGGTCTTGCTGGAATGGATCGCTTCCGGTGTCGATCCGGACGCGGGCCTGCTGGGCTTCCGCCGGTTGAGCGAACGGCTGGGAGACTCTCATTGGTACCTGGGCATGCTGCGGGACTCAAGCTCGGCCGCCGAACGGCTGTGCCACATCCTTTCCAGCAGCCGTTTCATCACGGACCTGCTGGAGGTCTCGCCGGAGTCCACGGCCTGGCTGGGCACCGACAAGGACCTCGTCCCGCTCAGCTTCGACGCCCAGTGGCAGGAAATCCGGTCCAAGATGTCCCGCCATCCGGTGCCCGAGGAGGCCATCCGGCTGATCCGGCTGATCCGGCGCCGGGAAACGCTGCGCATCGCGCTCGCCGACTCCTCCGGGTTGCTGGAGCAGTCCCAGGTCGGCGCCGCGCTGGCGGACGCAGACCGCGCCGCCGTGCTCGGCGCGCTCCATGTGGCGGAAACCTCCGTGCTGGAGTCCGAGGAACGGCTGACGGCCCTGTTGGTGGTGGCCATGGGCCGGCAGGGCGGACGGGAAATCAGCTACGGCTCGGATGCCGACGTCATGTACGTGCACCGGCCCTTGCCGGGAGCCGACCCCGGCCTGGCCCAGCAGCAGGCGGAGCGCATCGTCACGCGGATCTCTTCCCTCCTGAAGCAGCCCTGCACACCTCCGGTGCTGGCTGAACGGGTGCTCGAAGTGGATGCCGCGCTGCGGCCGGAAGGCAAGAACGGGCCGATGGTGCGCTCGCTGGACTCCTACCGCGAGTATTACCAACGCTGGTCCCTGGTCTGGGAGGCGCAGGCCTTGCTGCGCGCCCGCCCGATGGCCGGCGACGACAACCTGGCGGACGAGTTCATCGCGCTCGTGGATCCGATCCGCTACCCGGAGGGGCTGGGAAACGATCAGGTGCGCGAGATCCGCCGGATCAAGGCGCGGGTGGAATCGGAGCGGCTCCCGCGCGGCGCCGATCCGGCCCGCCATCTGAAGCTCGGCCGCGGGGGACTCAGCGACGTGGAGTGGCTGGTCCAGCTGCTGCAGCTGGAGCACGCCCGGAAGCTCCCGGAGCTGCGTACCACCAACACACTCGAAGCGCTCTCCGCCATCGCAGCCGCCGGGCTGCTGCCGGGCGAGGACGCCGCCGCCCTCGGGCGAAGCTGGAGCCTCGCCACCCGGATCCGGTCGGCCAATGTGATCTGGGCGGGCAAGAACTTAGACGTGCTGCCGGCCTCGCGCCGGGACCTCGAAGCGGTGGCACGCTGGTGCGGTTACGAGCCCGGAAACGCTGCGGCGATCGAGGAAGACTACCTGCGCCTGACCCGCCGCGCCCGGGCCATCTTCGAGCGCTACTTCTACGGTTACGGCACCTAGCCTCCCCGACGCCAAGTGGTGCCGCCGGTCACCGGTCTGTACCCTCAATGAGGATCTTTTGCGCCTTGCACAGGCTGTACAGGCGTGCCCTGAGAACAAATCTAGGAGCTGTTTAGTTTGCACACCCTCCAACGCACCGGGCTGGGACGGCGCCTGCTGGCCCTGACCGGACTGCTGGCGGTGCTCTCGCTGGTCTTCGGCGGCAACGCGGCCGCGGCTGCGGCCCAGGCGCCGCAGAGCGCCAGCGGCAAGAGCTACGTCATCGGTACCGACACGACGTTCGCCCCCTTCGAGTTCCGCCAGGGCGGCGAACTGGTCGGCATCGACATGGACCTGCTGCGGGCGATCGCCGAGAACCAGGGTTTCGAGGTGGAAATCCGCTCGCTCGGGTTCGACGCCGCGCTGCAGGCGCTGCAGTCCAACCAGGTGGATGGAGTCATCGCCGGCATGTCCATCACGGACGAGCGGCGGCAGGTCTTCGACTTCTCCGACCAGTACTTCGACTCGGGCGTGCAGATGGCCGTGGCGCAGAGCAACAACGAGATCACCTCGTACGAGGACCTCGCGGGCGAGACAGTCGCGGTCAAGCGCGGCAGCGAGGGTGAAGCCTTCGCCGACTCCATCGCCGAAGAGTACGGTTTCACGGTCAAGCCCCTAGACCAGTCGGCCACCATGTACGACGACGTCAAGGCCGGCAACTCCGTGGCAGTCTTCGACGACTACCCGGTCCTCGCCTATGGCATCGCCCAGAACAACGGGCTGAAGGCCGTCACGGAGAAGGAACGCGGAAGTTCCTACGGCTTCGCGGTCAACAAGGACCGGAATCCCGAACTGATCGCGGCCTTCAACGCCGGCCTGGCCGAGCTCAAGGCCAGCGGCGAATACCAGCAGATCCTGGACAAGTACCTCGCCTCGCCGGAGACCGCCGGGAAGAGCAGCTTCTGGCAACTGCTGACCGACAGCCTGCCCGCCCTGATGAAGGGCCTGGGGCTCACGCTGTTCGCCACGGCGATCTCCATCCTCATCGCCCTGGTCCTGGGCGTTGCCTTTGGATTCCTGAAGGTATCCCGCCGGATCGTGCTGCGCGGGATCGCGACCACCTACGTGGGCATCTTCCGCGGGACACCCCTGCTGGTCCAGGCGTTCTTCTTCTACTTCGGCCTGCCGCAGTTGACCGGGGCGCCGATCGACGTCCTCACCGCCGGCGTGCTGACGCTGAGCCTGAACGCCGGCGCCTACATGACCGAGATCGTCCGCGGCGGCATCCAGTCCGTGGATCCCGGCCAGATGGAAGCCAGCCGCAGCCTGGGCCTGGGCTACGTCAAGTCCATGCAGAAGGTCGTGATCCCGCAGGCGGTCAAGATCATGACCCCCAGCTTCATCAACCAGTTCGTCATCACGCTCAAAGACAGCTCCCTGCTGGCGGTCATCGGTTTCGCCGAACTGACCTATCAGGGCCAGCAGATCTACGCCTCCAACTTCCGCACCGGCGAAACCCTGCTGATCGTGGCGGCGCTGTACTTCGTGGTGATCACCGCGCTGATCAAGCTTTCCAACATCCTGGATAAGAGGTTCAACAAGTGAGCAAGATTCACGTCGCCGGACTCAGAAAAAGCTTTGGCAGCAACGAGGTCCTCAAGGGCCTCGACGTCGAGGTGGCCGAAGGCGAAGTCGTCTGCGTGATCGGGCCGTCCGGCTCCGGCAAGTCGACCTTCCTGCGCTGCCTGAACAAGCTGGAGGACATCAGCGGGGGAACCGTTGTGGTCGACGGTTTCGACCTGACCGACCCGAAGGTCGACCTGGACAAGGTGCGCCAGCACATCGGCATGGTCTTCCAACACTTCAACCTGTTCCCGCACAAGTCCGTGTTGGAGAACATCATGCTGGCCCCGGTGGAGCTCAAGAAGCTCGGCAAGGCCGAAGCACGCAGCAAGGCCCTCGAGCTGCTGGAGAGGGTGGGGCTGTCCGAGAAGGCCGACGCCCGCCCGGCCCAGCTCTCCGGCGGACAGAAGCAGCGCGTGGCCATCGCGCGGGCACTGGCCATGAACCCGGACATCATGCTCTTCGACGAGGCCACCAGCGCCCTGGACCCGGAAATGGTGGGGGAGGTGCTGCAGGTCATCAAGGATCTGGCGGCCGAAGGCATGACCATGGTGGTGGTCACCCACGAGATGGGCTTCGCCCGCGAAGTCTCCGACCGCGTGATCTTCATGGCCGACGGCAACATCGTGGAAGAAGGCAGCCCGGAGGCACTCTTCGGCGCTCCGCAGCAGGCACGTACCCAGGACTTCCTGGCCAAGGTCCTCTGAGGTCCTCTGAGGTCCTCTGACCGGCCGACGGCGGTGCCCTCCGATGCTCGGGGGTGCGCCGCCGTCGGGCCCCGCCCTGTTGGTGTGGCCGGGAACAGGGCGCCGGGTTAGGCTGAGGCCGGAACCCAACCGAAGGAGCGCCGGACATGACCGACATCGATGTGCTTGGACGCGAACACCTGGCCGTGGCAGTCGGAGCCCCGCATGGACGCAGTGCCGCCTTGGTGGCCCAGGACGGTCCGCTGCGCCAGACGGTGTTGGCCTTGAAGGCAGGGGCGGAGCTGGGGGAGCACAACGCCCCGCTGGCCGGCACGCTGCTGGTTTTGGAAGGGGCGGTCACCGTGGTGTCCGCGTCCGGCCGCATGGCCGTCAATCAGAACCAGCTCGCCGTGATCCCGCAGGAGCGGCACTCGGTGGAGGCGTCCGAGGACTCGGTGTTCCTGCTGACGGCGGTCACCGAGACGCGCCGGGACAACTGATCGGCGCCGCCGAGACCCACCGGGGCGGTTGAGCGGCGCCCCGGGCCTTACCCGCATAGCGCTTCGCGCGTTACCTACGCAGCGCGCTGCGGATGATCGCCACCACTCCCGCGAACAGCAGCGCGGTGGCAGTCAGCACCAGCGAATAGGCGACTCCGACGCGCAGGATGACCAGAAACACCAGGAAGGTGACGGCAGCGCCGATGAGCGCGGCCCTGACCGGTCGCGGCGTGCGGCTCTGAGGTGCGGGCCCCCCGCTTTCGCCCATAGGCTTCATTTTGCCACGCCTCGAAGTCGCAGCCGAGGCCCTCTCCCGCAGCCGCTCACCGGTGCGGCCCGATCGGATGACGGGTGCACGCGCCGGGGCACTCGGGTGAAAGAGCCGGAGCACTCCGCGGTCGACACAGTAAAGGTGTCGCTACTACCGGCATCCTTGGGCAGTGCATGGATACCGGCAACCAGTCCGTACCGCCATTCCATCGAGCGTCAAAGTTCAGGGTGTTTGGGATCCTTTCCCCTTTCTCGCCAGTATTCGTCTCGCTGGCGGAGAACAAAACGTGTCAGCAGAGCGATGGAAATTATCGTCAGCGCCGTCTGGAGGCCAACTATCAGCCAGTGCCAAGGTTCAACGAAGGACAGCACCAAGTTCAGCCAGGAAACGATGAGCGCGCTGAATAAGACCACCAGCATGAGCCTCTGCTGTTTCCGGTTCCACTCCTGTATGCCCTGACTCATGCCCTGAGACTATTGATGCCATAAGAGCTTGTCACGAGCTAGGCAGGAAATCCCATCGGGCTGTTCTTCTCGCTGGGCGCCTGATTCGCCGCACCGGTGGTCTCGGGCCAGCAGCCGGCTTAGCCGGTCTTCGCATAGCAGCAACCGTCGCCGTATACCTACGAGGCCAGGTTCAGGGTTGCAGAGCGACGGTAGAAGACCTGCCTTTCCGGACAAAAAGAGTCCGCACGTGCCGCCATCACCGAAGTGTTGGCAGCTCGTGCGGACTCCCTGCGGCCTAGCCGCGATCCTGCAAGCTTAGCGGTCAGCAGCCGTAGTAGAGCTCGAATTCGTACGGGTTTGGGCGGGCGGCCAGCGGCGCGATTTCTTCTTCGCGCTTGTAGGCGATCCAGGTGTCGATCAGGTCCTGGGTGAAGACACCGCCGGCCTGCAGGAACTCGTTGTCCGCCTCCAGTGCCTCGAGCGCTTCCTCCAGCGAACCAGGAGCCTTCTGGATGTCCTTGGCTTCCTCGGCGGGCAGCTCGTACAGGTCCTTGTCGATCGGGTCGGCAGGTTCGATCCGGTTCTTGATGCCGTCCAGGCCTGCCATCAGCTGCGCGGCGAAGGCCAGGTAGGGGTTCGAGCTGGGGTCCGGAGCGCGGAACTCGATGCGCTTGGCCTTCGGATTGGAGCCGGTGATCGGGATGCGGATGCCGGCCGACCGGTTGCCCTGCGAGTAGACCATGTTCACCGGGGCCTCGAAGCCCTTCACCAGCCGGCGGTAGGAGTTCACCGTCGGGTTGGTGAACGCCAGCACGGCGGAAGCGTGCTTGAGCAGGCCGCCGATGTACCAGCGGGCGGTGTCGGAGAGGCCGGCGTAGCCCTTCTCGTCGTAGAACAGCGGCTGCCCGCCGGTCCAGAGCGACTGGTGGCAGTGCATGCCGGAGCCGTTGTCGCCGAACACCGGCTTGGGCATGAACGTGGCGGACTTGCCCCAGGCGTCGGCGACGTTCTTGACGATGTACTTGAACTTCAGCAGATCGTCGGCCGCGTGCGTCAGCGTGCTGAACTTGTAGTTGATCTCGGCCTGGCCGGCGGCGCCGACCTCGTGGTGGGAGCGCTCGACCTCGAGGCCGACGGCGTCCAGCTCCACGCAGATCGCGTCGCGCAGGTCCGCCTGCTTGTCGGTGGGGGCCACCGGGAAGTAGCCGCCCTTAACCGGGGTCTTGTACCCCTGGTTCCCGCCTTCCTCCCGCTTTCCGGAGTTCCAGTACGCCTCGACCGAGTCCACCCGGTAGAAGGAATGCTCGGGGCTGGACTGGTAACGGACGTCGTCGAAAATAAAGAATTCGGCTTCCGGGGCGAAGAACGCGGTGTCGGCGATTCCGGTGGAGGCCAGGTACGCCTCGGCGCGCTCGGCCACGCCGCGGGGGTCGCGGTGGTAGGGATCGCCTGTGCGCGGGTTCACGATGGAGAAGTTGAGCGCCAAGGTCTTCTCGACGCGGAACGGATCGATGAAGGCGGTGGAAACATCCGGGATCAGCTGCATGTCGGACTCGGCGATGCCTTGGAAGCCGCGGATCGAGGAGCCGTCGAAGAGTTGGCCGTTCACGAAGAAGTCCGCGTCAACGGTCTTGGCCGGCACGTTGAAGTGCTGCTGGACGCCGGGCAGATCGGTGAAACGGATATCGACGAACTTAACGTCTTCGTCGGCGATGTACTTGAGGACCTCGTCCGCATTCTTGAACATCGGGTCATGCTCCTTACGCATTCTGGGGGAACCTGCCTCCGCTGTACGGGGCCGGCAACAGTTACAACATTAGGAGCAGGGAATTTCCCGACAGTGTCGCAATTGTTTCGGGCAGGTTACGAAATCGACGTGCACTGCAAGTTTACCGTCAGTGGCCTTCACGCTTTACCGGCGGGAACTCGGGCCCGCACCCCGGGGAACCCCGCGGCAGGCAGGACCGGTAAACTTGAGGGGTGGTAAGCAGACGCGATCTTGGTTCCTGGCTCGAAGGCCCCCCGCAGTCCAACATCCAGAAATGGCCCGGGCAGCGGCTCGGGCTCCCGCAATCCGGGTCCGGCTCGATTGCGCGTCCGGGGCGACGGATCGTGGCGCTGCTCATTGACTGGCTCCTGTGCTACGCGATCGCGAACGCCTTCCTGGGCGGCAGCCAGCTGGCCATCCTGGCGGTGTTCGCCGTCGAGCAGTTGCTGCTGGTAGGGACGCTCGGCTACAGTTTCGGCCACCGCCTGCTCGGCATCCACGTGCGCAAACTCGACGGTTCCGCACCCGGGTTGCTGGCCGCCGTCGTGCGCACCGTCCTCCTGTGCCTGGTGATTCCGGCGGTTATTTTCGACGCCGACCAGCGAGGCTTCCACGATCGCGCCATGGGCACCGTCCTGGTGCGCCGCTGAGGCAGCGTTCCTTGATCGTGCCGTGAGCACCACCATCCTGGTGCGCCGCCGAGGCAGCGCCTCACGGCCCGTCCCAACCCTGCCGGCACAACCCAGCCGGCTCCCAACCCGTTAAACCCGAGAGGCTGCCGGTGAAACCGGCAGCCTCTCGGTAAGTCAGGCGGGACGCGCTCTTAGCGGCCGCGCATGGCCTTGCGGTCCGGGCGGGCCTTAAACGGGTCCACGCCCTTGGGGATGGGGAGCTTGTTGCTGCCCAGGGCAGACAGGCGCTTGTCCACGGCGCTGACTTCCTGTTTGGTCAGTTCCTTCTTGAGCTTCTGCACGGTCTTGGCAACCTTGCTCAGCTCCACCTGGCCTTCGCCGCGGCCGGTCTCGATCACATGGATCGTGACATTGGGCAGAATGCGGCGAAGCCTGCGCCGCTCCGACTCGACCAGCTGCCGCACGCGGTGCGAGGGGCCCTCGGTGACCAGCACAATGCCGGGGCGGCCCACGGCGCGGAAGACGGCGTCCTGGGTGCGCGGGTTCACGGCCACCGGCTGGTCCTGCAGGATCCAGCCGCGGCGCAGCACGCTGAGGGCCGCGCCGGAAGCACCGGGCTGGCCCTCGATCTGCGAGAACGCCGCACGTTCGGCGCGCCGCGACAGGATGAAGGTGGCGGCCAGCAGGCCCAGCGGGATGGAGATGATCAGCAGCGTGACCCAGTTGTTGATCAGCAGGCCGATGACCAGGCCGACGGCGACGATGCCGAGGAAGGCCAGCAGCATGAACCAGACAACGTTCGGGTCGTTGCGCCGGGTCATCCGGAAGACCTGGCCGATCTGCTTCAGCCGGCCGGGCTGCTTGTTGGCTTTGGACGGTTTCCCAGCCTTGGGCTTGCGTGAGAAGAGACCCCGCTTCGGGGCGTCGGAATCGGTGCTATGGGCCATAATGTCCAATTCTATCGTGACGGAGGAGGCACTCGTGCCGGACGCGGACACGGCAGCGGCCCGGCAGCCGGCAGGCTCCCGGACCGCGGTTCCGGCGGTTCAGCTACCGGGCTGCAATCAGCGTGGCGGCTTCCTGGCGGGTGCTGCCGGACTCGCCGATATGGGCGAGCTGGGGCGGAAGCTCCAGGCCCTTCTTGCGCATCGCGGTGGCCCAGAGGCGGCTGGCGCGGTAGGACGAGCGCACCAGCGGCCCGCTCATCACGCCCAGGAAGCCGATCTCCTCGGCCTCCTGGCTCAGTTCCACGAATTCCTCCGGCTTCACCCAGCGCTCCACCGGGTGGTGGCGTTCGGTCGGGCGCAGGTACTGGGTGATGGTCACCAGGTCGCAGCCGGCGGCGTGCAGATCGCGCAGCGCCTCGGAGATTTCTTCGCGCGTTTCGCCCATGCCCAGGATCAGGTTGGACTTGGTCACCATGCCCTGGTCGCGGCCCTGCGTGATGACATCGAGCGAACGCTCATAGCGGAAGGCCGGCCGGATGCGCTTGAAGATCCGGGGCACGGTTTCCACGTTGTGCGCGAACACCTCCGGTTTGGCGTCGCAGATGGCCGTGATGTGTTCGGGCTTTCCGGAGAAGTCCGGAATCAGGATTTCGACGCCGGTGCCGGGGTTGAGTTCGTGGATCTTCCGGATGGTCTCGGCGTAGAGCCACACGCCCTCGTCGGCCAGGTCGTCGCGGGCCACGCCGGTGACGGTGGCATAGCGCAGGTTCATCTGCTGGACCGACTGGGCCACCTTGGTGGGTTCCAGGATGTCAACGGGCGAGGGCTTTCCCGTGTGGATCTGGCAAAAGTCGCAGCGGCGCGTGCACTCGGAGCCGCCGATCAGGAACGTCGCCTCGCGGTCT
This sequence comes from Arthrobacter sp. Y3223151, assembly GCF_059091125.1. NCBI lineage: Bacteria > Bacillati > Actinomycetota > Actinomycetes > Micrococcales > Micrococcaceae > Arthrobacter > Arthrobacter sp. Y3223151. The sequence continues at coordinate 133,593 of NZ_JBNHGI010000006.1, read as the reverse complement.
TCCCAGCATTCGAAAATATTGGGGCAGCCTGCCTCTTCGCAGACGGTGTGCAGCCCCTCCTTCTTGACCAGGTTCTTCATGCCCACGTACTCGGGGCCCATGTTGACCTTGGCTTTGATCCAGTCCGGCTTGCGCTCCACGGGGGTGGCTGCATTGCGGGCCTCGACGCGCAGCAGGCGGCGTCCTTCAGGGGCGAGCGTCACAACAGGGCTCCTTCGGTCTGGCGGTGGCCAGTGTCGGTGTCGGTGGCCGCGGGGCCGGGAGTGCCGGCCTTGACCAGGGATGTCTCGAACGAGCGGAGTTCTTCCTCCACCCGGTCTGCGATGTCGGCCGGAGCCACGTCCAGCCCGGTCTCGGCCTGGATGGTGGTGGTGCCGGCGTCGGTAATGCCGCAGGCAATGATCTGGCTGTAGGGTGCCAGGTCGTTCCGGCAATTGAGCGCGAAGCCGTGCATGGTTACCCGGCGGTTCACGCGGATGCCGATGGCGGCGATCTTGCGGGCCGGACCGCGCTCGTCGGCCTCGATCCAGACGCCGGAGCGGCCCTCCATCCTGGTGCCGGCCACGCCGTAACCGGCGAGCACGTTAATCAGGACCTGCTCGAGGATGTCAACGTAGTCGGCCACCCGGGTGGGATCCGGGAGAGCCACGATGGGGTAACCCACCAGCTGGCCGGGGCCGTGCCAGGTCAGTTTGCCGCCACGATCCACGCTGACCACGGGGGTGCCGTCCAGCGGCCGCTCATGGTCTTCGGTCCGCTTGCCGGCGGTGTAGACGGCGCTGTGCTCCAGCAACAGCACGGTGCTGGGCGCCGTGCCCGCCACGACTTCGGCGTGCAGCTTGCGCTGCAGCGCCCAGCCTTCTTCATAATCGACGTAGTCAGGGGCGAAGCCCAGCCGAGAAAACTCAAGAGCCATTCAGCAAGACTACGCTCCGGGGGCCGGGCACTGCTATTTGTGTAACGCCGCAATTGCTGTGGATAACTCCTGCACCCCGCGGCCAAACGGAGTACAAGTGGTCCATGGAAGATGGGCAGACATCCGGGGCGGCCTCCGTGGAGCAGGAACCGCCGCGCCCGGCGGCGCCGGGGCTGCACGTGCAGCGGTGGCTGGGCAGCGGCGCCTCGGCCTCGGTATGGCTGGTCCGCGAGGCGCTGACCGGTACGGAGTATGCCCTGAAGGTGCTGTCTGCGCCGCCTGCTTCCTCCTCCGACGACGGCGGAGGCCCGCCGCCGGGGCGGCGCCCTGCCTGGCACGTATCCGCCGCCGATGAGGGCGAGCCCGCTCCCTGGGCGGTTGCCGCGGAGGGGCAACCGGGGGCCGCGGCCGCCGCTGCCGCCGACCATGAACTTGCCCTGTTGGCGGGGGCGCGGCATGAGCACCTGCTGCCCGTCCACGGTCACGTGGCGACCGACCGCGGGCCCGGGCTGCTGCTGGAATATGCTGCCGGCGGCTCGCTCGCGGCACTCGTCGCCGCCCGCGGCCCGCTGGCCGTGGGCGAGGCCGTGACGATTCTGACTCCGGTAGCACAGGCCCTGGATTACCTGCACGGGACCGGGACCGTGCACGGGGACGTATCGCCCGGCAACGTGTTGTTCACTGCGGTGGGCAAGCCGATGCTGGCCGACCTGGGGGTCGCCCGCGCGCTGGGCAGTAACCGCCCGCCGGCGGCGGGCACGCCGGGGTTCGGGGCACCGCGCAGCGGGTCCGGCGGCGGCCGGCTGGATCCCGAAGCGGACATTTATGCGCTGGCAGCCATCGGCTGGTTCGCGCTCACCGGCCGGGTGCCCGGTGCCACCGCGCAGCGGCCGCCACTGGCGGCATTGGTGCCCGAGGTGCCCGATGACCTGGTGGCCCTCCTGGAAGACGGACTGGCCGAGCGTGCAGGGGAGCGCCCCTCGGCGGCGGAGTTCGCCCGCCGGGCGATTCGGGCCGCAAAGCCGGAGGCCCTGGATTTGACGGCGTCGGCGCATCCTTCCGTTGCCAGCCAGTTGCTGACCCGGCGGCAGGCGGCGGGTAAGGCCGCCGGCCGCCGGGACAGGGGACTGCTGCCACCGTTTCCGCGGGCGCAGGTTGGGGCCGGCCGCGGAGGCGGTGCCCGGCCCGCCCCCGGCCGGCGGGCCAGGGCCGGGCTGGCGGTCACCGCGGCTGCGGCAGCGGGCATCCTGTTCGCCCTGGCCGGCAACGTAACGCCTGCTCCGCCGAGCGTTCCGGATGCGGTCTCATCGCCCGGCCGTGACCGGTCCGTGCAACAGGTGTCCACGGCGCAGCGCGAAGGGCAGCCCCCGGCTCCTCCCGAAGCCCGGGTACTGCCGGCGGAACTGGAACGGGCGCTGCGGGGCGGCGATGCCGCGGCGGCCCTGCCCGCCCTGGCCTGGTTGCGCACCGAGGCCGTCAGGACCCGCGACGCAACGCTGCTCAACCGGGTCAATGTACCCGGCACGGCCGTCATGGACACGGACCGGGGCATCATCGCGGCGCTGGCAGGCTCCGGCAGCTGGCTCGACGGGCTGGAAACCACGGTGGAGGCGGTAACCGTGGATCCAGCGCCACCAGGCGGAGGGCCACAGGAATGGGTGGCCGCGACCGTCAGCACGTCGGCGTACCGGCAGGTGGCCGCCGACGGCAGCGTGCTGGGACGACGCGCCGAACCCAGCGTGCAACGGGTCCAACTTGAGATGGTGAGGCGGGATGCCGGCTGGCTGATCCAGTCAGCCCGCGAGGCGCCCCGCCGCTCGGATGACCCCGGGGCCCGCACCGGCCGTGACTAAGATCGAGGCATGACTTCATCGAGCTACTTCCGCTACCCGCACGTGCACGGCGATCTGGTCACGTTCGTCGCTGAGGACGACGTGTGGGTCGCGCCCCTTGCCGGCGGCCGGGCGTGGCGTGTTTCGTCGCTGCAACTGCCGGCGCGGAACCCGAGGTTCTCGCCCGACGGGCAGCACCTGGCCTGGAGCGTGGTGCAGGCCAGCGCCCCCGAGGCCGTCACGGCGTCGGTCGACGGCGGGGGATTCCGCCAACTGACCTACTGGGGGCACGCCAGCACGAAGGTAAAAGGATTCACGCCCGCGGGCCACGCCCTGGTGACGAGTTCCTTCGAACGCGAAGAATCACGTCACACCTGGGCCTACGCTGTGCCGCTGGACGGCTCGGACGCCCGGGTCCTGCCCTATGGCCCCGTGGACTCGATCGCGTTCGGGCCGGAACTCGGCGACGAGCGTCCGGTCGTGGTCGGCAGCGTGCTCTCGCGCGAACCGGCGTGGTGGAAGCGTTACCGCGGCGGAACGGCCGGCAAACTGTGGATCGACCGGGACGGCGGCGGCGAGTTCGGGCGCCTGGCGGCCGAACTCGACGGCAACCTGGCAGACCCGATGTGGATCGGCAACCGGATCGCGTTCCTGAGCGACCACGAAGGTTACGGCAACCTGTACTCGGTGCGGCCGGATGGAACAGGCCTGCGCCGGCACACCGACCACGACGGTTTCTACGTCCGCCATGCCGCGACGGACGGCACGCGCGTGGTCTTCGAATCCGCCGGCGAACTCTGGATCCTGGACTCCCTCGACTCCCCGGGCGCGCCGCGCCGGCTTGAGATCACGCTGGGCTCGGCATCCACGAGCCGCCGCGGCCGCCCGCTCGACGTGGCAAAGCACCTGGCCTCCGCCGTGCCGAATCCCAAGGGAACCGCCTCCGTCATCGAAACGCACGGCACGGTGCACTGGCTGACCCACCGGGACGGCCCGTCGCGCGCGGTGGAATCGACGCCCGGCGTCCGCGCCCGGCTCGCGCGGCCCCTCGGCGACACGCGGGTGGTCTACGTCGCCGACCACGACGGCGAAGAAGCCCTCTACATCCGCCAGGTCTTCGAACAGCTGTCCCGGTCCGACCAGCCTGCTCCCGCGGCAGCCGCGCCGGCCCCCGCCGAACCGGAGCCCGACGGCTTGCCGCGCCCGGTGTCGGCCTCCGCCGTCGTGCATCCGACCCAGTCCCAGCCCATCGTGGAGGTGCGGTCCGGCGGACGGCAAGGCGGCGGAAGCGGCGGCGGGGAACCGGACGCCCGTTCCGCCGAGGCGCTGGAGCCGCAGCAATTGCGCCGCGTCGAGCTGCCCGGCCCGGACCGGGTGAGCGCGCTTGCCGCCAGTCCGGACGGCAAGCTGGCGGCAGTGGCCACCGAATACGGCCAGGTACTGGTCCTGGACGCCGACAGCGCGCAGCTCCGCCGGCTCTCCGGCACCGACCACGGGGCGATCAGCGAGCTGGTCTTCTCACCGGATTCCCGCTGGATCCTGTGGGCCGAGCCCGTGACCGCGGAGGGCACCCGCACGCGTCTCCGGCTGGCCCGGGCCGACGGCACCGGCGGCATCGTCGACGTGACCGACGGGCGCTTCCGCGACCATGGTCCGGCGTTCACCCCGGACGGCAAGTTCGCCGCGTTCCTCTCCGAACGGAGCTTCGATCCGGTCTATTCCACCCACAGCTTCGACCTGGGTTTTCCCGAATCGACCAAGCCGTTCCTGGTGGCCCTGGCCGCCGCCACGTCTTCGCCGTTCGGTCCGTCGGTGCACGGCACGCTGCCGGACGCGCCGCCGTCGGCCGGGAAGGATCACGACGGATCCCCGAACGGGGAGGACCAGGCCACGCCCGCCGTCGCCGACATGGTGGTGGACGCCGAACGGCTGGGCGAGCGGATCATCCCGGTCCCGGTCCGGCAGGGCCGCTACACCGACCTCAGCGCGGTAGACGGAGCCCTGCTGTGGCTGGCCAGTGACCCCGCCGGTGTCACCGGAGAAGGCCGTGCGTCGGCGGAGGAGCCGGAGCAGTCCCAGCGGCTGGAGCGGTTCGACCTCTCCCGCCGGGAGGTTTCCGTGCTGGTGCCCGCGCTGGATTCCTACGAGGTGTCCCAGGACCGCAAGCGGATCGTGTACGTGCACAAGGCGCAGGTGAAGGCCGTGCCGGCCGCCGGCAAGGTCGACGACGACTCGCCCGAGAGCGTGCAGGTCGACCTGGGCCGGATCCGGGTCACGCTCGAACCGCTCAAGGTCTGGGGCCAGGCGTTTGACGAGGCCTGGCGGCTGCAGCGCGACTTCTACTGGGCCGAGGACCTGGCCGGGCTGGACTGGCAAGGCGTTTACGACCGTTACCGGCCCCTGGTCGAGCGGCTTGGATCGCACGACGACCTGGTGGACCTGCTCTGGGAACTGCATGGCGAACTCGGCACCTCGCACGCCTACGTTTCGCCCCCGCCGGTCGCCGAGCCCGGCTCCGGGAAACAGGGACGGCTCGGCGCCGACCTGGCGCGGACCGAGGCGGGCTGGACCGTGCAGAGGATCCTCGCCGGCGAATCGTCGGACCCGCTGGCGATGTCTCCGCTGACAGCTCCGGGCGCAGCCGTCGACCCGGGGGACGTGATCGCGGCGGTGGACGGCATCCCCGTGGACCCGCTGGCAGGCCCGGCGCCGCTGCTGGCCGGCGCGGCCGGCAAGACGGTCGAGCTCACCATCGTCAACGGGGCGGGCAGCCCGGAAGCCGGCCTGCAGCGGCGGATCGCCGTGATCCCCATCCGCGACGAAGAGCGGCTCCGGTACCAGAACTGGGTTTCCGGGAACCGCCGCAATGTCCGCGAGGCATCGAACGGACGCTTCGGTTACCTCCATATCCCGGACATGGTGGCGCGCGGCTGGGCACAACTGCACCGCGACCTGGACGTGGAGACCGCCAAGGACGCGCTCGTCATCGACGTACGGCGCAACCGCGGCGGCCATACCTCCCAGCTGGTTGCCGAGTTGATCGGCCGGAAGGTCACCGCCTGGAACCTCGCCCGCGGCGAGCAGCCGGGCACGTACCCGGCCCATGCGCCGCGGGGCCCCGTCGTCGTCCTCACGGATGAATACGCCGGGTCCGACGGCGACATCATCACCCAGGTGAGCAAGCTGCGCGGAATCGGTCCCGTGGTCGGGACGCGGACCTGGGGCGGGGTAGTCGGCATCGACGCGAAGTTCTCGCTGGCCGACGGCACCGGTGTCACGCAGCCGCGGTACGCGTTCTGGTTCACGCAGGGCGTGGGCTGGGGCGTGGAGAACTACGGGGTGGATCCGGACATCGAGGTGCCGTTTCCGCCGCATGCGTACGGGGCGGGGGAGGACCCGCAGCTGGAGCACAGCGTCGGCATCCTCAAGGAGATGCTGGGCGAGCTGCCGACCGACCAGCCGCCGGCGCGGGCCGGTTATCCCGTGCTGCGCCCCGGACCGCTGCCGCCGCGTCCGCAGGAGGCCGGCTGAGGGCCGGGCCGAACATTGAAGAACCCCGGGCACACCGAAGGTGCCCGGGGTTCTTCGACGAAGACTGGAGTGCTAGCCGGCCAGAGTGGCATCAATCGTGATGCTCGGCACGGAGGCCAGGGCGCCGGAAACCGGACAGGTGTCCTTGGCACCGGAGGCCAGGCGCTGGAAGTCGTCCTCGCTGATCCCGGGGACGGTCGCGTTCACGGTCAGGCGAATCTCGGTAATGCCGGTGCCCGGCACGAAATCCACGGCCGCCGAGGTCTTAATGCTCTCGGCGGTGGTCCCGTTTTCCTTAAGCATGTTGCTGAACTGCATCGAGTAGCAGGTGGCGTGGGCGGCAGCCAGCAGTTCTTCGGGGCTGGTCTTTCCTTCGGACTGGTCCGCACGTGCCTTCCAGGTGACATCGTAGGTGCCGATCCCGGACGTTTCGAACGTAGTCTGGCCGGCGCCGCTAAACAGGTCGCCGTTCCACTCGGTGCTGGCAGAACGTGTTGTAGCCATATGTCCTCCTTGGTCGATGTACAGGATGCGTTTTCCGCCGGTCCCGGCCAAAGGCGGCCGGTGCCGTCTTCTTCATCCTAGGGGAGTTGCGCCCGACTGTCCGGCGGCAACGGTTTAAGCCACCGCGGCCGGCCCCGGGGCGGGGCCGGCCGCAGCGTGCACATTCGTAAGGTCAGTTCCAGAGGGTCGCGATGGCGACGTTCAGCAGCGCCAGGCCGCCCACGGAATGGGCCAGCCCGGTCGAAATCGGTTCGCCGGCCTTGTACTTGCGGCGGCCGATGAACGCGAGGACGCCCACGACGAGCCCGATGACCAGCTTGATGGTCAGCTTCACGTAGTCGGCGTCCATGGCCAGGGCCGGAATCAGGCCCATCATGATGACGCCGGTGATCAGCTGGAGGGCGGCGCCGTCGAACTGGCGGGGGTGGACGGTGGGCTTCTTCATGTTGCCGATCCAGATGCCGACGATCATGGCAGCACCGACGATGTGCAGGAAGACGAAAATGTTGTAAAGGATGTCCATAGGCCCAGCTTATCGGCCGGGGAGGTACGCAGATCCGCGCCATGCCGCGGCGGGACGGGTATTTCTACCTGACGTAGTAGCGGCTGGCGGGCCGAGGGGGCAAAGCACAGCGGCGGGCTGCGTCCACTGGGAACGCAGCCCGCCGCTCATCCGTGCGTCGCGCGGGGGGTCGGGCTAGAGGCCCAGGTCCGCCTCGAACTGTCCGGCTTCCAGACGCGCCCGCAGTGTCTGCAGGAAACGGCCGGCATCCGCGCCGTCGACCAGACGGTGGTCGTAGGTCAGGGACAGGTACATCATCGAGCGGATGGCGATCGAATCGTCGCCGTTCTCATCCTGGACCACCATGGGCCGCTTGACGATGGCGCCGGTACCGAGGATTCCCACCTGCGGCTGGTTGATGATCGGCGTGTCGAACAGGGCGCCGACGCTGCCGATGTTGGTGATCGAGAAGGTACCGCCGGAGAGCTCGTCGGGAGCGATCTTGTTGCTGCGGGTACGTGCGGCAACATCGGCGATCTTGCCCGCCAGGCCGGCCAGGTTCAGGCTGCCGGCGTCGTTGATCACCGGGACCAGCAGGCCCTTGTCGGTGTCCACCGCAATCGCCAGGTGCTCGGCGTTGTGGTAGGTGATCTCCTGCTTTTCCTCGTCGTACTCGGCGTTCAGCTTCGGATGCTGCTTGAGCGCCTCCGCGACGGCCTTGGCGATGAAGGGCAGGTACGTCAGCTTGACGCCGTTCTGCTCCTGGAAGGACTTCTTGGCACGCTCGCGCAGCTTGGCCACCTTGGTCATGTCGACCTCGTGGACCTGGGTGAGCTGGGTGGAAGCGTCCAGCGATTCGCGCATCCGGCGGGCGATCACCTGGCGGATCCGCGGTGCCTTCTCGACCGTGCCGCGCTTGGCCGAGGCCGCGGCGTCCGCCGGAGCCTTCGCGGCGGCTGCCGGTGCTGCGGCCGGCTTGGCGGATTCGGCCGCCTCCAGCACGTCCTGCTTGCGGATGCGTCCACCCACGCCGGTGCCCTTGACGGCTGACAGGTCCACGCCGTGCTGGTTGGCCAGCTTGCGGACCAGCGGGGTGACGTAGCCGGCGTCCGGGCCCGCGGCGGGCTCGGCGGGGGCCGGGGCTGCCTGGGGGGCTGCCGCCTCCGGAGCCTCGGCCTTCGGAGCCTCGGCCTTGGGAGCCTCGGCCTTGGGGGCTTCTGCGGCAGGCTGTTCGGCGGACGGTTCAGCCACCGGGGCTTCGCGTTCCTCGGCAGGCGCCGCGGCCACCGGCTCGGCTTCCTTCGGCTCCGCCTTGGCGGGGCCGGCACCGGTGCCGATGATGGCGAGCACCGAACCGACCTCTGCGGTCTCGTCCTCGGCGACCTTGATTTCCTGGACCGTGCCGGCCACCGGGGACGGGATCTCCGTGTCTACCTTGTCGGTGGAGACCTCGAGCAGCGGCTCATCGACCTCGACGGTGTCGCCCACCTGCTTCAGCCAGCGAGTGACCGTCCCCTCGGTCACGCTTTCGCCCAAGGCCGGGAGGGTGACTTCGGTGCCTTCGCCGGAACCGGCGGCGGGAGCCTCCTCGGCGGGGGCTTCCTGCCGGGGCTCCTCCTGCTTCGGGGCCTCCTGGGCGGGGGCTTCCTGCTGGGGGGCTTCAGCCTCCTGCTGCGCCGCCGGCGCTTCTTCGGCTGCCTCGCCGGAGCCGGAACCGTCGCCAATGCGCACCAGCGGGGCTCCGACGTCGGCGGTTTCGTCCTCGGCGACCAGGATCTCTTCGATCACACCGGCTACCGGAGAGGGGATCTCGGTGTCGACCTTGTCGGTGGAAACCTCGAGCAGGGGTTCGTCGACTTCGACCCGGTCGCCGACCTGTTTCAGCCAGCGGGTCACAGTGCCTTCGGTGACGCTTTCACCGAGGGCGGGCAAGTTCACGGTTTCAGACATGTGGTGCCCGTTCTCCTTTGAGTCTATTTTCCGGCCTGGCCGGTACATCGAGTCTTGTCTTGAGCCTAGTGCACCCGCCCCGCGGGGACGGGTGCACCAGGGGAGGGCTTGTTAGCCGTGCAGCGGGCGGCCGGCCAGCGCCATGGCGGCCTCGCCGAGGGCCTCGTTCTGCGTGGGGTGCGCGTGGATGAGCGCCGCGACGTCCTCCGGGTAGGCTTCCCAGCTGACGATCAGCTGCGCCTCGCCGATCTGCTCGCCGATGCGGCCGCCGATCATGTGCATGCCCACAATGGGGCCGTCCTTTTCGCGGACCATCTTGATCATGCCGCTGGTGCCCAGGATCGAGCTCTTGCCGTTGCCGGCCAGGTTGTACTCGACGGTCTCCACGTTGTCCTTGCCGAACTTCTCCTCGGCCTGCGGCTGGTTGAGGCCGACGGAGGCAATCTCCGGATCGCAGTAGGTGACCTTCGGGATGTTGATGTCTTCGATGAGGGCCGGCTTGTTGCCGGCAATCTCCTCGGCCACGAAGATGCCCTGCTGGAATCCGCGGTGGGCCAGCTGGACGCCGGGAACAATGTCGCCGACGGCGTAGATGTTGCCGACACCGGTGTGCAGCCGCTCGTTGGTGATCACGAAGCCGCGGTCAACCGTGAGGCCGGCTTCCTCGAAGCCCAGGCCTGCGGTGCTCGGTCCGCGCCCGACGGCAACCAGCATCAGGTCGGCCTGGAACGTCTTGCCGTCGGCGAGGGTGACCACAACGCCGTCGTCGTTCTGTTCCACCTTTTCGAAGAAAACGCCGGTGTTGAACTTGATGCCGCGCTTCTTGAACGCGCGCTCGAGCTGCTTGATGATGGCCGGGTCCTCGTTGGGCACCAGCGAGGGCAGGCCCTCGACGATGGTGACGTCAACGCCGAACGAGTTCCATACCGAGGCGAACTCGACGCCGATGACGCCGCCGCCGAGCACCACGGCGCTCTTGGGCAGGGTGTCCATCTTCAGGGCATGGTCGGAGGTGATGACCTTGCCGCCGATTTCCAGGCCGGGGAGGGTCTTGGAGTAGGAGCCGGTGGCCAGGACGATGTTCTTGCCCTTGTAGGCGGTGCCGCCGACCTCGATGGTGTCCTTGCCGACGAGCTTGCCTTCGCCTTCGATGACGGTGATGCCCTTGGACTTGACCAGGCCGGTCAGGCCCTTGAACTTCCCGGCGATGACACCGTCCTTGTAGGCATTGACGGCAGCCATGTCGATGGAATCGAGGCTCACGTTCACGCCGTACTTCGCGGCGTCCTTGGCGTGGTCGGCCAGCTCGGCCGAATGCAACAGCGCCTTGGTGGGGATGCAGCCGTTGTGCAGGCAGGTGCCGCCGAGCTTGCCCTTTTCCACCAGACCGACGCTGAAGCCCAGCTGCACGGCGCGGAGGGCAGCGGCATAACCGCCGCTGCCGCCGCCGAGGATCAGGATGTCGAATTCTTGCGCTGTTGCCGAATCGGCCACGTGAACGCTCCCTCGCGTGTTCGCAACGTGTGGTGACACGTCGATGAGTTGATTGGGGTTGACGAACGAAGTTGGTTGGGTCTCACCTTAGCCCTCCCGCATACCATCATCTAGTTGGTGACGGCCCCAACAGGCCGGATTGTGTGCGGACTCACGCGGGCGAGCCGCGGGGCGCGGGCCTTTAGGAGCTGCGGGCCACTACATCCTCGGCGTAGGCCACCAGCGTGCGGACGGCGACGCCGGTGCCCTCCTTCGGGGTGTAGCCGTGCGGAGATCCTTCGTTGAAGGCCGGGCCGGCGATGTCCAGGTGGGCCCACGGGATGCGCGCGCCGCCGGATTCGCCCACGAACTCGCGCAGGAAGATCGCGGCCGTCAGCATGCCGCCGTACTTGTCGCCCATGTTGGACAGGTCTGCCACCTGCGAGTCCAGGCTGGGACGAAGTTCCTCCGGCAGCGGCATCGGCCAGAACAGTTCCCCCGCCCGGTCGGCGGCGGCCTTGACGGCATCACGCACGGGTTCTTCGCCCATGACCGCGGCTACCCGGCTTCCCAGCGCGACCATCTGCGCACCCGTCAGCGTGGCGACGTCCAACAGGACGTCGGGATGTTCCTCGCTGGCGGCGGCCAGTCCGTCGGCCATGACCAGCCGGCCCTCCGCGTCGGTGTTCAGCACTTCCACCGTCTTGCCGCCGTACATGGTTAAGACGTCGGAGGGCCGGGACGCGGTGCCGGACGGCATGTTCTCCGCCAGGCAAAGCCACGCCGTGGCCTTCACCGGCAGTCCCAGCTCCGCGATCGCCAGGACGGCGTTCAGCACCACGGCCGCGCCTGCCATGTCGCACTTCATGGTCATCATGCCGGTCGCGGGCTTGAGCGAGAGGCCGCCGGAGTCGAAGGTGATGCCCTTGCCCACGAAGGCGAGCTTCGCCTTGGCCCGGACCGGCGAGTATTCCACCTTGACCAGGCGGGGCGGGCGGCTGGAGCCCTTGCCGACGCCGGTCAGGCCCCCGTACCCGTCTTTCGCCAGCCGGGCCTCGTCCAGGACGGTGACCTTGACCGGCAGGTTCCGGGCCATCTGGGTGGCCGCCTCGGCGAACGACTCCGGGTACAGGTGGCTCGGCGGCTGGTTGACCAGGGAGCGCGTCGCGTTGACCGCCCGTCCCAGCACCGAGGCCCGCTTGAGTGCCTTCGCCAGTTCCTTGTCGCCGGCAACCGGCGTGATGACGGTGGCTTCCGCCACCGGGCCGCGGGCGCCGGCCGCCCGGGTGCGGTGATCGCTGAAGTCATAGGCGCCCAGGGCGGCGCCTTCGGCGACGGCCGCCGCTTCGGCGACTGTTCCCGCCGGCAGGCCGAGGGCCACCGAGCGGACCCCTGCCAGTTGGCGCACCGCCGAGCCGGCGGTGCGGCGCAGGGTTTCTTCCGTCAACGCCTGCCCAGGAAGCAGCTTCCCGACGCCGGCCAGCACCACCACGTCCGCCCCGGCCCCGGGCAGCCCCGGCAGCCGGTGTACCTCGTCGGCCGCGCCGGTGACGCCGAGCAGCGGAAGGGAGTCCTGCAGCGTCTTCGACGCCTTGGCCGGCAGCGGATTCTCCAGCAGGACCGGACCGTCTCCGTCCTGCCCGACCGCAATGACGAGGGCGGCTGACTTGGCCTTTTTGACATCTTTGGCAATGGCGCTGAGCTTGAGCTCGGTCGTGGGGATCACGCAGATCTGTCCTAACTTCTCCTACAGCCGGCCGGCCGGACGGGTGGTGCCCGCCGCCGCTCACCGGTTGCTTACCGTTGTGTCTACAGTAGTTCCAGCAGGAATGAGCCTTTGAAAGGTTGGCCGGAACAGGGCCTGCACCTGTCGATCGTAGTCTCTCCGGCACCGGATGCGGTGCCGCGCACGCGCTGTCCCGGCCCGCGGGCAGGAATTTTTCCGCCCGCCCGGGCGCTGAACATTGCGAGAGAGCCATGCACGGCAGGGAAAGACGATGCCGGAACGGAGGGCACATTGCTGGATCCACGGTCGCTGATGTCGACCAACGCGGAGTTATTCGACTCGCCTGCGCTGCGCGGGCTTGATCTCGTCATGGGATTCACCGGTGCTGCCGAAGCCGGCCACGTGGTGGAACAGATCGGCGACGAGTTGCTCGACGAGCTCGACGCACAGCTGGTCGTCTCTTTCGACGCCGACCAACTGGTGGACTACCGCAGCAGGCGGCCCCGCATCATCTTCGCCGGCGACCGTTTCACCGACTACGAAGCCCCCGCCATCGAGCTGTACCGGCTGGTCGACGGGCTCGGCACGCCGTTCCTGCTGTTGACCGGCCCCGAACCGGACTACCAATGGGAGCGGTTCTCCCGGGCGGTCGTCTGGGTGGCGAACCGGCTCCAGACGCGGCTGGTCGCGTGGGTCCAGTCGCTTCCCATGCCGGTGCCCCACACCCGCCCGATCGGCGTCACCGTCCACGGCTCGCGGCAGGACCTGATCGACGGGATCACCAGCTGGAAACCCCAGGCGGAGCTGCAGGCCGGCATCGGCCCGCTGCTGGAAATGCGCCTCGCGGAGGCCGGGCGTGACGTCGTCGGCTATTCCATCCATGTGCCGCACTACCTGTCCGACGCCCAGTACCCGCCCGCCGCCGTCGCGGCGCTGGAGTACATCGGCGCCGCCACCTCGCTGACGTTGCCCACAGACCGGCTGCGCGAGACCGGACGCGAGGTCGAGAGCCAAATCGACCGGCAGGTACAGGACTCTGCCGACGTCCAGCGGGTGGTCGGCCGGCTGGAAGAGCGGTATGACGAGTACGCGGGGCACGAAGAGCGCCGCTCGCTGCTGGTCAAGGACAACGAAGAGCTTCCCGACGCCGACGAGATCGGCGCGGCAGTGGAGGCCTTCCTGGCCACCCAGCCTGCCACCGACGACGACGGCGCCGAAGGAGCCTCCGCGGGGCCCGGCGACGCCGATTAGTCCCGCGCCCCGGGCCGTGGGCAAGATGGAGCAATGGATTCGCGGCGTGCTTGGTGGGTGTGGGGGAGCGGGATATTCGCCTATTTGGTGGCGATCACCCAGCGGACGACCTTCGGCGTAGCAGGCCTGCAGGCCACCGAGCGCTTTGACGCCACCGCCGCCGCGTTGTCGACGTTCACCGTGGTTCAACTGGTGGTGTACGCGGGGCTGCAGATCCCCGTCGGCCTCATGGTGGACAAATACGGGCCCCGGATGATGGTGGCCGGAGGGGCCGTGCTGATGCTGGCCGGGCAAACCGCCCTGGCCTTCGCGTCCTCCGTCCCCGAAGGGCTGGCCGGACGCGTCCTCGTCGGTGCCGGCGACGCGATGACCTTCGTGTCCGTGCTGCGGCTGCTGCCCAGTTGGTTCAGCGGCAAGCACATCCCGTTGCTGACCCAGTTGACCGGCCAGCTGGGCCAGATCGGCCAGCTGATCAGCGTCATCCCGTTCGTGGCCATCCTTAACCTTGCGGGTTGGACGCCGGCTTTCCTCTCTGTTGCCGCGCTCTCCGCGGTGGCCTTTGTCCTTGCCCTCGCGGTGGTCCGCAACGAGCCCGGCCCCCGGCGGACGGCCCCGCAGCCGACCCTGCGCCAGACCGGCGCGTCGCTGGCCGAAGCGTGGCGGGAACCGGGAACGCGACTGGGACTGTGGACCCATTTCACGGTCCAGTTCCCCGCGAACGTGTTCATGCTCATGTGGGGCTACCCATTCCTGGTGTCCGCCCAGGGCCTGACGCCGACGGAAGCCTCGGTGCTGATGACGGCAGCGGTCATGACCTCCTTCGTCGCCGGCCCGTTGCTGGGCCGCTGGGTGGGCCGGCATCCCCTGCGGCGCTCCACGATGGTCCTGCTGATCGTCGGGGCCATGTCGGCCGCCTGGCTGTGCGTGCTGGTTTACCCGGGTCCGGCACCGTTCTGGCTGCTTCTGCTGCTGGTCATGGCCGTGGCGGTCGGCGGCCCGGGTTCCATGATCGGCTTCGACTTCGCCCGGACCTTCAATCCGCTCAGCCGCGCCGGAACGGCCACCGGAATTGTCAACGTCGGCGGCTTCATCTCGGCGCTGCTGGTGATGCTCGGCATGGGCGTGGTGCTCGATGCCCTGCTGGCCAGCGGGTTCTCGCAGGGCGACCTGTACGCGCTGGACTCGTTCAAGCTGGCCTTCAGCCTCCAGTTCCTTTTCCTGATTGCGGGCACGCTGGCGATGCTGGCCGTGCGCAAACGCGTGCGTACCCGGATGTCGCACGGCGGGATCACCGTGCCGCCGCTGCGCGACGCGCTGGCCCGGGAGCGCCGCCGGCGGCGCCAACGGATCCGGGAACGCAAGGGGAACGGCGGAACCCGGGGCGGGTAAGCGCCCTCGCTCCACGGTTGAGCACCTTCCCTCCACCTGGGCTTCTGCAGGGCACTTGTCCACAGGGGAGCCCCCTCGGCTGGCCGCGGGGCAGGCAGCGGCGGAAGGCTCCTGTCATGGAGAAGAAGAAGTTCACCGCCCGCCGCTCCGTCGACATTCTCGGTTTCGTGCCGCATGCGCTGGGATTCCTTCCCGCCGACAGCGTGGTGCTGCTGGCCCTGACACAAGGCCGTTTGGGCGCGACTCTCCGCCTGGATCTTCCCGCCAGCGGGGACGGCTGCCACCTCGAACTGTTTGCCGAAACAGCGGCGGACTACCTGCGCTCCGATGAGGACGCCGACTCCGCGCTGCTCATCCTGTACACGGACCACCCCTGGCGTTCGCCGGAGCGGCCGCCCCATGCCCGGCTCGTGGCCGCCCTCGGCCGTTCCCTGTCCGCCGCCGGGCTGCCGGTCCGCGCGGGCTGGACGGTTGGCCCACGGCATTGGCGCGAGCTTTATTGCGGCGACACGAAATGCTGTCCGCTGCCCGGGCGTCCGGTGTCACAGATCCGGGACAGTGCGCTGAACGCCGAACTTGTCTACAGCGGCAGCACCTATGCGCCATCCGCAGCGGAGGCCGTGGCCGTCCCACGGGCCGCAACATCCGGCGCACCCTACGCGGCCGCCGCATCCGGCCGGAAGACGGGGTCAGCCGCCGCACCGCCGCCGGCAGCGTCAGCGGCACCCGACGTACCACCCGACGTGGCGGCCGGGATACAGCAGGAGGCGGACCGGCTCGCCGCGGAAACCGCGGGAGGGTGGACCCATGCGGCCTGCTACTTCCATACCCTCCGCCGCTGGGAGCATTCCCTGGCAGCGCACCAAGCTGGAACCCTCACGGCGGAAGCGCAGGCCTTCCTGCTGGCGAGCCTGACCGACAACGCGGTACGGGACGGTGTTGCCATCTTCGCCTGCAGCAGCGCCGAGACGGCGTTCCTCTGGGCCGAGGCGTCCGGCCTCCTCGAGGACGCGGACCGGGCGGCGGGCGCCGCGCCGCCCGCCGTTCCATTCCCCGGGTCCGGCGATCCTGCGGCAGCCCGGGGCTGGTCCAAAATTCTGATCGGCGAGTCGCCCCACGCTCCGGACTGGGATCGCGTGGACGCCACGGCACACCTGCTCTCCCGCCTGCACGCGGTCGGAACGGGGCGCTCCCGCGCTGCCGCCGGCACGCTGCATGCCTGGATCGAATGGGCCCGGGGGCGCGGTACGCATGCGCATCAACGCGCCGAAGCATGCCTTCGCGAATGGCCCGGCTATCGGCTGGCGGAACTGGTGCGGGAACTGGCGGACAGCGGAATGCTGCCGGTGTGGGCGCGCCGGCGGGAGACGGCCTGGCCGGGCCGGAGGCACCTGACGGCATGACCGCGGCGTCCGCGGGGGGGTCGAAAATCAGTTCATCCGGCGGTCTGAATCGTGAGACAATGGGAACCGAGACCCGGTTGGGTTCGTGTTTCAAACAGCGGTAGTTCCTGCGGGAATACCGCCGCCGCGGATCAGGTTATGCCATGCAGACCCTGCGTCCGTGGCTTGGTTTGAATTCATTCACGGACTTGACAGGGTCATAGTGGTGTTACCCGCAGGTAGCGTCACAGACCGCCGTACGAAAGGTTCTCTGTGTCACCGGACAAGAAGACTGCTGCAGCTCCCGATGAGGAGACTGCTGCCTCCGCTCCGAAAAAGTCCGCGACGACCAAGCGCGCGGGCGCCCAGTCAGCGGCAGCGGCGGAAGCTGCTCCCAAACGGCGCGGCCGCAAGCCCGGTGCCGCCGCCAAGAAGGATGAGGCGAACACCGCCGAGCTGGCTACAGAAGAAGTCGACGAGGATCCCGAGGTTGAGCCGGAGCCCACGGAGGAAGATGTAGAAGCCACCGAGGAAGCCGGCGCCAAGAAGGGCAAGGAAGGCGAGACCGGGTCCGGGTTTGTTTACTCCGACGCCGATGACGACGACGCCCCCGCCCAGCAGGTGGTCTCCGCCGGCGCCACCGCCGACCCCGTCAAGGACTACCTGAAGCAGATTGGCAAGGTCGCCCTGCTGAACGCCGAGCAGGAAGTCGACCTCGCGCTGCGGATCGAGGCCGGTCTCTTCGCCGAAGAGAAGCTGGCCAAGGACGACGGCACCATGGAGACGCGCCTGCGGCGCGACCTGGAGCAGATTGTCCACGACGGCAAGCGCGCCAAGAACCACCTGCTGGAAGCCAACCTCCGCCTGGTGGTCTCGCTGGCCAAGCGCTACACGGGCCGCGGCATGCTGTTCCTGGATCTGATCCAGGAAGGCAACCTGGGCCTCATCCGCGCCGTCGAGAAGTTCGACTACACCAAGGGCTTCAAGTTCTCCACCTACGCGACCTGGTGGATCCGGCAGGCCATCACCCGCGCCATGGCGGACCAGGCCCGCACCATCCGCATCCCGGTGCACATGGTAGAAGTCATTAACAAGCTGGCCCGCGTGCAGCGCCAGATGCTCCAGGACCTGGGCCGCGAGCCTACTCCCGAAGAGCTGGCCAAGGAACTGGACATGACGCCGGAAAAGGTCGTCGAGGTCCAGAAGTACGGCCGGGAGCCGATCTCGCTGCACACGCCGCTGGGCGAAGACGGCGACTCGGAGTTCGGCGACCTGATCGAAGACTCCGAAGCCGTGGTTCCCGCCGACGCGGTCAGCTTCACCCTGCTGCAGGAACAGCTCCACTCGGTGCTGGACACGCTGTCCGAGCGCGAAGCCGGCGTGGTGGCCATGCGCTTCGGACTCACCGACGGCCAGCCGAAGACTTTAGACGAAATCGGCAAGGTCTACGGCGTCACGCGGGAGCGCATCCGCCAGATCGAATCCAAGACCATGTCCAAGCTGCGGCACCCGTCGCGGTCGCAGGTACTCCGCGACTACCTGGACTAATCCGACTGCGCAGCAGGGCCGGCACCCGCAAGGGGCCGGCCCTGCTGCGTTAACCGGCCACCGGCAAGGGGCCGGCCCTGCTGCTTTAGCCGGCGGGAGCAGGGGAGGGGAAGGGGTCCCGCGTTGCGGCGTCAGGTGCGCGGGTGCCCCGACGGAAAGGCTTCCGGAGACGCAAAGGGCGCCGTTCCCCCTGCGGGGAACGGCGCCCTTTGACCGGGTACCGGGCGGACCTGTCGGACCGCACCGGGAACGGGCTGCCGCTGCAGCCGTTCCCTCAAGAACCTATTCGGCGGCGGCGCCGGCCTTTTCGGTCAACCGGCTGGTTTCGTCCTGCCATTCCGAGGCCTTGGAGCGAAGCTGCGGCTCATGCTGACGGGCATGGTGCCCGCAGAAGAGGAGTTCGCCGCCGGAGGAGGCCAGGACAACCCGTACATAGGCTTGGGCACCACACCGGTCGCATCGATCCAATGCGGTCAGTTCACGGGGGGCTACTGCTGTCGTCATGATGACCTCCTTACGAGTGCGTCTATCCATAGAACCATCCGAAGCGCGGAAATCTTCGCAAGATGGGGTCACTTTCGCTCACCGCGTATCACGTGTGGGTAACAGCCGGGAGCTGCGTCACATGCCGGCATGTGCCCCGGCGCGGTGCACAAGCC
Organism: Arthrobacter sp. Y3223151; assembly: GCF_059091125.1. Taxonomy (NCBI): domain Bacteria; kingdom Bacillati; phylum Actinomycetota; class Actinomycetes; order Micrococcales; family Micrococcaceae; genus Arthrobacter; species Arthrobacter sp. Y3223151. The sequence continues at coordinate 114,930 of NZ_JBNHGI010000006.1, read as the reverse complement.
CGCCCGCAAAGGGGATTAGCCTAGTAACGGTCCGTTATTCGCGGCGGACCGCGGCTAAGGACCGCAGTTCTGTCTGCCAAGGAGCACTCGTACACGTGGCGCCAACGAAGTCTGAGTACACAGCACGCCATCTTTCCGTCCTGGAAGGGCTGGAAGCCGTCCGCAAGAGGCCGGGCATGTACATCGGGTCCACGGATTCCCGCGGGTTGATGCACTGCCTCTGGGAAATCATCGACAACTCCGTCGACGAGGCGCTGGCCGGGTACGGGCAGAGCATCAAGATCACGCTGCACCCGGACGGCTCGGTGGAGATCCACGACGACGGCCGCGGCATCCCGGTGGACATCGAGCCAAAGACCGGCTTGAGCGGCGTCGAAGTGGTGTTCACCAAACTGCACGCCGGCGGCAAGTTCGGCGGCGGCTCCTACACGGCCTCCGGCGGCCTGCACGGCGTCGGCGCCAGCGTGGTCAACGCCCTGTCCTCCCGCCTGGATGTCCAGGTGGACCGCGGCGGCAAGACGTACCAAATGTCCTTCCGCCGCGGCGAGCCGGGCAAGTTCATCGACACCGGCAGGGGGCCGGGCCCGGAGTCCGCGTTCGAGCCGTTCGTCACGGGCTCCAAACTGGAAGTGGTCGGCACCGCCAAACGCGGCGTGACCGGAACGCGCATCAGGTACTGGGGCGACCGGCAGATTTTCACCCCGGACGCCAAGTTTTCCTATGAAGAGCTGCAGAACCGGGCGCGGCAGACCTCGTTCCTGGTTCCGGGGCTGAAGATCACGCTGCGCGACGAGCGCAGGTTGGCCGGCACCGCCGGCGAGAACGGCCCGATCGAGGAAGTGTTCCACCACGACGGCGGCATTGCCGAGTTCGTCGAATACCTGGCCAACGACAGCGCCGTCACGGATGTCTGGCGCTTCCACGGCTCCGGCAAGTTCAAGGAAACCGTTCCGGTACTCGACGAAAACGGGCACAGCAAGATCGCCGAGGTCGACCGCGACTGCCACGTGGACGTCGCCCTGCGCTGGGGCATTGGCTACGACACCACGGTCCGTTCCTACGTGAACATCATTGCCACCCCCAAGGGCGGCACGCACCAGGCCGGCTTCGAACAGGCGCTGTTGAAAACCTTCCGGAAGGTGATCGAGGCGAACGCCCGCAAGCTGAAGGCCGGCAGCGACAAGATTGAGAAGGACGACGTCTTCGCGGGACTCACCGCGGTGCTCACCGTCCGCCTGGCCGAGCCGCAGTTCGAAGGCCAGACCAAGGAGATCCTGGGCACCTCCGCCGTCCGCGCCATCGTGTCCCGCGTGGTGGAGAAGGAGCTGGCCGCCAAGCTGGGGTCCTCGAACCGCGGGGACAAGGCCCAATCGGCGCTGCTGCTGGAAAAGGTCGTCAGCGAGATGAAGTCCCGCATCTCGGCCCGCGTCCACAAGGAGACGCAGCGGCGCAAGAATGCGCTGGAGACGTCCTCCATGCCGGCAAAGCTGATCGACTGCCGCACCAGCGACGTCGAACGCTCCGAGCTGTTCATCGTCGAGGGCGACAGCGCGTTGGGCACGGCACGGCTGGCCCGCTCGTCCGACCACCAGGCGCTGCTGCCGATCCGCGGCAAGATCCTCAACGTGCAGAAGGCGTCGGTGGGCGACATGCTCTCCAACGCCGAATGCGCGGCCATCATCCAGGTGGTGGGGGCCGGGTCAGGGCGCAGCTTCCAGTTGGACGCGGCCCGCTACGGCAAGGTGGTCCTCATGACGGACGCCGACGTGGACGGCGCGCACATCCGCACGCTGCTGCTCACGCTCTTCTTCCGCTACATGCGCCCCCTGGTCGACGCCGGCCGCGTGTACGCCGCGGTGCCCCCGCTGCATCGGGTGGAGATCATCAATCCGGGTGCCAAGGCCAACGAGGTCGTGTACACCTATTCGGAGAACGAGCTTCACAAACTGCTCGCCACCCTGGAGAAGGACGGCCGGAAGTACAAGGAGCCGATCCAGCGCTACAAGGGCCTGGGCGAGATGGACGCCGACCAGCTGGCCGAGACCACCATGGAGCCCCGCCACCGAACGCTGCGCAGGGTGCGGATCGAGGATGCCGAAGCGGCCGAGCGTTCCTTCGACCTGCTGATGGGCTCCGACGTGGCGCCGCGCAAGGAGTTCATCGTGGCCGGCGCCTCCATGCTGGACCGGGAACGGATCGACGCCTAGGCCGCCAGCCCGGGTGCCACCAGCAGGACGGTCGGCACTGCCAGCAGCAATGCCGCGGCCAGCAGTACCGCGGACCGGGCCGCCCCGCCGAGGGCCGGAACGGGGGAGAGCAGCCGCCGGAGCCGGTGCGCGGTGACAAAGGACTCCGCCTCGGCGGCGCCGAGCAAACCTTTCGCCGGGTCGCCCAGGCCGGCGGCCGGGCCTGCCGTGGCCGGCCGCTCACCGGCGGCGACGACGGCGATCGCGCGCACCAGCGTCTCGCGGGCCGACGTCTTCAGGGCATGGTCGTCCGCGAGCATCTCGATCAGCTCGTTCACCGCCGTCCGGGCCAGCTTGGAGGTGGGGAGCCAGGGCAGGGCCGCCCGCCAGGCGGCGAAGGCCCACAGCAGCAGGTCGTGGCGCTGGTCCAGGTGCGCCTTTTCGTGCGTCATGACGGCGTGCAGTTCGTCGGGCGAGAGCAACTCGAGCAGGCCGTTCGAGAGCACCGTGACGGATCCGCCGCCGCCGGGCAGGCAGTAGGCCACCGGCGCCGGATGGTTGATCACCAAGGTGCGCGGGGAGTCTTCGGACGGGGAGCTGAGCAGATTCAGCAGGTCGCGGTGCCGGCCGCGCTGTTTGCGGATCTTGTAGTAGGTCAGCAGCAGCGTGAAGACCAGGTGCACGGTCAGCAGCAGGGCGGCGCTGAGCGCGAACACGTGCACCAGGTCCAGGCCGGTGTCCGGACTGTCGTCCAGCAGAAGGCCGGTCAGGCCCCGGAGGCCGGCCAGCAGGTGGTCTCCCAGCGGTTCCAAGCCCCATGTGAGCATGGCGCCGATCATGGACAGGCCCCCGGCCAGGGCGATGGCCTGCCAGAGCACCAGCGCCGTCCCGGGACTGCGGGCCGTCCAACGAGCCCGCGAGAGCAGGATGGGGGCAGGCCACGCCAAAATGACCGCCATGGCGGCCAGCAGGTAGGAGGCCAGGAACATTCAGGTCAGTTGGAGGAGAGGATCTTGCGCAGGGTTTCCGCTTCCTCGTCGGTGACCGTGCCGATGAAGCGGGCCAGGACGGCCTCGCGGTCCGGGGCCGAGCCCAGGACCTCGTGCATCAGCTCCACGGTGTGCTCTTCACGGCTTGTCACCGCCCGGTAGCGGTGGGGGCGGATGTCGCGGCCGCGCTGGACCAGCCCCTTCTTCTCGAGCCGGGACAGGACCGTCAGCACCGTCGTGACGGCCAGCTCCTTGCCGTCCGCCCCGTCCGCGGAGACCTGCGCCAATGTGTCGCGCAGCTCATTGGCGGTCAGTCCGCCTTCTGCTGGATCGGCGGCGTTCTGGGACCACAGCACGTCCATGACCGCCCGTTCCAAATCTCCGAGAGTAGCCATCTGGTTCCTTTTCGTCCTTTAACGTCGCATCTGCGGCGCGCAGAATCTTTCCGCGACCGTGCTCTTGGTCTCTAATTTACCGTCTTTCGTGCAAATGTTCTACAGTTCGTAGAAGATTAAGTTCTACGGCTTGTAGAAATGAGTTCCGGCGCAGTCCGGAACCCAGGTCAGTCCGGGAGGCAGCGGCAATGGAAGCACTTGAAATCGCGCGGTGGCAGTTCGGTATCACCACCGTCTACCACTTCCTCATGGTGCCGCTGACGATCGGACTGGGGCTGCTCGTCGCAATCATGCACACGGCCTGGTACCGCACCGGCAAGGACCAGTACCTGCGGATGACCAAGTTCTGGGGCAAGCTGTTCCTGATCAACTTCATCATGGGCGTGGCCACCGGCCTGGTCCAGGAATTCCAGTTCGGCATGGCCTGGAGCGAGTACAGCCGCTTCGTCGGCGACGTCTTCGGCGCGCCGTTGGCCATGGAGGCGCTGCTCGCGTTCTTCGTCGAGTCCATCTTCCTGGGGCTGTGGATTTTCGGCTGGGGCCGGCTGCCCAAAGCGGTGCACCTGCTCAGCATCTGGGGTGCCTCGCTGGCCACCGTCTGTTCGGCGTACTTCATCCTGGCCGCGAACTCCTGGATGCAGCATCCGGTCGGCGTTGAAATGATCGACGGGCGGCCGGTGATGGTGGACGTCTGGGCGGTGCTGACCAACAACACGCTGCTGGTTGCCTTCCCGCACACCATCTTCGGCGCCACGTCGGTGGCCGGCGGTTTCCTGCTGGGCATCAGCTGGTACCACCTGTGGAAGCGCCGCCGCGACGGCATCGACACTGTGGGCCCGGACGGCACGGTGGTCGTCGGATCGGACCCGGCGCGCGGCAGGGACGCGGCCGACCACAAGGTCTGGCTCCGCTCGCTGCGGATCGGCGCCGTCGTCGCCGTCGTCTCCTTCGCCGGGGTGTCCCTCACCGGGGACCTGCAGGCCAAACTGATGTTCGAGCAACAGCCCATGAAGATGGCCGCGGCGGAGGCCGCCTGCCACGACGGTACGGGCTTCTCCATCCTGACGGTCGGTGACCTCGGCTCAAACGACTGCGACGACATGGTCGCCGTGGTGGAACTGCCCGGACTGCTCTCCTTCATGGCCAACGGCGACTTCGACACCGAGATCCGGGGCATCAACAGCCTGCTGCCGGAGTACCAGGAGCGCTTCGGAACGCACCTGCCCGACAACCCGATCTACGGCGAGCGCGCCGGCAGCGAAATCGACTACGTGCCGGTCATGGAAGTCACCTACTGGGGCTTCCGGATGATGATCACCTTCGGCATGTTGGCCGCCGCGGCCGCCGCCGTCGCCCTGTGGGTGGTACGTAAGGGCACCGTCCCCGAATCGAAGTGGCTGATGCGGCTGGCCGTGTTCGGAATCCTGGCCCCGTTCGGCGCCAACTCGGCGGGCTGGATCTTCACCGAAATGGGCCGCCAGCCGTTCGTCGTGGCACCCAATCCGGATCCCGACGGCATCGACAATGTCTTCATGTTCACGGCCGCGGCCGTGTCGCCGGGTGTCTCGCTGGGGGAGCTGGTTTTCTCGCTCAGCGCCTTCACCTTGGTCTACGGCTCGCTGCTGGTGGTGGAAGTGAAACTGCTCGCTGCCTACTGCCGCGGCGGGGTACCCGCGGCGATGCCCGAGCTGCTGCACGCGGCGTCCGCGGACGGCCCGGACAAGGACGGCGGCACCGGCGGCCGCGGCAAGGACGGAGACGGAACAGGCGGAGACGGCAAAGACCCTGACGACGTGCTCGCTTTCGCGTACTGAACCGGCTCCTACGGATCGATAAGGACGACTCATGGAAACCCTGCCCACCATCTGGTTCATTGTCATCGCCTTCTTTTGGACCGGGTACCTGTTCCTGGAAGGATTCGACCTCGGCGTCGGCATGATGATGCGCGGCTTCGCCCGGAACAACACGGAACGCCGCGTGCTGCTCAACACCATCGGCCCGGTCTGGGACGGCAACGAAGTCTGGCTCGTCACCGCGGGGGCCGCCACGTTCGCGGCTTTCCCGGAGTGGTACGCCGCCCTGTTCTCGGGCCTGTACCTTCCGCTGGTGCTCGTGCTGCTGGCCCTGATCTTCCGCGCCGTCGGCATCGAATACCGCGGCAAGGTGGACACCGACCGGTGGCGGGCGTGCTGGGACTGGGCGATCGCGCTGGGCTCGTTGGTCGCGGCCTTCGGTGTCGGGGCCATGCTCGGCCTGACCACTACCGGGCTGCCGCTCAACGCCAACGGCGACCGGGTGGGCGGACCGTTCGCCTGGTTTAACGGCTACGCCGTGCTCGGCGGGCTGGCGGTGGTCGGCTTCAGCCTGGTCCACGCGGCAGCTTTCCTGGCGCTGAAGACCGACGGCGAGGTCCGGCTGCGGGCCAAGGCACTGGTCCTGCGCTGGCTGCCGGTGGCGCTGCTGCCGATGGCCGCCTGGGCCGCCGTGTTGGTGCTGCGGCACGGCAAGGCCGTCACGGTGGCGACGCTGTTGCTGGCCGCCCTCGGCGCGGCGGCGGCCTGGCTGCTGGCCAAGGCCGGCCGGGACGGACTGTCCTTCGCCGGACTGGGCACCTTCGTGGTCGCCGGGTCGGCAACCATTTTCACCGCGGTGTTCCCCACGGTACTGCCCTCGACCATCGACGAGGCCTTCAGCCTGACGGTGGGTTCGGCGTCGTCGTCGGACTACACGCTGGGCGTGATGAGCGTGGTGGCGCTGTTCGGCATCCCGGCCGTGCTGGTCTACCAGGGCTACACCTACTGGGTGTTCCGCAAGCGCGTGAGCGCCTCCGCCATCCCCGCAGCACACGCCGTCACCGCACAGTGAAGCCGGTGCTTCCGGTGGGCGCCGCCGGCAAACGTGCGCTCTACCTGCTGGGACTGGCCGCGGCCGTCAAGGCCGGCGGGTTGGTCTTGCTCGCTTCGGCGGTGGCCGCCGGGGTGGCGGGCGTGGCGGCCGGGACGTTCAGCTGGGATGCTGTCCTGCTGCCCGGCGCCCTCGGCGCCGTCCTGCGCGCGGCCGCTGCCTGGGGTCAGGACGTGGCCGCGCAGCGGGCGGCGGCCGGCATCAAGGAGGACCTGCGGGCCCGCCTCGCTGCCCGGATCCTGCACGACGGCGGCGCCTCCCCGGCAGCGCGCGACGGCTCCGCCCCGGGCGAGGGCGCCCTGAGCGTGCTGGCCACCCGGGGACTGGACAACCTGGATGACTACTACGCCAAGTACCTGCCGGCCCTGGTGACCTGCGCCACCGTACCGCTGCTGGTGGGGCTGCGGATCCTGGCCGCGGACTGGGTGAGCGCGCTGATCGTGGTGCTCACGCTGCCGCTGGTGCCGGTCTTCATGATCCTGATCGGCAAGCACACCGAAGACCGGACCAAACAGGCGGCCGCGGCCTTGGACCGCCTGTCCGACCACCTGCTGGAACTGGCCCGGGGACTGCCGGTCTTGGTCGGCCTGGGCCGGGCCGCCGCGCAGACCCGGGCCCTGGGCGACGTCGCCCGCGCCTACCGGGAACGGACCCTGGCCACCCTGCGGGTTGCCTTCCTGTCCTCACTGGCACTGGAACTGATCGCCACCATTTCCGTGGCCGTGGTTGCGGTGTTCGTGGGCATCCGGCTGGTCTACGGCGGAATGGAACTCGAAGCCGGGCTGCTGGCCCTGATCTTGGCTCCGGAGTGTTTCCAGCCGCTGCGCGACCTCGGCTCGGCGCATCACGCGAGCGAAGACGGCCTGGAAGCCCTCGAGCGCAGCAAGGCCGTGTTGGACGCGCCGGCGGGCCGGCCGCTGGTCGCCGCTGCGGACCCCGGGCACCGGCCCGGGGCGGTGCGCGGTGAGGCGCCGGAGCTGCGGGTAGCCGGGCTGGCCGCCGCTTACCCGGGCCGCGGCCGGGTGCTGGAAGGGCTGGACTTCACCGCTCCGGCCGGCCGCATCACCGCCTTGTCCGGGCCGAGCGGCGGCGGCAAGACCACGGTGCTGGAGATCCTGGCGGGACTGCGCCGGGACGGGGCGGGCATCCGGCTGGCCGGCCGGGTGTCCGGCCTCGACCGCGGCCGGATCGCGTGGATCCCGCAGCACCCGGTTCCCTCCGAGGCCACGGCGGCCGAGGAGGTGGCGCTGTATGCGGGGCTGGCAGGACCGGCCGGGCGTGCTGCGGCGGAGGAAGCGCTGGCGCAGGTCAATGCCGCCGGCCTGGCGGACGCGGACACCGGCGACCTCAGCCCGGGAGAGCTGCGCCGCGTGGCCGTGGCACGGGCCTTGGCCCGGATTGAACACGTCCCCGGTGTGGACGTGCTGCTGGCCGATGAACCTACCGCACACGTGGATGAACGCAGCGCCCGGGCCATCGAGGCCGCCCTGGACCGGCTCCGCGGCCGGGTGACCACCGTGCTGGTGGCCCACGACCCGGACACCGCGGCGCTCGCCGACCACGTGGTGCCGGTGATGCCGGCGCCCCGGGAAACCGCTGCTGCCGCCCCGGCGGGGACGGAAGGTGTGCGGTCCCCGGCAGCGGGGATCGAACGCGGCGGGCCGGCGCCCGGAGCAAGGGCTGGCGCCGGAACGGAAGCGCAGGGGGAGGGCGGCACAACGGAAGCGGCGGCGGAGGACGCCGCCGGCGCCGGACCCGGCCTGTGGCGGCAGGCGGCCCTGCTGCGGCCGTGGAGCGGCAGGTTCCTGGCCGCCCTGTGCTTTGGCCTCGGCGCGGCGCTCTTCGCCGTCGCGCTGGCGGGCCTGTCCGGCTGGCTGATCGTCTATGCCAGCGAACAGCCGCCGATCCTGTACCTGATGACCTCCATCGTCGGTGTCCGGTTCTTCGGGATCGGGCGGTCGGTACTGCGCTACCAGGAGCGGCTGAAGCTGCACGACGCCGTCTTTGAAAGCACCGACCGGCTGCGGATCAGGCTGTGGAACGGGCTGCTGCAGCGGCCGGCAGCGTGGCGGCGGCTGGCCCGCGGCGGCGGCGCCCTGGAACGGCTGGTCGGAGACGTGGACGAACTGCGGGACATCGCCCCCCGGGCCGTCTTCACCCCGCTGGTCGGCCTGCTGGTGGCCGCCGCGTCCTGCGTGGCCACCGCCCTGCTGATGCCCGCGGCCCTGGGCTGGCAGCTGCTGCTCTCCGGGATCTGCGTGCTGGGTGCCCCGGCCCTGACGCGCTGGGCGGACCGCCACGCGCAGGCAACCACCGTGCGGATCAAGGGCAGGTCGCTGAACGCCTTCACGCGGCTGCTGGCCGCCGCACCCGACCTGGCCGCCAACACGGCTGCCGGGCCACTGCTGCTGCGTGCCCGCCGCCTCGACCGGGAAGCGACCGCCGCCGAGCAGCGCAGCGCCTGGGCGCAGGGCCTGGGACACGCGCTGACCGTGCTGGCCTGTTCCCTCTCGGCCGTCGTGATGCTCGGTTCGGCGGGAGGCACCGCGCCAGGGGTGGTGGCCGTCGTCGTCCTGATGCAGCTGGCGCTGGCCGAACCTTTCATGGCGGTGAACACCGCGGTGCAGCAATGGGGCGCCTGGCGCGCCGCCGGTGCACGCGTCATCCCGGAGCTGGGCAGCGGCGGCGCGGACCCGGCCCGCCAAGCGCGGCGGGAAGCTCCGGTCGAGGCGCTGGAACTGGGCAACGCGTCCTACCGGTACCCGGGCGCCGGCCACGACGCCTTCACCGGCGTGGACCTGCGGGTGGAGCGCGGACAATGGCTGGCGGTCACCGGCCCGTCGGGCAGCGGGAAGTCCACGCTGCTCGGCGTGCTGCTGGGCTTCCTGCCACTGGGCTCCGGCCGCTACCTGGTCAACGGGACGGCCGGCGGGGCTCCGCGGTCGGCCATCGCGTGGATGCCCCAGGAGGCGCACCTGTTCAACTCGACGCTCCGCGCCAATCTGCTGCTGGCCCGGCCGGCCACGGACCCGCCGGCCGAAGAGGAGATGCGCTCGGCGCTCGCCGCCGTGGGGCTGGGCGGATTCCTGGCCGGACTGCCGCACGGGCTGGGCACCCGGATCGGGCCGGGCGGGCACTTCCTCTCCGGCGGCCAGCGGCAGCGGCTCGCCGTGGCCCGGGCGCTGCTGGCCGACTCCGATGTGGTGCTGCTGGACGAACCGGCCGCGCACCTGGACCGCGAGGCCGGGGACGCGTTGCTGGCCGACCTGCGCCGCGGGCTCGCCGGCAAGGCAGTGGTCATGGTGACGCACGACGAGCGGCAAGCCGCATGGTGCGAGCTTCGGCTGCATCTGCCTACCGGCACGTACGCCGCTGCCCTAAGCTGAGGCAATGACCAATTCCGACCTGCCGGTCGTTCCCGGCGGAGCCCTGCGTTGGCGTCCCATGTCCGCCTCGGACATCGAGGGATGGCACCGGTTGATCCTTCGGATGGCCGCGGTGGACCAACCGGTCTGGACCGAGACGACGGCGGATCTGGCGGAGGCGTTCGACGACCCTGCCAACGACCCCGCTGAGTGCACCGCCATCGGGTTGGATGCCGGCGGGACGGTGCGTGCCGTGGGCCGGGTCTACGCGAATGCCGGCTCACCCGTCGCCCACACCTGGGGCGGGGTGGATCCGGACTGGCGCCGCCGCGGCATCGGCAGGGCGCTCTACGAGTGGCAGGCCGACCGCCAGCGCCGCCGGTTCAGCGCGGCCGGCATCAGCGGCGGCGTCCTGCGGAGCAGCACGGAGGAACAAGATCCGGCGCACAACGCGCTGATGGAAGCGGTGGGCGCCACGGTGGTCCGCTACTTCACCGAAATGACCCGGCCGCTGGAGGAGATCCCGGAGGCGCCGCTGCCGCAGGGCTTCGTGTTTGTGGACCTGGACCCGGGCGACAGCGACGCAGTGCGGCTGGCCCACAACGAGGCGTTCGCGGACCACTGGGGCAGCGAGCCGAGGGACGAGCGCCGGTGGAAGACCCTGGTGCAGCACCCGGAGACTAGGCCGGAGTGGAGCATGTCGGTGGTGGAGGCCGCCTCCGGCGAGACGGTGGCGTACCAGGTGGCCAGCTTTGATCCTCGGTACAAGCTGCAGTCAGGGTATGACGAAGGCTTCACGAACCTCCTCGGCGTCCGCAGGCCGTGGCGCGGCCGCGGGCTTGCCCAGTCGCTGCTGGCCGAAGCGATGCGCCGGTTCCGGGCCGGCGGGATGGCACACGCCGGGCTGGGCGTGGACACCGAGAACCCCAGCGGGGCGCTGGCCCTCTACACCCGGATGGGCTACCTGCCGACCAAGCGCTACCTGGACTATGAACTGCCGCTGACCTGACGCGGGCAGGGGAGGGCCCCGACGTCGTGCACCGCGGCCGGGCGGCGGCTACGCGCCGACGTCGTGCACCGCGGCCGGCCGGCGCCTACGCCCCGACGTCGTGCAGGTGATGCGTGACGTCGTGCAGGAAGTAGCTGCCGAGCGTGACGACGGTGAAAGCCGAACCGTTGCTGCGCCTGCCGCGGCGGTCCCACTCGGCCGGGGTCACCGCATTAAAGCCGGCCGCGACCTCCGCGGCCGCTGCCGCCAGCTCCTCGGCGACGGCGCGCGGGTCCTGGCCGGCGTAACGTCCCTCAACGGCCGCGGCGTTCTGGTCCCAGTCGGCAAACTCCGGGTTGTCCTGGCCGAGCATCAGCTGCAGCCGGGCATCGAATACGCGGCAGACGTCACGGACGTGGGCGGCGTACTCCAGCACCGACCACGTCGAGTCGTCGGGGCGGACGTGGGCGCCGGGCTCCGCCAGGGCCGCCTGCCAGCGGGGCACCGTGGCCAGCACCTCCGGGCCGATCCGGTCCGGCGTGACGCCGGCCGGGTCGAAGCCGCATTCGGGGCAGGGCCGCTCGGTGACCCACGTCCAGTCCTTGGTGTCGGGGATGATCGCCATGCTCCAGCTTAGGAGTCTTGCGCCCCCTGCTGCGATAGGGCGGGGCCGACGGCGTCCACCGGCTGGGACAACGGGATGCCGGAACCGTCGCGGCGGCCGTGTTCGGTGGGCAGCGCCCGGGAGGCGCCGTTGGCCGAGCTGGCCTTCGCCGGACCGTGCCCGGCCCACGCCAGCGAGAGCATGTCCTCGCCCTTCAGGAAGCGGTGCGCGCGCACTCCGCCGGTGGCGCGGCCCTTGGCCGGGTACTCCGTGAACGGGGTGACCTTGACCGAGCCGGGGGAGGTGCCCGGCAGGGCTTCCTGCGAGGAGGCGACGGTGACGACGACGGCGTCCGCATCCCCCGCGGCGACCGCACCAAAGAACGTCACGGTGTCTTCCGCGCCCAGCTTGATGCCCGTAACGCCGCCGGCCGTGCGGCCCTGGGCGCGCACCGTCGAGGCCGGGAAGTGCAGCAGTTGCGCCTGGCGGGTGATGAAGACCAGTTCGTCGTCGTCGGCCGGGACGCTCAGGCCCACAATGTAGTCCTTGGGCTTGAGCGCGATGATCTCCCAGTCCTCCCGGTTGAGCGGGTAGTCCGGGGTCACGCGTTTGACGATGCCCTGGGCCGTGCCGAGGGCGAGGACCTTGTCCAGCGGGGCCAAGGCCACCAGGGTCTCGCCCTTCGCCAGGGTCACGAACTCCTTGACCGGGACGCCGCCGGCCAGGTTGGGCGACCCGGCAGCGGCGGCGAGCACCGGCATGTCCAGGACCGGAAGCCGCAGCATCCGGCCCAGCGAGGTCACGGCTCCGATTTCGGCCCGTGCCGTGGTCTTGACGACGGACGCCAGGACATCGTGCCGGATCCGCTGGCCGTCCGACAGGGGCTCCTGGTCCACCGTGCGGGCGAGCTGGCCGGAGGCGGAGAGCAGGACCCAGCACGGGTCGTCCGCGATCTGCAGCGGCAGGGCGGCCTTGGCGTTCTTGCCGGCGGCGGGGGCCGGCAGGGCGGTGCCGCGGAGCGGGGCGGCGGCCTCCGACTCGAGCAGCACGGTCCGCCGCGGCGTGGCGTAGAGCGCGGAAACCTCGCCCAGTTCGTCGGAGACCAGCTGGCGCAGCATGGCCTCGTTGGCCAGGATTTCCTCCAGTGCGGCGATCTCGCGGCGCAGTTCGTCCTGTTCCTTCTCGAGCTCGATCCGCGAGTATTTGGTCAGCTGGCGCAGCCGCAGTTCGAGGATGTGATTGGCCTGGATTTCGGACAGGTCGTAGATGGCCATCAGCCGTTCGCGGGCGGCGGCCGCCTCGTCCGAGGATCGGATAATCTGGATGACCTCGTCGATGTCCACGATGGCGATCAGCAGGCCTTCGACCAGATGCAGCCGGTCCTTCTTCTTGCCCAACCGGAACGCGGTGCGCCGGCGGACGACGCCGATGCGGTGGCTGATGTAGACCTGCAGCAGTTCCATCAGGCCCAGCGTGCGCGGCTGCCCGTCGACCAGCGTCACGTTGTTGATGCCGAAGGAGTCCTCCATCGGCGAATAGCGGTACAGCTGCGCCAGCACGGCGTTCGGATTGAAGCCGTTCTTCAGTTCGATGACCAGGCGCAGGCCGTGCTGCCGGTCGGTCAGGTCCACGATGTCGCTGATGCCCTGCAGCTTCTTGGACGTCACCGCGTCCTTGATCTTCTCGATCACCTTCTCCGGGCCCACGCCGTAGGGCAGCTCGGTGACCACCAGACCGGTGCGGCGGGCGGTGAGCTTCTCCACCTCCACCTTGGCGCGGGTCTTGAAGGAGCCGCGGCCGGTGGCATACGCGTCGCGGATTCCGTCCAGGCCCACGATCTTGCCGCCGGACGGCAGGTCCGGTCCGGGGACGAACCGCATGATGTCCTCGAGCGTGGCGTCCGGGTTGGCGATCAGGTGCTGGGCCGCGGCGATCACCTCGCCGAGGTTGTGCGGCGCCATGTTGGTGGCCATGCCCACGGCGATGCCGGAGGAACCGTTGACCAGAAGGTTGGGGAAGGCGGCCGGGAGTACCGCCGGCTGCATCAGCTGGTTGTCGTAGTTCGGCACGAAGTCCACAACGTCTTCGTCCAGGTGGTCTGTCAGCGCCAGGGCCGGCGGCGCGAGGCGGGCCTCGGTGTAGCGCGGTGCCGCGGGGCCGTCGTCGAGCGATCCGAAGTTGCCGTGGCCGTCAATCAGCGGCATGCGCAGCGAGAACGACTGCGCCATCCGCACCATCGCGTCGTAGATCGCGGCGTCGCCGTGCGGGTGCAGCTTGCCCATCACCTCGCCGACCACGCGGGCGGACTTCACGTGCCCCTTGTCCGGCCGCAGCCCCATCTGGGACATCATGTAGAGAATTCGGCGCTGCACCGGCTTCAGCCCGTCGCGGGCATCGGGCAGCGCGCGCGAGTAAATGACCGAGTAGGCGTATTCGAGGAAGGAGCCTTCCATCTCGGAGGTCACGTCGATATCGACGATGTTCTCCGTGTAGTCCTCTTCGGGGGCGGGAGTCTGGCGGCGGGGCATCGGTAGAGCTTCGGTCCTTAGCTAAAAGTTGCGGATACAGTGAGTTTATGGCGCAAGAGGCTGATTCCCCGGATTATCCGGATTATTGGGAGGCGGATGTCGTGCTGCGCGACGGCGGGACGGCGCACCTGCGCCCCATCCTCCCGGCCGATGCCGAGGCCCTGCAGGCCTTCCACGTGGGGCAATCGGAAAGCTCCATCTACCTGCGCTTCTTCACCTTCAAGTCCAAGCTCAGCCCGCGCGAACTGGCCCGCTTCACCAAGGTCGACTACGTCAGCCGGGTGGCCTTCGTCATCACCATCGGCGATGAAATCATCGGGATCGGCCGCTACGACAGGCTGGACGATCCCGCCGAAGCCGAGGTCGCCTTCAATATCTCCGATGCCCACCAGGGCCGGGGGCTGGGCTCCATCCTGCTCGAGCATCTGGCGGCGGCCGCCCGGGAGAACGGCATCAGCAAGTTCTCCGCCGAGGTGCTGCCGGAGAACCGGAAAATGATCACCGTCTTCAACGACGCCGGTTACGAGGTACGGCGCCATTTCGACGACGGGGTGGTCGCACTGGAGTTCGACATCGACCCGACCGAGCGCTCCCGCGCCGTCATGGCCGCCCGGGAACACCGGGCCGAGGCCAAGAGCGTGGCCGCCCTGCTGGCCCCCGGATCCGTGGCCGTGATCGGCGCCAGCCGGGATTGGGGCAGCGTGGGCTACTCGCTGCTGGAGAACATCATCGAAGCCGGCTTCACCGGTCCCGTCTACGCCATCAACCCGCAGGCCTTCGAACTGAACGGCATGATCTCCCATGCCGCCATCGCCGACGTCCCGGACCCCGTGGAACTCGCCGTCGTCGCCGTCCCTTACGAGGAAGTGCCCAAGGTGGCCCGCGAATGCGCTGCCGCCGGGGTCAAGGGCATCCTGGTGGCCAGCGACGGGTTCTCCCAGGCCGGGACCGAAGGCCTGCAGCGGCAGCGCGAGCTGGTGCGCCAGGCCCGCGCCCACGGGATGCGGGTGATCGGCCCGGGGTCGCTCGGACTCCTGAACACCGACCCGGCGGTGTCGCTGAACGCCTCCATGGCGCCGGCCATGCCCCCGCGCGGGGCGCTCGGGCTGTTCAGCCAGTCCGCGGCGATCGGCGTCCTGCTCTACACCGCCGCCAGCCGGCGCGGGCTGGGCCTGTCCTCCACGGTGTCGGCGGGGAACCGGGCCGACGTCTCCGGCAACGATGTGATGCAGTACTGGGAAGACGACCCGGCCACCATGGCCGTGGGGCTCTACCTGGAATCCATCGGCAACCCCCGGAAATTTTCCCGCATCGCGCGGCGGCTCTCGCGCAGCAAGCCGGTGATCGTGGCCAAGTCCGATGTGATGGGGCTGCAACTGCCGCCCGGCCACGCGGTGCGCACTACCCAGGCGCCGCCGGGCGCCCTCGACGCGATGTTCCGCCAGTCCGGAGTGATCCGCGTGGAGACCAATGAAGAGCTGATGGACGTGGCGCAGGTCCTGGTCAGCCAGCCGCTTCCGGCCGGTGCCAACCTGGCCGTCTTCAGCAACTCCCTGGCGCTGGGCAACGTGGTGGCCGACGCCGCAAAGGCGCACCAGCTGGACGTGGTCCGGCGGGAGGTGGCGCTGGACCTGAATACCGGGCAGTCAAACGCGCTGCCGATGCTTCGCCGGCAGGTGCAGCAGGCACTGTCCGCACCCGAGGTGCACGCCGCCGTCGTCACCCTCCTGCCCGCCACCGGCATCCCGACCTCCCGGCTGGCGGAGGTGCTGCGGGACTGCGCCGAAGAGGCCGGCAAGCCGGTGGTCGCCTCCTTCACCGGCGTGCTCGACCTGGCCGAACGGACCGACGGCCTGCTGGCCACCGGAGGCACGGCTTCCGGCGGGTTGCAGCGGGGCCTGCCCAGCTTTGCCAGCCCCGGCAGCGCCGTGAACGCGCTGGCGGCCGTGGTCCGCTACGCCGAATGGAAGGCCCGCGACCAGGGCGAATTCGCCGAACCGGCGGGCACCGATCCCGCCGAGGCGCAACGGCAGATCGACGCCCTGCTCGGCGGGGTCACCGGGACCGAGCTGCTGACGCCGACCGCTGCGCAGACCGCCCGGCTGCTGGGCTGTTACGGCATCACGGTTCAGGAGTCGGCCGGCTTCACGCATGACGACGAGGCCGTGGCCGCCGCCGAACGGCTCGGCTGGCCCGTGGCCGTCAAGACCACCGACGCGCGGCTGCGGCAACGGCTGGACCTCGGCGGGGTCCGGCTGAACATCACGGACGAGGCGACCCTGCGCGCCAACATCGCGCACATGCGGGCCAGCCTGGCCCCGTTCGGCGACATCCCGTTGGAAGTCCAGTCGATGGTGCCCGCCGGCCAGGCCTGCACCATCCGCTCCATCGAGGATCCGCTCCTGGGCCCGGTGGTGTCCTTCGGGCTGGCCGGCGACGCCGTCAACCTGCTGGGGGACTGGTCCCACCGGATCCCCCCGCTGACCACCGTGGATGTGGCGGACCTGGTCCGCGGGCCCCGCGCCGCGGAGAAGCTCTTCGGCTACCAGGGCCTGCCGGCCGTGGACGTTCCGGCGCTCGAAGACCTGATCGCCCGCGTGGCGCAGCTCAAGGACGAACACCCCGAAGTGGCCCTGCTGGAGCTCAACCCGGTCCAGCTCTCCGACCGGGGCCTGGCCGTGCTGAACGCCGAAGTCCGGCTCGGAAACCACGCGCACCGCACGGACAGCGCGCGGCGCGCCATGCGGGACTGAACCTGCCGGGTTGGCCATCCGGCGGCAGGGTAGGGGATTATGGAACCATGAGCCCCCTATCGACGGCCGAACGCCGCAGTCTCGACGACGCCCTCAACCGGGCAGGCTTCTACCCGCTGCTGGTTTCCGACGTGGTCCACGACGCCTTGGACGAGCGCGAGCCGCTGTCCCACCTGGTGCACCTGGAGACCCACTTCGACCGCAACGAGGTGCACCGGCACATCACCGTGCTGGTGCTCACCGAGGACATGCTGGTCATCACCCACGTGGACGACCAGCAGCTGGACGACGAGGGCGAGCAAATGGTGGCGCAGATTTCCACCGAGTCGGTCCCGGTCAGCCAGATCCGCTCCGTGGTGCTCAGCTACGTCTACGCCCAGCCGCAGAACTACACCTCCGCCGACCAAGCCCGCGAACTGACCCTGGCCATCGCCTGGTCCGGCGGCCAGCGGCTGGACATGGGCCCGGCCGGTTGCGGCGATCCGCAGTGCGACGCCGACCACGGCTACACGGGCAACATCGTCCAGGAAGACATCGTGCTGCGGGTCAGCGCCGAGGCCGACGGGTTGCAGGCGGTCCAGAACGCCAAGGACTTTGCCCGCGCCCTGCGCAAGGTCAGCACCAGCCACCCGGAGCCCGCCGCCGCGCCGGGGCCGGTGCAGCAGCGCCCGCGCATCGGCAACCGCCTGGTCCGCGGCCATCACGGCCGCTGATCCGCGGGATCGACGCTGCGTGACGCCGATACAGGAACCGCTTCCGGCTGCCCCCGGCTACGGCCGCAACTCCCTCGCGGAGGTCATGACCAGCGCGGCGGCCGCGCTGGGCGCCGACGGCTTCGACAATGAGCTGCAGCTGCCGCCGGCGCGGCGTGTGTGCGTGGTCATGGTGGACGGACTGGGCAAGGCGCTGCTGAAGCAGCGCGGCGGACATGCCCCCTTCCTGCGCCAGGCCATGGACAACTCGCGGACCCTCGGCAGCGCCCTTCCCTCGACGACGGCGGCGTCCCTCGCCAGCCTGGGGACCGGGCTGGCGCCCGGCCTGCACGGCATGGTCGGCTATGACGTCCTGGACCCGAGGCAGGACAAGGTGGTCAACCAGCTCGGAGGCTGGGACCCCGGGGTGGATCCGCAGGTGTGGCAACCGTATTCCACGGTGTTCGAACGGGTGGCGGAGCAGCTGCCGGTGACCACCGTCAGCCTGCCCCGGTTCGCGGAGTCGGGCATGACCCGGGCGGCGCTGCGCGGCAGCAGGTTCGTGCCCGGCGCCACCGGCCATGCCCGGACGCAGGCCACCGCCGAAGCGTTGGCGGCTACGGACCGGGCGTTGGTGTACCTCTATTTCAACGAACTGGACAAGGCGGGCCACCGGTTCGGCGCGGCCTCGGCCCAGTGGGGGCATGCGCTGGAGGAACTTGACTCGGACATGCGCCGCCTGGCCCGGCAGCTTCCGGCCGATACCCTGCTGCTGCTGACCGCGGACCACGGCATGCTGGACGTGGCCGAGGAATTCCGTTTCGACTACTCGGCGGACCCGGCCCTGGTGGCCGGGGTGCGGCACACCGGCGGCGAACCGCGGCTGGTCCACCTCTATTTTGAGCCGGACGCCACGGCTGGGCAGCGCGAGCAGGTGGCCCGTGCCTGGCTGCAGCGGTATGGGAAGCAGGCCTGGGTGTTCACCCGGGAAGAGGCGGTCAGCCGAGGGTTCTTCGGCCGGGTGGACCCGCGGGTGCTGCCGCGCATCGGAGACCTGATGGTGGCTGCGCGGGAGCCCGTGGCGTTCTACGACACGCGGCGCGTGCCGGAGACGGCGATGTCCGTGGTCGGCCAGCACGGCTCGCTGACGAAGGCGGAGCGGGAAGTGCCCCTGCTGACCCTGGCGGCTCCGGGCAAACGGCGCTAGGAAGCCGCGCCCGCCGGCAACGGGAGGTTGACGGGCCGGGCACCCCGCCGGGTCCCGGCCGCCGCCGGCCGCTGGTCAGTCGTGCTTGGTGCCGAAGACGATCTCGTCCCAACTGGGCACGCTGGAGCGCTTCGGTTTGATGGAGCGCTTGGGCGGTTCCGGCGCCGGATCTTCCCGCACCGTGTCTTTGTCCCCGGGTTCGGGATCGGCGGCGGTCTCCGCCCCGGCCTGCGCCGGACGGGCCTGGTCCGCGGCCGCTGCGCTGCCGTTTTCTGCGGTTTTCAGCGGTGCTGTGGAAGGGCTGACGAGCTCAATCCGGTCGTCCACCGGGGCGCCCGTTTCCTGCGCGCCGCCCGTCGCCGGGCCCGCGTCGGCCTCTTCCGCGGTAAGGTCGCCGTCCTCGCCGCGGACGCCGCCGCCCGTTCCCGCAGCCGGCTCGTCCCGCAGGAAACCGGGCGCGCCGGAGAGCGTGATTTCGTGCGTGTGGGTGCTGATCCCGTGCCCCAGCTCCAGCGAAGAGACCGCGCCGTCGTCGTAGGCCGGGGCCAGCGTCAGCGGGAAGCCGGCACGCGGCCGCGCGCCGGGGTCGTCGCCGGAATCATCCGCTTCCCCGAACGAGTCGCGCGGGTGGGCCGCCGGAATCGGACCGTGGGTGAGCATCAGGGCCAGCGCGTCGTCGGCATCTTCGTCGACGCCCAGCCGCTGCCCGCGCCGGGAGCGCAGCACCTCCAGCAGCTCTTCCGACTCGGACGACTGCCCGTCGTCCTGCCCGTCGTCCTCTTGCCCTGCCGGCTCGAGGTCCGGGTCCGCGCCGGTGTCGGCTTCGAAGTCGAAGACATGGTCGGTGACGGCCTTCAGCCGGCGCCCGGGGACCGGGCCGTCCACGGTTTCGAGCTCGCTCAGCTGCTGCGCCCACCGGTTGGCGTTCTGGATGGTGCGGCGGGCCGCATGGAACACCCAGCGGGCGGGCGGTTCTTCCCCGATGGAGTCGGTGGCGGGAGCCGCCGGCGCGGTGAAGGATGCCACAACTTCCCACGTGCCGTCGCTGCGCCGCCAGGAATCCCAGTTCATCGATTCCGGGTCGATGCCGAAGGCATGGATCCGGTGGTCCACCATCTCTCCCAGGGTGGCGGGCTCATCGCCGAAGGCCGACCGGTAGCCGTCGTGGCCGGGCAGCGGGCCGGCGACTTCCACCTTGCGGGCCTGCTCGACGATGTAGTGGCGCTCGGCGAGCACCGGGCTTTCGTAGCGCCGGATCCGCTGCAGGTCGAGGCCGGATTCGGCCGCGACCTCCTCGGCCGTGGCGCCCGCCCGGATGCGCGCCTGGATCTCGCGGGGGGACATACCGGCGTCCGACGGTTCGCCGGCCCCGGGAGCGCGCGTTGTTGTCGGTCGGAAGACCGCTGTGCGCAGGGCTTCGTCTATGGCCAGACGGTAGTCGTCCCCACCTGCGCTCAACAGCAGATGTTCGCCATCCTCATGGACACCCACCAGCCGTAGATCCTGCATGAAAACCCTCCACCAGACGACACTTTATGCCTGAAACTCTGCCACCCATACCGGGCTTTTCCTATTGTTTTCGCAGGTGTGGCGCGGTGTTTGTGGCCAAGGTCGCCCCGATCGGGCGCCCCGTCCGCAGGCGGCCGCGAACGCCCTGCAACCCCTGGGTTTGGCAGGCGCACCGAAATCGGCAAGAATCTTCGCGTCACGGGCACAAAATCGACGGCGAACGCGTTGAGCCTGTGCACAGATCGTCAGGCATGGGCTTGTGTCCCGGAACCGGGGGTCTGACGTGAAACTGGACCGGACCACCGGAGTGGGAGCAAACAACAATGGCCACTGACTACGACGCCCCGCGGAAGCCCGACGAAGAGACCCACGAGGAGTCCATTGAAGAGCTGAAGTCGCACCGGCGGACCGACACGCAGTCGGCCGTCGTCGACGAGGACGAGGCCGAGGCGGCCGAGGGGTTCGAGCTGCCCGGCGCCGACCTCTCCGGCGAGGAACTGCTGGTCCGCGTACTCCCGGCCCAGCAGGACGAGTTCACCTGTGCCTCCTGCTTCCTGGTCCGCCACCGGTCGCAGGTGGCCAAGGAGAAAGACGGGCTGCTCTACTGCCGGGACTGCGAGGGGTAGCCGCCGGCACCACGGGGCAGGGCGCCGCCGGGGCTGCCCCGCGGGTCCGCTAGGACGCGTCCGGGGCGGGGCGGTTCAGGGCCGCGGCGAGTTGCTGCGGCCGGCGCGTGGAGGCGATCCAGTAAGGGGTCAGGTCCGTCTCGTCGGTGATTTCGATGGTGACCACCGGATCGATCCAGCCGCGCATGCACATGTAGGCGGTGCCGTTCAGCTTGGGGCCGCGCTGCTCGGTGGCGGCCTCGCCGGTGAACGCTTCCACCCGCCCCACGTAGCGGCGCTCGATCTGGGCGCGGCCCACCTGCAGGATGGTGTCGGTGACCAGGATCCGCGGCGTGGAAGCGATCAGCAGGACGGCCAGCAGGATGGCGGCGACGACGGCGCCGATGATGCCCGCGGTCATGCTGATCGGTGCCAGCATGACGATGACCGCGGCGGCGGTGCCGGCGGCGATGAGCCAGACCCAGAAATTGGGCCACAGCCGCTCATCGAAGTGGGTCACGGAGGAAGGACCGCCGGCGGGACCGGAGCCGCCTGCAGGGGTCGCGGGTTGTGTCATGGACTCAGCTTTTCACCTTTTGACAGGCATTTCACCTTGCTCCCGGCGGGCCCCCGGAAGCCCGCCCGCCCGCGGGCGCCACGGTTGAAAACGCGCTAGAGTGATGTGCGGAATATCTCAGCGGGCCAGGCCCTTGGCGGCCGCAGTCTTCCCGCCGCCACATCCGCAATCGCAAGGACAAACGATCACGAGTGCAGCAGACAACTGAAACGCTGACGGTCCAGCTGAAAATGCTCGACGACGGACTGGAACCGCCCGCCTACGCCCACCCGGGGGACGCCGGGGCCGACCTGCGGAGCCGGATCGATTTCCGGATCGCCCCGGGGGAGCGTGTTCTGGTGCCGACGGGCGTGGCGCTGGCGCTGCCGCACGGGTATGTTGCCTTGGTCCACCCGCGCTCCGGGCTGGCCGCCAAGCACGGACTGACCATCGTCAACGCCCCCGGCACGGTGGACGCCGGTTACCGGGGCGAGATAGCGGTCACCTTGCTGAATACCGATGCCAGTGAAACGCTCACGTTCAAGCGGGGGGACCGGATCGCGCAGTTGGTCATCCAGAAGGTGGAGACGGCCGCGTTCGAACGCGTCGCCGAGCTCCCGGATTCGACGCGGGGGGCCGGCGGATTCGGATCCACCGGAGGGTTCGGCGCCGGTTAGTTCCGCACCCTCGGTGCGGCGGGCACGCACGCGCGCCTGCCCGCCGCAGCAGGCACCCCCTCAGCGCAGACATTGAGCTACCCGGTGCAGGACCGGAGGAAGAGGAATCTCACGTTATGGCATTTGGGCGTTCCAAGAAGAGGAACCAGAACGACGGCGAAGGGCAGGAAGCCGCCGCGGCCGCACCTGGCGAGGACGCCACCCGGCCGGCGCCGGACAGCGGTCCCCGCCGCAACGGCCCCTACGACGACTCCGAGCAGGACACCGGTAACGGCTACCTGGACCTGGGTGCGCTGAAGGTCCGTCCCCGGGAGGGCCTGCAGCTGCGGCTCGAGGTCGAGGAAAAGTCCAAGCGGGTGGTTGCGGTGACCCTGGACCTGGCCGGTTCCAACCTGCAGCTCCAGGCATTCGCCGCGCCGAAATCCGAGGGGCTGTGGAAGGAAATCCGCACCCAGATCGCGAGTTCCGTGGGTTCACAGGGCGGCACCGTCCAAGAGATCGACGGACCGATGGGCACCGAGGTGGTGGCCAAGCTGCCGGCACAGACCGCGGACGGGAAGCAGGGCTTCCGGGTGGCCCGCTTCCTCGGCGTCGACGGGCCGCGCTGGTTTCTGCGCGGCGTGATCGGCGGACCCGCCGCGCTGGACCGGGCCAAGGCCGCGGACCTCGAGGAACTCTTCCGCTCCACCGTGGTGGTCCGGGGCTCGCAGCCGCTGCCGCCCAAGGACCTGCTGCAGCTCAAGATGCCCAAGGGCGTCCCGGGCCAGCCGCAGCCCGCGGCGCCGCACCACCCCGGCCTGACCGCGCCCGAGCGGGGCCCGGAGATCACCGAGATTGGCTGACCGCTCCCGCGTCCATCGCCGCTCCGCGGACAGCCCCATCGCCCGGCTGCCCGAGCGCGGCCACGTCGCCGCCACCGGGTTGGTTGAGGCGATCACCATCGCGCCGCCGGGGCAGCCGCCGCGGTTTTCCGCCGTCGTCACCGACGCGGGCCAGCAGGAGCCCGGCAAGTCCCGCGACGGCGGGCACCCGCGGGTCCGGCTCATCTGGCTGGGGCAGCGCCGCGTTCCCGGCATCGCGGCGGGCATCCGGTTGGCCTTCGAGGGCATGCTGTTCAGGGTGGAAGGAACCGCCACCGTCTACAATCCTCGCTACGAGATCCTCAGCCCGTTGGAGAATTGACCCATGACAGATCAGCAGCCGGACTCCGGTCCGCACATCGTGCCGCCGCCGGGGGACGGGCAGCCGTCGGGAGCCCGTCCGGAACCGGCCCGGGAACCGGGCAACAGGCGCCCGGACGCGGCCGAGGCACTCGCCGGCGCCTACGCCGCAAGCGCCGCGGTGCACCGCACCGACGACGGACAGATCGACGTGCTGAAGACCGTCGGCGGCGTCCGCGGTCTGGCCGAGAGCATCCTGCCCGGCGTGATCTTCCTGGTGGTGTTCACCATCGGCCGGGAGCTCGGCCCCGCCCTGATCGGAGCGCTGGCGGCCGCCGCCGTCTTCACCCTGCTGCGCCTGGTGCAGCGCGGCACCGTGACGCAGGCCTTCTCCGGCCTGGTGGGGGTCGCCATCTGCGCCTTCGTTGCCAACAGCACGGGCCGGGCCGAGGACTTCTATGTCTGGGGCTTCATCACGAATGCCGCCTACATTCTGGTCATGCTGGTGTCCGTGGCCGTCAAGTGGCCGGTGCTGGGCCTGATCTTCGGGCTGATCCGCAGCGAGGGCACGGCATGGCGGCAGCAGCCGCAGCGGCTGAAGGCGTACACCATCGCCACCTGGATCGTGATGGCGGTGCTCCTGCTGCGGCTTGCGGTGCAGCTTCCCCTCTACCTGATGGGCGAGGACGGACTGGTGGCGCTGGGCACCACCCGCTTGCTCATGGGCGTGCCGCTGTACGCGCTGGGGCTGTGGCTGGCGTGGCTGGTCTCCCGCCCGGCCGCCGTCGAGGCGGGCCGGTCCGAGTGACCTAGTCTGCCGCCGCCGCGGCGGCGGGCCGGCCGGTCAGGACCGCACGCAGGTCGTCCTCCGCGGCGATGGTCGTGATGAAGAAGAGCTCGTCGCTGCCTTCCACCACGTCGTCAGGGCTCGGCGTAATCGGCGCGTCGTCGCGCAGGATGGCCACCACCGTCGCGTCCTGCGGCCAGGCGATGGAGCCGAGCCGCTGACCGATCAGCGCCGAGTCGGCGGGAACCGTAAACTCGACCATGGATGCGACGCCGCTCTGCAAGGTCAGCAGCCGGACCAGGTCCCCGATCTCCACGGCTTCCTCTACCAGGGCGGTCATCAGGCGCGGGGTGTTCACGGCAACATCCACGCCCCAGGAGTCGTCGAACATCCAGTCGTTCTTGGGGTTGTTCACGCGTCCCACCGTGCGGCCGACGCCGAACTCGCTCTTGGCCAGCAGCGAGACCACGAGGTTGACCTTGTCGTCGCCGGTGGCCGAGACCACCACGTCGGCTTCTTCCAGCCGGGCTTCACGCAGGGTGGTGATCTCGCAGGCGTCGCCGATCAGCCAGCGCGCGCCCTTCAGCCCGCTGCGGCCGATCACCTCGGGCTTCGGATCGATCAGCAGGATGTCGTGGTTGTTCGAGAGCAGCTCCCGCGCAATCGACGATCCGACGCTGCCGGCGCCGGCAATGACCACCCTCATTCGGACTCCTCCACGGGGGGCTTGGACAGGATCCTGTCGATTTCGAAGGTCGAATCCACCGCCATCATGGCGTGGACTATGTCGCCCTTTTGGTAGCGGGTGCCGCGGCCGGGCAGGATTCCCTCGCCGAACCGGGTCAGGTAGGCCACCCGGGCGCCGGAGGCGGCTTCGATCTCGGCCAGTTCCCGGCCCACCCAGCCGTCGTCCAGTTGCACCTCACCCAGGATCAGGCGGCCGGAGGCCTCGCGGAAGTCGCCCTTGATGCCCTGTTCGGGCAGGATCCGCCGCAGCACCTGATCGGCGCTCCAGCGCACCGCGGCCACCGTGGGGATGCCGAGCCGCTGGTAGATCTCGGCGCGGCCGGGATCGTAAATGCGGGCCACCACATGCGGCACGTGGAAGGTTTCGCGGGCCACCCGGGTGGCGAGGATGTTGGAGTTATCGCCGCTGGAAACGGCAGCGAAGGCGTAGGCGTTCTCGATGTCTGCGTGCCGCAGGGTGTCGCGGTCGAACCCGACGCCGGTGACCTTGCGGCCGGTGAACCCCGAGCGCAGCCGGCGGAACGCCCGGTCGTCCTGGTCGATAATGGCCACGCTGTGCCCCGAGTCCTCCAGGGTGTGGGCCAGCGTCACGCCTACGCGCCCGCAGCCCATGATCACAAAGTGCGCCATCCACGTCCTTCCGGCACCCGCTGCAACGCGGGAATCAAATGTACTGCAACCATAACGCTGAACCGGTCCATCGATGCCATGACCGGGGGTTCGAAACGGCGCCGGCGGCCGCGCGCCGGCCGGGACCAGCTACCCGGCCGCGGGCTCCTGCAGGGCCGCGAGCACGTGCATGTGCTCCCGGTTCGACGGGTAGAGGTGGCTGTAGGTGGCGTAGAGCTTTTCGTACAGCGGGGCCGTCGCCGGATCGGGACTCACGGTCGCCGCCGTGCGGGCCCAGTCCGTCCCGGCGGGCACGGCCCCGGTGCCGATGGCCGCGAGCAGCGCGTCCCCGTAGCTGGCGCCGATGGCCTGTTCCGGGACCAGCTGTTCGCGCCCGCTGATGTTGCTGACGATTTCCGTCCACAGCCTGGCCTTGGTGCCGCCGCCGACGGCCACGACGCGCCGGATCGGTTCGCCCGCGTGTTCGAGGTACTCCAGGATCTGCCGGATGCCGAAGCCGATGCCCTCATAGGCGGCACGGAACAGATGGCCGCGTCCGTGGCGCAGCGACAGGCCGGTGATCAGCCCGCGGGCGTCCGGGTCGAAGACAGGGGTCCGTTCGCCGGCGAAGTAGGGCAGCAGCAGCAGTCCGTCGGATCCCGGCGGCACCGCGGCGGCCTCCGTGATGAGCTGCTCGAACGGGACGCCGCCGAACAACCGCTGCAGCCACGTGGTCAGGCTCCCGGACGTGGACATCCCCGCCGCCAACGTCAGCGACCCCGGATCCACCCCGGCAGTGGTCCAGAGTTTGGGTTCGGACCGGAACTCCCCGAGGACCTGGACGAAGAACATGGTGGAGCCGTACATCAGCATGAGGTCGCCCGGCTGCCGCACGCCCGCGCTGAACGCCTCGGCCCAGGCGTCGACGGTGCCCGCGCAGACCGGCATGCCCTCCGGCAGCCCCGTCGCTTCGGCCGCCCGGCGGTGGACGCGGCCGCAGACTTCGGCCGGCCACGCCAGCCGGGGCTCCGGCAGGTGCCCGGCGACCGCGCCGTACCGGTCCGGATGCCACCGGTTGCCGCGAAGGTCGTAGAGCGGATCGCACTGGCTGGCCGTGTGGTGGTCGAGAACCAGCTCGCCGGTCAGCTTGGCCAGGACGAAGGAGTTCAGGCTGTGCCAGTTCCGGGCGCGGGCGAAGACCTCCGGTTCCCGGTTGCGCAGCCAGCGGAGCTTCGGTCCCACGGCCTGGGAGGACAGCACCTTGCCCGCCTCGCGAAAGATCTCCTCGGCACCAAACTCCTCCGTTAATTCGCGGATTTCGACGACGGCGCGCGCGTCGATCCCGTACAGGATCGCCGGCCGCAGCGGGGCCAGGTTTTCGTCCGTGACCACCAGGGACGGACCCATCGCGCTGACGCACAGGCCGGCGACCGCCCCGGCGTCGTTCCGGGAGAAGAGCTCCCGGCACAGCCGGACTACTTCCGCCCACGCCCCGCCCTCGGCGTCGAACTCGGCCCAGCCGGGCCTCGGGTAGCTGACCTCGTGCGCGACCGCCGCGCTGTCCAGCACCCTGCCCCCGGCGTCCGCCAGCACCGCCTTGCTGCTGCCCGTGCCGATGTCGATGCCCAGGAACATGTCGGTCCGGCGGCCGGCCACTAGGCGCGGCCGTGCGAGGTGCGGGACTTGCGGGATACGGCGTCGAGAATCACTGCCAACAGCAGCACCAGGCCGGTGATCATGTACCGGAACGAGGACTCAAGGTTCAACAGGGTGAGGCCGCTGGAGATGGACTGGATGACCAGGATGCCCAGGAGGGCGGAGAACGCCGAGCCCCGGCCGCCGAACAGGCTGGTCCCGCCGATCACCGCGGCGGCGATGGCGTTCAGGTTCACGTCCCCGGTGCCGCTGCTCTGCGCCGAGGCAGCCAGGCGACCGGCGGCCAGCATGCCGCCGACGGCCGCGAACGTCGAGCACAGGACGAAGATGGACACGTAGATGCGGTTGACGGCGATGCCGGCCCGCCGCGCCGCTTCCCGGTTGCCGCCGACGGCGTAGACGGAGCGGCCCCACTGGGTCCGGGTGAAGGCGTAGTGCATCGCCAGCACCAGGGCGGCGAAGAAGACGAACATCCAGCCGACGCCGCGGGCCTGGTTCAGGTACCACACCGCGAACAGGAGGATCACAGCCAGCAGGACCGTCTGCATCACGACCAGCTTCATCGGCCGCCCGGACAGGCCCGCCTTGACCCGCTGGCGGGAGAGCGTGAGCTGGCTGAGGAAGAAGCCGGCCACGCCGACGACCGCCAGCACGTACGACAGCCAGCCCGGCACGAAGGCCTGCTGGCCGAACCAGACCAGGAAGGAATCGAACGGCAGGTTGATGGTGCCCTCGACGCCGAGCACGAACAATTGCAGGCCGAGGAAACCGAGCAGGCCGGCCAGCGTGATCACAAAGGAGGGCACCCCGAACCTGGTGTACACCACCGAATAGACCAGCCCGATCGCTGCGCCCACCGCCATCGCGGTCAGGACCGCCAGCCCGATGGGCCAGTCCTGCTTGATGAAGGTGACGCCGACGATCGCGGCCGACAGGCCGCTGACGGAGCCGACGGACAAATCGATTTCGCCGACCAGCAGGACGCAGACGATGCCCAGCGCGATAACTCCTACGGCGGCGCTTTCCAGCAGCAGGTTGACCAGGTTGGCGCTGGAGAGGAAGAACGGGTTGAGCACCTGGAAGATGGACCAGATGACCAGCAGCCCGACGACGATGGGCAGCACGCCCAGGTCGCCGCCGCGGACCCGGTTGATTCCGACCTTGACGGCGCCCTTGAAGCCCTCGGTCCGGATCAGCCGTTCGTCCTGCAGGTCCGTGGCCACCGGAATGACCGGGGCGGCTGGATTCGTTGTCATGGTACGGTCCCTTCTTCCGGTGCTGCTGCCCCTGACCCCTGTCGGCCCGCGCTTCCGGCGGCCTGGCCGGGCGGGAGCGAGCCTCCGCCCGGGCCGCCCAGCCCGGCCCCCTCGGCCCCCGTGTCGGTTGAGGCCGCGCCGGCCGCTGCCGCCCCGGTCTGGGCGGCGCGCTGGGTCACGACGTTGTCCGTGGCGCCGGTGATGGCGGCAATCAGGTCGTCGGTCGAGACGTCCTTCATCCGGAAGGTGCCGTTGTTTTTCCCCAGCCGCAGCACCGCGACGCGGTCGGAGACGGCCTTAACGTCCTGCATGCTGTGGCTGATCATGATGACGGCGAGGCCGTTTTCGCGCAGCCGCTCCACCAGGTTCAGCACCTCCGCCGTCTGCGCCACGCCGAGGGCTGCGGTGGGCTCGTCGAGGATGATGAGCTTGGGGCTGCCGAGCAGCGACCGGGCGATGGCGACGGTCTGGCGCTGCCCGCCGGAGAGGGAGGCTACCGCGATGCGGACCGAGGGGATCTTCGCCGAGAGCTGGCGCAGCAGCTTCCAGGACTGGACCTCCATCTCCACTTCGTTTAACCGCCAGGCGCCCAGCTCACGGCCGAGGAAGAGGTTGTCGACGACGCTGAGGTTGTCGCAGAGGGCGAGGTCCTGGAACACCGTGGCGATGCCCAGCTGAATGGAATCCACCGGCGTGTGGATCGTCACGTTCTGGCCGTCGAAGTTCACGGTACCGGCGTCCTGGGGATGCACGCCCGCGAGGATCTTGACCAGCGTCGACTTCCCGGCGCCGTTGTCACCGACCAGGGCGACCACTTCGCCGGCGTGGACGTCCAGGTCAATATCGGTCAAGGCGGCAACGGCACCGAAGTGCTTGCTCACGCCGCGCATGGACAGGACCGGGGCCGCAGCCTCCGGCCGTTCCGCTGACACAGTTGACATGCTTCCCCTTCCCCTGGGCCGGCGGTACCGCGGGGGCCGCGGCACCGCCGGCGGCTGCCTTACTCGATTTACTCGATGCCGAGTTCGTCGCAGCCCGCCTTGTACTCACCGGTGCAGATCTCTTCAGGCTTGTAGATGCCGCCGTCGAAGATCACTTCTTTGACGTTCTCCTGGGTGACCACCGTCGGCACGAACAGCGCGGACGGGGTGTCGAAGAGCGTCGCGTCGGGTTCGGGGGTCTCGCCGTTGAGCAGCTGGACCGCCACCTCGGCCGACTTTTCGGCGACGATCTTGATGGGCTTGGAGATCGTGTTGTACTGGTCGCCCTTGATGATCCGTTGGATCGCCGCGACCTCCGCGTCGTTGCCGGTGACCGGCGGGAACGGCGAGACGCCGGCGGCCTTCAGGGCGGCGATGGAGCCGCCGGCCGTGCCGTCGTTGGCGGCCACGATGCCGGTGATGTCCTCACCGAACTGGGTGATCTGGCCGGCCACCCAGTCCTGCGCCTTCGACGGCTGCCACTCCGGGGTGTCGTACGAGGCGAGGATTTCGTGCTCGCTGGCCTCGACCGCTTCCGTCGCGCCCTCCTTGATCAGCTGCGCGGCCCGGTCCGTGGGGGAGCCGTTGACCATCAGCACCCCGCCGGTCTCTTCGCCGTCGGCGTCCAGCTTCTTCACCAGGTCCTCGGCGATGAGGCTGCCGATCTTCTTGTTGTCGAAGGAGACGTAGAAGTCCGCAGGCGTGTCCGGGACCGGCCGGTCGTAGGTGACAACCTTGATGCCCTGGCCCTTCGCGGTGTTGACCAGCGAGGCGGCAGCGGTGCTGTCCACCGGGTCCAGGACCAGGACCTCGACGCCCTGGGTGATCATGGCGTTGGCCTGCTGCTGCTGCTTGTTCGCGTCGCCGTCGGCGTTCTGGTACAGCACCTCGCAGCCGCCGCACAGCTCTTCGACCTTGGCCTTGAACAGCGGGCTGTCCTGCTGCTCATAGCGGGTCGAAGCGCGGTCCGGCATCAGGAACGCGATCTTGCCCTCGGCCTGGCCGCCGCCACCGCCTGCGGTCCCGCCGCCGCCTCCGCCGCCGCCTTCACCGCCGCCGCCGCCACCGCAGGCTGTCATGCCGGCTGCAAGAAAGAGGGCCGTGGTGAGGCCCATGATTCCCCGTGTGTTCTTGTTCATCGGAACTCCTCTTACTGGTGGCGTGCCGCGTTGCCGTTCGTGCGTTCCGGCATCCGCGGTCAGAGCCGCTGGGGGTAGATCATCGCCTTGAGCGATTCGGGTTCGGTGGAGGTGTTTTCCAGGGCGGCCGCGGTCTGCGGCAGCGAAAAGCTGTGCGTGACCAGTCCCTCCAGGTTGATCCGGCCGGAGGACACCAGGTCGATGCCCAGCGGCCAGGTGTTGTTGTACCGGTTCACCATCGAGATGGTGATCTCCTTCCAATTGAGCGTGGACAGCGGCAGCGGCACCTCCTCGGTCTTGGCCAGGCCGATGACGGCTGCCCGCCCGGCCTCGCGCAACCGGCCGAGCCCGGAGGCGAGGACGCCGCCGGCGCCCGAGCACTCCAGGAGGACGTCGTAGGTCCGCGCCGTGGGCGCGTCGCTCTTCTCCACCGCGAAGCCGTGGTCGCGGGCCACACCGAGCCGGTACTCGGAGATGTCCGTGACCGTGACGCTTCCCGCGCCGAGGGCCCGCGCCGCTTCGGCGGCAAGCAGGCCCACCGGCCCGGCGCCGGTGATCAGCACGTCGTCGCCGGCCTGGAGGTTCGCCCGCCGGCAGCCCCACAACCCCACGGACAGCGGCTCGAGCAGCGCGCCGTCCTCGTAGCTCATCGAATCCGGGATCGGGAAGTAGCAGCGGGCGTCCATGGCCAGGTACTGGAGCAGTGCTCCGTCGTAGGGCGGGGTGGCCAGGAATTCGAGGTTCGGGCAGAGGTGGTAGCGCCCCGCCCGGCACTCTTCGCAGCTGCGGTCCGGCGTGCCCGGCTCGACGGCCACCCGGTCGCCGACGCGCACGTTGCCGACGCCTTCGCCGACGGCGACCACCTCGCCGGCGAGCTCGTGGCCGAGGATGAACGGGCCGTCAACGACGAACGGGCCGATCTTCCCGTAGCGGTAATAGGCGACGTCGGAGCCGCAGACCCCCACGGCTTCCACCCGGATCACGGCCTGGCCCCGACCAGGCTCGGGCATGGGGCGTTCCTGAATCTCGATGCTGCTCAGGCCGGTCATCACGGCGGCGGCATTGCCCATCTAAGACTCCTTAGCGAGCAGTCACTGGGTCAAACGGCCCCGGACCCCTGAATGTGATACAACGCACATTCATACGCATATGCTAACCCCGGCGGCCGTGCCGCGGCTATGAAACTGCGGGGCAAAGGCCCCCCGGCCGCGCAAATTCCGGCCGGCAGTCTAGACTCTAAGCCGTGAAGATCCGGACCCATTGGCAGCGCGTGCCACCGAGGGAAACGTGCTGACATTCCTCGATGCCCTCAAGCGGGTCCTGGTGGGCAAGCCGTTCCGCAGCGAGCGGCTGAAGCAGGACGCGCTGCCGCGGCGCCTCGCGGTTCCGGTCTTCTCCGCCAACGCGCTCTCCTCGGTGGCCTACGCCCCGGACGAGATCCTGCTCACGCTGGCACTTGCGGGCGTCGCGGCGATCGCCCTGTCGCCCTGGGTGGGCCTGGCGGTCATGGTGGTGCTGCTGGTCCTGGTGGCGTCCTACCGGCAGAGCATCCACGCGTATCCGTCCGGCGGCGACTACGAGATCGCCACCCGGAACCTGGGCAAGCCGGCGGGCATCACGGTGGGCTCCGCGCTGATGCTGGACTACGTGCTCACCGTCGCGGTGTCCATGTCTTCGGCGGCCCACTACCTCGTGTCCGCCGTTCCGGCGCTCAAGGGCTGGCAGCCCGGAGCGGCCGTCGCCGGCATCGCGATCCTCGCCCTGCTCCATCTGCGCGGGCTGGGACGCGGGCGCCTGACCGTGGCGATCGCCACCTATGTCTTTGTGGGCACCGTACTGCTGATGTGCCTGGCCGGGTTCGTCCTTGACCTCACCGGAAGCCTGGGCGAGGCACCGAGCGCGGCGTTCGACGTCGTGCCGGAACCCGGCCTGGAGGCGGGCCTGACCGGGCTGGCCGGCGCGCTGCTGGTGCTGCGGGCCTTCTCCACGGGCGCCGCGGCACTCACCGGCCTGGAGACACCGGCCAGCAACGTGCCGGCCTTCGAGAAACCGCGCGCCAGGAACGCCGGCTTTGCGCTGCTGATGCTGGGCATCTCCGCAACCGTGATCACCATGGCGGTGATGTACCTGGCCCGGGCCACGGAGGTGCGGGTGGTGCAGGCCCCCGCCGACCAGCTGCGGCTGGACGGCGGGCCCCTGCCGGCCGGCTACTTCCAGTCCCCGGTGCTCAGCCAGCTGGCGGAGACCGTCTTCGGCGGCGGCGCCCCGCTCTTTTACCTGACGGTCGCGGCCACCGCGGCGATCCTGGTGCTGGCCAGCCATTCGGCGTTCAACGCCTTCCCGCAGCTGGCATCGATCCTCGCCACCGACGGCTTCCTGCCCCGCCAGCTGCGGACCCGCGGGGACCGGCTCAGCTATAGCAATGGGGTGCTCGCGCTGGCGGCCGCGGCCGTGGTGCTGGTGCTGCTGTTCAATGCGGACGTCACCCGGCTGATCCCGCTCTACGTGATCGGCGTGATCGTTTCCTTCACCTGCAGCCAGCTGGGCATGATCCGGCACTGGTCCCGCGAAATCCGGGCTACCGCGCACCGCCCGGTGCGGCGCAGGATGCTGCGCTCGCGGTTCATCAACATGGTCGGCTTCATCCTGACCGTGACCGTGCTGGTGGTGGTACTGGTCAGCAAGTTCGTTTTCGGGGCCTGGCTGGCCGTGCTCGGCATCGTCCTGCTCGGGCTGGTCATGCACAGCATCAACCGCCATTACGTCCAGGTCGCCCGCGAGCTCGCGATCGACCCGGACCAGCCGACCACCGCGCTGCCGTCCCGGGTGCACGCGGTCATCCTGGTCTCGCACGTGCGCAAGCCGACGCTCCGGGCGCTTGCCTTCGCCCGGGCCTCCCGGCCGTCCCGGCTCGACGCGGTGGTTGTGGACCTGGACCGGGAACAGACCGAGCAGACCCTGCGCGACTGGGAGAAGCTCAACATCCCGGTTCCGATCACGGTGCTCGCCTCCCCGTACCGCGAGACCACCACGCCGATCATCGACTACATCAAGAGCATCCGCCGGGACTCACCCCGCGAACTGGTGGTGGTCTACATCCCCGAATACGTGGTGGGACGCTGGTGGGAGCAGCTGGTGCACAACCAGACCGCGCTGCGCATCAAGACCCGGCTGCACTTCGAGCCCGGCGTCATGGTGGCCAGCGTGCCGTGGCAACTGGCCTCCTCCGATTCCGTCCGCCGCTACCAGGAGCTTTCATGACCGACCCCGCCCCGCAACTGATCGAACTGACCGTCGGCGCCCCGGCGCACGGAGGCCACTTCGTCGCGCGGCACGACGGCCGGGTGGTGTTCGTCCGGCACGCGCTGCCCGGGGAGCGGGTCCTGGCACGCGTCACCGAAGGCGGACCGGACGCCGGATTCTGGCGGGCGGACACCGTCCGGGTGCTGGAAGCATCCCCGGACCGGGTGGAGCATCCCTGGGCGCCGGCGGACGCGTTGGCCGCTGCCGAAGCCGGCCGGCCGGCCGTGGGCGGCGCCGAATTCGGCCACATCGGGTTGGACGCCCAGCGCCGGCTGAAGGGCCTGATCTTCGCCGAACAGCTGCAACGGCTGGCCAAGCTGGAACGGCAGGTCACCGTGGAAGCCCCCGCGGGGGAGTACGACGACGGACTCGGCTGGCGCACGCGCGCCGCCTTCGGCGTGGGGTCCGACGGGCGCCTCGCCATGCACGCGCACCGGTCCGACGAGCTGGTCCCCATCGAGGCGATGCCGCTGGCCGCGGACGGCGTCAACGACCTGCGGTTGTGGGAGTTGGATCTGTCGGGGCTGGAGCGGGTGGAGGTGGCCGCGCCCGCCGACGGGAGCACACCGCTGGTGCTGCTGGTGCCGGGCGCGGGGACGACGCCCAAACGGCTGGCGAAGATTGCCGACCGGATTGAACCCGGCGTGTCGGTTGCCGCGTGGGAGCCAGAGCCCGGGCGGCTCACCCGGTTGCGGGGACGCACCTGGGTCGCCGAAACCAGCGGGCCGCACCAGTACCGCGTGACCGGAGACGGCTTCTGGCAGATTCACCGGCTGGCGCCGGCCACGTTGACTGCCGCCGTCCTGGACGGCGTTGCGCCCCGGGCGGGGGAGAGGGTGGCCGACCTGTACGCGGGTGCCGGGCTTTTCACGGCGCCCCTGGCAGAAGCCGTCGGGGTGACGGGCAACGTTTTCTCCATCGAGGGCTCGCCGGCCGCCAGCAAGGACGCCCGCAAGAACCTTCACGGCTTCGGGCAGGTCGAGATCGTCCAGGGCAAGGTTGAGCGGGTGCTGCGCTCGCGGCCCGAAGAGATGGACGCCGTCGTCCTTGACCCGCCCCGCGCCGGCGCCGGGAAAGCCGTGGTGCAGGCGGTGGCCGCCCGGAACCCCCGAGCGGTCGGCTATGTATCCTGTGACCCGGCGTCCTTCGCCCGCGACCTGGGCTACTTCCTGCAGCTGGGCTGGAACCTCGACTCGCTGCGCGTGTTCGACCTGTACCCGCATACCCACCACATGGAGTCCTTCGCCGTGCTCACCCCGGGGCGCCGCTAAGCGGGAGCGGGCGTGCCGGCGGCGGCCCTCCCCGCGCGCTCCCAACCCTTCCGCACGATCCGGCGGCCGCTGCACCCCAATCCCGGCTGTGAGGCAGGCCACAGGCGGCGCTCCGGTTCCTGCCAACGGGCTACCCGATAGGATGGGGGCAGCGGTTCCGGACGAAGCATATTGTCTCTGGCTTGTACATTCTGCGGGCTGCGGCGCGTCAAAAAGGCCAGAGGCCGAGCCCACAGCTGTCCCTTCACACTTAGGGATGCCTAACTAGCGGGTGGTTGCCGCCCGGACAAAGATAAAGTGTGGCGAGAGGAGTCCTGTCATGAGTAATGTGGACAGCTTCGGTTCCAAAGGCGTCTTGAACGTCGCCGGGACCGAGTATGAGATATTCCGGCTGAGTGCCGTTGAAGGTGCCGAGAGCCTTCCGTTCAGCCTCAAGGTCCTGCTGGAGAACCTGCTGCGCACCGAAGATGGTGCAAACATCACGGCGGACCACGTCCGCGCCCTGGCCGGCTGGAACCCCGACGCACAGCCGGACACCGAAATCCAGTTCACCCCCGCCCGCGTCATCATGCAGGACTTCACCGGTGTTCCGTGTGTCGTCGACCTGGCCACCATGCGCGAGGCCGTCAAGGAGCTCGGTGGCGACCCGAAGCGCGTGAACCCGCTGGCCCCGGCCGAACTGGTGATCGACCACTCGGTCCAGATCGATGTCTTCGGCAACGCCGGCGCGCTCGAGCGCAACATGGAGATCGAGTACCAGCGCAACGGTGAGCGCTACCAGTTCCTGCGCTGGGGACAGACCGCCTTCGAAGACTTCAAGGTGGTCCCGCCGGGAACCGGCATCGTGCACCAGGTCAACATCGAATACCTGGCCCGCACCGTGATGACCCGCGAGGTTGACGGCAAGCTGCGCGCCTACCCGGACACCCTGGTCGGCACCGACTCGCACACCACCATGGTCAACGGCCTGGGCGTGCTCGGCTGGGGCGTCGGCGGCATCGAGGCCGAGGCCGCCATGCTCGGCCAGCCCGTGTCGATGCTGATTCCGCGCGTTGTCGGCTTCAAGCTCACCGGTGAAATCCCCGCCGGCGCCACCGCCACCGACGTCGTGCTGACCATCACCGAGATGCTGCGCAAGCACGGTGTGGTGGGCAAGTTCGTGGAGTTCTACGGCGAAGGCGTGGCCGCGGTGCCGCTGGCGAACCGCGCCACCATCGGCAACATGAGCCCGGAGTTCGGTTCGACCGCCGCCATGTTCCCGATCGACGACGTGACCCTGGACTACCTGCGCCTGACCGGCCGCTCCGAGGAGAACGTCGCCCTGGTCGAGGCGTACACCAAGGAACAGGGCCTGTGGCACGATCCGTCGCACGAACTGAAGTTCTCCGAGTACCTTGAGCTGGACCTGTCCACCGTGGTTCCGTCCATCGCCGGTCCCAAGCGGCCGCAGGACCGCATCGCCCTGACGTCCGCCAAGAACCAGTTCCGCAAGGACCTGCAGAGCTACGTCGGCACCGGCAACGAGGACGCCCTGGACGAGGCCCTCGAAGAGTCCTTCCCGGCGTCGGATGCCCCGGCCATGACCTCCACGGTCCGTCACGCTGCCGCTGCGCAGGCCGGCGGTGTGCAGTCCGGCACCGCGCAGGCCCACGAGCGCCCCTCCGGCGGTTCGGCCGCCCAGGGACGCCACGTCGCCCTGCCCAGCGACGGCCGCGCCTCCAAGCGTGTCCACGTCACCATGGAGGACGGGCGCGAGTTCGAACTGGACCACGGTGCGGTGTCCATCGCGTCGATCACCTCCTGCACCAACACGTCCAACCCGTCCGTCATGCTGGCGGCGGCCGTGCTGGCCCGCAACGCGGTGGAGAAGGGCCTGGCGTCCAAGCCGTGGGTCAAGACCTCGATCGCCCCGGGCTCCAAGGTTGTCACCGATTACTACGAAGAGTCGGGCCTGATTCCGTACCTGGAGAAGCTTGGCTTCTTCGTGGTCGGCTATGGCTGCGCCACCTGCATCGGAAACTCCGGCCCGCTGGAGCCCGAAATCTCGCAGGCGGTCCAGGACAACGACCTGTCGATCACCTCGGTGCTCTCGGGTAACCGCAACTTCGAAGGCCGCATCAACCCGGACGTCAAGATGAACTACCTGGCGTCCCCGCCGCTGGTCGTCGCCTACGCCCTGGCCGGCACCATGGACTTCGACTTCGAGAAGCAGCCCCTGGGCCAGGACACGGAGGGCAACGACGTGTTCCTGAAGGACATCTGGCCGAACCCGGTCGAGGTCCAGCAGGTCATCGACTCCTCGATCAACAAGGAGATGTTCGCCAAGGGCTACGAGGGTGTGTTCGAGGGCGACGACCGCTGGAAGGCGCTCGAGACCCCGGCAGGCGATACGTTCGCCTGGGACCCGAACTCCACGTACGTGCGGAAGCCACCGTACTTCGAAGGCATGAGTGCCACGCCGGAGCCGGTGCAGGACATCAGCGGCGCGCGCGTGCTCGCCAAGCTGGGCGACTCGGTCACCACCGACCACATCTCCCCGGCCGGTTCGTTCAAGTCGGACAGCCCCGCCGGCCGTTACCTGCTGGAAAACGGCGTGGAGCGCAAGGACTTCAACTCCTACGGTTCCCGCCGCGGCAACCATGAGGTGATGATCCGCGGTACCTTCGCGAACATCCGGCTGCGCAACCAGCTGCTGGACAACGTGGAGGGCGGCTTCACCCGCGACTTCACCCAGACCGGCGGTCCGCAGGCCTACATCTACG
Source organism: Arthrobacter sp. Y3223151 (assembly GCF_059091125.1). Taxonomy (NCBI): domain Bacteria; kingdom Bacillati; phylum Actinomycetota; class Actinomycetes; order Micrococcales; family Micrococcaceae; genus Arthrobacter; species Arthrobacter sp. Y3223151. The sequence goes on along the minus strand of NZ_JBNHGI010000006.1, from coordinate 77,302 downwards.
ACGCCGCCATGAACTACCAGGCCGCCGGCACCCCGCTGGTGGTGCTGGCCGGCAAGGAGTACGGTTCCGGCTCGTCCCGCGACTGGGCCGCCAAGGGCACCGCGCTGCTGGGCGTCAAGGCCGTCATCGCCGAGAGCTTCGAGCGGATCCACCGTTCGAACCTGATCGGCATGGGCGTGCTGCCGCTGCAGTTCCCGGCCGGCGAGTCCGCCGCGTCGCTTGGCCTGTCCGGCACGGAGACCTTCTCCATCGAGGGCGTGACCGCGCTGAACGAGGGCACCACCCCGAAGACGCTGAAGGTCACCGCCACCGGCGAGGACGGCGGCACCAAGAGCTTCGACGCCGTGGTGCGGATCGACACCCCGGGTGAAGCCGACTACTACCGCAACGGCGGCATCCTGCAGTACGTGCTGCGCCAGATCTCGGCGAACTAGCCCGGGATCCGGCACACACCGCACAGCGGCCCAACGCAGGGCGGGCGTCCGATGGACGTCCGCCCTGCGGCGTCCGGCCACCGCACCAGCCTGCTTTCCGGCTCGGTCCCTGACCACGCGTCGCCCGCGTTGTGTGCACCCTCGCACCGGGGGAACGCAGAGTGGCGGATGGATGGCGGTAGGATTAACCGACGCTTTGTGAAGGAAAGGACCTGCTCTGTGGGATTGCTCGAGACCATCCGCGAGCCGCGCGACCTGCGCCGGATCGACATGGTCCAGTTGCAGGACCTGGCCCGGGAGATCCGCCAGTTCCTGATCACGAACGTCGCACAGACCGGCGGACATCTCGGCCCGAACCTTGGCGTCGTGGAGCTGACCCTCGGCATCCACCGCGTGTTCGATTCCCCGCACGACAGCATCGTGTTTGACACCGGCCACCAGTCCTACGTGCACAAGCTGGTCACCGGGCGGCAGGACTTCGGCACGCTGCGGCAGCAGGGCGGGCTGGCCGGCTACCCGGACCGCGCCGAATCGGTGCACGACATTGTCGAAAGCTCGCACGCGTCGTCGTCGTTGTCCTGGGCCGACGGCATCTCCCGCGCCCGCCGGCTGACCGGTGAAGGCGACCGCTACGTCGTCGCGGTCGTGGGTGACGGCGCCCTTACCGGCGGCATGGCCTGGGAAGCCGTGAACAACATCGCCGCCGACCGCGGGCGGCGCGTGGTGATCGTGGTCAATGACAACGGGCGGTCCTACGCGCCGACGATCGGCGGGCTGGCCGACCAGCTGGCCGCGCTGCGCCGGACCACCATCGACAAGGTCCGCACCCACCAGGCCTACGAAGGCACCCTGGATTGGTGGAAACGGAAGCTGCAGTCGGGCGGGCCGCTGGGCCAGTTCGCCTACCGGAGCCTGCACGCAACCAAGAAGGGCATCAAGGACTGGTGGGCGCCGCAGGGCCTGTTCGAGGACCTGGGCATGAAGTACATCGGCCCGATCGACGGACACGACCTGGAGGCCGTCGAGGCCGCGCTGACGCAGGCCAAGAACTACCGGGGCCCGGTAATTGTCCACACGATGACCGAAAAGGGCCGCGGCTACGCACCCGCCCGCGCCCACGAGGCGGACCAGTTCCACGCCGTGGGCGTCATCGACCCGGAGACCGGCGAACCCGTCGAGTCCGGCGGCCGGCAGTCCTGGACCTCCGTGTTCGCCGACGAGATCGCCGAGATCGCCGACGAGCGCCAGGACATCGTCGGCATCACCGGAGCGATGCTGATCCCGGTGGGCCTGCAGAAATTCGCCAGTAGGCATCCGGACCGTGTCTTCGACGTCGGCATTGCGGAGCAGCACGCGCTGGCCAGCGCCGCCGGCATGGCCTACGGCGGACTCCACCCGGTGGTGGCCCTCTACGCTACGTTCCTGAACCGCGCGTTCGACCAGCTGCTGATGGACGTCGCGCTGCACAAGGCGGGCGTCACCGTGGTGCTCGACCGTGCCGGGGTCACCGGCCCGGACGGCCCCAGCCACCACGGCATGTGGGACATGTCGCTGCTGCAGATCGTGCCGGGGCTGCACCTGGCTGCCCCCCGCGACGCCACCCGGTTGAAGGAAGAGCTGCGCGAGGCGGTGTCCGTCGACGACGCTCCCACCGTGGTCCGTTTCTCCAAGGGCTCGGTGGGACCGGAGGTCGAGGCCCTGGAACGGCTCAAGGACGGCGTCGACGTACTGGCGCGCCGGCCGTCCGGCTCCACCGAAAACGACGTGCTGATCGTCAGCATCGGAGCCATGAGCGAACTGGCACTGGATGTCTCGAACCGGCTCGGCGCCCAAGGCATCAGCTCCACCGTCGTCGACCCGCGCTGGGTGCTGCCGGTGCCCCGCTCGATCATCGGCCTTGCGGCCCGACATCGGATCGTCGTCGTGATCGAAGACGGCGTCCGCGCCGGCGGCGTCGGATCCCGGATCCGCCAGGAGATGCGTGCCGCCGGTGTGGACACGGCGCTGAACGAGGTCGGCCTCCCGGTCGAGTTTCTGGTCCACGGCACCCGCGCCGAGGTCCTGGAGCGGGTAGGCCTCACCGCGCAGCAGGTGGCCCAGGACACCGTCGCGCAGGTGCTGGGCACCAAGGTCCCGTTCGCGCGCCCGCTGCCCGGCCAGGAACTGCCGACCGGCCAGATTCCCAAGATCCAGTGACCGGCCGCATCCCCGCCGAGGCCCGGCCCGGCGATATGGTGATGTTCCGAAACTGGAAGTACGACGGCGCTGCCCACTGGCTGGTGCCCGGCACCTACCTCGGCTCCGACGGTTTCGGCGACTGGATCTTCCAGCCGGCCGGCTCCCTGGTCGCCCGGCCCGGCATCGCCTTCTTCGCGGCCTCCGACGCCGTGCAGTTGCTGCCTCGGGAAGGCGACTACGTGGCGACGTTCTACGACGACACCTACCCGGGCGACTTTCGCATCTACATCGACCTGGCCACCGGCATCCGGGTGGACCCGCTGCTTCCGGCCGGCTGGGAAGTCCAGCTCACGGACATGGACCTGGACGTGGTCCGCTCCGTCAGCGGCGGCGTGTACATCGACGACGAGGACGAATTCGCCGAACACCGGGTGACCATGGACTATCCGCCGGCGCTGGCCGATCGGATCCAGGCCAGCTGCCTGGCGCTCTACGGGCAAGTGGCGGCAGAGGCCGCGCCGTTCGACGGAACGGCCCTGACATGGTTGAACAAAGGACGGACATGAGTTTCCTTCGGGTGTACAAGAAGAACGACGACGGCGCGCTGGTGTTCCGCGAGGCGTGGTTCGACGAAGACTACGGCCAGTTCGTGGTCAATCACGGAACGGTGGGCCACCAGAGCACCACGCAGGAGAGCCGGGACGTCGATGCCGAGGCCGCCGAGTCGCTGATGGACGCGTTCGCCGCGCAGTGCGCCGAAGACGGCTACGCGGAGCTCACGCCGGGGGAGCAGCACTGGGTGATTGCCCAGTATGCGTTGAAGACGGCGGACGGCAGCGACCGGGACCGTTACCTCGAGGACAAAGCCAAACGCACCATCACCGAGTACTTCGCCTGGCGCGGGCTCGGAACCGTGGAGAAGACCGAGTTCGTCCCGCACAAGCTCAACATCTATGTCCTGGCGCCGGATGCGGCCAAGGCGGTGGCCGGCCTGAAGGTCTGCCTCCGCGAAGCCAAACTGGACTTCACCAAGCTGAGCATCGGCGTCGCGCCCCACGGGGACCTCGCCGCGGTCAAACAAAAGCATCCGCTGCCGGCCAAGACGGCGTTCAGCCTGTAGGGCCGGCCGCCGGCGGGACGGCGCTAGCCGCCCTCGGGCACGTCCAGGCCCGCGGCGCGCGCCGCCTCCCGGTAGGCGGCCGCCAGCGTGGCCACGCTGTGGTGGGCGTTGAGGCCGCTGGGATTCGGCACCACCCAGAGTTCGGCCCCGCCGAGCGTTTCCGGTTGCCGGCCCAGCTGCGCCTTCGGCCGCTCAAAGCCCACCCGGTACGCGGTCACTCCCGCGACCGCCACCACCCGGGCCCCCAGCGTTTCGACCTTGGCAGCCAAGCGCCGGGCCCCGGTGCGCAGTTCCTCGGCACCCAGCTCGTCCGCCCTGGCGGTAGCCCGCGGGACAATGTTGGTGATGCCCACGCCGCGGTCGATCAGGTGGTTGCGGTCGGCAGCCGCCATGCCGTCCCCGGCGCGGATCTCATGGTCGGTGATGCCGGCGGCCGCCAGGGCCGGGTAGAACCGGTTGCCGGGCCGGGCGAAGTGCGAGCCGGTGGCAGCCGACCAGAGGCCGGGATTGATGCCGACGAACAGCAGGCGCAGGCCCGGGCCCAGGAGATCGGGGACCAGCGCGTCCCGGTAGGCGAGCAGTTCGGCACGGGTAAAGGGCACAAATCCACTCTTTCACACGGCTTGCTGTCCCGCCGCGAAACCGGCCGCATGCTCAGGCTCGCGGCCCCCTGCTCCGGACAGACGAAGGCACGGCGCCCTCGAAGAGTGGCGCCGTGCCCGTGCCGCTGCCCGCCGAGGCGGGCCGGCGAATCAGTCGGTACCGGCGTCGAACGCGGCGCGGTCCAGCGCCTCGTCGGCCGCGCGGTCGGCCGGGTCGAGCTGGGCGGTGTCGGCGATTTCGCTCGCGCCGCCGGCCTCCAGTGCGCCCACGAGCTCGGCGGTGGGACCGCCCACGAGGCCCTGGGCCGCGTACTGCTCCAGGCGGGCGCGGGAGTCCGCGATGTCCAGGTTGCGCATGGTCAACTGGCCGATGCGGTCCAGCGGACCGAAGGCAGCATCGCCCACACGCTCCATGGACAACTTGTCCGGGTGGTAGCTGAGCGACGGCCCGGTGGTGTCCAGGATGGTGTAGTCCTCGCCGCGGCGCAGCCGCAGGGTGACCTCGCCGGTGACCGCGGAGCCCACCCACTTCTGCAGCGATTCGCGCAGCATGAGCGCCTGCGGGTCCAGCCAGCGGCCCTCGTACATCAGGCGGCCCAGGCGGCGGCCCTCGGCGTGGTAGCTGGCCACGGTGTCTTCGTTATGGATCGCGTTGAGCAGCCGCTCGTAGGCGATGTGCAGCAGGGCCATGCCCGGGGCCTCATAGATGCCGCGCGACTTGGCCTCGATGATGCGGTTCTCGATCTGGTCGGACATGCCCAGCCCGTGACGGCCGCCAATGGCATTGGCCTCCTGGACCAGGGCGACGGCGTCGGTAAATTCAGTGCCGTTGATCGCCACCGGGCGGCCCGCCACGAAGCGCACCGACACGTCCTCGGTGGGAATGTCCACGTCCTCGCGCCAGAAGGCCACGCCCATGATCGGCTCGACGGCCTCCAGGCTGGTGCCCAGGTGCTCCAGCGTCTTGGCCTCATGGGTGGCGCCCCAGATGTTGGCGTCGGTGCTGTACGCCTTCTCGGCGGAGTCGCGGTAGGGGAAGTTGTGCGCGGTCAGCCATTCGGACATCTCCTGGCGGCCGCCGAGCTCGGAAACGAAGCGCGGGTCGAGCCACGGCTTGTAGATGCGCAGCCTGGGGTGGGCCAGCAGCCCGTAGCGGTAGAACCGCTCGATGTCGTTGCCCTTGTAGGTGGAACCGTCGCCCCAGATGTCCACGCCGTCTTCCCGCATGGCGCGCACCAGCAAGGTGCCGGTCACGGCGCGGCCCAGCGGGGTGGTGTTGAAGTAGGAACGGCCGCCGCTGCGGATATGGAAGGCGCCGCAGGCCAGCGCGGCCAAGCCTTCCTCCACGAGGGCGGGCTTGCAGTCCACCAGGCGGGAGATGTCCGCGCCGTACTCGGTGGCGCGGCCGGGCACCGCGTCGATGTCCGGCTCGTCGTACTGGCCGAGGTCGGCCGTGTAGGTGCAGGGCACGGCTCCGCCGTCGCGCATCCAGGCAACGGCAACGGACGTATCGAGTCCACCGGAGAAGGCGATGCCGACGCGTTCGCCGACGGGAAGGGAAGTCAGAACTTTGGCCATGGTTTCGATCATATGTGCAGCGGCACCCAAAGACAGAAGCGGCAACGCCGCGGCCGCCTGCGTGACGTGTCCGAACTCACTCCCGCTTCCGGAACGGGGGCCGGAGCCGGGATAGGATGCGAGGCGAACGGCAAATCCCTTAGTGACATGACAAGGATGTAGCGATGGAATACCGGCGTCTCGGCAAATCCGGCCTCACCGTCTCGACGGTGGGATTGGGCTGCAACAATCTCGGCCGGTCCAACACCCCGACGGAAACGCAGGAAGGCACGGATGCGGTGGTCAAGGCCGCACTCGACGCCGGCCTGACCTTTTTCGACGTCGCCGACAGCTACGGGAAGACCCCGGGCCTGAGCGAGGAGTTCCTGGGCAAGGCGCTGGGATCGCGGCGCGACGACGTGGTGGTTGCCACGAAGTTCGGCATGGACATGCGGGGCGCGAACGGCGAAGACTTCGGTGCCCGCGGCTCCCGGCGGTACATCGTCCGGGCCGCAGAGGCCTCGTTGCGCCGGCTGGGCACCGACTGGATCGACCTCTATCAGTTCCACACGCCCGACCCGCTGACTCCGGTCGAGGAGACCCTGTCCGCCCTCGACGACCTGGTCCGTGCCGGCAAGGTCCGCTACATCGGCCACTCCAACCGGGCCGGCTGGCAGATCGCCGAGGCGGAATTCACGGCGCGGATGGGCGGCTACACGCCGTTCATTTCCAGCCAGAACCACTACAACCTGCTGGACCGCCGGGCGGAGCTGGAAGTCACCCCTGCCGCCGAGGCCTACGGACTGGGCCTGCTGCCGTACTTCCCGCTGGCCAACGGCCTGCTCACCGGCAAGTACAAGGACGGCAAGGCGCCGGAAGGCAGCCGGCTGACACACTCGCGCACCAACATGCTCAAGGACGCCGACTGGGAGCAGCTGGGCGCCTTCTCCCGCTTCGCCGCCGACCGTGGGCTCACGGAAATCGAGGTGGCGATCTCCTGGCTTGCCACGCGTCCCGCGGTCGCGTCTGTCATCGCCGGTGCCACGAAGCCCGAACAGATCCGGCAGAACGCCCAAGCCGCCGGCTGGCAGCCCACCGCCGAGGACCTGACCGAGCTGGAAGGCATCTTCCCCGCGGTGCCAAAAGTGGCCCTGTTCTGACATCTCCGAGGGGGCCGAGGGAGGTGCCGATGGAACGCTGGGAAGACTTTTACTTTGAGGGCGCCAAGCAGGGCTGCCTCTACCGCCGGTGGGCGGATCACGTCCTCACCACGCGGATCGCCTTCGGGAGCGGGCCGGACGGGTACCGCGCGGAATCCGTCATCCGTTTCGAGCCCGGGACCCGGCAGTGGGAGTCCTCTTATTACCGGCAGGGGCCGGGCCTCACCGAGGCGTCGGCCCGCCGGAACGACTTCGGGCTGCCCGGGACTAGCCTGCCAAGTTACGGGGAGTACCTCCTGTTGGCGGACATGATCGGTTCCGGCACCCAGGCCGTGGAGTTTTTCCGGCTGGACGACGCCGCGCCGGCCGAACCCGACAGCGGGGCATGGACGAAGATGTCTCTGGCCGGCGCCGAGGACGTCCTGCTGACGGACGGCCGCCGGACGCGGTGCGACCGCTATGAAGTAGTGCAGAGTGCCCGAATGAGGGAAACAGTCGCCGGCCTCGCCGGCCGGAAGGACTATTCACTGGACGCCGGGGCCGAACTGGTCGGCGTTCATTGGGCGGCCGCCGGCCGTGTGGTCAAGAGCGACTGGCGCGGAGCCGAGTCCTTCCTCGCTCCGGATCGGGCGACAGCAACCGCCGGCCTCGACCGGGCGCTGATTGACTTCCTGGACGCCGGATACGGTGCCCGGCCGGCTCCGGCCGATTAGGACGCCTGCCCCGGTGGCTTCCCGGCCGCCGGTCTCAGACGGTGACGGTGATCCATTCGCCGTCGACAGCCGCCGCGAAGCGCGGAAGCGGAGCGGGTGCCGGACCGCCGGTAACTGTGCCGTCGGCGAGCGCGAAGGTCGAGTTATGGCACGGGCACACGAATTCAGCCTTCGTCGGAGTCACGCCGCATCCCTGGTGCGTACAAACGGCGCTGTAGGCCAGGACGGTAGTTTCGTCGGGGCGGTGGATGAGGATCTTCTCCCCGCCTGCCTCGCCGCTGGCGCTGCCGCCGACCGGCACGTCGCTGAGCTTGCCGACCCGAACCGGCGTGCCGTCGCTGGCAATCGGGGAAGCGGAGGCACCTTGTGCCCCTGTGTAGTCCTGGAGCGGGGAACATGCGGTGAGCGCGCCCACCGAACCGACGGCGGTCGTAGCGGTCAGGATGGCGCGGCGCGAAGGCAGGGACGAACTCATGTCCGTTATTCTCCCGGAAGGTGCTGGTAAATTTCCAAACCGACTGCCGATCGCGCCGGGCCCAACGTGTAAGCAATCAAGCCACTACGGTGATCCATTCGCCGTCGATGGCCGCCGCAAAGCGCTGCAGCGGTTTCAACGCCGGCCCGTCGAGCACCGAGCCGTCTGCGGCGCTGAAGACAGAGCCGTGGCACGGGCAGCGGAACTCCTCGCCCGCCGGCGCCACGGTGCACCCCTGGTGAGTGCAGACTGCGCTGTAGGCCAGGACGGTAGTCTCGTCGGCGCGGTGGACGAGGATTTCCTGCCCGGCCGCTTCGCCATTGCCGCTGCCGCCAACCGGCACGTCGGCGAGCTTCAGGATCTGGATGGCTGCGCCGCCGGTGGCAGCCGGGGCGCGTTTTCCGCCGGCCTCGCCGCCGCCGTTCCCCGCCGGAGCACAGGCAGCCAGTGCACACGCCGAGCAGGCCGTTGCGGAGGCGGCCAGGACCGAGCGTCGCGAGGGACCGGCGTCGGGATTCATGCGCTGACCTTCCCCGTGGGCAGTATGGGTGCCTTCGCAAAGGTAGACGTCCGGGCCCATGGGTTGGTTCAGCCGGCTCATTCAGCGTTCTACGGCCTGTCGCTTCCTGTACCGCCATCATTGGCCTTCGCCGTCCTGTCGCCCAAAGGCGTTTTCCGCACCTGATCGGTACGCCGCCGCACCGCGGATGCCCACACCCAGGTCATCCGCCGGACCCCTGCGTCCGTCCAGGTGACCTGCACCGCCCGGGACGTCCAGCCAAATGCCTCACCGGCAACCAGCTCCGCTGAACCCGGGAACCGGATCCACGCCCAAACCGGCACCCCTGGCACCACACGGGTCACCTTGCAGTGCCCGAGATCCAGTTCCTCCGGGGTCAAAGACACCGGCTCGGCCCGCCTGGCGTAACGGGCCGCCAGCTTCGCCAGCGCGTCCCCATCCATCCCTTAAAAATAGAACACATGTTCGAATAAAGCGAAGCGCCAGTTCAAGTTACCCGCTTCTATGCTTCGGCCATTCGTCTACACGGGCCTGCTGTTCGTCGCCGCGGCCTTCCTGCTTCTCGAGGTGCCAGGCCTTACCCTCTCGTAGTGCCTTCAGGCGGCGCCTGCCCGCACCTCGACCACCACCTTGCCGAGCGCGTGGCCCTCGCCGACGTAGGCGAGCGCTTCGGGCACCTGCGCGAGTGGGAACACGCGGTCGATGTGGATACGAACATCTCCTGCAATGCACCGCTCGGTGAGGATCGAGAAATGCGCCGGACCCGGCTTGACGGCGAGAACCCCCAAACGCCGCCCCGTCATGGCACCGATCAGCGTGCCAATCGTCACCACTCGCAGCAGGGCGCGCATCGTCCCGCCGACGATCAGGTAGGTGCCACCGGGGGCAAGCGCGCGGCGATACGCGAACACCGACCGCCGGGCGACGAGGTCGATGATGAGGTCGTACGGCCCGGTCCGCGTGAAGTCACCGGTTCGGTAGTCGATGGCCTCGGCAGCACCTAGGTCGCGCATGAAGTCGAGCTTGCCGGCGTTGTCCACCCCCGTGACATGGATGCCGGCGGCAGCGGCGAGCTGGAGCGCGAACGCCCCGGTTCCTCCGCCGGCGCCGTTGATCAGCATCCGCGCACCGGGCTTCGCACGCGCAACCGCTTGCACCGCGATCGCCCCCGATTGCGGCACGGTAGCGGCCTGAGCGAACGACAAGTGCGACGGCTTCGCGGCGAGAGCGTGCTCCGGCGCGACCGCGTACTCCGCGAAGCCGCCTTTCAGAGCGAGATTGTCGCCATAGACGTCGTCACCGATCCGGAAACGCGTGACCCCTGCGCCCACCGCCTGGACCACTCCCGCGATGTCCGAACCGAGCGTGCGGCGGGCCGGTCTGAATAGGCCGCCGAATCGGGCGTAGGCGGGCGACCCGTGCAGCCCCTCCCAATCGCTCAGATTGACCGAGGTCGCGATCACCCGCACGAGCACCTGGCCTCTCCCCGGCGTCGGCATGGCGATGTCGTCGAGCCGCAGCACATCGGGCGACCCGTAGCGGTCATAGACGTTCGCTCTCATGCCCCGACGCTAGTCGCGCCCGCAGACGCGCGCAATCATTCGCCGTTCGGTGAAGACGTCCGCCCTCCTGCTGGCGGACAGCGTACTCGCGTCCTTCCGCGCGGCGCTCCGCGCCCGTGAAGTTTGGCGCTTCGTGGCGGCGTTCTGTTAACCGAGCACGGCGTACACCGCATCTGCGCCGACTGCGACACCCGCAACGACCGCTCGGTCGCACTGCTCGAACGCATCGGCATGCGCCGCGAGGCCCACCACCACAAGTCAGCCTGGTGAAAGGGTGAATGGACCGACGAGTACGTCTACGCCATCCTCGCCGAGGAATGGGCAGACAAGAGCCACGGAACAGACCCACAACCGCCGGCCGAAGCCGGGGGTAGAGACCGCTAGCTGGCATCAGACGTGGGAAAGGTATCCGCGAATCGTCGGAGCCAGTGCTAGTAAAAAACCCGTCCTTAGTTAGGGGAGTGGCGATCGGGTGCCGCTCTAGAGACCGGCTATCGGGCGCCTGCTTCTGACATTATGAGGTGGTGAAACTTGACCCTGTTGGCCCTGTCGACCATGACGCAGGCATTCGGATGTGGCAGGAATACTGTGCTGCTCACCCGGAGGCGGTAGCTGCGTCCCCGGAATACACAATTGAACACTTCGGTGATACGCAGCGGTTAGCTGATGAACTTCTCGCTCATGTTCTCAGCGGAAGGAAACGCGCGACGGCGGAGCTCGTTGCGGACTTCATAGCGCGAGGTGACCAGGTGCCCCGGATCGGGTCCCACTGGATTGCCTGTGATGGGAACGGCACTCCGAGCATCATCATTCGCAGTATTGAACTGCGCATTGGTTCCTTTAATAGTGCTGACGCTGCGTTCGCCCTCGACGAAGGCGAGGACGATCTGAGCCTAGACAGTTGGCAGCGTGAGCACCGCCGCTATTGGGCTCGCGTATCAGCAGCCCAAGGGCGTCAATGGGCAGAGTCCGACGAGATCGTCTTCGAACGATTCAAGGTGGTCTGGCCACCTCAATATGCAGATTCGGCGCGCTAAGTCAGCCGCACGTTCGCTCGTAGGAGATCGCAGCGGCGCCCCCCATGAAAGGCGAACTCATGCGCCCGGAACTTGAGCAATACGCGAAGTCAGTAGACCACCTGGACAGGGTGAGCTCCACTACATCACTGTCTCTACGTGAGGGCATCAGCAACATCCTGTCGTGGCAACCGATCTGGCTAAAGGCGCTGTTCGTGGCTCGTGGCGTGCTGGCCCGCCTCATGCGGCTCGAACACCCATCCGGCCGTACGAACCGCGCACCTCGCCCGGCAGAGATGAGCCTCCGCCCCGGTGGCAGACTCGCCTTTTTCACGGTTTCCGAAAGCAAGGAAGACGCCTACCTGGTGCTCACCGCCGAAGACACTCATCTAATCGCCCACCTCATCGTCGAGGTGGAGCCGACCGGAACCGAACCCAAGAACAATTTCCAGATCACTACCGTCGTCCATTACCGCCGTTGGACGGGGCGGCTCTACTTCAACCTAATTCGGCCTTTTCACAACATCATCATGCGCCGCATGATCACTGCAGCACTGGTGCATCCCCCCGGTTTTCAGAAGAACTTCCCAAGCCGATAACTGTGTATATGCCCGGACACGTGTCTCGATGAAGAATTCTTGACCCGAGCATTCAAGATTTGGCCCGGGAAACGGGCCGCATGTTTGTCGACGAGGGCGGTCAACTGCAGCCAGGCGACGAAGTTCGCGGCGAAGGCGACAATGTATGCCCAGGCCTGGTTGGCGGTGAAATCGAAGTACTGCAGCCCGCCCAGCCCCCTGTTCTTCAGCGCTTTGACCCCGTTCTAGCACCTTCTCCTTGTCCTGTTCCGGGCATCCATGGCAGGGGCCCGGATGGGATAATCAACGCATCCGGGCCTCTGCCCCTGCCCGGCCCTCAACAAGAAGGCGATTAAAGATGTGGGAGCAGGTCTCTGAAGGGCCCCGACCGGACGGCTGGATCGAAATCGCTGAGACAGGCTGGGACGCGATGATCTCCTGGTTCGCCGGCCCGGACAATATTCGACGTGAGCCGATGGGCCCCCGCACCGAAAAGGTCAAGGTCCGCTGCGAGAAGTCCGACGGCGCCGTCATTTCCTGGGAAGAGCCGATCAGCGAGGATGATATCCGCGCCATTGAGGACGACATCGACGCCTACCTGAGAGATGCGGGCTTGCCGCCTCGGCCCCGGGGCTACCGCTGGTTCCTGCGCCTGCCGGAAGGCCTCGATATGGCGGGGGTCGACGACGCCGCCAGCCGGGCTGTTATGGCCGGGCACTTCGGCCATCCGCGTTATCTAGCACCGGCAGTCGAGCGGGTTATCACGGACCTCTACATCCGGGAACAGGAAAACACGCCCCCACCAGGGGATAAGCAATGGTTTTCAGCGTTGGCCGCCGCAGATGTTGCGAGGGGCCGGAATGCCGGCCCGGTGCAGAGGCAACCGGAGCGCAAGTCTAATGACGGCCATCGTCCGAAAAGCGCGGCGTCGCAGGTTGGTGATCATGGTTGAGAGGATCGCGGCTATCGGCGTTCGCGGAGGCAGGGACGCAGGGTAGCAACCCTGGTGGGGTTCCCAACCTCGACCATCTAGCCTCCAGTCCACAGGGGTATCATGAGCGCAAGCAGCAAGAGCAGCAGCAATGAGCCGAGGGTAGACGGGATCCAGTACCACTTGGACATCTGTAGTCCGAACAGTGAGAACACCACGGCACAAGCTACGGCGACAACCACCAGCGCGTTGTCGGTGACGAAAAAGAGGACCAGCGAAGCCACAAGGACAACCGTCGCCGCTATTGGTCCGGCAGTAGGTCGCCGCGCTGGGGTAACGACTGCCGCCATGGTCTCACCTTTCGTTTATTGGCATTATGCCTGTTCATTTGCGCCTAGCGCTTCCCGCCAGCCAGTCGACGTAGGTGATGATTGCCCTATGATCAGCCAGCGAGCCACACCCTTCCGCATCATCCTCGGAGCCCTTGCTGTTGGGGCACTGCTGGCTCAGCTGCTGATTGTTCCGCGGGTCGCCGCAGAGTTCGCCGGTGCCTACCCCGAGGTTGCGTACCTGGCGCCCCCGTACGTCACGGTAATCGTGATTGCCATCGGCGGTTTCGAGGTGGCCTTGCTGGCGTCCTGGCAGCTGCTTTCGGCCGCGGTGGCGGGCAACGTGTCCTCCAGTCGGTCAAAGCGATGGGCCACCGTCATGACGGCTTCGCTATGCTTCATGTCGCTGATCTTTGCAGGCGTTTTTGTCCACGCCGGATCCGTCGCAAACGTCGGCGGGCCGCCGATGATGTTCGGACTGCTGGTCTCTCTCGCCCTCGTGCCCCTTGCGTTCAGTGTGAGAGCCAAGGCACTGGGGTTTTTGGCGGGAAACGACGTCCATGAAGGTGGTGTCGCGTGACTGAAACGCCCCGGCCTGCGCTCACGGGTAACGACGCCGTTTCCCCCGGCGGGCCGGCACCGCCGTCGTCCTGAAGGAGCGGTACGACGGCGGTGCCCGGCTTCGGCGGCTGCGGTTACCGCTCCGGGTGGAACTTTCGGCCGTTGACCCGTTCGGAGGCGCCGGCCCGGTCCAGGTAAGGGGTGATGCCGCCCAAATGCAGCGGCCAGCCCGCACCCATGATCATGCACAGGTCGATGTCTTCCGGCGCGGCCACCACGCCTTCTTCCAGCATGAGCCCGATCTCCTCGGCGAGGGCGTCCTGGGTGCGCCGCAGCAGCTGCTCGGAGCTGCTGGGGGAGTCTCCGAACTCCAGCAGCGCCAGGGTCGACTCGGGAATCACCTGCCGGCCGTCGTCGTCCGTGATCCAGAGGGACGTGATGCCGTTGTCGATGAGCCGCTGCTGGTTGGCAGAGACCCGGAAGCGGTCGCCAAAAGTCGCATTCAGCGACTCGGTGACATGCTGGGCCACCGGGATGCCGACCATGGCCAGCAGGGTGAACGGGGTCATCGGCAGGCCCATGGGTTTGAGCGCGTTGTCGGCGATGTCGGCGGGAGTGCCCTCGTCGAAGGCGTTGGACACTTCCCCCATCAGCCGCAGCAGCACGCGGTTCACCACGAAGGCGGCGGCGTCCTGGACCAGCACGGTGGTCTTCTTGAGTGCCTTGCCCAGGACGAAGGCGGTTGAGAGCACCTCGTCGCTGGTCTTCGGCGCTCGGACGACTTCCAGCAGGGGCATGACGGCCACCGGGTTGAAGAAGTGAAAGCCGACCACGCGTTCGGGATGCAGCAGGTCCGCTGCCATCTCCGTGACCGACAGGGATGAGGTGTTGGTGGCGAGGATGCAGTCCTCGGAGACCACTGCCTCGACCTCGGCGAAGACCTGCTTCTTGACCGCCAGTTCTTCGAACACGGCCTCGATCACAAAGTCGGCGTCCGAAAACGCTTCCTTGGAGACCGAGCCGGTGACCAGGGCCTTGGTGCGGTTGGCCGCGTCGGCCGAGAGCCGCTTCCTGGCCAGCAGCTTGTCCACTTCGGCGTGGACATACCCCACACCCTTGTCCACCCGGGCCTGGTCGATGTCCGTCAGGACCACCGGAACCTTCAGCTGGCGGGCGAACAGCAACGCCAGCTGGCTGGCCATCAGGCCCGCGCCGACCACGCCCACCTTCGTGACGGGTCGGGCGAGCTTGGGGTCCGGCGCGCCGGCGGGCCGCTTGGAACGCTTCTGCACCAGCTCCAGGAAGGCGTATACCGTGTCGCGGAAGTGCGGGGTCTGCATCAATTCCGCCAGCACTTCGACTTCCAGCCCCGCGGATTCCTGCTGGCTCTTGCCCCGGCCGGCGTCCATCACGTCCAGGACTTTGGTCGGCGCCGGCGCGGCGTTGGACGTCTTGGCTTCCACGAACTTCCGGCCGGCCGCGAGGGCCTTGTCCCAGTCCGCCTCGGTGGCCGCGGAGGTTCCAGCGCGGCGGTCCGCGACCAGCCGGGGGGCGTCGTCGTCGGTGAGGATCCGCGTGGCCCAAACCAGCGACTGCTCCAGGAAATCGGCCGGTTCGAACAGGACGTCGGCGACGCCCAGCCGGTAGGCGGCCGCGCCGTCGAGCGCCTTGTTGTTGCTCAACGGGTTCTCGACCATGACCTTGACGGCATTCGCCGGGCCGATCAGCCGGGGGAGCCGGTAGACCCCGCCCCAGCCGGGGATCAGGCCCAGGAAGGCTTCCGGCAGCGAGATGGCACCGGCGCCGGTGGAGATGGTGCGGTAGTCGGCGGCGAGCGCGATCTCCAGCCCGCCGCCCATCGCTGCTCCGTTGATGAAGGCGAACGTCGGGACGCCCAGGGAGGCGAGCGTGGCGTAGGCATCGTGGCCCAGCCTGGCCATGGTCCGTCCGTCTTCGGGGCCGGTGAGCCTGCCCACGGCGCCCAGGTCGGCTCCGGCCACCAGGTAGTACGGCTTGCCGGTGATGGCGACGGCGGAGATCCCGCCCGCCGCGGCCATCGCCTTAAGCCCTTCTAGTGCCGTGCCGAGTTCCACCAGGCTGTTGGGGCCCAGGGTGGTCGGCTTACGGTGGTCCAGGTCGTTGTCCAGGGTCAGCAGCGCCAGGGTGCCGGCACCGGGCAGTTCCACATCCTGCACGTAGGAGTGGGTGACGGTCTCGTCCGGAAACTTCGCGGCCAGGGCCGTGTAGTCGGGGTTCATGCGTGGTCCTCTCGTGCCTGTGCTGCCGCGGGGGCAGCGGTTCCGACAGTTGCGGCGGCCGTATCGACGGTGCTGCCCGAATAATCTGCATGGTGCGGATTCTCCCAGATCACCGTTCCCCCCATGCCCAGCCCGATGCACATCGTGGTCAGTCCGTAGCGCACCGACGGGTCGTCTTCGAATTGGCGGGCCAGTTGGGTCATGAGGCGAACGCCGGAGGCGGCCAGGGGATGGCCGACGGCGATGGCCCCGCCGTAGCGGTTGACGCGGGGATCGTCGTCGGCGATCCCGTAGTAGTCCAGGAAGGACAGCACCTGTACGGCGAAGGCCTCGTTGATCTCAAACAAGCCGATGTCCGCGATGTCCAGGCCCGCCATCTTCAGGGCCTTCTCGGTGGCAGGGACGGGCCCGATGCCCATGACCTCGGGCTCGACTCCGGCGAAGGCGTAGGAGACCAGGCGCATCTTCACCGGCAGGCCGAGCTCGCCGGCTGCCTCCGCAGAGGCCAGCAGCGAGACGGTGGCGCCGTCGTTGAGGCCGGCGGCGTTGCCGGCGGTGACTCGGCCGTGCGGGCGGAACGGGGTTCGCAGCCCGGCCAGGTCTTCCACGGTAGTGTCCGGCCGCGGGGGTTCGTCCGCGCTGTGCAGCGACCATCCTTCACCCGGTTTGCGGCCGGCCACCGGCACCAGGTCGGGCTGGATGCTGCCGTTCCGGTAGGCCGCGGCGAGCTTGGCCTGGCTGGCCGCAGCATAGGCGTCCGCGCGTTCCCTGGTGATCGCGGGGAAGCGGTCATGCAGGTTTTCGGCGGTGTTGCCCATGTTCAGCGCCGCAGGATCCACCAAGCGCTCGCCGGCGAACCGCGGATTCGGATCCGCACCCTGGCCCATTGGGTGGTTGCCCATGTGTTCCACGCCGCCGGCCACCACCACGTCGTACGCGCCGAAGGCGATGCCGCCGGCCGTCGTCGTCACGGCGGTCATGGCGCCGGCGCACATCCGGTCAATGGCGAAACCGGGGACGGAGCGGGGCAGGCCGGCAAGGAGCGCGGCGGTGCGGCCGATGGTCAGGCCCTGGTCGCCGGTCTGCGTGGTGGCGGCGATGGCCACGTCGTCGATGCGGCCCGGCGGCAGCGACGGGTTGCGGCGCAGGAGTTCCCGGATGCACTTGACCACCAGGTCGTCGGCCCGGGTGCCGGCGTGGATCCCCTTCTCACCCGCCTTCCCGAACGGCGTGCGCACGCCGTCGACGAAGACGACATCGCGCAGGGCGCGGGGCGGGGACGTAGGGCTCACCTGATACCTCCATGAGATGCGGGACACAGTGCTAGCAAGATGTTACCCGCCGGTAACTTAGCCAGCAAGTACGGCTGCTGGTCCGGTGGAACGAATGCCGCGGGTACGCTGTGGCGGCTAGGCTGGGCGGCAGGCAACCGGCGAGGGGACATGGAAGCAGAAGAGCAGCGGCACCGGCCGGCGGCGGCCTCTGCCGGCGCCTTCCTGGTGCTGGCGGCGTCGGTGCTGTGGGGGACCACCGGTACAGCTGCCACCTTCGCGCCCGGCGTCGGTCCGCTTGCCATCGGCGCGGTGGCCATGGGAGCGGGCGGACTCTTCCAGGCGCTGACCGCGCTGCGGCCGATGGGGCGTGCCCGGCCGCAACTGCGGGTGCGGTGGAAGCTGGTCCTTCCGGGGGCGGTCGCCGTCTCCGCGTACCCGTTGGCGTTTTACAGTTCCATGCACTTGGCCGGCGTTGCCGTCGGCACGGTGGTGAGCATCGGCTCCGCCCCCTTGGCGTCCGCGCTCATCGAACGGGCTGTCGACCGCCACATCCTGGGGGCCCGCTGGGCCGGCGCCGCCGTGCTGGGGCTCTCCGGGACCGCCCTGCTGTGTTTAGCGGCCGCCGGAGGCGCCGGCGGCGGTGCCGCGAACGGCGGCGCTGCCGGGGGTATTGGCGGCACGATTGCGGGCATCGCCCTGGGCCTGTTGGCGGGACTGACCTACGCCCTCTACTCCTGGGCGGCGCATCGGATCATCGGCGGCGGTGTTCCCGCACGCGCGGCCATGGGCGCCATGTTCGGTATGGGCGGACTGTTGCTGATGCCGGTGCTGCTGGCCACGGGCGCTCCGCTGCTGGCCTCCTGGGGCAATGCGGCCGTGGGGGCCTACATGGCACTGGTCCCGATGTTCGCCGGCTACGTGTTGTTCGGCCTCGGCCTTGCGCGGGTCCGCGCGAGCACCGCCACAACGCTTTCGCTGGCGGAGCCTGTCGTGGCCGCCGTGCTGGCCGTGCTGGTGGTGGGCGAGCGGCTGTCGCCGGCCGGCTGGACCGGCGTCGCCCTGGTCATCGCGAGCCTCGCCGTCCTGACGGTACCCGGCCGGCGGGCAGCGGCCGTCCGCGGGCAGCGGCCAGTCACCGCCGGTGGGCGGGAGTCTGCCGGGAACGGCGGCCAAGCCAACGCATAGACCCGCGTACCGGCCACGACCAGGTCCGCTCGCGGCTCAGCCGAGGGGGGTCAGGCGGGGGAATGCCGTTCCCGCCGGCGCCGCCGGATGGAGCCGGACACCGCCCCCGCCGCGTCGGCGGGCCCTGCAACAGTTACCGTGGAAGTCCGCCGGCGCGCGGGGGTGCCCGCCGCGCCGCCGCCGGCGGCGGCCTCGGGCTCAGGGTTCTCCTTGAGTGCCAGCGGCTCCGGGTTGGCGTACGCTTCGGCGAGCAGCCCGGCCGTCAGTTTCCGCTGCCAGGGGCGGGCGCCGAGTTCGGCCAGGGCGGCGTCCACCGACTGCTCCGTGACGGGCTCCGGCGGACGCCATGCGGTGCGGCGCAGGTAGTCGGGGGTGAGCAGGTTCTCCACCGGCATGTCCAACTGCTCGGCGAGCGACGCCAGCCTGGGGCGGGCGGTCTGCAGCCGGGCCGCGGCGGCCGGGTCCTTGTCGGCCCAGGAGCGCGGCGGCGGGGGAGCGTTGGTGGGCAGGTGCAGGGGAGGCAGGTCCGTCTCGCCCCGGGCCGAGGCCACGCACCGCAGCCAGCGCGGTGCTTCACGCTGCGCGGCCCGGCCGTGGAACCCGTGCGTCTCCAGCAACTGCGGGACGGTGGCGGGCATGGCCTTGGCCGCGGCGACGATGGCCGAGTCCGGGATCAGCCGGCCCGGGGCAACATCGCGCTTGGCGGCCAGCGCTTCGCGTTCGTTCCAGAGTTCGCGCACGGCGGCCAGCTGCCGACGGTCGCGGATCTGGTGCAGCCCGGAGGTGCGGCGCCAGGGGTCGACGCGCGGCGGCGACGGCGGGGCGGCGCGCACCGCCTCGAATTCCTCCAGCGCGTACTCAAGCTTGCCCGCGTCGCGCAGCTTGTCGATCAGGGCATCGCGGAGCTCGATGAGCACCTCGACGTCCAGCGCGGCATAGCGCAGCCACGGCTCGGGCAGGGGACGCGTGGACCAGTCCGCCGCGGAGTGCTCCTTGGCCAGCGTGAAGCCGAGCAGGGACTCGATCACGGCTGCCAGGCCCACCCGGGGCAGGCCGGCCAGCCGGGCCGCGAGTTCGGTATCGAACAGTTTGTCGGGCCACATGCCCAGCTCGGACAGGCAGGGCAGATCCTGGCTGGCGGCGTGCAGGATCCACTCGACGCCGCGCAGGGAGTCATTGAGCAGCTTCAGGTCCTCAAACGGCTCGGGGTCGATCAGCCAGGTGCCGGCACCCTCGCGCCGCAACTGGACCAGGAAGGCGCGCTGCCCGTAGCGGAAGCCCGAGGCCCGCTCGGCGTCGATGGCGACCGGACCGGTGCCGGCCGCCAGCGCAGCGGCGGCCCGCTGCAGGCCCGACTCGCTGGCGATGACCAGCGGAACGCCGTCGCGCGGCGCGTCGAGGTGGATCAGCGGTGGGGTCTGCTCCCGGTCTTCTGCGGCGTCGTTGGAGGTGCTCTGGTCAGGGCTGTTGTGCCCGGACGTGTCCGAAGTCAAGGAGCTCATGATCCGTTCAGTTTAGGCCAGTAGTATGCGCCCGGCCGAATAGCAGGACGCGCCATGCCGTAATCGGAGGCGATGAAGCGCCGCACGCCGACTTCCTGGCAGCCCACAGCCATTTCTGATGCATCCGCAGCAGCTCCCGGGTCATTACAAACTTGCAATTGACTTGGCTAGCGGATGGGTTCCTGCGGATGAGCCCTCATCTGGGTTGCGCCAGGACGACGGCGGGCCGGATGTGTTCGCACACTTCTCGGCCAGCGCCTCCAGCGGCGTCGCCGCAGGGATTTTGGTACTTGTTGCTTCCTTGCCGGCTCTATGGACTTTCGGTCAGTTGTTCCTTGACGAGTGGTGTGAATATCAGCCTGAAGGCAGAGGCCACGGCAACATCACCTCATTGGACGAGATCCCTTTTGCTTGTCGATAGTGCGCTGCATTCATGCCAGTGGGAGCTAGTCCCGCCCCCGCTTCACGTTATTGAGTGCTGGCCGGGTTCTGTTGCGCTGCACGGCACAACTGCTCTTCACGTTCTTCCGGGGAAAGCTCGTTCCATTTCGCTGTCTGGGCTTGGATCTGGGCTTCGGAGAAACCCAGAACCTTCATTTCTTCGGGGGAAATGATGATACTGCTCTCCGCGCCGATCATATTCATCCGGTCCAGTTCTGCGCCTGCACCGTCCGCGTAGTCAGCTGAGCATTCGACGAAGGGCTGGTAGGCATCCGGCGTGTCAATTGCAGGGCTCTGGCTGGGAAGGGTGCTGATGCCAAGGATGAGGCCGGCAGTCAGAAAGAAGCCTATAGTCAACAGGATGGACGGTTTCTTAGCGATTTTTTCCCCCATGCATCAACCCCGATTTGTGGGACCGGGGACGAATCGATTTTCGCCCAGCCTACCCAGTGCGGACGGTGTTGCCGGACATTTGGCCTAGAAGCGGTGTGCCCCGGTAGTGCGATTTCCCAGCCATCAGCCTTGCATCAAAGTAATGGCGGAAAAGTGCTGGCCAGAGAAGCTTCCAAAGCGTGCGCAAGAAAAGCACACTAAGCCTACCGGTCCCGCTGGCGCGGGCCGGAGGGTGGACCACCCCGGGCCTGTCGTTGCCTCACCTGGAACCGAAAATGATTTCGGTTACCAGTAGCAGGGTGGCCGCAAAGAAGGGAACCGCGCCGAGTGTAAACCCAATCCGCGGCCATCGTCCGTGTTCAGGTGCGGCTGTCATCCGTTGGGCCATTGCAGTGCAGGCGACGATAAGTGTCACCGGTGCGTACATGTGAGGCACATTGAAAACTCCTATGCCTAGGAGCGTCACGAGCCAAATGTCGGCCAGCATGATCAGCACCAAGATTCCGAGTGACCAGGCAGGGACGACGGGACGTTTGTTGGGGAAGTAGATCGTGACCAGTATCCCGAGCAATCCGAAACCTGCCATTGCAATTGCGCCCCATAGAACAGCGTCACCCACCTCGGCCCCAATTACTCGGGAGGGGGTCTGGACAGCGTCCGAGGACAGGTAGACGAAATGATGCAGGATGAGCACATACGCGGGAGGCAGGGCCAAGCCGATTAGCGTTCTCGCCCAGATGGATGACCACCAGGGAGAGTTGCCCCTTGAAATATCTGCTGCGGTTGATTGCATGGTTTGGAAACCTACTTCTTCACCTGAGACTGAGCCCACTTTATGCGAGGACGCCAGATGGCTCCGTCCATCTGTTCCTCGAAACACTACGGCCACCAAACTTCTGTACATAAAGGGTGCCCTTATGCTGGCTCTACGCTCCGGGAAGGCTAAACGAGTTGACGGGTACATACCGGCGAGTCGCCGCTACCCGCGGCATATGCGTCGTTATCGGCGTTTGCATGCTTTCTGGGCAGACCAAGGATCATCATCGGGCTGTGCGGGTCGATCGGGAGGGGTCTGACCAGACCAGAAGTGCGGTCCGGACCAAATCTGGCTCATAGAATGATTCATTTGGCTAATAGGTTGATTTGCAGCATTTCGGCGGGATTGGTGTGATTGCCGTGGATATGGTGACTGGCATGGAACCGGTTTTGAACTTCGTGCGGAATTGGGGCGCCCCTCTGGCGGCCGTCCTTTTCTTTACACTGTGGTGTATTGCGGAGGCAGGAAGGATGGGAGGGTCCTGGCAGTCATGGCCAGGGAACTGGCCGCTGGTGCTGATGACACTGGCGGTTGCCACTGCCGCTTGGAAGCCCTTGGTCTCTCTTGGGTTCACGGTTGCACTTCTTACCGGACAGATAAGTCATATTTTGCCGCCGATGGAGGCTAATCACTGGGCTATTTACCTTGGCTCGTTTGTCGCTCTGGGCTTTATCGTGTGGATTGCCCCGGCCCGGCAGCGGTACATCGCTGTGGGCGTGAACGTGGCCGCCGCTGCCGTCATGGCGTTCCTGATGCTTTCGTGGCGATACGGCGACGGTGTCGGCTGGTTCCCCCCGGCGCAGGCCGGCGACCGGTGGATGCTGCAGGACTATGGCTGGCAGTTGTTCGCGCTCCTTCTGTTGATAGCCGGGGCGTGCGCCGCCGGCGGCGGACTGGCGGCGCTGTATCAGGAACGGGGAGGTTTGTTCCGTGCCCGCGAACTGGCGCAAAACAGTCTGCAGGAGACCGAGATCGACCTGATCGTGGAGCAGGAACGGACACGCATCGCCAGGGATTTGCACGACGTCCTCGCTCATTCGCTGGCAGTCGTCGCCGCGCAGGCTGATGGAACCCGCTACCTGAGCAAGGACCAGCCCCAATCCGTCCTCAGCGCCCTGGACACGATCGCCCGATCCGCCCGCAGCGCCCTGGCGGATGCGCAACGGGTGATCGAGGGAGTCCACGATAACGGTATGGTGGCGCCCCAGCCGCTGCTGAGTGACATCCCGGAACTCATCGAGGGCATGCAGCGCGGCAGTTTGAAGATTCACCCGACCGAGTCCGGGACACCGGTGGAACTGTCTGCCGGGCAGGAAATGGCCGTCTTCCGAATCGTTCAGGAGTGCCTGACCAACGCCCTCAAACATGGCGGGCGCGGCACCGATGTGCAGCTCCACTTTGACTGGAGCGGGCCGGGCCTGACTCTGCACGTGGCCTCGTCCGGCGCCGCAACCGGCCAAGAAGACGCCGCGGATCCGGCCACGTCCCGGGTGGGGAGGGGACTTCCCGGTATGCGCGAACGCGCCCATCTGGCCGGTGGCTGGCTGACGGCCGGGCCGGACGGCGAACACTTCCGGGTGACGGCCTTTATCCCCTACGGAACCATGGAAGTGAGGACGGGGGACGATACAGTCGGCGCCGAAGCCAGGGACACCTTCGGTGACGTTTCGAGTGCGGAAGTCCAGCCGGCTCTCGCCGCAGCGGGCCTTCCCGGGCAGGCAGGGGACGCACAGGAAGCGGACCACCGTGGTTGAGGAGGGGACGCGTATCACCGTGGCCCTAGTGGACGACCAGCCCTTGTTCCGGGCGGGTATCCGCATGCTGATAGAGAGCCAGGAGGATCTGGAATTCTTGGGAGAGGCCGGTGACGGGGAGGCATCGGTGGCCCTTGCATGCGAACGGCGTCCGGACGTGATGCTGATGGACCTGCGTATGCCGGTAATGGATGGCGTCGAAGCCACCCGGCGGATCGTGCAGCACGCCGCGGCGGCCGGCATCGATAAGCCGAAGATCATTGCGTTGACCACGTTCAACAGGGATCAGGCAGTGGTTCAGGCTGTGCAGGCCGGGGCGAGCGGGTATCTCCTCAAGAGCGCGGAGCCGGAATTTCTACTGGCGGCGATCCGGACCGTTCATTCCGGCTACTCCGTCATCGCCCCGGGATCCATTCACTCTCTCTTCGAGCATGCAGCCCGCACCGTTCCCGCTATCGGCCCGGACTTGTCCGTACTTAATGTGTTGTCGGTGCGGGAGCGGGACGTCTTCCTGCTCGCGGCAAAAGGCCTGAGCAACGGTGAAATGGCGGAGAGTCTGTTCGTCTCTGAAGCCACCATCAAAACCCACCTGCGCAGCGTGCTGGACAAGCTCGAACTGCGCACCCGCCTCCAGTTGGTCGCCTTCGCCCACGAACGCCGTCTACTGGGCACCTGAACAGGCGACAGTTGCTCGATAACTGTTGCGGGCGCTGATTTGGCGTGTGCATCTACTCGACAACGGTTTGTGCAAGTTGGTACCCCTAACGCGACCGGCTTACGGACACTCCTTATCCGACGTGCCCCAACAGGGGTTCCTACGTTGCCTCACCCTTGTCCCGCGCCAATCGCTCCACTGCCGCGAAGGACCTGCCCGCAAAAGCGCCCCCGCTGGTGGATCTTTTGCCGGTTTTCGGTTACCGGGCACTCTGGCGCACCGTTTACGCTGGCTGTCATGTCTCGAGTTCTGATCACCGGCATGTCAGGGGTGGGAAAGACAACGCTGCTGCACGAGTTGTCCCGGCGGGGCTACCGAACGATCGACACCGACTACGACGCCTGGGTGCTTCCTGACGGAACATGGGATGAGCCGCGCATGACGGCACTTCTGGCATCTCACTCGTCTCTGGTTGTCTCGGGGACTGTCGAGAATCAAGGTCGCTTCTATGACCGTTTCGCCGCTGTTGTTCTCCTGAGCGCACCCGTAGAAGTCCTCATCGAGCGAGTCTCGGTTCGTAAGAACAATCCCTACGGCAGCTCAGAGGCAGACCAGTCCGTGATCCGCCAATACGTTCTCGACGTCGAACCGTTGCTTCGGAACGGGGCGACCCACGAACTGGATGGTCGTCGACCGGTTACGGAACTGGCGGATGAGGTTGAACGTCTCATTGCACGGGTGATAAGGCCTGACGCCCGCTAAACGAACGGGCCAGCAGGCACCAGGGAGTCACTTGGCGGGACTCGAAGAGTAAGGGGCCCGGCACGGCGTCGTTGACGCTAGCCGCCAGCTGTCGAAGTGCCTGGTCAAAGAGCGGCATAGACTCGCCGGCCCAGTATCGTTCAGTGCTGTTCCCTGATCGCTAGGCTCGTCAGCATGGGGAGTGAATCTATCCGAGCCGCATATAGGGCACGTGCCGCCGAGTACACGCGCATTCTCGGTTCCGTTGAGGACATGCACGAGCTGGATCGGGAACGCATTGGACGTTGGGCGACAAGTATTGACGGCTGCGTGATTGATGCCGGGTGTGGACCCGGCCATTGGACCGACTTCCTCTACCATTCGGTGCCAATGTGCAAGGGATCGACCTTGTTCCCGAATTTATTGAAAGCGCCCGCGTACGCTTTCCCGATGTGTCTTTCCGTGTTGCCTCCTTACGTAATCTAGACGTACCAGATGGATCACTGGATGGTGTGCTGGCCTGGTACTCCCTCATCCACATGCCACCAGACGAGTTGTCCTTCGTGCTCAAGGAGATTGCTCGTGCCCTTGCCCAAGGCGGGCTACTCGTCGGATTCTTCGAGAGTTTTTCGGGCAGACCTTTCCCACACGCTGTTATAACGGCGTACTACTGCTCCATCGAGCAGATGGGGCACTTGCTCAGCGAAGCAGGTTTCGATGTACTCGACGTCGAGACGCGCCGAGACCCCGGGAAGCGAGCCCATGCCACCATAACCGCTTCCGTCCGGTAAAAGGGATGAGGAGGCCACCGTCAGCTACCTCCTCATCCTGTACCCCGACGAGGCCGGCGCCGACGGGCAGCTGTACTCCTACGCCGCGCACATTGCCGCGCTGACCCGGGAACTCGCCACGGCCGGGATGCCGTTCCGCAACGTGCGGCTCGTGACCGGCACCGGCTGGTCAGAGTTCGGCACCGATGAGCAGCGGCCGCCGGAGCAGATCAAGGACAGCAACGTTAACGCAACACTGACCTACTTCGGCAGCGCCACCGACACTGATACCTACAACCCGGCACTTCTGGGTAACCGGGCGCTGCCGGTGCACGCCCCCGAGGGAACCGACGCGGACATCGCGGCTGCGTGCCGGGTCTGGGCTGCCGCACTGGACAGCCAGGCCATGCCGGACGGGGGCACGGCCCGGAACCTCGCCGCCGCGTTTCAGCACAAAATCATTCGCGACGTCCTGATGAAGGAGACCATCACCACCCACAACGGGAGCTACGAAGACCTCATGTTCGGCAGGTTAACCGGCAGCCGCGAGACGCGCCGGCACGGGGAGCCCTGCAGGCAGGCGTCGGCAGGTCAGTTGCGGCGGCGGTGGGGCAGGGCGGCAACCCCTTCCGGCAGCGGCGGCAGCCCGGCGTAGGTGCAAACCATGTCGCTCCACGCCTCCAGGTGGGAGCGGATGTCGGCGGAGGCAGGCGTCCAGGAGGCGCGAAGCTCAATGTCGATCGAGTCCTGCCGCCCGCTCAGCGTGCCGTAGCTTTCGGACAGGATGCGGGTAGCGGTGCCCCCGGCGTTGCGGTACGGGGCGCCGTGGTTCTCCAGGGCTTCCACCAGCCAGTCCCACGCCACGGAGCCGAGCATGGTGTCGTTGCCCATGTCGGCGTCGAGCTCGGCGCGGATGTAGGTGACGATCCGGAAGGTTCCGTCCCAGACCGCCGAACCTTCGGGATCGTGCAGCAGGATGAAGCGGCCGGTGGCCAGCTCCGGGCCGTCGGCGGTCTGCAGGGCCGTGACCACCGGGCCGTGGAGCGGCCGGGGGCCCGGTTCGGCGATGACTTCGGCGCCGAGGGCCACCGCGAAGGGTGCCAGCCGGGAGGGCGCGGGAATTTCCTCCAGCCGCAGTTCATTCCGGCACTGCGCCTGGCGCAAGGCCGACAGCGCACGCATGAACTCAGGCGGCACTGCTGAGAGATCAATCGCACTCACACAGCCAGATTATGCCCTGGTGCCGTAAGACGTCAGGCAGGCGCGCCGTGAAGCGGCGGGCATCCCGGCGCAGGACTAGGAGAGTTCGCTGCGGATGGCCGCCCCGAAGGCGTCGATGTCGTCTTCGGTGGTGTCGAAGGAGCACATCCAGCGGACCTCCCCGCGCGACGAATCCCAGTCGTAGAAGCGGAATTTTTGCCGCAGCCGGTCCGCCACCCCGGGCGGCAGCGCGGCGAAGACGGCGTTGGACTGGGTCGGCTGGGTCAGGGACAGCCCCTCGACGCCCTCGACGGCGGCGCGCAGCCGGGCGGCCATCGCATTGGCGTGCGAAGCGGAGCGCAGCCACAGGTCGCCGTCGTACAGGGCGATGAGCTGGGCGGAGATGAACCGCATCTTCGAGGCCAGCTGCATGTTCATCTTGCGCAGGTACTGCAGCCCGTGGGCCGCATCCGGGTTCAGCACCACCACGCATTCGCCGTAGAGCAGGCCGTTCTTGGTGCCGCCGAGCGAGAGAATGTCCACCCCGGCGTCGGTGGTAAAGCTGCGCAGGTCGGTGGCCAGCGAGGCGGCCGCGTTGGACAGCCGGGCCCCGTCCATGTGCAGCTTCATGCCGCGCTCGTGCACGTGGTCGGCGATGGCGCGGATTTCCTCAATGCTGTACAGCGTGCCCAGCTCGGTGCTTTGCGTGATGGACACGGCCAGCGGCTGCGCGCGGTGTTCGTCGCCCCAGCCCCACGCCTCGCGGTCGATCAGCTCCGGGGTGAGCTTGCCGTCGTCGGCCGGCACCGCCAGGAGTTTGATCCCGCCCACGCGCTCGGGGGCACCGTTTTCGTCCACGTTAATGTGCGCGGAGGAGGTGCAGATGACGGCGCCCCACCGCGGCAACACCGACTGCAGCGACAGCACGTTGGCGCCGGTCCCGTTGAACACCGGGAAAGCCTGGGCGGCATCGCCGAAGTGTCCGGCGATCACCTGCTGCAGCCGCGCCGTGTAGGCATCCTCGCCGTAGGCGACCTGGTGCCCGGTGTTGGCGTGGGCCAGCGCGGTCAGGACCTCCGGATGGACGCCGGAGTAATTGTCCGAGGCGAAGCCGCGCAGGTCGGTGTCGTGCAGGGAGCCGGAAAGCAGGGGGGAGTCAGTCACGTGTTTCAGTATTCCTTAATCAGTGGGTGCCGTCACAGCCGGGCCCGGGTCAGGCCAGCCGGATGCGTTCCCCGTTGAGGGAGGCGGCGTCGAGCGTGAACAGGGAGGCGGCGGCGCGGCCCAGGTCTGCCACGTCGGTAAAGCCGGCAAATGCCTTCTCCGGCTCTGCCCGGCGCATGGCGTCGTCCAGCAGGGCCTTGACGGCCAGGACGACGGCGGCGGAGCGCTGGGGGACGGGATCCTCCTTGCGCCCGGACTGGGCCCGGCGGAAGGCGTCGGCCACCGAGAACATCCAGCTCTCCGCGGCGGCTTTGGCGGCGGCGTAGTTGGCGCCCGACGCGGTGGGGGAATCCGTCGCCGTGCTCGAGACGATCGCCGCCCGGCCGGACGGGGAGGCCTCCAGCTGGGAATAGAACGCGCGGGTGGTGTTCCGCAGCGTGCCGATCAGCTGCCGGTGCAGGAAATCCCAGTCCTCGTCCGACTGCCCGGCCAGGCCCCGGCCGCCGCGCCATCCGCCCACCAGGTGGATCAGGCCGTCGGCCCCGCCGTGCCCGGCGGCAACGTTGCCGGCCAGCTCTTCCACGGCCCGGCGGTCGGCGAGGTCGCACTGGTAGGAGGCCACGGCGTCGTTCTTCGCGTAGGCGGCGTCGAGCCGGTCCTTGCTGCTGCCGACCGCCAGCACCGTGGCGCCCGCACCGGTCAGGGCAGCGGTGACGGCCTGGCCGGAGGCGCCGGATGCCCCGGCGACGACCACCGTGAGGCCGGCCAGCCGGCCGGGGCCGGGCGCGGCGGCCAGCAACCGGCCGGCATCCGGTGGCCCGTCGCCGGTGCCCTGATGTTCGGCGGCCGCCATGTCAGGCCGACTCTCCGGTGATCCCCGAGGTGGATTCGATCACCGGCTTCATCTTCCGCGAGAGGGCCTCGTAGAACATTGACAGCGGGAACTCGTCGTCCATAACCTGGTCGGTGACCTCGCGCGGCAGCCCCGTCAGCGGCAGGGCCTCGGGGCCCTTGGCCCAGACCGAGGCCGGGTGCGGGGTCAGCGTCTTGGTCAGCATCTCGTAGGCGGCCAGCCAGTGGGCCACCTTGGGCCGGTCGATGGAGCGCCAGTACAGCTCCTCGATCTCCCCGCCCAGGGCGACGACGGCGTCCGCGACGTTGTCCCAGTCGATGGAGAGCTTGCCGTCCGTCCAGTGCAGCACCCGGTGCTGGTGCAGCCAGGCAAACAGCAGCTGGCCGCCCAGGCCGTCGTAGTTGCGCACCCGGTTGCCGGTGATGGCAAAGCGGAAGATCCGGTCGAAGATCACCGCGTACTGCACCAGCCGGGCGTGCCTGCGGACCTCATCGGACGCGGTGGCGTCCTGCACCAGGCGCACCGACTCGCGGAAGGCGGTCAGGTCACAGCGCAGTTCCTCCAGGGAGTACAGGAAGTAAGGCATCCGCTGCTTGATCATGAACGGGTCGAAGGGCAGGTCGCCGCGCATGTGCGTGCGGTCGTGGATCAGGTCCCACATGACAAAGGTTTCCTGCGTCAACTGCTGGTCATCGAGCAGGGCCGCAGCTTCTTCCGGCAGTTCCAGCGAGGTGATTTCGGCCGCGGCGCGGACCACTTTGCGGAACCGGGCCGCCTCGCGGTCGGCGAAGATAGCGCCCCAGGTGAAGGCGGGGGTTTCCCGCACGGCCACGGTCTCCGGGAAGAGCACGGCCGAGTTGGTGTCGTAGCCGGCCGTGAAGTCCAGGAAGCGGATGGGCACGAACAGCTTGTTGGAGTAGGAGCCCGATTCCAGTTCACCGATGAAGTCCGGCCAGATGACTTCGATCAGCACGGCTTCGACCAACCGGTCGCTGCTGCCGTTCTGCGTGTACATCGGGAAGACCACCAGGTGCCGCAGGCCGTTGATCCGGTGCTGCTGCGGCTGGAACGCCAGCAGCGAGTCCAGGAAGTCCGGGACGCCGAATCCGCCGTCGCGCCAGCGGCCGAAATCCACAACCAGTTTCTCCAAGTAGTCGTCGTCGTGTTCGAACAGCGGGGCCAGCTGGCCGATGGCGTCGATGATCACTTCGGTGTGCCGCGCGGCAGCGGGCTTGTTGCCGTCGTCCGGTACCGAGCCGTCGTGGACCTGGAGTCCGCGCAGCTCGGTGGCCGCCTCCTTCAGGCGCAGCCATGCCGGGTGCTGTGCCGGGTTGCCGTGCACGGCGGTACTGGGATTGCGGGTGGGGGTGATGGTCATCGTCGCCTCGCCTTTCCATCGGGCCGGCTCTCCCGGCGCCTGACGTTGGAATATGTAGCGAGCGTAGCAACGCAACAGCCCTACTTATGTTAAAAGCGGCCTCGCGTAAGGAACTGTAATGCTCGGCGCCGCGGCGGGCGGGAATGATTAAGCCCGGCTCGTGCTGGCCGGGCTGAATCAGATGAAACTTATAAGCGCCTCAGGCGCGGGGGGAGGCGCGGTACGAAAAGCTACTGCGTGTCCTTCAGCGTCAGGGACACCGAGTTGATGCAGTAGCGCTGGTCCGTGGGC
Source organism: Arthrobacter sp. Y3223151 (assembly GCF_059091125.1). Classification (NCBI taxonomy): domain Bacteria; kingdom Bacillati; phylum Actinomycetota; class Actinomycetes; order Micrococcales; family Micrococcaceae; genus Arthrobacter; species Arthrobacter sp. Y3223151. The sequence continues at coordinate 46,890 of NZ_JBNHGI010000006.1, read as the reverse complement.
GTCCCGTAGCCCTCGCCCTCGAACACGTGCCCGAGGTGCGAGTCGCAGCTGGCGCAGCGGACTTCGATCCTCTCCATCCCCATCGTCGAATCCCGCAGGTAGCGCACGGTGCCCTCGGCCAGCGGCGCCCAGAAGGACGGCCAGCCGCAGTGGGAGTCGAACTTCTCCTTGCTGGTAAACAATTCGGCTCCGCAGGCGCGGCAGCTGTAGACCCCCTCGGTATGGGTGTCCCAGTATTCGCCGGTGTAGGGGCGCTCCGTGCCGGCCTCGCGGAGCACGTGGTATTCCTCCGGGCTCAGCTCCTGCCGCCATTCATCGTCGGTCTTGGTCACCGGGAACTGTCCGGCCTCTGTGTTGCTCATAGTCTCTCCAACGTTCACGAGTCGCCAATGTATCCCGAGCCCGAGTACAGGTGCAGGACCGGAATGCCCAGCTTGTCCTGCGCCCGGTTGGCCCAGTCGGTATGGAAGGTATCGGAAATGGAATGCGGCCGGGTGATGACAACTGCCCGGTCTGCAGGATGTTCCGCGACGTACTTGACCAGGGCGGACACGCCGTCGTCCTCCACGATGTCCACTGTGGCGTTGAAGCCCGCTTCCGCCAGCAGCCTGGCGGAGATGTGCCGGGCTTCGTCGGCCTCGTGCCGGGCCTCCTCCGGAGTGGGCTGGCCGTGCGCCAGCTCGCGGAACGCGGTGCCGACCTCCAGCATGCTCAGCCGCTCGACGAAATCGAGCAGCAGATTCCGCTTGGTGTCCTCGGGAATCAGGACCCGGAAGGTGGTCTGCCCGGCGGCGGTCTGCTCGCCGGCCAGCCAGCCGAAATTCTGCAGGTCGGCGTCGTTGAGCGGTTCCTCGGTCAGCACGACGATGGTTTCGGTCATGCGCCCAGCCTAATCAGCAGCACAAGCGGGGGACAACAACGCGGCGCGCCGACGGCCGCGCCGGTTAGCGGTCGGCACCGGCACCGGCAAGAATGGACCCATGGCTGTGTTCGAACGCTCAGACCGGTCCGGCCGGAACACCTCCGCCGGCGACGGCCAGCTGCCCCGCGCACGCTGGCTGCTGCTCGGTGCCTTGGCGGGAGCGGGAGCCGGATCGATCCTGGCCGGAGCGACCTCGGGACTGGCCTCCTATTTCGCTCGGCAGGTGCTCACCCCGGTCCGCGAGCACGTCCAGGACCTGGAAATCCTGGCCGTCGTCGGAACCGGCGTGGAGCAGGAAATCATCCTGCCGGCCACCCTGGACACCACGGCGCCGGGCGTCTACAGCGTCTATTTCGACGGCGGACGCTCCGTGGCGCGGGTGGGTGAGGTGACGTCCTACTCGCCGCGGGAAGGCACGGTCCAGCGCAGGGTCGAGCAGGTGTATGCCGGCGACCTCGCCGCCGCCACGCGCGGCTGGTGGGGCGGTGCGGCCTACCCGGACCCGGCCGCCGTCGGGCTGGCGAATGAGGAAGTGCAGATCGCGGTGGAAGGCGGCATTGCGCCGGCCTGGCTGGTCCGCGCCGAGGCGGAGGCGAAAACCTGGGCCATAATGGTGCACGGCCGCGGGGCATCCCGGGCGGAGGGGATCCGGGCCGTCCGGTCGGTCCGCGGGCTGGGCATGGCGTCGCTGCTGATCTCCTACCGGAACGACGGCGAAGCCCCCTCCGCCCCCGACCGCCGCTACGGGCTAGGCATGACCGAATGGCGCGACGTCGAGGCGGCGATCGGGTTCGCCCTGGCGAACGGGGCGGAGGATGTGGTGCTGTTCGGCTGGTCGATGGGCGGGGCGATCAGCCTGCAGGCCGCCGACCAGTCCCGCTACCGGAGCCGGATCCGCGCGTTGGTGCTGGACGCCCCGGTGATCGACTGGACCGACGTGCTGGCCCACCAGGCGAAGCTGAACCGGATTCCGGATGCCGTGGGGCAGTTCTCGCAGTGGCTGATCTCGAACAAGGCCGGCCGGCTGCTGACCGGCCTCGCCGCCCCGCTGGATTTGAAGATGATGAACTGGGTGGCCCGGGCCGACGAGCTGCATGTGCCGACGCTGATCGTGCACAGCGAGGACGACGACTTCGTGCCGCACGGCCCGTCGGCGGCGCTGGCCGAGAAGAACCCGCTGGTCACGTTCGAGCCCTTCAGCGGGGCCGGCCACACCCGCGAATGGAACGTGGACCCGGAACGCTGGGAACGCGTCGTCACGTCCTGGTTGAGCCGGGTGCTCCGTCCTGTCGGCTAAGCCTCAAAGGGTCTTTTGCGGGGCGAAGGACGCGCCCCGTCCGGTCGGCTAGAGCCCTAACCGGCCTTCAGCGGGGCGAAGGTCGCGCCCGTCAGCGCGGCCAGGTCCGCCGGGGCGATCTCGATATCCAGCCCGCGGCGGCCGCCCGAGACCAAGATGGCGCCGAAGTCCCGGGCGGTGGAATCCAGCACCGTGGGACTGGCGTGTTTCTGGCCCAGCGGCGATATCCCGCCCAGCACATACCCGGTGCGCCGTTGGGCTACCTGCGGGTCTGCCATGGCCGCGCGCTTTCCGCCCAGCGCCGCGGCGAGTTTCTTCAGATCCAGGCTGGAACTGACGGGCACGACGGCGACCGCCAGCGATTCGTCCACGACGGCCATCAGGGTCTTGAACACGCGGGCGGGATCCATCCCCAACGCCTCCGCGGCCTCGAGGCCGAAGCTGGGCGCCGCGGGGTCGTGGGCATAGGTGTGCACCACGTGCGGAACCCCCGCCCGCTGCAGCAGCGTGGTGGCGGGGGTCCCGGCGGACGGCTTGTGCCTGGCCACGGTCAGGCCGAGGCGGCGCGCAGTTGCCGTGCCTCGGTGATCAGGCGCTTGATGCGGTACAGCATGGCGGACATGCCCCGGATCCGCAGCGGGGTGATGGCGCGGGTCAGGCCCAGGTGCTCGGCGATATCGTCGGGAACGGCCAGGATCTGCTGCGCCGGCAGCCCGTTGAGCCCCTCGTGCAGCACGGACGCGAAGCCGCGCGTGGTGGGGGCTTCCGGCGGAGCCGAAAAGTAGATCTGCACGTCCTGGTCCGGGTCATCGCCCAGCTCCAGCGTCAGGAAGAGCGGCGACTGGCATTCGACCACCTGCTCCAGCAGTTCCGGGTGCCCGGCGAAGCGTTCGGGCAGCTCGGGCAGCTCCCGGGAGAACTCCAGCAGCAGCTGCAGCCGCTCGGCCTCGGTGACCGCCTGGAAGTCGTCGATAATTTCTGCCAGCGGTTCGGGAATCGTCTGCTCAGTCGCCGTCATCAGGGTACTTGCGCTCTCTCTTGCGGTTTCGTGCTCGGCATCGTTAACGTCGTGTGCCGGCCGGCTATTCCTCAGCGGGCCGAGGCGGGGACCTGGCCGGGCTCGGCGCCCCTGACGATCGGCACGCGCACGGCATTGCCCCATTCGGTCCACGAGCCGTCGTAGTTGCGGACCGTGTCGAAGCCCAGCAGGTACTTGAGCACGAACCAGGTGTGGCTGGACCGTTCGCCGATGCGGCAGTACGCCACCACGTCGTCGCCCGGCTTCAGCCCGGCCTCGTCCAGGTAAATGGCCTCGAGCTCTTCGCGCGACCGGAACGTCCCGTCGTCGGCCGCCGCCCGCGCCCACGGCACGGACGCCGCCGTCGGAATGTGGCCCCCGCGCAGGGCGCCTTCCTCGGGGTAGGCGGGCATGGTGGTGCGCACGCCGGTGTATTCCTCCGGAGAGCGGACGTCCACCAGCGGCTTGCCGAAGTGGTCCAGCACGTCGGTGAGGAAGGCCCGGATGGGTGCGTCGTCGCGCTCGACGACGGGGTAGTCAACCGCCTGGGGCCGCGGCACCTCGGTGGTCAGTTCCCTGCCCTCCGCGATCCACTTGTCACGGCCGCCGTCCAACAACCGCACGTCTTCATGGCCAAACAGGGTGAATACCCAGAGCGCGTAGGCCGCCCACCAGTTGCTCTTGTCCCCGTAGAGCACCACGGTGGTGTCGCGGCTGATGCCCTTGGCGCCGAGCAGCGCGGCGAAGCCCTCGCCGTCCACATAGTCGCGGGTGTCGGGATCATTCAGGTCGGTGTGCCAGTCGATCTTCACCGCGCCCGGAATGTGGCCGGTCTCGTACAGCAGGATGTCTTCGTCGGACTCCACGACCACCAGCCCGTCCGCGCCCAGGTTCTCAGCCAGCCACTGCGTGGAGACCAGGCGCTCGGGGTTGGCGTAGGCGGCAAACTTCTCGTTGTGCTCGGCGGCAATGGGCATTGGCAAACCTTTCCTTGACGTGCAGCGTTCCATAGCGTGCAGACGGCCGTGCATAACGGCCGGGGGACTTCTGTTTAGCCTAACCACCGGAGCAGGCAAAAGCTTCCGGGGCCTCACCCGGCGTCACATCGCGGCCCGGGGGAGCGCCGGGTCCCCCTGCCGGAGCACCGGCGGCCCGGCCGGAGCACCGGGACCCGCCGGCCCGGCTGTGGCTTGGCTTACACCGACTGCCGCCGGCGGGCGGGGTAGCGTATCGTTTTGCTGGCGGCATTCCGGCCGCTGTGCATTCTCCGAGCCCATGTCAGGAAGGCAGCGGTTAGCCTACGTGCCCCAGATTGAACAGCTTTCACGCCGGACGCCGAAGGTGTCCGTGGACGAACTGCTGGCGGGCCTGCACCCGTCGCCGCGCTTCGGCGAAGTGTCCTTCGCCAGCTACCGCCCGGACCCGGCCCAGCCGTCCCAGAGCGAGGCCGTGAGGGCGCTGCAGCGTTTTGCCGCCGTGGTCGACCGGCCCAAGCCCAAGGGCTTCAGGAAGCTGTTCGGCGGCGGCAAGCCGGAGGGTCACTCCGGCATCTATCTGGACGGCGGGTTCGGCGTCGGCAAGACCCACCTGCTGGCGTCGCTGTGGCACGCCGTCGACGGCCCGAAGGCGTTCGGCACCTTTGTGGAGTACACCAACCTGGTCGGCGCGTTGTCGTTCCGCAAAACCGTGGAAGCGCTCAGCAGCTACCGCCTGGTGTGCATCGACGAGTTTGAACTGGATGATCCCGGCGACACCGTGCTGATGTCGCGGCTGATGCGCGAGCTCGCCGACGCCGGGGTCAAGCTTGCGGCAACCTCAAACACCCTGCCGGGCTCGCTGGGGGAGGGACGCTTTGCCGCCGTCGATTTCCAACGCGAAATCCAGGTGCTGTCCGACCAGTTTGAGGTCATCCGGGTGGACGGCGAGGACTACCGGCACCGCGGGCTGCCGGCAGCTCCCCAGCCGCTCAGCGACCACGAACTCAAGCGGCGGCTGCATAATTTCGATGGCAAGGTGGTGGCGGCCGACGAATTCTCGGATCTCGTCAACCACCTGGCCGGGGTGCACCCCAGCCGGTACAAGCAGTTTCTCGACGGCGTGGACGCGGTGGCCTGGCACAACGTGCACACGATCACCGAGCAGGCCGTGGCCCTGCGGTTCGTGGTGCTGGCCGACCGGCTCTATGACAAGGACGTGCCGATCATCGCCAGCGGCGTGCCGTTCGATGAGCTCTTCACCCCGGAAATGATGTCCGGCGGCTACATGAAAAAGTACTTCCGCGCGGTGTCCCGCCTGACCGCGCTGGCCCGTGAGGGCCAGGCCGGCGAACCCGCGGTGTAGCTCCCGCAGCCGGGCGCGCACATGCCGCCACTGTGAAGGAGTAATGCCCTGCGCCTGATGACGATACGACCGGGCAACCGACGCGACCGACGCGGTGTTCAACACCATCATCTGCCCGATACGTTCCCCCACCCCGTTCAGGTGAGCAGTGAGGCCAAGGTGATTGGTCAGGTGATCGGGCCGGGAATGCTCGGAAGCATCAGGAGGGTCGCTCCGGTGGCACTACGCGACCCCGCCGAATGGCCAAGACTGAGCGCCCCTACTCCGTGATGCCAAGCATGGTGCAGATGTTCGGCATGCTGTTGGCCGTGCACAGCCGGTACGTTCCAGGGCGAATGCTGTCCGGAATGATGAGGGTGTCTGGGCCAGGTCCCTCGACGCCAATATCCGGCCAGGTTTGGCCCTTGGGGTCGTTCGCAGGCCACCATGTTGGGGAACTAGAGCCGCCGTCATCATCGGTTGAGGCCATGAGGTAGTAGCGGACATGCCAGCTGTTGCCGTCCTGTTCTTCCAGAACCCAGGGGATTCCCCGGGAAGTTCCCTCGGGGAATCGGACCTTGATGGTCTGCCCCGGTTTGGCAGGCGAAGGCGAGACTTCGAGCAGTTCGGGATGCATCTGCGCGTCGGGATCGTTCACCCCTGCCGTGCCGGCTGGTTCTTGGACGGCGGTTCCTCCGGATGTTGAACTTCCACAGCCGGACAACGCCAGCAGTACGACAACCCCAGTCGTCAGTTTGGCTATCGCATGCATGACCGCCCCTTGTTGTGATGTACAACGGTCTGCGTCACGGTAGCGGCGGAAGAGCATGGAGAGGAAGGGTGGGACGTTGCGAAGCATAACTTCATGTTGATGCGGCCAGATGACTAGGGCCTGGGCCGAGGCAGTGGATTTCTTGCGGACAGAGGATGTGGAGCCGCCGGCGGTTGCCAACCAAGACTAGGGCCGGCTTCTCAACAGCCGGCGCAGGAACGGGACGGGCTGACGCCCGTCCTTCTCCGTGTCTGGAGCTTGGTGAGAAGTAGGTGCAGGAGGCTCTGTGCGGTTCTGTGCCGGTCCTATCGTGGGACACTAACCTGACCCGAGCTGGAGCGGACGAGGAATCAAAATCTCGAAAGGGAATTTATGAGATCCAATCAGCCCCTGCCAGATAACCCCTGGCCGCAGGACATGGTCATCTCTGTGAAAGACGCGCCGAACCACTTATCGCTCCTGCTCTTCATCCGTAGCGCTTGGAACATTGCCCCGGATGTCAACATTCCGGAGTTGAACCCGGCACCGAAGCCCGGTGCCTCGCGACCGCCTGCCACTGCAGACAGGACTGAGTGGGGCGCCCGTTGGCAGCAGGCTTGGGAACGAGCTTGGGCCTGGTACGACACGGGGGACCAGCATCCAACGCCGGAAATCCGCGCCGATCAGGAGATGCACGTGGCCTTCCCTCCGGGCTGGACAACCGAATACGGCTGGGATGGCGTGGACATCGACGCCTTCAACCACTGGCAAATCCAGCTGCAGCCCAACCACATGCTCCCTCTTGAACTACACCCCGAACGCCGCTGTCTGCCGGCTCTGATTGCCGCTTGGAAAACAGGCTTGGACACCGTCCTGGTCATGCCTTATCAGGGGGACTACGCCAAGCGCATCAGCCCAAGGCATCTCGTCGTCTCGGCGCAGACCCATAACGATCCCGAGAGCTACACTCGCGCCTTGGCCTCCAGGCTCCCACCCGGTTAGCTATCGATTGCCGAGCAGGCGGCGCAGGAATGGGACGAGCTGACGCCCGTCCTTCTCTGTCCGAACTCATGGCTATTGCGCTACGTCGTCGGCGATATCCTGGCGCAGGTTTTCGAAGCGGAGTTGATCAACCCGAAGCCTGAGCATGGCGTTGAACAGGAACAAGGTACGCACTGCGATGCCCCTTACCGGGTTAGAGCCGTTCCGATGTCGAGCCTTGCGGCAGGGTGTTTTACTGGGTCGGGCAATCCCCAGACTCGAAGGAGTGCCAGCGCCTACAGTGGACCCTGACGGATCCGCCAGATCGCAAGGCGCGCGCGGCGAATAAGCGGCCTCACGACAAAGGGCGCCGGCCCGCCTCCCGGCGGTCCGGCACCCTCCTTGGCGTGCCCGGGACTAGGCGGACGAGGTGTCCCCGTCGGACGGTGCCTGGCCATCCCTCTCGCCGAACGTGTCGACGAAATTGGATGCCTTGGCCTGCAGGCCGCCTACCTGCTTGGAATACTTACCGCCGGTCTTGGCGTCGATGTAGTCACCGGCGCTGCCGACGGCACCCTTGATCTTGCCAGAGTGTTCTCCCACGAGACCGGCTGCCTTGTCCTTGAGTCCTCCGGCCTTGCCCTTGAGCTCGTCAAATACAGACACGGTCACCTCCTTTCCGACGGGGGGCCTTTCGCCCCTGCACGTCCATCGTAGGCACCGTGCCGCGCGCTCAACGGCTTAAACGGCTTAAACGAGAAAGGCTCCCGCCGGGGGAGCCGTGAAATGGTGGGCGATACTGGGATCGAACCAGTGACCTCTTCCGTGTCAGGGAAGCGCGCTACCGCTGCGCCAATCGCCCCGGTGTGCCCGAGGCGGGCCGCTGGAGAAAACGCTGAAAAAGAGAGCGGACGACGGGATTCGAACCCGCGACATCCACCTTGGCAAGGTGGTGCTCTAGCCAGCTGAGCTACGTCCGCGCGAAACGGTTTCCGGATCACTCCGGACTGCGTTCCAGTGGGCGATACTGGGATCGAACCAGTGACCTCTTCCGTGTCAGGGAAGCGCGCTACCGCTGCGCCAATCGCCCGTGATCTCTCACGAGATGTTTGCTGTGTCGCCGCAAACGAGGTGGGGACGGGATTCGAACCCGCGTATACGGCTTTGCAGGCCGCTGCCTCGCCTCTCGGCCACCCCACCGTGCCTATTCGCAGTTGCGCTAGGACCGGCCAGCGACGCTGGCACGTTACAGTGACTTGCGAGCGGACGACGGGATTCGAACCCGCGACATCCACCTTGGCAAGGTGGTGCTCTAGCCAGCTGAGCTACGTCCGCAAAAGTTTTCCATCACTTTTTCCGCGATCCTTCATCGAACGGCTCGCGGCGTCGCTGTGATTTCCAACGAGTAAAAACTCTATAGGACGATTCCCGCTTCGTCCAATCGACGCTGTGGCGGGTGAAACGACGAGGCCGACCGGGCACGGAGGCGATGGGCTCGGCGGCGGACCGGCCGAACCGTTCCGCGGCCCACCCGCGGCCCCGTTCCTCGCGCGCCCCAAAAACCGCACCTGCAACAATCGCCCAGACGCCGTCGCCGGGCGATTTTTGTTTCAGCGCCTCCGTGGGCTAGCATTTCTAGACGTTGCAGGACGCGCCGGGCGCATCGGCAGTAAACCCGGGCGATTGGCGCAGTGGTAGCGCGCTTCGTTCACACCGAAGAGGTCACTGGTTCGAACCCAGTATCGCCCACCACGGAAAACATCCCCGGCCAGGCAGCATCGCCTGGCCGGGGATGTTTTCGTTAACGGCGCGGAGCCGGCCGCCGTCGCGCCGGCGCTGTGCATTGCGGACCGGAACGGTCAGTGGAACCTGAGAAGATTTCCTTATGACTGCACCACTTCTTGCGCATGCCACCGCCAACGGCCGCATGTACGCGCGCTCCACCTCGGAGCCGCCGTCGGTTCCCTCCATCACCACCGTGATCGCGCAGGAGCCGACCACGCTGGACGGTTGGTTCGCCCACATGGCAGCCACCTCCCTGGCCTCCGATGCCAGGCTGGCCGAGGCCGCCGGAGACCCGGGACGGCTTAGGTCGCTGGCGAAGGAAGCGACCCTGGCCGCCGACCGCTACCGGGATGCCGCCGCGCTGCGCGGGGACCGCGTCCACGGGTACTGCGAACAGGTGGCACTCAGGGCGCTGGACAGGGAGCACGACGTTGCGGGTGCCCGGGAGGCGCTCAAGGCCAACGGCGAAGAGGCATTCGCCGCCAGGTTCGACGAATGGTGGCAGCTCTACGGGGTGGAGCCCATCGCCCCGGAGATCACCGTCTGGAACCAGGAAGTGGGATACGCCGGCACGCTGGATCTCGTGGCCCGGATCGCGGGACGCACCTGCCTGATTGACTTCAAGACCAAGGGCACGGACCGCAACGGCCAGGTCAAGGCGCTCAATGACAAGGTGGTCATGCAGTTGGTGGCCGGCATGAAGGCGCAGGAGTCGCTGGTCGACGCCGCGACGGGGAGCTGGGAGCCGTGGGCGCACGGTGACGATCCGCTGCTGCTGGGCGTGGCGATCGGTGAGACGGAAGTCCGGCCGATGCGCGCCAACCCCGAGGTGCTTCGATGGCACTGGTACCGCTTCTGCTCGCTGCGCCGGGCGTGGGAGACGCATCTGCAGGTAGCCGAGGCGGGCCGGGCGCTGCTGCCGATCGCGCCGCCCCCTGCCGCCGCCCTGCAGGCGGTCCAGCAGGCCCACTAAACTGGACCGGAACCCATCGGCAGCGTACTGAAGCGGCAACAGTGAGGACAAGAACTACATGGCGATCCTGAGTATCCGAATTATCGGCGACCCCGTGCTGCGGACCAAGGCGGAAACGGTTACCGCATTCGGGCCGGAGCTGGCCAAGCTGGTGGCGGACATGGACGAAACCATGGAGGACGTCGACGGCGCCGGGCTGGCCGCCCCGCAGGTTGGCGTGAGCCTGCGCGTCTTCACCTTCCGCGTGGACGGCCGGCGCGGCCACGTGGTCAACCCGGTGCTCGAGCTCAGCGACGACTTCCAGGACGACGTCGCCGAAGGATGCCTGTCCATCCCCGCGCTCGGCTACCCGGTGCGCCGGCGCCGCTGGACGCGGGTGACCGGCCAGGACATGCACGGCAACCCGGTGGAGTACGACGGCGAAGGGATGCTGGCCCGGTGTTTCCAGCATGAGGCCGACCACCTGGACGGAATCCTCTACATCGACCATCTCACCGGGGAGAACCGGAAGAACGCGCTGCGCTCCATCCGCAACGCCGGATACAACGGTGTGGCCGGCGAGACTCAGGCTCAGCGCGCGGCGCACGTCGGCTCCGGCTTCAGCCGCGGGCCGGCCGCGGCGGGCACCGGTTCCTTCGGGCAGCCGCTGGCATGACGGACGGCGGCAGGCGCTTGCGGGTCCTCTTCGCCGGCACTCCCGGCGTGGCCGTGCCCTCCCTCGACCGGCTCGTCGAGGATGACTTCGAGATTGTGGCCGTGCTCACTCGGGAGGACGCGCCGGTAGGGCGTAAACGGGTCCTGACCGCCTCGCCGGTGGCGGCCCGCGCCGCGGAACTCGGCGTGCCGGTGATCCGGGCCAACCGGATCGACGAGGCCGCGGCCGATGCCATCCGGGCAGCCGCCCCGGATGTGGTGGCCATCGTGGCCTACGGCGGGCTCGTCCCGGAAGCCGCGCTCGGCATCCCCGAACACGGCTGGATCAACCTGCACTTCTCACTCCTGCCCGCGTGGCGCGGCGCCGCGCCGGTGCAGCACGCCATCATCAACGGCGACGACGTCGTCGGCGCCTCCACCTTCCAACTGGAGAAGGGGCTGGACACGGGCCCGGTCTACGGCACCCTGACCGAGGCGTTGCGCCCCGCGGACACCAGCGGCGAGGTGCTGGAGCGGCTCTCCCACAGCGGCGCCGTGCTGCTGTCGCAAACCCTGGCGGCCGTCGGCGCGGGCACAGCGGTGGCGGTGGCGCAGTCCGGTGATGTCAGCCTCGCGCCCAAGCTGTCCCTGGCGGACGGTCACATTGATTGGCGGCAGCCGGCGCTGGCCATCCGCCGCCGCATCAACGGCGTCACTCCCGAGCCCGGTGCCTGGACCATGCTCGACGGCCAGCGCTTCAAGCTGGGCCCGGTACGCCTGCGGCCCGAGCACCGCGGGCTGCCGCCCGGGGCCGTGAGGCTGTCCGGCGGCTCGTCGGCCTCGGCTCTTGTGGGCACGGGCTCCCATGCCGTGGAGCTGGACAGGGTCCAGCCGGCGGGCAAGAAAATGATGGATGCAGCAGATTGGGCCCGCGGGCTTGGACAGCGTGAGGACGTGCACTTCGAATGAGCGGCCGGAATGAAGGCAGCCGGAACAGCGGACGCCAAGGCGGCGGCGGCGGCCAGGGGGCCGGCCGCCGTGATGCTGCCGGGCGGGAGCGCAACCGCGGCGGCACCAGGCAGTACTCCCGATCGGCTCCGTCGCAGCGGACGCGGGCGGCCGACCCGGCCCGGCTGGCGGCCTTCGAGGTGCTCCGCACGGTGGAACGGGACGATGCGTATGCGAACCTGGTGCTGCCGGCGAGCATCCGCAAACACCGGCTGGACAAGCGCGACGCCGGCTTCGCCACGGAGCTAACCTACGGCGCCCTCCGCGGTTTGGGCACCTACGATGCCATCCTGGCCCGCTGCGTGGACCGGCCGCTGGACCAACTGGATCCCGCGATCCTCGATGCGCTGCGTCTCGGCGCCCACCAGCTGCTGGCCATGCGGGTGCCGGCCCACGCCGCCCTGGACCAGACCGTCGGCCTGGCCCGCGCCGTGATCGGCGCGGGCCCCGGCTCGCTGATCAACGCCGTCCTGCGCAAGGTCACCGCCCGGGACCTGCGCGGCTGGACCGCCGAGCTGACCGCCGGGGAGACCGACCCGGTCAAGGCGGCGGCTCTGGAACACAGCCATCCCGAGTGGGTGGTGCGGGCCCTGCGGCAGTCCCTGGCGGGGCACGGACGCCGCGTGGACGAACTGGAAGACCTGCTGGCGGCCGACAACGCCGCGCCGGTCGTGAACCTGGTGGCCCTGCCGGGGTTGGGTTCGCTGGACGAGGCGATCGACGCCGGCGCGGAGCCCGGGGAACTGGTCGCGGGCTCCGCCCTGTATGCCGGCGGCGACCTCGGCCGGCTGGCCAGCGTGCGGGCCGGAACCACCCGCGTCCAGGACGCCGGCTCCCAACTCGTGGCGCTGGCCTTGGCCGCCGCCGCGCCGGTGACGCCGGGCGAGCGCTGGCTGGATCTGTGCGCCGGCCCCGGCGGCAAGGCCGCACTGCTGGGCGCGCTGGCCGCCGAACGGGGCGCCACGCTGCTGGCCAATGAGGTGGCCGAACACCGTGCCGAGCTGGTCCGAAAGGCCCTGGCGCCGGTACCGGCCGGGGTGTGGGAACTCCGCACCGGCGACGGCCGCGACGTGGGCGACCTCTATGCCGGAGAGTTCGACCGGATCATGGTGGACGCGCCCTGCACCGGGTTGGGGGCCCTGCGCCGCCGCCCGGAGTCGCGGTGGCGCCGGAAGCCCTCCGACGTGGCACAGTTGGGGCCGCTGCAGCGCGAACTGCTCGGCGCGGCCGTCGCCGCCGCAAAGCCGGGCGGCCTGATCGCCTACGTGACGTGCTCCCCGCACCCGGCGGAGACGACGGCGGTGGTCGCCGACCTGCTGCGCCGGAACCCCGGGCTGGAACTGCTGGATACCTCCTCCGTCCTCGACGGCGTCAGCCTCCCGGGGCACTTGGAAGCAGGACAACCCGGCGGCGACGCCGTGGGCCGGGCCGGCGGAACGACGGCGCAGCTGTGGCCGCACCGGCACGGCACCGATGCCATGTTCATGGCGCTGCTCCGCCGCACCAACTAGGCCAACACCGGTTCCGACATCCCTCGACACACAGACAGGCAGGCAAGCATCCGATGGCACAGTGCTGCATCAATCCCAGCATCCTCTCGGCCGATTTCGTCAACCTCGAAGCCGAACTGCGGCGCATCAGTACCGCCGATGCCGTGCACGTGGACGTGATGGACAATCATTTCGTGCCGAACCTGACCATCGGGCTGCCGGTGGTGCAGCGGATCCGGGAAGTCAGCAGCCTGCCCCTGGACGCGCACCTGATGATCGCCGATCCGGACCGCTGGGCGCCGGCGTATGCCGAGGCGGGGATCGAATCCGTGACCTTCCATGTGGAAGCGGCGTCGGCCCCGGTCCGGCTGGCCAGGGAGCTGAGGTCCCGCGGGGCCAAGGCGGGCATGGCGCTGAAGCCGGCCACCGCCGTCGAGCCCTATTTGGATTTGCTCCCGGAGATGGACCTCCTGCTGATCATGACGGTCGAGCCGGGTTTCGGCGGGCAGTCGTTCCTGGACGTGACCCTGCCCAAGATCCGCAAGGCCGCCCGCGCCGTGGCGGGTTCGGGGCTCCCGGTGGCGATCCAGGTGGACGGGGGCGTCACCGAAGAGACCATCGTGCGGGCCGCCGAGGCCGGCGCCACCGTCTTCGTCGCCGGGTCCGCCGTGTACGGCAAGGCCGATCCGGAGCAGGCCATCGCCTCCCTGCGGGCCGCGGCCGGCCGGCAACCCCATTTCTGAGGCTCCTGTGACTGGTGTTACACGTTGTGACGGGAATGGAACGTGCCACGAGGCAGTTGTGAGAGCATAGTTACGCAAACACAAACGTGCTCCGGGGTCGGTGTAAGTCCGAACCGGCGGTTATAGTCCGCGACCCGCTGCCGAGAGTTCCGCCCGGAACTTCAGGCAGCGGTTGAACCGGTGGAATTCCGGTACCGACAGTTAAAGTCTGGATGGGAGAAGCACGTACAGGTGGCAGCCATGGGGCCACCGGGTACGGTCGATGACCGCAGCCCGAGACCCCCCAAGCTTCCGCTCTGTCGTTCCCCGGAGCCGCCGCGGCTCGAAAGGAACGGCATGGATTTTCTGCGGTGGCTCTTTGAAGCCCAGATTCCCGTAGCCGGCAGCGCTCTGCTGCTGCGCGAAGTTCTGGGCAACGTCTTCGGCCTGCTCAGCGCGCTCGGCGGGATGCGCCGGAAGGTGTGGGCCTGGCCCATCGGCATCATCGGCAACGTGTTGCTGCTGACCGTCTTCCTCGGCTCGCTCTTCGGCTCCGCCAATACCGCCAACCTCCTGGGCCAGGCGGGCCGCCAGGTCATGTTCATCGCCGTGGCCGTGTACGGCTGGCGGCGTTGGCGCTCCGCACGCAGCGGTGACGGCCACGCCATCACCCCGCAGTGGGCCGGCGGCAAGGCGCGCCTGGGCCTGGTCGCCGCACTGCTCCTGGGCACCGTCGCCCTGACCCCGATCTTCGCGGCCCTCGGCTCCTACGAACCGGTCTGGGCGGATGCCTGGACCTTCGTCGGTTCATTGCTGGCCACCTACGGCATGGCACGCGGCTGGGTTGAGTTCTGGCTGATCTGGGTGGCGGTCGACATTGTGGGCGTACCCCTGCTGTTCAGCGCCGGCTACTACGCCAGCGCCTTCATGTACCTCTTCTACGGCGGCTTCACGCTGGTTGGATTCTTCGTCTGGTGGCGGGCCAACGCACAGGCCAAGCCCGGGGTCGAAACTTTGCATCCCGATCCGCTGATCGGGCGCCCGGCCGACGAGCAGGTGCAGGCGTGACGGGTCAGGCGGCGGTTGGCGCGGCCCGCAATTTTTCGACGGCCGAGCAGCACGGCATGGAGCTTGCGCTGGACGCCGCCCGGCAGGGCGTCCGCGGAGCAAATCCACTCGTCGGCGCCGCCATCATCGACCCGCGGGGCGAGGTGCTCGGCGTCGGGTACCACCGGGGCGCGGGCACTCCCCACGCCGAAGTCGATGCGCTGGCCAACGTGCCCCGGGAACGCGCCGCAAACCTGGCGGACTGCACCATGCTGGTCACCCTGGAGCCGTGCAACCACCGCGGCCGCACCGCCCCCTGCTCCGGCGCCATCCTGGACGCGGGCGTTGGCTCGCTGGTCTACGCCACGGCCGACCCCACCGAGGCGGCCGCCGGCGGGGCGCGGCGGCTGGCCGAGGCCGGAGTCGCCGTGCGCACCGGGCTGCTGTCGGAGCAGGCGCTGGACCTGAACCATCGCTGGTTCGCCGCCCGGCGGGAAGCCCGGCCGTTCACCACGCTGCACGTCGCGCAGACGGTGGACGGGCTGATTGCCGCGGCAGACGGCACGAGCCAATGGATCACGGGGGAAGAGGCGCGGGCGGACAGCCACGGCATCCGCTCCCGCGCGGACGCCATCATCGCCGGCACCGGAACCATCGCGGCCGACAACCCGCGGCTCACCGCCCGCGACCGGGCGGGACGCGATACTCCCGGCCAGCCGCTGCGCGTGGTGATGGGGCGCCGGAAGGTCCCGGCCGACGCCGCCGTCCGCGGCACCGATGGCCGCTTCCTGCAACTGGCCACCCACGACCCGGCCGACGTCCTGGCCGAACTGGCACGGCGCGGCATCGGCCACGCCATGATCGAGGGCGGAGCGACCGTCGCCTCGGCTTTCCTGCGCGCCGACCTGGTGGACGAACTCGTGCTCTATCTGGCACCCCTGATGCTCGGCGCCGGCACCCGTGCGGTGGCCGACCTCGGCATCGGGACGCTGTCCGAGGCTGGACGCTGGCGTTGGGACACGGCCGGCGGCAGCACCCGAAACTTGGGCGCGGACCTGCGCCTGCACCTGGAACCCCTGCCGTCCCACGGCACTCAGAAAGGCAAATGAATGTTTACCGGAATCATCGCGGAACAAGGGCGCGTTGAATCGCTGGACCTGAGTCCGGCCACCGACAGCGCAGTGCTGACCTTCACCGCACCCGAAACGGCTGCCGGGCTCGGGCTCGGTGGGTCGATCGCCGTCAACGGCGTGTGCCTGACCGCAGTCGCGCTGGACGGCAGCCGGGTCAGCGTGGACGTGATGGGGGAGACCCTCACACGCACCACCACCGGATCGCTCCGGCCGGGTCAGCCGGTCAACCTGGAACGCTGCGTCCCGGCCGGCGGGCGGCTGGACGGACATGTGGTCCAGGGGCACGTGGACGGTGTTGGCACGCTGGCCGAACGCGAGGACCTGGGCGACTGGGAGCGGCTGCGCTTCACCGTTCCCGTGGAGCTGGCCCGCTACATCGCGGAGAAGGGCTCCATCGCCGTCGACGGCGTCTCGCTGACTGTCACGAACGTCAGCGATGCCGGTGCCGCGACGCAGTTCTTCGAAGTCGGCCTGATTCCCACCACGCTGGCCGACACCGGCCTGGGCGCGAAGCAGCCCGGCGACAGGGTCAACCTGGAGGTGGACGTGCTCGCCAAGTACGCCGAGCGGCTCCTGGCCTTCACCACCGGAGCCAGGGCATGAGCGCCGCGGTGGAGCCGCGGATCGCGCTCGACACCATCGAAGCCGCGGTGGCGGCCATCGCCGCCGGCCGCCCCGTCGTCGTCGTTGATGACGAAGACCGGGAAAACGAAGGCGACATCATCTTCGCCGCCGACGCCGCCACCCCCGAACTCATGGGCTGGACCATCCGCTATACTTCGGGCGTCATCTGCGTGCCGCTGCCGGCGGCACGGGCCGACGAACTGGGGCTGCCGCCCATGGTCGAAGTCAACCAGGATGCCAAGGGCACGGCCTACACGGTTTCCTGCGACGCGGCCGACGGCGTGACCACCGGCATCAGTTCCGCCGACCGTGCGCGCACCGCCGCGGTGCTCGCGGCGGCGGACAGCACTGCCGCCGACCTGACCCGGCCCGGGCACGTCTTCCCGCTGCGGGCGGTCGACGGCGGGGTGCTCGCACGGCGCGGACACACCGAAGCCGCCGTGGACCTGTGCCGGTTGGGCGGGCGTGCGCCGGTGGGCGTCATCGCGGAACTAGTGCACGATGAAGGGGACATGATGCGCCTGCCGGCGCTGCGGGCCTTTGCCGACGAGCACGGGTGCCCGCTGGTTTCGATCGAGGACCTCGCCAACCACCTGGCCGGAAACCCGGACACCGCCGGCCTGCCGAAGGCGGCGAACCATGGACGGTAAGGACATCCGCGAAAAGACTCCGGCCGCCACGGTCGAGGGCGGGCCCGCGGTCCAGTTGCCCACGGCCTTCGGCAGCTTCACCGCCCAGGCGTGGACCGATGCCGCCACCGGCGTGGAGCACCTGAGCATCACCTCGCAGGTCAGTCCGGCGGCCGAACCGCTGGTCCGGCTGCACTCCGAATGCCTGACCGGCGACGTGTTCGCCTCCTACCGCTGCGACTGCGGCGAGCAATTGGAGCAGGCGCTGGCCATGATCGGAGAGCACGGCGGGACGGTCCTGTACCTGCGCGGGCAGGAGGGCCGCGGCATCGGCCTGGCCAACAAGATGCGCGCCTATGCCCTGCAGGAAGCCGGCGCCGACACGGTGGAGGCCAACGAGCAGCTGGGCCTGCCCGTGGACTCGCGGGACTATTCCGCCGCCGCCGCCATCCTGCGGGCGATGGGCATCGGCGCCATCCGGCTGCTGAGCAACAACCCGGCCAAGAGCAGCATGCTGGCGGCGCTGGGCATCGAGGTGGTCGAAATGGTGGCCGCGGAAGTTCCCTTCCGGGAGCAGAACCGCCGCTACCTGGAGACCAAGCGGGACCGGATGGACCACCGCTTGGCCGTCCTGCAGACGACACCCGTGCAGCAGAGCTGACGCCTGTGCCCGGCACGGCAACCACAGTCAACCACCGACGAGAGTTTCACGAAGGAAGAACATGAGCGGACACGGAGCACCCACCATCGACATCACCGGCCTGCAGGCGGAGACCGGCGCGCTAAAGCTCGCCATCGTCGCCGCCAGTTGGCACACCGAGATCATGGACGGGCTGGTCGACGGCGCGCTGCGGGCGGCAACCGAGGCGGGGATCGGGGAGCCGGCCCTGGTCCGGGTGCCCGGGGCTTTCGAGCTGCCCGTCGCCGCCGCCCGGCTGGCACCGCACTATGACGCCGTGGTGGCGCTCGGCGTCGTAATCCGCGGCGGGACGCCGCACTTCGAGTACGTCTGCCAGGCCGCCACCGAGGGGCTGACCAGTGTCAGCGTGCAGACCGGCACGCCGGTGGGATTCGGGGTGCTTACCTGCGACACGGAGCAGCAAGGCCTGGACCGCGCCGGCCTGGCGGGCTCGAGCGAGGACAAGGGCCACGAAGCGGTGACCGCCGCCCTGGCGACCGCGGCCACGCTCCGGGGCCTCGGCGTCTAGAGGGGGTGGCGGAGGCATTCGTCACAATGGGAACGGCGGTTTGCCGCCCTCACGCGCTCCTGACGTAGGCTAAAGGGCGTGAAATCCTTCGAATCCCTGTTTGCGGAACTGAGCGAAAAGGCGCAGCAGCGTCCGGAGGGCTCCCGTACGGTAGCCGAGCTGGATTCCGGCATCCACGGAATCGGGAAGAAGGTCGTCGAAGAGGCCGCCGAAGTCTGGATGGCAGCCGAACACGAATCCGACGAAGCCGCCGCCGAGGAAATCTCCCAGCTCCTCTACCACCTGCAGGTCCTGATGATCGCCAAGGGCCTGCGGCTGGAAGACGTCTACAAGCATCTGTAGCGGGACGCCGCCAGTGCGCGGCGCCCCGCCCAGACCCAGGCCGATTCCACACTTGCGAGGCCCTGCTGCGGCCGAGACGATCCCAGAAAGACCCCCATGCTGCGTGTAGCTGTTCCCAACAAAGGTTCCCTGTCCGAAGCCGCCTCCGCCATGCTGGGCGAGGCCGGCTACCTCCAGCGCCGCGACAGCCGCGAACTGGTCATGACCGATGCCGACAACGACATTGAGTTCTTCTTCCTCCGCCCCCGCGACATCGCCGTCTACGTAGGCTCCGGCACCCTGGACGTCGGCATCACCGGCCGTGACCTGTTCCTGGACGCACAGGTCGAAGCCGTCGAGCTGATGAACCTCGGCTTCGCGGCGTCCACGTTCCGGTTCGCCGGCCCGCTCGGGGAGTTCACCAGCTCCGCGCAACTGAACGGCAAGCGCCTGGCCACCAGCTATGACGGGCTGCTGCGCAGCTACCTGGCCGAGCACGGGATCGACGCGTCCGTCGTCCGGCTGGACGGCGCGGTGGAGTCCTCCGTGCGCCTCGGCGTAGCCGACGCGATTGCCGACGTCGTGGAGACCGGCAACACGCTCCGGGCCGCCGGGATGGAAATCTTCGGGGAGCCCATCCTGAAGTCCGAGGCCGTGCTGATCGGCCGCGCGGGGGAGACCCCGCCCAACGGACTGGACGTGCTGATGCGCCGGCTGCGCGGCGTGATTGTTGCCCGCGAGTACGTCATGATGGACTACGACATCCGCAAGGACCTCGTGGACGCCGCCGCGGCGCTGACCCCGGGGCTGGAGTCACCGACCATCTCGCCGCTGCGCGATACCGGCTGGGTGGCCGTGCGCTCGATGGTCCGCCGCACGCAGACCAACCGCATCATGGACGAGCTCTACGATCTCGGCGCCCGGGCCATCCTGGTCAGCACCATCCACGCCTGCCGCATCTGACTGCCCCGGAGTAAGCCATGACTGTTGCCATCCGTGTGATCCCCTGCCTGGACGTCGACGCCGGACGCGTGGTCAAGGGCATTAATTTCGAAGGCCTGCGCGACGCCGGCGACCCGGTGGAACTGGCGCACCGGTACGACCGTGCCGGAGCCGACGAGCTGACCTTCCTGGACGTCACCGCCTCCTCCGGCAACCGCGAAACGACCTTCGACGTCGTGGCCCGCACCGCCGAGGAAGTCTTCATCCCGCTGACCGTGGGCGGCGGCGTGCGCGAGGTCGCCGACGTCGACAAACTGCTGCGCTTCGGGGCGGACAAGGCCGCCATCAACACCGCCGCGGTCGCCCGCCCCGATGTGATCGACGAGATCACCCGCCATTTCGGTTCCCAGGTGCTGGTGCTCTCGCTGGATGCACGCCGGACCGACGATCCCTCGGTGGCCTCCGGATTCGAAGTCACCACGCACGGCGGGCGCAAGGGCACGGGGATCGACGCGGTGCAGTGGGCACGCGAAGCGGCCGACCGGGGAGTGGGGGAGTTGCTGCTCAACTCCATCGACGCCGACGGGACCAAGGACGGTTTCGACCTGGAAATGATCCGGGCGGTACGGGCCGCGGTGAAGGTCCCGCTGATTGCTTCCGGCGGCGCCGGCAAGCCCGCGCATTTTCCGCCAGCCGTCGCCGCGGGGGCGGACGCGGTGCTGGCCGCCTCGGTCTTCCACTTCGGGCCCGACGACGCCATCGCGCAGGTCAAACAGGCGATCCGGGACGCCGGCTACCCGGTCCGCTGAGTCCGGGAGCCGGGGAAGCGGAAGTGTCAGAGGCCGATTTCGGCGCTGTCCAGCAGGGCCACGGCGTCGGCCTGGCCCTCGAAGGTGACCAGGGCATGCCTGGCCCGTCCGGAGGCATGCATCAGCAGTTCGCCCGGTTCTCCGACGATGGCCACCGAGACGGGTGCCCGCTTGGCCACGTGCCGCGGGCCGTCCGGACGCACCAGCACGATGCCCAGGTCCACTCCCCGGTAGAGCAAGGCCGCCCGCTTAATCAGGTCGCCCCACAGCGCCGCCGAATAATCCTCGTCCAGCGCCCGCGGCGCCCAGCGGTCGGTTGCCCGGCGGATGTCTTCGGTGTGGACGAAGAACTCCACCAGGTTGGCCACCGTGTCCACCGCCGGCACCCTGAACGGGGACCAGGCCGGCGGGCCGGCGCGGAAGGCCTCCACCAGCTTGGCGTAGCCTGCCGGTTCCCGGGCTGTGTCCGCCACCTTGCGGGTGGCCTCGTCCGAAACCCTCGCCAGCGGCTTAAAGGCCAGGCCGAGGGCGGCACCCACGCGGTGTTCACGGATGTACAGATGGGCCGCCAGTTCTGCGGTCGTCCACCCCTCACACAGGGTGGGTGAATCCGGCCCGGCAGCCAGCAAGGTCTCGGCCAGGACTTCACGGGACGGATTTACGTAATGCATCACCTTGAACCTAGCACGAAGAAGGCGCCTGCGGGCCGAGAAATGTGTACGTGCGCCCGTGCAGCCGCGGGCGGGAGCGTTCGGGACTTGGCACTAGACTTGTAGGGATGCCTTCCGAGTCTGATTCCCCCGCAACAGTGCCGTCCGCCGCCGGCGCAACGGCCCTCGACCCAGCCGTCGCCGACCGGCTCAAGCGCGACTCCGCCGGCCTGGTCGCCGCGATCGTCCAGCAGTTCGATTCCGGTGAGGTGCTGATGCTGGGCTGGATGGACGACGAGGCGCTGCACCGCACCTTGACCAGCGGCCGCGTGACCTTCTACTCGCGCTCGCGCCGGGAGTACTGGCGCAAGGGCGACACCTCCGGCCACGTGCAGTTCGTCAAGTCGGTGGCCCTGGACTGCGACGGCGACGCCCTGCTGGTCCAGGTAGACCAGGTCGGCGCCGCCTGCCACACCGGCACCCGCACCTGCTTTGACGGCCGGGGCCTCGACGCCGTCGCCGGCCACGGCGGCGAACCGGACGGCAGCCCGGGAGCGTCCGGCACCTGAACGGGCCCCATGACCACCGCAGTATCAGCCACTGAAGCGAAAGACAGATAACGCATGCAGGACCTTGGCGTCATCAGCCCCAGCCTGGAGGAATTCCGCGCGCTTGCCCGCGACCGCAGGGTCATCCCGGTCTCCATCAAGGTGCTCGCCGATGACCAGACTCCCATTTCCATCTACCGCAGGCTGGCCGATTCCCGGCCGGGAACCTTCCTGTTGGAGTCGGCCGCCGTCGGCGGAGTCTGGTCCCGCTATTCCTTCATCGGTGCCAACTCTCGGGCCACGCTGACGACCAGGGACGGGCAGGCGCACTGGCTGGGGGAGCCGCCGGTGGGCGTGCCGCGCACCGGGAACCCGGTGGAGGCGCTGCGCGCCACCGTGGAGGCGCTGCGGACCGAACGGTTCGACTCGCTCCCGCCGCTGACATCCGGGCTGGTGGGATTCGTCGGCTGGGAGGCCGTGCGGCACTGGGAGAAGCTGACGTCCCCGCCCGAAGACGACCTGAACCTGCCCGAACTGGCCATGAACCTGGTCACCGACCTGGCCGTGCACGACAACGCCGAAGGCACGGTCACGCTGATCGCCAACGCCATTAACTTCGACAACCGCGACGAGCGCGTGGACGAGGCATGGCTGGACGCCGTTAAACGCGCCAAGCACCTGCTGGCGCAGCTCGCTGAACCGCTCGCCCAGCAGGTGTCGGTGCTGGAAGACGCCGCCCTGGAAACCGCTGACCTGATGAACAGCGTGACCCACCGCTGGGCCCGGGAGAAGTATTTGGCGGCCGTCGACCGCGGCAAGGAAGCCATCGTCGACGGCGAAGTGTTCCAGGTGGTGATCTCCCGCCGGTTCGAGGCCGAATGTTCGGCCGAAGCCCTCGACGTCTACCGCGTGCTGCGGAACCTGAACCCCAGCCCCTACATGTACCTGTTCAGCCTCGAAGACGCCGACGGCGTGGGCTACTCGATCGTGGGATCCTCCCCGGAGGCGCTGGTCACCCTGACCGGCGACGAGGTCATCACCCACCCGATCGCCGGATCCAGGCCCCGCGGGCACAGCGTCGAGCATGACAAGGAACTGGCGGAGGAGCTGCTGGCCGACCAAAAGGAACGCGCGGAGCACCTGATGCTCGTGGACCTGGCCCGCAACGACATCTCCAAGGTCTGCACGCCCGGCAGCGTCGACGTCACGCAGTTCATGGAGGTGGAGAAATTCAGCCACATCATGCATCTGGTCTCCACCGTGGTCGGCCGGCTGTCGCCGGACAAGACAGCCTACGACGTACTGGCCGCGACGTTCCCGGCGGGCACGCTCTCCGGCGCGCCCAAGCCCCGCGCCCTGAGGCTGTTGGACGAACTGGAACCGCACCGCCGCGGCATCTACGGCGGCGTCGTCGGCTACCTGGACTTTGCCGGGGACATGGATATGGCCATCGCCATCCGCTCGGCGCTGCTGCGCGGCGGCGTCGCCTACGTCCAGTCCGGCGGCGGGATCGTGGCCGACTCCCAGCCGGAGGCAGAGGCGCTGGAGACGGTAAACAAGGCGGCGGCGCCGCTGCGGGCAGTGACCCTGGCGGCGCGGCTCCACCCGGTCAATCCGGCACACGTACCAGTCAGGGGGCAGCAATGAGCGAAGAGAACACCTCCCCGGCCCCGGACGCGGCACCGGCGCCACGGCCAGCCGCCGCGCGTTGGCGGCGCAAGGGCACCGTGGTGCTCGCCGCCGTCGTGATATCGCTGGCCGCCTTTGGCACCACGACGCAAACCTGGCTCACGGCCCGATTCCCGGGGACCCGGGTACAGACCCCCGACGTGAGCGTGCCCGGCAGCGACGCCGCTACCGCGGTGACGGCCCTGGCGCTGGTGGCACTGGCCGCCGCCTTGGCCGCTTCCATCGCCGGCCGCATCGCCCGCATCGTGATCGCCGTGCTGCTGGCGGCGGCCGGCATCGGCATCTCCGCCGCCAGCATCACGGTGATCGCCAATCCGGCGGGGGCCGCTTCGGCTGCCATCGGGGAGGCGACCGGGCAGATCGGGGGAGAGGCCGCCGTCGGCATCACGGTCTTCCCTTACCTGGGCGCCGCCGCCGGCGTCCTGCTGTTGCTGACGGCCGTCTGGCTGCTGGCGGCCGGGCGTTCCTGGGCCGCCTCGAAGAAGTACGTGCCGGCAACCGAGCGGCAGGCCGACGGTATGCCGTCCGACCGGGCCGGCAGCGTGGATGAAATCGACAGCTGGGACCAGCTCAGCCGGGGCAACGACCCGACCGACTGAACCGCGACCGCGCGGCACCGGGCAGCGGGGCCGCCGGCGGCCGTGTCACACTGGCCTGCCGGGCCCGCAAACAATGGCAGAATGAAGTAGCAGAACCGTTTTTAGAGGGAGATACACCATGGGCAATCAGGCCACCGCCACCGAAACCGCGATGAAGACGGATCCGGCAGGCAGCATCCACGACGAGGTCATCGGCCACGGCAACAGCCCCGCCGCCTGGACCTGCGTGCTCATCATGATCTTGGGCTCCATCGTGGGAGGCATCGGCTTCGCCATGGCCTCGTCCCCGGTCTTCTGGGCCGGCATGGCAATCATGCTGATCGGCCTGATCGTCGGCTGGATCATGAAGAAGGTCGGCTACGGCGTGGACGGCAGCAAGATCCAGGGCAGCGGACACTGAACGTGACCGTTCTCGACGACATCATCGTTGGAGTCCGCGAAGACCTCGAGTCCCGGCGCGCCCAGGTTCCGTTGGCGCAGATCCAGCGGCTGGCCGCGGCCGCGCCGGCTCCGCGTGATGCTTACGCGGCCCTGGGCGGCAACGATTCGCCGCGAACCGCGCTCAAGGTGATCGCCGAGGTCAAGCGCAAGAGCCCCTCCAAGGGCGACCTGGCGTCCATCGCCGATCCGGCCCAACTGGCCGCCGGTTACGAACGCGGCGGTGCCGCCGTGATCAGCGTGTTGACGGAGCAGCGCCGGTTCAACGGCTCGCTTGCCGACTTCGACGCGGTGCGCGCCGCCGTGGACGTCCCGCTGCTGCGCAAGGACTTCAACGTCGACGAATACCAGATCTTCGAGGCACGCGCCCACGGCGCCGACCTGGTGCTGCTGATCGTCGCCGCACTGGACGACGAGCGGCTGAAGGCCCTGCTGGCGCTGACCCGTGAACTGGGCATGGAGGCCTTGGTCGAGACGCATACCGCCGACGAAATCGACCGCGCCGTCGCCGTGGACGCACGCATCATCGGCGTGAACGTCCGCAACCTGAAGACCTTGGACGTAGACCGCTCGGTTTTCGCCGGATTGGCGGGCCGCATCCCCTCCGGCGCCGTGGTGGTGGCCGAATCCGGAGTCCGCGGAGTGGACGACGTGCGCGACTACGCCACGCAGGGCGCCGACGCCGTCCTGGTGGGCGAGGCGCTGGTCATCACGGGCGACCCGGAAGCCGCCGTGGCCGAATTCGGCGCGGCGGGCGCCGAGGCCATTGCCGCGCGCGGCTGAACCCGCGCGCCACACAACTTAAGAATCCCCAGGGGCAGGCAGGGCCGGTTGCGGCTGGCCGTCCTGCCTCCAGCAACAGACAGGACGGCCATGACGCAGAGCCCCGACACCCCGGTGGAGCCCGGAAACACCCAGGAACCGGCCGATGCCTTCCTGGCCGGCGGCAGCCTCCGCCATGCCCCCGGCCCCTATTTCGGTGCCTTCGGCGGGCGCTGGATGCCGGAATCCCTGATTGCTGCGCTGGACGAGCTGGAAGACACCTTCGAAAAGGCCAAGGCTGATCCGGAGTTCATTGCCCAGGTCACCGAGCTGAACAAGAACTATTCGGGCCGGCCGTCGCTGCTGACCGAAGCCAAGCGCTTCTCCCGGCATGCCGGCGGCGCCCGGATCTTCCTCAAGCGCGAGGACCTAAACCATACCGGCTCCCATAAGATCAACAACGTGCTGGGCCAGGCCCTGCTGGCCCAGCGGATGGGCAAGACACGCATCATTGCGGAAACCGGTGCCGGCCAGCACGGCGTGGCCAGTGCCACCGCCGCCGCGCTGCTCGGCATGGAGTGCGTGGTCTACATGGGTGCCGAAGACACCCGCCGGCAGGCCCTGAACGTGGCCCGGATGGAGCTGCTCGGAGCCACCGTGGTGCCCGTCACCGCCGGGTCGCAGACGCTCAAGGACGCCATCAACGAGGCCCTGCGCGACTGGGTGGCCAATGTGCACAACACCCACTACCTGCTGGGCACCGCCGCCGGCGCCCACCCCTTCCCGGCGCTCGTCCGCTATTTCCACGAAGTCATCGGCGAGGAAGCCCGCGCGCAGATCCTGGACCAGACCGGCCGGCTGCCGGACGCCGTCTGCGCCTGCATCGGGGGCGGCTCCAACGCCATCGGCATCTTCCACGGCTTCCTCGACGACCGGAACGTCGCGCTGTACGGCTTTGAAGCCGGCGGCGACGGCGTCGACACCGGCCGCCACGCCGCAACCATCACGCTGGGCCGGCCCGGCGTGCTGCACGGCGCGCGCTCCTACCTCATGCAGGACGAGGACGGCCAGACCATCGAGTCGCATTCGATCTCGGCCGGACTGGACTATCCCGGCGTCGGCCCGGAGCATTCCTACCTGTCGGACATCGGCCGGGCCACTTACGAGCCCGTCACCGACAGCGAGGCGATGGACGCTTTCCGGCTGCTGTGCCGCACCGAGGGCATCATCCCGGCGATCGAGTCGTCGCACGCCCTGGCCGGGGCGCTGCGGGTGGGCAAGCGCCTGACCGAGGGCAAGGACCATCCGCAGGACGTTATCATCGTCGTGAATCTTTCCGGCCGGGGCGACAAGGACGTCGCCACCGCGGCGGAGTGGTTCGGCCTGCTGCCGGACGAATCGCCCGAGGCCGAAATCGGCTCCGAAGGAGAGCAGCTGTGAACAATACCGCCATCGCCAGCAAATCGGCCGCGGCCATCGACCGGGCCCGGGCCGACGGCCGGACCGCCCTGATCGGCTATCTGCCCGCCGGCTACCCGGACGTCCAGACCACCATCGACGCCGCCGTCGCGCTGGCGGAGAACGGCGTCGACGTCATTGAGATCGGCATCCCGTACTCCGACCCGGTGATGGACGGCGCCGTCATCCAGGCCGCCACCGTGCAGGCGCTGAAGGACGGCTTCCGGGTCAGCCAGGTGTTCGACATCGTCGCCGGCATCACCGCCCGCTGCGACGCCGCCGTGCTGGTGATGACGTACTGGAATCCGGTCCTGCGGATGGGCGTCGACGAGTTCTCCCGGCGGCTGGCCGAGGCCGGCGGCGCCGGGCTGATCACCCCGGACCTGATCCCGGACGAGGCGGCCGAATGGTTCGAGGCTTCGGACAAGTACGGGCTGGACCGCGTGTTCCTGGTCGCCCCGTCGTCCTCCCCGGAGCGGATGGCGATGACGGTCAAGGCCAGCCGCGGTTTTGTCTACGCGGTGTCGATCATGGGCGTCACCGGCGCCCGCGAGAGCGTTTCCGGCGCCGCCGAGCGCGTGGTCCGGTCGGCGCACGAGGCCGGAGCCGAACGGGTCTGCGTCGGCCTGGGCGTCTCCAGTCCCGAGCACGTGCGCGAAATCGGCGCGTATGCCGAGGGCGCCATCGTGGGCACCGCGCTGGTGGCCGAACTCGGCAACGCCGGCGTGCCGGCACTGGGCAAGCTCGCGGCGCGGCTGAGCGAAGGCACAGCCCGGGCCTGACAGAATAACCGGTGGCCGGCGGTTTGCCGCGGGCCGCGCCCGACCCGCAACTCCGGCCAAGAGGACTCAACTGGTGTACAGCACGACTATTGCAACGGCCGTACCGGCCTCCATCCCCAGCCCCGGCTGGTCCGGATTCAGCATCGGCCCGCTCACCATCCATGCCTATGCCCTGTGCATCCTGCTGGGCATCGTTGCGGCCATCTGGCTCACCCACCGCCGTTGGAAGGCCCGCGGCGGGCCGGAGGAGTTCATCTGGGACGTGGCCATCTGGGCCATCCCGTTCGGCATCGTCGGCGGCCGGCTCTACCACGTGTTCTCCTCGCCCGACGCCTACTTCGGGCCGAACGGCGACCTGAGCCTGATCCCGCAGATCTGGCGCGGCGGGCTGGGGATCTGGGGCGCCGTGGCACTGGGCCTGGTCGGTGCCTGGATCGGCTGCCGCCGGGCCGGCTTCAAGCTGCCGGCCTTCATGGACGCCGCCGCGCCCGGGGTGCTGCTGGCACAGGCGATCGGCCGCTGGGGCAACTGGTTCAACCAGGAACTCTTCGGCGCCCCCACCACGCTGCCCTGGGGGCTGGAGATCGACGCCGACAACCCCAACTTCCCGGCCGACGCGGAACCGGGCACGCTGTTCCACCCCACCTTCCTCTACGAGTCGCTGTGGAACCTGGCGGGCGTGGCCCTGCTGCTGCTCCTGGACCGGCGCTTCAAGTTCCGCCGCGGCATGCTGTTCTGGCTGTACGTCGCGTTCTACACCCTCGGCCGGGTCTGGATCGAAATGCTGCGCATCGACGACGCCGAAATGATCACGATCTTCGGCATCACCCAGCGGCTGAACGTCTGGACGTCGCTGCTGCTGCTGGTCGCTGCCGTCGTGATCTTCATCGTGCTGGCGCGCCGTCCGCGGACCGCGGAGACCGACTCCCTGTACCTGCCGGGCCGCGAGCCCTCGGCAGTCGCGGCGGGGGCCGAATCCGGGCAGGCCGCGGCCCGGCAGGAGAACGCTTCCAAGCACGACGGCGGACCCCGCGCCGGCCGGGCAGGATCCTCCGTGATCGCGGGGGAGAAGGCCAAAACCGCTGCCGGGACGCCCGAGGCGAAGGCCGGGGAGCCTGCCGCGGACGAGGCTCCCGCAGCCGAGGACGGCACCAAGCCCGCGGATGCGGCCAAGCCCGCAGCCAGCCCCGCCGATGCTGCCAAACCCGACGCCGCCAAGCCCGCGGATGCGGCCAAGCCCGCCGACGCCGCCAAGCCGGCCGACGCCGCCGATGCCGCGGCCGGGAACGACCCGCTCAGGGCCGACAACAACCGCAGCCAGAACTAGTTTTCCCCGCGCAGCCGCCGGAACGCAGCAATCTGACGTTCCGGCGGCTTCGTGCGCTCCGGGCTGCCGTCGGCAATCCGGAAAGCGGTCGGTAAAAAACCGGAAAAGCCTGTGTTGCGGGGTGCCCGCCGTGCTATCGTCGCTCTACCGCAGAACAGACTCGATCCGCGGCCGGCCCGCCCTCATAGGCGGTCCGAACCATCAGTACGCACCTCCCGGACCACCGACCGGGCGCAGGCATGCGGCGTACCGACCACACTGACGTGGATTCTCCGCCGGACAAGGCGCACCACCCAGTGCGGTCCCGGCGGCCGTGGCCGATCAACCGCACAGTTCACCCTGGCGGCCCCATCCGACCCCTGGACACCGAATGCGCTGTGCGGGGTGAGCTAACCACAGAATCCATGGCATCACGGGCCTGCTTGCTCGAGCGGGCCCGGGCGGGGCCAGCGCCGTCCCCTTCTCACCTACATCCAGGAGAAGGAAGTTCAGATGACTCCTCCGTTCAAGGGGTCGAGTACCCCGCGCAGCCTCGGCGGCGGACACGAACGCCGGCACACCACGGTGCCCTCGCCGTTCAGTCGTTTCGCCGCCTACCCGGAAAAAACCGGGCTGTACGACCCCGCCCACGAAAAGGACGCCTGCGGCCTGGCGGTGATTGCCACCCTGCGGGGCGGGCCGGGCCACCACATCGTCGACGCGGCGCTGACGGCGCTGCGCAATTTGGAACACCGCGGCGCGGTCGGCGCCGACGAAGGAACCGGCGACGGCGCCGGGTTGCTCACCCAGATCCCCGATGAATTCTTCCGCGCGGTGGTGGGCTTCGAACTGCCGGCACCCGGCCTGTATGCCGCCGGAACCGCGTTCCTGCCCAGCGACGAGTCTGAGGCGGCGGTAGCGCGGGACGGCGTGGAGGCCATCGCCGCCTCCGAGGGCCTCACAGTCCTCGGCTGGCGCGACGTCCCGGTGGTGGCCGAACTGGTCGGCGCCATGGCGCGGTCCTGCATGCCCCACTTTGCCCAGGTGTTCCTGGGCCTCGACCCGGCCGCCGCCGGCAGCAGCGACGTGGATGCCCGCGTTTTCCGCGTCCGCAAGCGCGCCCAAAACAAGTTCGGCGTGTATTTCCCGTCGCTGTCGTCCAAGACCATCGTCTACAAGGGAATGCTGACCACCGCGCAGCTGGAACCCTTCTACCCGGACCTCTCCGACCCCCGCTTCAAGACAAAACTGGGTATCGTCCACTCCCGCTTCTCCACCAACACGTTCCCCTCGTGGCCGCTGGCCCAGCCGTTCCGCACCATCGCGCACAACGGCGAGATCAATACGGTCAAGGGCAACCGCAACTGGATGCGGGCCCGGCAGTCGCAGCTGAAGGGCCCCCTGCTGGGCGACACGCCGGAAGAGCTGTTCCCGATTTGCACGCCCGGCGCCTCCGACTCCGCCTCCTTTGACGAAGTGGCCGAATTGCTGATGCTCGCGGGGCGCCCGATTACGCAAGCGATCATGATGATGATTCCCGAGGCGTGGGAGAACCACGCCACGATGGACCCTGAGCGGCGCGCCTTCTACCAGTACCACTCGATGCTGATGGAGCCGTGGGACGGCCCCGCCGCCGTTTCCTTCACCGACGGCCGGCTCGTCGGCGCCGTGCTCGACCGCAACGGCCTGCGCCCGGCCCGCTACTGGGTCACCGAGGACGGGTTGGTCGTGCTGGCCTCGGAGGTCGGGGTCGTCAATATCGATCCCGCCACGGTGGTCAGGAAGGGCCGGGTCTCGCCGGGGAAGATGTTCCTGGTGGATACCGAGGCCGGCCGGCTGGTCGAGGACGAGGAGATCAAGGCCGACCTCGCGGCCGCCAACCCGTGGGGCGAATGGCTCAAGGACAACATGATCCGGCTGGAGGACCTGCCGGAACGCGAGCACGTGGTGCACACCGCCGCGTCGGTCAACCTCCGCCAGCGGACCTTCGGCTACACGCAGGAAGAGCTGCGGATCCTGCTGGGCCCGATGGCCCGCACCGGCGCCGAACCGCTGGGGGCCATGGGCACCGACACCCCGATCGCGGTGTTGTCCAAGCGCCCTCGGCTGCTGTTCGACTACTTCGTGCAGTCCTTCGCCCAGGTGACCAACCCTCCGCTGGACGCCATCCGCGAAGAACTCGTGACCTCGCTGCGTTCGTCGATCGGCCCCGACGGCAACCTGCTGGCGACCGGTCAGGTGCGCACCACCCAGGTGGTGCTGAACTTCCCCGTGATCAACAACGACGAACTGGCCAAGATCGCGGCGATGGAAGACGAGGAGGGCAGTCGCCTCGCGCTGAAGGTGAGTGGCCTCTACCGGCCCGACGGCGGCGCCGCCGAGTTGGCCGCCCGGCTGCAGGAAATCTGCGAAAAGGTCTCCGGCGCCGTCAACCGCGGCGTGAAGTTCATCGTGCTCTCGGACCGGGACTCGAACGCCCAATGGGCTCCCATCCCGTCGCTGCTGCTGACGAGCGCCGTGCACCACCACCTGCTCAAGAGCGCCAACCGGACCAAGATCTCGCTGCTGGTGGAAGCCGGCGACGTGCGCGAGGTCCACCACGTCGCCGCACTGATCGGTTACGGCGCCTCCGCCGTCAATCCGTACCTGGCGATGGAAAGCTGCGAGGAACTGGTGCGCAACGGCGACCTCCAGGGCGTCACCGCGGCCCAGGCCGTGCAGAACCTGATCAAGGGCCTGGGCAAGGGCGTGCTGAAGATCATGTCCAAGATGGGCATATCCACCGTCCCCTCCTACTGCGGTGCCCAGACGTTCGAAGCGATCGGACTCGCCCAATCCCTGGTCGACCAGTACTTTGCCGGCACCCAGTCGCAGCTCGGCGGCGTGGGCCTGGACGTCATCGCCGCCGAGGCCGCGGCGCGGCACGCCCAGGCCTACCCCGCCGACGGGATCGAAGACCCCCACCGGTCCCTCGAGAACGGCGGCGAGTATCAGTGGCGCCGCGAAGGACCGCCGCACCTGTTTAACCCGGAGACGGTGTTCCGGCTGCAGCATGCCACCCGCGAACGGCGCTACGACGTGTTCAAGGCCTACACCCGCGGCGTGGACGACCAGGCGAAGGACCTGATGACGCTCCGCGGCCTGTTGAAGTTCAAGGCCGGCGCCCGCCCGCCCGTGCCGCTGGAGGAGGTCGAACCCGTCTCCAGCATCGTCAAGCGGTTCTCCACGGGGGCCATGAGCTACGGCTCCATCTCGCAGGAGGCGCACGAGACGCTGGCCATCGCCATGAACCGGCTGGGCGGGAAATCGAACACCGGCGAGGGCGGCGAGGACGTGGACCGGCTGCTGGACCCGGAGCGCCGTTCGGCGATCAAGCAGGTGGCCTCCGGCCGGTTCGGCGTCACCAGCCTGTACCTGACCAACGCCGAGGACCTCCAGATCAAGATGGCCCAGGGAGCCAAGCCCGGCGAGGGCGGCCAGCTGATGAGCCAGAAGGTCTACCCGTGGGTGGCCCGGACCCGGCATTCGACACCGGGCGTGGGGCTGATCTCGCCGCCGCCGCACCACGACATCTACTCGATCGAGGACCTGGCGCAGCTGATCTACGACCTGAAGCGCTCCAACCCCTCGGCACGCGTGCATGTGAAGCTGGTGTCCGAAGTCGGGATCGGCACCGTGGCGGCCGGCGTGACCAAGGCGAAGGCCGACGTCGTCCTCGTCTCGGGGCACGACGGCGGCACCGGGGCGAGCCCGCTGAACTCGCTCAAACATGCCGGAGCGCCCTGGGAACTGGGGCTGGCCGAGACGCAGCAGACGCTGATGCTCAACGGCCTGCGGGACCGGGTGGTCGTGCAGGTGGACGGGCAACTGAAGAGCGGCCGCGACGTGGTGATCGCGGCGCTGCTGGGCGGCGAGGAGTTCGGCTTCGCGACGGCGCCGCTGGTGGTCTCCGGCTGCATCATGATGCGCGTCTGCCACCTGGACACCTGCCCCGTGGGGGTTGCCACGCAGAACCCGGAACTCCGCCGCCGGTTCACCGGCAAGCCCGAGTTCGTGGTGAACTTCTTCGAGTTCATCGCGGAGGAAGTGCGTGAACTGCTGGCCGGGCTGGGCTTCCGCAGCCTGGCCGAGGCCATCGGCCACGCGGAGCTGCTGGACACCCGCGAAGCGGTCGACCACTGGAAGGCCGACGGCCTGGACCTGTCACCGATCCTGCGCGGCTACGGCACCGACTCCGACATCCCGCTGCGCAACATGACCACGCAGAACCACGAACTGGACAAGCACTTCGACAACCAGTTGATCGCCATGAGCTCCGACGCGCTGACCAACCGCGAACCGGTGCGGATCAGCCTGGACGTGATCAACACCGACCGGGCCGTGGGCACGATGCTCGGCCACGAAGTGACCAGGCGTTTCGGCATCGAGACCCTGGCGGACGACACCATCGACGTGACGCTGACCGGCCAGGCCGGGCAGTCGCTGGGCGCCTTCCTGCCCGCAGGCATCACCCTGCGGCTGCTCGGCGACTCGAACGACTACGTCGGCAAGGGGCTTTCCGGCGGACGGATTATCGTCCGGCCGGACCGGGCCAACACGTTCGCGTCCGAACGCAACGTGATTGCGGGCAACGTCATCGGTTACGGCGCCACCGGCGGCGAGATGTTCCTGCGCGGCCAGGTGGGCGAGCGGTTCCTGGTCCGGAACTCGGGTGCCACCGCCGTCGTCGAAGGAATCGGCGACCACGGCTGCGAGTACATGACCGGGGGACTGGCCCTGGTCCTGGGCCGGACCGGCCGCAACTTCGGCGCCGGCATGTCCGGCGGCGTGGCCTACGTGCTGGACCTGGACCCGGGCATGCTGAACACGCAGAGCACCGGCAACGGCGAATTGCAGCTGCTGCGGCCGGACCCGGCGGACGAAGGGGCCATCGCCGCCCTGCTGAAGAAACATGCGGAGGAGACCGGTTCCCGGCTGGCCGCGCGCCTGCTTGAGGACCTCGAAGGCACCCTGGCCCGCATCACCAAGGTGCTGCCGCGCGACTACGCGGCGGTGCTGCAAGCCCGGGCGAACGCCGAAGCCGAGGGGCTCGACCCCGACGGCGACGTTGTCTGGACCCGAATCCTGGAGGTAACCGGTGGCTGATCCACGCGGATTTATGAAAGTTCGAGAACGCCAGACCCAGCCCCGCCGCCCTGTTCCCGTGCGGATCATGGACTGGAAGGAAGTCTACGAGGCGCAGGAAAAGGGCGTGCTCCGCAGCCAGGCCGGCCGCTGCATGGACTGCGGCATCCCGTTCTGCCACCAGGGCTGTCCGCTGGCCAACCTGATCCCGGAGTGGAACGACCTGACCTGGCGCGGCAAGGACCAGGAGGCGATCGAGCGGCTGCACGCCACCAACAACTTCCCCGAATTCACCGGCCGGCTGTGCCCGGCGCCGTGCGAGGCGGCCTGCGTGCTGGGCATCAACCAGCCGGCGGTGACCATCAAGCAGGTGGAAGTGTCCGTCATCGAGGAAGCCTTCGACCAGGGCTGGGTGACTCCGCACGCGCCGGAGCGGCTGACCGGTCACACGATCGCGATCGTCGGATCCGGCCCCGCGGGGCTGGCCACGGCGCAGCAGCTGACGCGAGCGGGCCACACCGTGGCGGTGTACGAGCGCGACGACAAGGTGGGCGGTTTGCTGCGGTACGGCATTCCCGACTTCAAGATGGAGAAGCACTACCTGGACCGCCGGCTGGAGCAGATGCGGGCCGAGGGCACGCGCTTCCGCACCGGCATCGAGGCGGGCAAGGACATCAGCTGGGATCAGCTGCGCCGCCGCTACGACGCCGTGGTGGTCGCGACCGGTGCCACCGTGCCGCGGGACCTGCCGATCCCCGGGCGCGGGCTGTCCGGCGTGCACTTCGCCATGGACTACTTGGTGCAGGCCAACCGGGTGGTGGCCGGCGAGGCGGTCCCGGACCAGATCGACGCCCGGGGCAAGCACGTGGTGATCCTGGGCGGCGGCGACACCGGCGCGGACTGCCTCGGCACCGCGCACCGGCAGCAGGCGGCCTCCGTGACCACCCTGGCCATCGGCAAGCAGCCGCCGGCCCAGCGTGCTTCGCACCAGCCGTGGCCGACGTTCCCGACGCTGTTCGAAGTGGCCAGCGCCCACGAGGAAGGCGGCGAGCGGACCTACCTCGCCTCCACCGTGGAGTTCGTGGGCGAGAACGGCGTGCTCACGGCGCTGAAGGTCGCCGAGACCGAGTTCGTGGACGGCAGGAGGGTGCCCAAGCCAGGCACGGAGCGGGAGATCCCGGCGGACCTGGTGTTCCTGTCCCTGGGCTTCACCGGTCCGGAGCACGCCGGGATCGACGCGCAGGTCAACGCGGCCTTCGACGAGCGCGGGAACGTCGCCCGCGACGGCGGCTACATGACCGGCGCCGAGGGCATCTTCGTCGCCGGCGACGCCGGGCGCGGACAGTCCTTGATCGTGTGGGCGATCGCCGAGGGGCGCGCCTGCGCGGCCGCCGTCGACCGGTGGTTGACCGGTACCACGCGGCTGCCGGCGCCGGTGGCCCCGGAAGACCGTGCGATCGCGGTGCTGCCCTAGCGGCGGCAGGCCTGCGCGATGGCCGCATTCTGATTAGGGTAGGGATATGAGACGCGCAAAAATCGTTGCAACCTTCGGCCCTGCCATCGCCAGTTACGAGAGCACCTTGGCCGTCCTCCAGGCGGGCGTGGACGTGGCCCGGATGAACATGAGCCACGGCGACTACCGCGTGCATCAGCAGACCTACGACAACGTCCGCAAGGCGTCGGCCGAACTGTCCAAGCCGGTGGGCATCTTCGCCGACCTGCAGGGCCCCAAGATCCGCCTGGGGCGCTTCGTGAACGGCCCCCACCACCTGGCGGTGGGGGACCGCTTCACGATCACCACCGAGGACGTGGAGGGAACCGCCGAGCAGTGCTCGACCACGCACAAGGGCTTGCCGGGCGACGTCAACGTGGGCGACTCCCTGCTGATCGACGACGGCAAGGTGGCGCTCAAGGCCATCGAGGTCGACGACGTCAAGGTGGTCACGGAAGTCACCGTGGCGGGTGCGGTGTCCAATAACAAGGGCATCAACCTGCCCGGCGTCGCGGTCAACGTCCCGGCCCTGAGCGAGAAGGACGAGGAAGACCTGCGTTGGGCGCTCAAGACCGGCGTCGACATGGTGGCCCTGTCCTTCGTGCGCAACGCCGGCGACGTCCGGCGGGTCCACGAGATCATGGACGAGGAGGGACGCCGCGCCCCGGTGATCGCCAAGATCGAGAAGCCGCAGGCCGTGGACGCCATCGAAGAGATCATCGACGCGTTCGACGCCATCATGATCGCCCGCGGCGACCTGGGCGTGGAGTTGCCGCTGGAGGACGTGCCGCTGGTGCAGAAGCGCGCCGTCGAACTCGCCCGCCGCTGGGCGAAACCGGTGATCGTGGCCACCCAGGTGCTCGAATCGATGATCGACAACCCGAGGCCCACCCGGGCCGAGGCATCGGACTGCGCCAACGCCGTGCTCGACGGTGCGGACGCGGTCATGCTTTCGGGCGAAACCAGCGTGGGCAAGTACCCGCTGGAGACGGTCCGGACCATGGCCCGGATCATCGAGTCCACCGAGCAGCACGGGCTGGACCGCATTCAGCCGCTGGGCAGCCAGCCGAAGACCCGCGGCGGCGCCATCACCCGGGCGGCCGTGCAGATCGCCGACCAGCTCGACGCCAAGTACATCTGCGCGTTCACCCAGTCCGGCGACTCGGCCCGCCGGCTCAGCCGGCTGCGCCCGGGACGGCCGGTGTTCGCGTTCACCCCGCTCCAGTCCACCCTGAACGTGCTGTCGCTGACCTGGGGCATACAGCCGCTGGTCGTGGAGTTCGTCGAGCACACGGACCAGATGACCGCCCAGGTGGACCGGATCCTGTACGAGCGCGGGCTGGTGGAGATCGATGACCTGGTCGTCATCGCCGCCGGTTCGCCCCCGGGCAAGGCCGGTTCCACCAACTCCCTGAAGGTGCACCGGGTGGGCGACCTGGCGGATGCCGGCGAACTGCTGGACGGCCAGCCGCACCCGCGGCCCGAGCGGGTCGGCCCCTGGCCGTCGTCGTAGGCGAAGGGCCGCTGCAGGCTAGGGACAAAAGAACGGCCTCCGGATCATTCCGGAGGCCGTTCTGCTGTCCTTGGTTCGCCGTTCGCGTTGCCTTAGTTCACCTGGTTGATGATGGTCTCGGCCACTTCGCGCATACTCAGCCGGCGGTCCATCGACGTCTTCTGGATCCAGCGGAACGCTTCCGGCTCGGTCAGGCCCATCTTGGTGATGAGCAGGCTCTTGGCCCGCTCCACCAGCTTCCGGGTCTCGAACTGCTCCTGCAGGTCGGACACCTCGGACTCCAGGGCGGCGATCTCTTCGTGGCGGGAGAGCGCGATCTCGATGGCCGGAATCAGGTCCGCCGGCGTGAAGGGCTTCACCACGTAAGCCATGGCACCGGCGTCGCGGGCGCGCTCCACCAGCTCTTTCTGGCTGAACGCGGTCAGCAGCACCACCGGGGCGATGCGTGCCTTGACGATCTGCTCCGCGGCCGAGATGCCGTCCATCACGGGCATCTTCACATCCATGAGGACCAGGTCCGGCTTCAGTTCCTGGGCGAGTTCCACGGCCTTTTCGCCGTTGTCGGCTTCGCCAACGACGTCGTAGCCCTCGCCCCTCAAAATTTCGACGATATCCAGGCGGATCAGTGTCTCGTCCTCCGCGACGACGACGCGGCGAGCGGGGACAGACTCGGTTTGTTCAGACACTGGCGCTCCTAGAGTGTTGCGTTGCCATTGGCATGGCGTCGGTTCCGTGAAATAGCCTATCGGCATGTAGAGTAGATTCGCGCACCGGGCAGCATGACGGTCTTCACAGTTTGGAGACCTGCTTCGCGACCGGTGCAGGCCCGAGTGGCGGAATGGCAGACGCACCGCACTCAAAATGCGGCGGGGAAACTCGTGTGGGTTCGAATCCCACCTCGGGCACGTTTTTACTGTGCGGGGGCATGTAGGCCTCTGGTAGTGGAGAAATGTTGACTTGTGGGCCCCTTCGGGGGGTCTTTTATTTTTCGGCCGTTGCCGGGGCAGCCGGCTCCTCGCCTGGTTCTGGCGCAGTGGCGCTGCAGATTGTTCATGGCGGAGCTGTTCCGCGTCGGAACTGCAAGACGTGACAGTGGCTGGGGGACAAGCTGCACCTTGCAGACACGGGCTGTTCCGTTGGCTTTGTGCGCTTCCGGTTTTGGTCAGTGGGTTAGGACCCCGGGCGCCCAGGCCAGTCCTTGCCGGCCCATGGGTCGTAGTCGCTGATGAGCTCCTCCTGCGGCGGCCGCTTCGTTACGGGGACGTGCTGCAGGTTCACTCGCACCCTGTACCAGAGCGAGCTTGATCCGCGCATTCCGTCGACGAGCACATCAGCCGGTTGCAGGGCCGGGACGACGTCCGCATGCCGAGTCTTCCACTCATCGAGCGCCGCGTAGGCCTCGGGCTTGGTCTTGGTTCGGGCCACTTCGATGAGCGGCATCATCGACTTCCGGCGGCCGGAGCCGTCGCCGCCGCCCGGCGGTTTCTCGGCGGGGCCGAGCTCGGCCGCCAAGGCGAGGAGCCCGTCGAGGGTGCCGACCGCGTCATCGATGCCGGCGTGAGGGTCGCCCACGTCGGCGAAGCGCTCGAGCACCGAGCGCACAGTGAACTGTTCCGGCCGGGCGGAAGTGACCTCGTCCCATGTGAGCGGCGTCGAGACCCGGGCGTCGGGCAGGGGCCGGATCGAGTACGCGGAAGCCACGGTGCGGTCTTTGGCATTCTGGTTGAAGTCGACGAACACACTCTCGCCGCGCTCCTCCTTCCACCACCGTGCGGTGGCGAGGCCGGGAGCGCGGTTTTCGACCTCGCGAGCGAGGGTCTCGGCGGCGAGCCGCACGTTGCGGTACGACCATTGAGGCGCGATGCGCACAAGGATGTGGAGTCCCCGCGACCCACTCGTCTTCGGCCAACCCACCAGTCCCACGTCGTTGAGCACTTCCCGCGCGACGCAGGCGACGTCGACGATCTGCGACCAGTCGACTCCCGGCATCGGATCAAGGTCGACCCGCAGCTCGTCGGGGTGCTCGAGGTCCTCGGCGCGCACGGGGTGCGGGTTGAGGTCCAGGCATCCAAGATTCACGACCCACGCCAGGCCCGCAGCATCCCTGAGGACGGCCTCTTCGGCTGATGTCCCCGACGCATAGTGCAGCGTTGTCGTGTGGATGAAGTCAGGGTGATTTTCAGGCACGCGCTTCTGAAAGAATGGCTCAGCAGCGATGCCCTTCGGGAAGCGCTTGAGCACCATCGGGCGGCCGCCGGCGCCGCGCAGCGCACCATCCGCGACGGCAAGGTAGTAGCGAACCAGGTCGAGCTTCGTCAGCCCGGGTTGTGGGAACACCACCTTGTCCGGACTCGAGATGCGAACCTCGCTGCCGGCAATGTTGAGGATCTCGGCTGGGGCCTTCGACGGGTTCATTCCGCCACGCTAGCAACGATCGGATGTCTCAACCAGACCAGCTGCGCGGCAGCCCGGCCTCCTCTTGTTTGCACAGCGATGCGGTCCAACCCTTGCCGCTGCGCCCCTTCCG
The DNA here is from genome assembly GCF_059091125.1 of Arthrobacter sp. Y3223151. Classification (NCBI taxonomy): domain Bacteria; kingdom Bacillati; phylum Actinomycetota; class Actinomycetes; order Micrococcales; family Micrococcaceae; genus Arthrobacter; species Arthrobacter sp. Y3223151. The sequence continues at coordinate 7,390 of NZ_JBNHGI010000006.1, read as the reverse complement.
GGTGTCGAATCTGTTAAGAGCAGGTGAGTGCGCGGGACGACGAAACCTACGACGCCAGGAGGCGCTCATGTCGGGGAAATCGGCCAACGGGTTGGCGAAGGGATCTGGACGGAGCGCCGATCTGCGCCGGGCGGAGGTCTCCGCCGCGGCAACGGTGTCCCGGCCGGAGCAGATCCGCAACGTGGTGCTGGTGGGCCACTCCGGTGCCGGGAAGACGATGCTCGCGGAGGCCCTGTTGCTGGCGGCAGGAGCCACGAACCGGATGGGTTCGATCCTCGACGGCACGACCGTCAGCGACTCGGATCCCTCCGAGATCCATCAGCAGCGTTCCGTCGTGCTCTCCGTCCTTCCCTTGATGTACGACGACGTCAAAATCAACCTCCTGGACACGCCGGGCTACTCGGACTTCACCGGCGAGCTGCGGGCCGGTCTTCGGGCCGCCGACGCCGCCCTGTTCGTCGTGTCCGCCGTGGACGGGATCGATGCCGCGACCACCGCGCTGTGGGGCGAATGCGAGAGCGTCGGGATGCCGAGGGCGGTGGCCATCAGCCGGCTTGACCACCCGCGGGCCGACTTCGAAGCGGCGCTGGCCGGCTGCCGCGGCGCCTTCGGTGAGTCCGTGCAGCCGCTGTACCTGCCGGTGCGGAGCGGGGCGGACCTGACGGGGCTGCACGCACTGCTGTCCGGCACCGTGTCGGACTACAGTGCCGGAGAACGGAAGCCCGACGTCCGCCCCGCGGACGCCGGGGAGCTCGCAGGGGCCGAGGAGGCCCGCAGCGCCCTGATCGAAGGCATCATCGCCGAGAGCGAGGACGAGTCCCTGATGGACCGCTACCTCGGCGGCGAGGAGATCGGCCTCGATGTGCTGTTCTCCGACCTGGAAACCGCCGTCGCGCGCGGATCCTTCTACCCGGTGCTGGCCACCTCCTCGGAAACCGGGCTGGGCATCGCGGAGCTGCTGGACATGCTCAAGAGGGCGTTCCCGTCCCCGCTCGAGCGCCCGCTGCCGGCGGCGACGGGACTCTACGGATCGCGCAGCACCCCGCTGCGCTGCGATCCCGACGGACCGCTCGCCGGCGAAGTGATCCGCACGACCACCGACCCGTTCCTGGGCCGGGTCTCCCTGGTCCGGATTTTTTCGGGCACCCTGCGGGACGACTCCGCCATCCACGTGTCCGGACACGGGCTCGCCGACCGGGGCCACGCCGACCACGACAGCGACGAACGGGTCACGCATCTGCACGCCCCGCTCGCTTCGACCCTGCGGTCGGTGTCCTTGTGCATCGCCGGCGACATCTGCGCGTTGACGAAGATCGGCACCGCCGAGACCGGCGACACGGTGTCGTCCCGGGAGCAGCCGATGCTCATCCAACCCTGGGAGATGCCGGAACCGCTGTTGCCCGTCGCGGTGGAGGCGGCCACCCGCAACGACGAGGCCGCCCTGGCGAAGAGCCTTGCCAAGGTGGCCGCGGGCGACCCGACCCTGCGGGTGGAGCGGCATGCGGAGACACACCAACTGATCCTGTGGTGCATGGGCGAATCGCACGCCGAGGTGGTGCTCGACCGGCTGCGCGGGCAGGGCGTGAATGTGCAAACGGTCGACGTCGTCACGCCCCTGCGGGAGACGTTCGCGGCCGGGGCCGCCGGACGCGGACGCTACGTCAAGCAATCCGGCGGGCACGGCCAATTCGCCATCTGCGAGATCGAGGTGGAACCGCTTCCGCGGGGCGCCGGATTTGCATTCGTGGACAAGATCGTCGGCGGCATCATCCCGGGGCCCTACATCGCGTCCGTCGAGAAGGGTGTCCGGGCGCAGATGGAAAAAGGCGTCTCCGCCGGATTCCCCGTCGTCGACATCCGCGTGACACTGGTCGGCGGCAAGACCCACAGCGTCGATTCCTCCGACGCGGCCTTCCAATCCGCGGGTGCCCTGGCCTTGCGGGAAGCCGCTGCGGCGGCGCGCATCCAGTTGCTCGAGCCGGTCTCCGCCGTGACGATCACGGTGCCCGACGACTACGTGGGAACGGTGATGAGCGACCTGTCCGCCCGGCGGGGACGGTTGACCGGATCGGATTCGGCCGGCGGGGACCTCACCGAAATCAGCGCCGAAGTCCCGGACCACGAATTGCTGCGCTACGCCATCGACCTTCGTGCCCTGACCGGCGGCACCGGGCGTTTCCGGCGCGCCTACCTGCGGCACGACCCGGTGCCTTCGACAGCGGCGAGCGGGGTGGGTCAGCGGTAAGGTCTTCGGTCGGGACGGGCCCGGTCACCCGCCGGAGCGGAGGACGCGGTCGAGTTTCCCCAGGGCATCCGCCCAGCCGGCCCGGTGCAGGCCGAGACGTTCCTCGGTGGCGAACCCGCCCTGCCGGAGGGCGAGGCGGGTGCCGCCCTCCGAGGGTTCGAGGGAGAGCGTGACGACGGTTTCGCGGTCATCGGGCGCGGGCTCCTCCCACCGGAAGGTGTAGGCGAGGCGGCGCGGAGGGACGATGTCGAGAAACTCACCGGCGAGGTGGAAGGGCGGGCCGTCGGGTGGTTTCATCGTCAGCCGGTAGGTGCCGCCTGGCCTGGCGTCGAGCACGGCCTCCGGTGTTGTGAAACCTTCGGGACCCCACCATGTGGCCAACTCACCCGCCTCCGTCAGCATGCGGAAAACCATGTCGCACGGCGCGGCCAGGACCGCTTCCAGTTCCAGCACGAAGCCGCCGGGTTGCTCGTTCATCGGACGCGGCCCCTTTCGGCACGGACCCGCAGCTGGAGGCGTGCGGCCGCCGGCCCGACCATCGTAGTCCCGCCGTGCGGCCGCCGGCCCGACCATCGTATACCCGCGGTCCAACCCCCGGGCAGGAGCCCTGCACGGGGGTCGGCACCGGTCATGGACATCCCCTGATGCGGGTGGGAGCATGGCTGTATTCGCGCCCCGGCCGCACGGCCCCGGCGGGAGGCAGCGGCTGGAGGAATCATGCCAGGGCCCGATCTCGAACTTGTTGCCGAGCGTTACCACCGCGCGCTGGACGCGTTCGTCCAGGGGAACCCCGATTTGGCGAAGGACCTGTTTTCGCGGCAGGAGGAGGTCACACTTGCCAATCCGCTGGGTCCGCCCGCCCGCGGCTGGGCGGAGGTCGAGGCGGCCATGGACCGGGCGGTATCGCATTTCAGGGAGGGCGAGCCGATCCGGTTCGAACGGATTTCCACCTATATCGCGACCGATCTGGCCTACATCGTCGAAATAGAGCGGACCCGGGTGAAGGTCAGCGTGTCCGACGCGGCGTCCCCGATCTCGCTGCGGGTCACGACGATTTTCCGGCTGGAGGACGGCACCTGGAAGATCATCCACCGTCACGCCGATCCCATCACCTCCCCGCGGACCATCGACTCGATCGTCGAGCAGTAGCCCGCAGGCAGCCGGGGGGATCAAGCGACGGGGGTCCGTCGACTCCATCGCCCAACGGTGGCGGGCAGCCGGCCGGCGGTCAGGCGCCGTAGACCCTCGAGCGGAGGAATTCGGCAGCGGGACCGGCGAGCGATGCCCCAATTTCCGCCGCCCCTCGTTTCCGGCCCTTGACGTCGAAGGAATGGTCGCCGCCTTCCTGCCAGGCGAGCACGGCATTCGGGCCGATGCGTCCGACGACGGACTCGAGCAGTTCCGGCGTGGCGAAGGTATCGCGGGTGCCCTGCAGGAACAGCATGGGCAGGGTGAGCCCATACAGGTGCTCGTCGCGCAGCTTGTCCGGTTTCCCCGGCGGGTGCAGCGGATAGCCCAGGTACACCAGGCCGGCGGCCGGCATGCCCTCCGCCACGGCCATCGACGCCATGCGGCCGCCGAAGGATTTGCCGGCCGCCCACAGCGGTTCACCTTCGGACCGTGCTGCCGCTTCCCGCATGGCCGAACGCCACGCCACGATGGCAGCCGGCGGGCGGTCCGGAAACTTCCTGCCGGCCTCCCGGTAGGGGAAGTTGAAGCGCAAGGTGGCTACGCCGTCGTCGTTCAAGGCGCGGGTGAAACCGGACAGGAACGGGTGGTCCATGCCCGCGCCGGCCCCGTGAGCCACCACCAGCGTGGCGAACGCGGACTCGGGGCGGGCGTAGACACCGGAGACGGTGGTGTCACCGACGTCGATGGTCACGGGGGACTCGGTGATAGGCATGCTCCCATCATGCCCTCGCCAGAAGCGACGTGCGTGTGTTTAGGTGTTCCCATGGCCAGCGAACAGACAACGCTGACGGTCGAGGGACCGCACGGCGAGCGCGAGGTGCGCATTTCCAGCCCGAGCCGGGTGATGTGGCCCGACCTGGGGATCACCAAACTGGATCTGGCGCGCTACATCGCGGAGGTTGGCGAGGCCTTCGTCCGCGCCAACGGCGACCGGCCGGTGTCGTTGCAACGGTTCTCGAACGGGATCGACGGCGAGCAGTTCTTCTCCAAGAATCCGCCCAAGGGCGCGCCCGATTTCGTGCGGTCGGTGATGGTGGTGTACCCGAGCGCCCGGTCGCATCCGCAACTGGTCCTCGACGAGCCCGCCGCCGCGGTGTGGGCGGTGCAGATGAACACCGTGGTGTTCCACCCGTGGCCGTCGCGCGCGGGGAACTCCGACAACCCGGACCAGCTGCGCATCGACCTGGATCCGCAGCCGGGGACCTCGTTCGACGACGCCATCCCGGTGGCGTTCGAACTGAGGTCGGTGCTGGCAGAGGCCGGACTCAAAGCGTTCATCAAAACCTCCGGAAACCGGGGGCTGCACATGTTCGCGCCGATCGAACCGACGCACGAATTCCTGGACGTGCGCCACGCCGTCATCGCGGCGGCGCGGGAGATCGAGCGGCGGATGCCCAAACAGGTGACGACGTCGTGGTGGAAGGAGGAGCGCGGGGAGCGGATCTTCGTGGACTTCAACCAGGCCAACCGCGACCGGACCATGGCGGGTGCCTACAGCCCGCGGGCGCTGCCGAACGCGGCGGTGTCCTGCCCCCTCGAATGGGATGAACTCGAAACGGCCGATCCGAAGAACTTCACGATCGCCACGGTTCCGGACAGGCTGAAGACAACCGGCGACCCGTGGGCCCGCATGCATGATGAACCGGGCAAGATCGACGTCCTGCTCCAGTGGTGGGAACGTGACCTCGCCGCGGGCCTGGGGGAGATGCCCTTCCCGCCCGACTATCCGAAGATGCCGGGCGAGCCGCCGCGGGTGCAGCCCAGCCGGGCACGCAAGAAGGATTAGCGGGGCCCAACCGGACGGCGCGGCCGGGGGGCTCGGCCGCGGGCGGGCCGGCCTGGCGGCAGATGCCGCCCTCGCCGCCGCCGCCGGCCTATTCGAACCGGGACGGGTCGCCGGCTCCGTGACGAACCACCTCCGCGGTGCCGCCGGAGAAGTCGACGACGGTGGACGGCTCGGACCCGCAGTCGCCGCCATCCACTACGGCGTCCACCACATGGTCGAGCCGGTCCTTGATCTCCCAGCCCTGGGTCAGCGGTTCCTCATCGTCCGGCAACAGCAGCGTGCTGGAGAGCAGCGGCTCGCCCAGTTCCGCCAGGATCGCCTGGGCGACGTTGTTCGCCGGAATGCGGACGCCAACGGTCTTCTTTTTCGGATGCATCAGCCGGCGGGGAACCTCCGCGGTGGCCGGCAGAATGAAGGTGTAGCTTCCCGGCGTCACGGCCTTGATGCTGCGGAAAACGTTGTTGTCGACGTGCACGAACTGGCCCAGCTGGGCAAAGTCCTTGCAGACCAAGGTGAAGTGGTGCTTGTTGTCGAGCCGGCGAATGGTCCGGATCCGTTCCAGGGCGTCCTTGTTGCCCAGTTGCGCACCGAAGGCGTAACAAGAGTCGGTCGGGTACACGATCAGCGCGTCCGACCGGACAAGGTCAACAATCTGGCCGATCGACCGCTGCTGGGGATCCTGGGGGTGTACGTCGAAGTATCTCGCCATTCCCCGAGCTTACGGCCACGGGCGCGGTTGATGCATGAGGGGAGCACCCTGTGGGGACGCCGGCCTCAGGAAGGGACCGACTGGTCCATCCACCACTCGGTGAAGTGGGTTGCCCGGCCTTCGCCATTCAACCGGATCACCCACAAATTGCTGTAGGTGCGTCCGTCCCGGTAGGCAGTCGTTCCCTCCACCACGGAGACGTCGTCGGTCACGGCGACTTCGTGCCACTCAAAGGTCGCCGCGCCGGGCTCGTCCTTGCGGGCCAGCCACTGCTCGACAATGTTGTCCCGGCCACGCCACGGGTCCGTCCACGGCTCCGTCCGGTACTCGGCGTCGTCGGTAAACAAGGCTCCGATCTGATCCGGGTCATTGGTCTCCCAGGCCTGCCGGTAAGCCCCGATCCACGCCTCCGTCTTGGCATCCATCCCACCGTTGTACTGCGGCGGCCGCGGGCCGACAACCCCCGCGTCTCCCGCGGGGCGCATGCGGTCCGACTACGCCGCATCTCCCGCGGAGCGCATGCCACGCTTCCGCTGGTTCGACCCGCTGGCTAGCATGGGGCCCATGGCCCGGACTATCTACTACGTCGGCAGCTCGGTGGATGGGTATATCGCCGACCGCAGCAACAAGCTCGACTGGCTCACGCAGTTCAACGACGCCGATGGCGTCCAGGACAGCTTCGAAACCTTCATGCAGCGCATTGGGTCCATCGTCATGGGCTCCGAGACGTACAAGTTCGTGCTGGAAGAGGCACCGGAGGAATGGCCCTACGGCTCAACACCCACGTGGGTCTTCACGCATCACGAACTGCCAGGCATCCCCGGAGCAGACATCACGTTTGTGCGAGGCGACGTGGGTATCTTCCACCATGACATCTGCGCCGACGCTGGCGAGAAAGACGTGTGGCTGGTCGGCGGAGGGCAACTTGCGGCACAGTACGCGTCGGCCGGCCTGCTGGACGAACTCATCCTGACCTTGGTGCCGGTAATGCTGGGCGGCGGACAACCGCTGCTTCCGGTCCCCAGCACGACGGCGCCGGCCCGGCTTCGCGGCAGCCGCACCTTGGGCGACTTGGTCGAGATGCACTACGACCTCAATCCGGAGGCGGTCTAGCCACACCGGAAAGGCCCCTTGCGCGTCCTCCTTGCATGGGGCCGTCTCTGCCTTCGGACCACGTGGCCCAAGCCGTAACGTCCGCCGTGGCCGCGCGGACCGGCCCCGCGTTCTCCCCCTGCGTTCCTCCACCCCCGCGGTGCGCCTGCACCGTTCTCCTTGCATGGCCACACCGTGCTGTCAGGCCCCGCGATGCGCCGCTGCGGTCCTCCAGCCTCGCAGTCCGACTGAACCTGCAACCCCCGAAAGTGTCAGTGGCGGCGGATAGTCTGTTTTCAGTAGCAGTTCAGCACCATCGTTGGCCGCCGGGCAGTGGGTTTGTCGGTGGCGTCTGCGGATCCGTCCA
>NZ_JBNHGI010000005.1:0-230225 GCF_059091125.1 Arthrobacter sp. Y3223151 | reverse complement strand
CCCGGAGCACCGGGCCCGCGTGGACCGGGAACTGGCCGGCAACCGGGACCGGCTGCACGGGCTCGGGAACCGGGCGCTGCGGGCCGAAGCCAAGCGCATCGCTTACCGGCTCGATCCCCGCTCGGTGGTGGAGCGGGCGGCGAAGGCCGAAGCGGACCGGCATGTGTCCTCCCGGCCCGAGCCCGACACCATGGTCTCGGTCCGGACCCTGCTGCCGGTGGTCCAGGGGGTGGCGGTGATGGCAGCCCTGCACCGGGAAGCGGACCGGCTGCGCAGCATGGGCGACCCGCGGTCCAGGGGCCAGCTGATGGCCGATACCGTGTTCGAACGCGTCACCGGGCGCAGCACCGCCGACCCCGCCCGGCTGGAAATCCAGCTGGTGATGACCGACCGCGCCCTGCTCCACGGCCGGAACGAACCGGCCTGGCTGACCGGGCACGGCATCGTCCCGGCCCGCTACGCCCGCAACCTCACCCGCCCGCCACAAGAACCGCAGGCACCGGCACAACCACCGGCAACCACCACCGACGGCAGCCCGCCGGGCGGGATAGGGCAGAAGGCGCCGCCGGCCGGGACCGAACCGGGGTGGAAGACCGCCCGCGAGCAGGCCCAACGCAACAAGGTGTTGAAACAGGCCAGCGTGGAAGACATCTGGGTCCGCCGCCTCTACACCAGCCCGGGGACCGGGCAGCTGTTGGGGATGGACTCGGCCGCACGGAAGTTCCCCGACGGGATGCGCCGGATGATCCACGCCCGCGACGCGGTCTGCGCCAGGCCCTGGTGCGACGCCCCGATCCGGCACATCGACCACATCGTGCCCTGGTCACACGGCGGCAAAACCACCATGGCCAACGGCCAGGGACTGTGCGAACAATGCAACCAGTCCAAGGAAGCCGAAGGCTGGTCCAGCCGCCCTACTGAGGGACCGCACCACGCGGTGGAGACCACCACCCCCACCGGACACACCTACACCTCCACCCCGCCACCACTACCAGGCACGCCGCCAACCGGGGCGTCAGAGTCCGGTCACGCCAGAGCCGGGACGGTGCCGGCAGGTACACGGACGTCGGCACAAGGGACGGCTCACCCATCCTTGGCGGCGAGCGCCGAAATCATCCACCGCGCTTTGGCCGCTGCCGCGGCTAACAGCGATTACGACGCCGGCGACGGCGCCCGGCTGGGTGCGTGCGCTGCCGGCGGTTGGGCAGTAGTGAAAATCCCGAGGGACAAGCTCGCCCCGTCGGCCGCCTAAGCAACCAGGTCAAGCTGTGGGACTGCTAGCGCAAGGGGAGTGGCGCTGACAAACGCTAGCGGGGAGTGGCACTAACCAGCACGAGGGGCAGTGGCACTCATCAAAGCAGGGCGGTGGCACTAATCAGCGCAAAGGGGAGTGGCACTAACCAGCGCACGGGGGAGCCTCCAGGCTCGCGGGACCTCGAAGGGTGCCTACGCGTTGTCGCGAATGAGATTGGTAATCCGCGCCGTGGAGAGGCGCCGCCCGGCGTCATCGGTCATCACGACTTCGTGCACGGTCAGCGAACGCCCCAGCTGGATCGCGGTCGCGGTGCCGGTGACCAGTCCCGAGGAGACGGAGCGGTGATGACTGGCGCCGACTTCGATGCCGACGGCGTGGCGGCCGGCGCCCGCGTGCAGAGTCGCCGCGAAGGACCCCAGCGTTTCAGCCAGCACCACGTGCGCGCCGCCATGCAGGATGCCCGCCACCTGGGTATTCCCTTCCACCGGCATGGTTGCCACCATGCGCTGCGGCGTCATCTCGCTGAAAACGATGCCCATCTTCACCACGAGCGATCCCACCCCGGTGTGTATCAGCAACCGGTGCAGGTGTTCCGGGACACCGGCGTCGACCAGTTCGGCGATCGTGGCCGCGGCCGAGGCCGGAAGCGCGCCCTGCGAGTGTCCCGCAGCACTGTCGCCGGGTGTGAATTTGTCGCTCATGGGAACTAGGCTGGCAGGTGTGAGTGAAACTAACAAACCGGAAGCAGCCACCGCGACAGTAGAGGCGGAGGTAGCCCCCGTTTCCGGCCCGGAGAGCGAAGCATCGGGGCCTAAGCGCCTGCTGCTGATCGATGGCCACTCGATGGCGTTCCGCGCGTTCTATGCCCTGCCAGTGGAAAACTTCTCCACGGATACCGGCCAGCACACGAATGCCGTCTACGGTTTCACCTCCATGCTGATCAAGATGATCGAGCAGCGCGAACCGACCCACATCGCCGTGGCGTTCGACCTGGACACTCCCACCTTCCGCACCGAGGAGTATTCCGAGTACAAGGGCGGCCGTAACAAGACGCCCGAGGAATTCCATGGCCAGGTGGACCTGATCGTCAAGGTGATGGAGGCGATGCAGATCCCCACCGTCACCCTGGACGGATACGAGGCCGACGACGTCATCGCCACCCTGAGTGAGCGGGCGGAGAAGTCCGGCTGGGAGGTTCTGGTGGTGTCGGGGGACCGGGACGCCTTCCAGCTCATCACGGACAAAGTCACCGTGCTGTACCCGAAGAAGGGCATCAGCGACATCCCGCCGATGGACGCCGACGCGGTGGAAGCCAAGTACTTCGTCCGGCCGGAGCGGTACGCCGATCTCGCGGCCCTCGTCGGTGAGACCGCCGACAACCTTCCCGGCGTTCCCGGCGTTGGCCCCAAGACCGCTGCCAAGTGGATTAATCTCTACGGCGGCGTGGAGGGCATCCTGGAGAACCTGGATTCGATCGGCGGCAAGGTAGGCGAGGCTCTTCGGGCCAATGTCGATTCCGTCAAGCGCAACCGCCGGCTGAACCACCTGCTCCGGGACTTGGACCTGCCCGTGAAACTGGAGCACATGGTGCTGCAGCACCCCGACCGGGCCGCCATCGAGGAACTCTTCGATGCACTCCAGTTCAACACCCTGCGCAAGCGGCTTTTCGACCTTTTCGGCGAGGAGGACGCCGTCCGCGAGACGGAGGTCAATGCCCCCGCCCACACGGTGGTCACCGATGCGGCCGCCCTGAAGGAATGGCTGGAGGAGACCAACCAGCACAACGTTGCCCTGCAGTTGGTGGCCGAAACCGCGGAAGGCGGGGACGACGCCGTCGGGCTGGCCCTGGTGGCCCACGCCCAGGCCGCCTACGTGCCGCTGACTGCGCTGGACGCCGACGCCGAGCAGTTGCTGGCACACTGGCTGTCCGACCTTGACGCACCGAAGGTCGTCCACGACTTCAAGTACGCCTACAAGGTTCTCTCGCGGCGCGGGTTCGAGCTGTTGGGCGTCGTTGACGACACCGCGATTTCGGCCTATCTCATCCAGCCGGACCGGCGCAGCTACGAACTGGCGGACCTGGCCCAGTACCACCTGAAGATGTCCGTGGCGGCCCCCGAAACCGCAGCCAACGGGCAGTTGGAGCTCGGTCTGTCCGAGGATGACAAGGCCGGACCGGCCGTGGTGCAGGCCTTCGCCGCGCTGCAGCTGAGCGAACACTTCGCCGGGCAACTGGTAGATCGCGGCGCCAACCAGCTGCTGGGCGGGCTCGACCTGCCCCTGTCGCTGGTACTGGCGCGGATGGAACTGGACGGCATCGCCGTGGACGCGGGTGCGCTGGACCGGCTGGTGGACGACTTCACCGTGACCATCGACGCTGCCAGCTCGGCGGCCTTCGGCATCATTGGCAAGGAAATCAACCTGGGCTCGCCCAAGCAGCTGCAGACGGTGCTGTTCGAGGAGCTGGGGCTGCCGAAGACCAAGAAGATCAAGACCGGCTATTCGACCGACGCCGATGCGCTCAACGACCTGTTCGCCAAGACGGGCAACGAATTCCTGGTCCAGCTGCTGGCCTATCGTGACGCCTCGAAGCTGCGGCAAACGGTGGAAGGCCTCCGCAAGACCGTGGCGGATGATGGGCGGATCCACACCACCTATGCGCAGACGGTGGCCGCCACCGGCAGGCTGTCCTCCATTAACCCGAACCTGCAGAACATCCCGGTCCGGTCGGAGGCGGGCCGGCGCATCCGCGAGGCGTTCGTCGTCGGCGAGGGCTACGAGCTGCTGGTGACCGCCGACTACTCGCAGATCGAAATGCGGATCATGGCTCACCTGTCCGGAGACGAGGGCCTGATCGAGGCGTTCCGCTCGGGCGAGGACCTGCACCGGTTCGTCGGTTCGCACATCTTCGGCGTCGCCCCGGAGGATGTCACCAGCGAGATGCGCGCCAAGGTCAAGGCCATGTCCTACGGCCTGGTGTACGGGCTGAGTTCCTTCGGGCTGTCCAAGCAGCTGAACATCTCCGTGGACGAGGCGCGGACCCTGATGAAGGAATACTTCTCCCGGTTCGGCGCTGTCCGCGACTACCTGCGCGGAGTTGTGGACAAGGCCAGGGTGGACGGGTTTACGTCGACCATCGAAGGCCGCCGCCGCTACCTGCCGGACCTGGCCAGCGACAACCGCCAGCTGCGCGAGATGTCGGAGCGGGCCGCCCTGAACGCGCCCATCCAGGGATCGGCGGCCGACATCATCAAGAAGGCCATGCTCGGCGTCTCGGAGGAGCTGCGCCACCAGGGGCTGAAGTCCCGGATGCTGCTGCAGGTCCACGACGAACTCGTGCTTGAAGTAGCGGCGGGGGAGCGGGAACAGGTGGAAAAGTTGGTGCGTGCCCAGATGGGCGGCGCCGCGGAACTGACGGTGCCGTTGGACGTGTCCGTGGGCGTCGGCGCCAACTGGCAGGAAGCCGGACACTAGGCACGTCCCGCCTCCGGCGTCCCCGGCACGCGGAGGCGGTGACGGTTCTGTGCGATGGCTGCGGCTCCCTCTGGCGGACCGGGGGAGGTGCCGCTAGGCTCGAAGATCGTGACCACGCACACCCAGGAAACCCGCCAGGACATCCGCATTGACCGGTTTGCCGCCGGGCTCGACGGCGACCGGCCGGACGCCAGGACCCTCGGCTGGTTCGAAGCGGTCAGGTTCGGGTTCCACGACGGCAAGCCCGATGCCTCCGACATCGCCGCCTACGCCCGGGTCTACGGCAACGACCAGCGGATCCTTTGGGGCGCCTACGACGACACGCAGCGGCCGGGCGTGTGGGACCCCGAAGTGCCTGTCGCTACCTACGCCACCATGGTCAACACCCTCAACGTGGGCGGCGGGCGGCTGCTGGACACCCACCTGATCACCGCGGTGACGGTCCGGGCGACGCATCGGCGCCGCGGCCTGCTGCGGCGGATGATCACCGACGACCTGAAGCAGGCGGCCGGCCGGGGACTCGCGATGGCGGCGCTCACCGCTTCCGAGGCCACCATCTACGGACGCTTCGGGTTTGGCGCGGCGACGTTCATCCGCGAAGTGGAAATCGATGCCCGCGAACGGTTCGGGCTGCGCGCCGCCGCGACGGGGACGATGGAGTTGGCCGACCCGGCTTCGCTCCAAAACCTGGCGCCGGAAATATTCAGCGGGTTCCACACCCGGACCCTTGGCTCCGTCGGGCGCCAGGCCAGTTACGCCTTCCGGGTCTCGGGCCGCTGGAGCGAGGACAAGGCGTCGGAAGACAAGTCGCTGCGGGCGGCCGTCCATTACGACGGCGACGGCCGGCCGGACGGCTATGTCAGCTACCGCTTTGCCGGCTGGGACAGCAAGCCCTACACCGTGAAGGTGGCTGACCTGGTTGCCGCCGGGCAGGATGCGTACCTGGAGTTGTGGCGTTACCTCGGGTCGCTGGACCTGGTGGAACGGATCAAGTTCCCGCTCGGGCCGGTGGAGGATCCGCTGGCGTGGGGCCTGGCCGACAGCCGCGGCTACGAGGTGGCGGCGGTCGAAGATGTGTTGTGGCTGCGCGTGCTGGACCCGGTAGCGGCCCTCCAAGCCAGGCCGTACCTGCACGACGGCTCGTGCACCCTGCGGATCACCGATCCGCTGGACATATGCGGCGGCGCTTACCGGCTGACCGTCAAGGACGGCCGGGGAGTGGTCGACGTGCTGCCGGAGGACGCGGACGTCGACGCCACAGTGCCCGTGGATTCCCTCGGTTCGCTGTATCTGGGCGGAGTCCAGGCGCGGACCCTGGCGGCGGGCGGCCACTTCTCGGGTACGTCAGCGGAGGCGGTGTCCCGGATGGACCGACTGTTCGCCACGGACACCGCTCCGTATTGCATCACGCATTTTTGACCCTTCCGGGAAGGGGGCCGCGGGCACAGTTTCGGCGTGCACCTGCGCCTTGACCGGGCGCGTCGCTTTGCCGGGATTGGCGCGACCAGTTAGACTTATTGGGCGCGTAATGCGTATGGAGAGCCCTTCGCCGAAGGCAGGCTCCATGAGCTTCACCAAAACACATCAGTCCGTTTCCGTAAACGGCAATGCATCCCGTGTGCTGCAGCTGGCCAATGCTGCTGCGCGCCGGGACGCAGGGCAGCAGCGGAACTCAGAAAACTATCCACATCGGAGCCCCTACTACATGACCATCACCTCCACCGAGAAGCCCGGTACCCCGCAGGTCGCCATCAACGACATCGGTACCGCTGAAGACTTCCTCGCAGCCGTCGACGCGACCATCAAGTACTTCAATGATGGCGATCTGGTCGAAGGCACTGTCGTCAAGGTTGACCGCGACGAAGTCCTGCTCGACATCGGTTACAAGACCGAAGGTGTCATCCCCTCCCGCGAGCTTTCCATCAAGCACGACGTCGACCCGGGCGAAGTTGTCTCCGTCGGTGACGAGGTCGAAGCCCTGGTGCTGACCAAGGAAGACAAGGAAGGCCGCCTGATCCTGTCCAAGAAGCGTGCTCAGTACGAGCGCGCCTGGGGCGACATCGAGAAGGTCAAGGAAGAGGACGGCGTTGTTACCGGCACCGTCATCGAGGTTGTTAAGGGTGGCCTGATCCTCGACATCGGCCTGCGCGGCTTCCTGCCCGCCTCCCTCGTCGAGATGCGCCGCGTGCGCGACCTGGCTCCGTACATCGGCCAGCAGATCGAAGCGAAGATCATCGAGCTGGACAAGAACCGCAACAACGTTGTGCTGTCCCGCCGTGCATGGCTCGAGCAGACCCAGTCCGAGGTCCGCTCCACCTTCCTCAACAAGCTGGAGAAGGGCCAGGTCCGTCCGGGCGTCGTCTCCTCCATCGTCAACTTCGGTGCCTTCGTGGACCTGGGCGGCGTCGACGGCCTGGTGCACGTCTCCGAGCTGTCCTGGAAGCACATCGACCACCCGTCCGAGGTCGTCGAGGTTGGCCAGGAAGTCACCGTCGAGGTGCTCGAGGTGGACCTGGACCGCGAGCGCGTGTCCCTGTCCCTGAAGGCCACCCAGGAAGACCCGTGGCAGACCTTCGCCCGCACCCATGCCCTGGGCCAGATCGTCCCGGGCAAGGTCACCAAGCTGGTTCCGTTCGGTGCGTTCGTCCGCGTCGAAGACGGCATCGAGGGCCTGGTCCACATCTCCGAGCTGGCCGTGCGCCACGTGGAGCTGGCCGAGCAGGTTGTGTCCGTCAACGACGAGGTCTTCGTCAAGGTCATCGACATCGACCTGGAACGCCGCCGCATCTCGCTGTCCCTGAAGCAGGCCAACGAGGGCGTCGACCCGGAGGGCTCCGAGTTCGACCCGGCCCTCTACGGCATGGCTGCCGAGTACGACGAGCAGGGCAACTACAAGTACCCGGAGGGCTTCGACCCGGAGACCAACGAGTGGCTCGAAGGCTACGAGGCGCAGCGCGCCGCGTGGGAGCAGCAGTACGCCGACGCCCAGGCGCGGTGGGAAGCCCACAAGAAGCAGGTTGCTGCCTCCATGGCAGAGGAAGCCGAGGCTCCGAGCGAGTCCGAGGCCGCTCCGACCAGCTACTCCTCCGACGCCCCGGCAGCTCCGGCCTCCAGCGGCGGCACCCTGGCTTCCGACGAAGCCCTGGCTGCACTGCGTGAGAAGCTGACCGGCCAGTAACAACGGTTCTCGGCGCCGGGGCAACCCGGCATCGCTGATTGAGGAACCCCCGCACCCCAGGGTGCGGGGGTTCCTGCTGTCTCCGGCGCCTTTTCCGGAGCGCCGGCAGGGCCGTCGCCGCGCGGCCGGTGTCCGTTCGGGGGCCGCTGCGGTCCTTGCCCGGTGCAGGCGTGGGATTTAGGGTGAGGAACGTACGGACACCCACGCAGGCCATTGGCCGGAATGGAGAGAACATGGCAGAAAAAGTCGACATTCACGCCTTGCAGCAATCCACAGTGTGGGACAGCGAGCAGCAGAAACTGGGCGTGGTGGGGCAGGTCCACCAGGATCCGGTGACCGGAACCATCACCTGGCTCACCGTTGGCCTGGGCCTGGCCGACAGCCGCGAAAAGTTCGTCCCGGTCGCCGGAGCCCGCATCGAATCACGCGACGTGTACGTCGCCTACAGCCATGACACCATCAAGGACTCGCCCTCGCCGGACGCATCCGACAGCCTGACCCCGGAGGAAGAGGCCGAGTTGCGCAGGTACTACGGCACTTAGAGCCGCCTAGGCCCGGGCACGGGAGTAGTCGCCGGGCACGCGAGAGCCGCCCCTCAGCGCCGGGTGCTGACGGTGACCGTGAACTTGGAGTTCCTCGCCACCTGCCGGGTAGGCCCCACCAGCCGGTTTAGCGCCGGTTTGTAGGCCAGGTGGCTGTTCCAGACAGTCCACAATTCCCCGGCCGGCCCCAGCACCCGCCCGGCGTCGGCGAAGAGTTTCAGCGCGATGCCCGCGTGCACGGCGTTGCCGATGTGGAACGGCGGGTTGAGCACCACCAGCTGCTCGGAGGCCGCCGGCAGGGAGGACAGCGCATCGTCCCGGTGGACCTGCACGCGGCCCGCCACGCCGTTTGCTGCCGCCGTGGCACGTGCCGACGCGACGGCAGAGGCCGACTGGTCGCTCGCCAGGACCCGCATGCCCGGGCGCGCGAGTGCCAGATAGGCGGCGATGGATCCGTTGCCGCAACCGAGATCGACGGCGCGGTCCGCCGGCCGGGCGCCCGCCAGCAAGGGCAGCAGGAACCGGGTCCCGGGATCCAGCTTGGGCCCGCCGAAGGTGCCGCCGAAGGCAAGCAGCCGCAGCGGAACCGGCAGCCCGACGTCGTGCTCTTCCGCCAGGGGAAAGCGCCCGCCCGTCGCCGGCAAGGGACCCGTGGCCGTCAGCACGCGTGCCTTCTGCCGCGCCAGCCCCGCAGTCACGGAGGAGAAGGAGGCGCCGAGCACGGAGTTCATCGCCGTTGTCATGTGCTTGACGCGCCCGCCGGCCAGAACAGTGACGCCCGGCGAGGCGGCCGCCGCGATGCAGCCGGCGATCTCCTCCAGCGCATCGAGCGCGCGGGGCAACTGCAGCAGCACGAGCCCTGCGCCGTCGAACGCCGCCGGTTCCAGCAGGCAATTCCGGTAGCCCGCCAGTCCCATCCGCGCGGCGTTGTGGGCCAGGGCCCGCTCGGAACTGAGCGGGTCCTGGACCACGCGCATGCCCTGCTTGCCGGCCGCCGCGAGGGCCAGCGTGAGCGCCCCGTAGTGGTCGTTGACGACCGTGATCCGGCTGCCGTCCACGCCGTCCAACAGGGGCGCGGCGGTGTCCAGCAGCAACCTGTCCGCCGCGTCGTAGGCGAAGAGGTTGTCCGCCTCCACATCCGGCCAGCGCCGGAGCTCCGAAAAATCGAACGCGGGCCGCTCAGTCAAGGTCCACCCATTCCGTGCCCAGCGGTTCCGCGGCCGGACCACCCGAGGTCAGCGCGGCAAGCTGCTCCTCAAACCGGGAAATGACCGCCGGTTCGTCGTCGATCGCCAGGCTGATCCGGACCCCGTCGGCTCCGTACTCGCTGCCAAGCACCACCGTGCCGCCCGCGCGCAGGTCATTTTCCAAACGCCCGGCGTGGGCATGCGCCGCCGGCACCGCGAACAGGCGCATCCGGCGCCGCCGGACCAGCGGCGCGGCCGCCACGGCCTGCGACACCGACTCCGAATAGGCCCGCACCAGTCCTCCGGCTCCCAGCAGGATCCCCCCGAAATAGCGGACGACGACGGCTTCGACGTCGCTGAGGTCCGTCACCCCGGGCGCCGTCTCGCGTTTGAGCAGGGCCTCCAGCATGGGAGCCCCAGCCGTACCGGCGGGCTCGCCGTCGTCGTTGGAGCGCTGGACGCCCCGGTCCGGCCCCAGCAGGAAGGCACTGCAGTGGTGCCGGGCGTCGTGGAATTCGCGGCGCAGCTCCGCGACCAGGCCGCGGGCCTCTTGCTCCGTTTCCACCCGCCGCAGCACCGTGATGAACCTCGAGCGTTTGATTTCGATCTCGTGCCGGTGCTCGCCGGCTACGGTGGTGTAGCTGCTGCCGGGGAACGGGGGAACCATAGGTTCCAGCCTAGTGTGCCGCCCGGGGTCCCTTGTCCGGCGGGCGCGAGCGTGCCTAGTCTGGGTGGCACAGGGCCGCGCCCGCGGGGCGGCCGGAGAACGCAACGAACGGCGGAACCATGGCGAAAAACCAACCGGAATTCGACCCGCGCGTTTCAGGCGGCAAGGGCCACGGCCCGGCCGCGCCTGAGGGCGTCAACGAAGGCCGGGCATCGGCCGACCAAGGCGACTCGGCCAACCCTGATCCCGAAAGCCAGAACATCACCGGGCTGGAACCAGGCGGTGGCGTTCCGCCCGGAGAAACTCCGCCCGCCGAAGACCAGATGAGCGCCGACCAAGGGCACGAGGAGTAGCGGGCCCGGGCACCAAAGCCCGCAGCGCCGCCGGGCACGCGGTGGCACGGTGCCTGTCCGCGTGCTGGCTAGACTAAGGCCGTGCTCAGAATCGGACTCACCGGCGGCATCGCCGCCGGAAAATCGCTGGCTGCCCGGCGGCTGGCCGAGCTCGGCGCCACCCTCATCGACGCCGACGCCATCGCCCGGGAAGTGGTAGAGCCCGGCACCGACGGCCTGCGAGCCGTCGTCGACGCGTTCGGCCCCGGCATCCTCACGGCCGACGGCCGGCTTGACCGGCCGGCGCTCGGCGCCCTGGTCTTCAACGATCCCGCGCACCGCGAGCGCCTGAATGGGATCGTGCACCCGCTGGTGCGCGCCACGGCGGCGGCGCGGGCGGCCGCGGCGGGCAAGGGCGCCATCCTGGTCCAAGACATCCCGCTGCTGGTGGAAACCGGGCAGAGCCCCTCCTTCCATCTGGTGCTGGTGATCGATGCGCCCGAAGACGAGCGGCTGCGGCGCATGGTCGAGGACCGCGGCATGAGCGAAACCGACGCCCGCTCCCGTGTCGCCGCCCAGGCCTCCACGGCGGAACGCCGGGCCGCCGCCGACGTCGTGCTGGAAAACAACGGCACCCGGGAGGAATTGTTAGCGGCGCTGGAGGCGCTCTGGGCGGAACGCCTGCTGCCCTTCAACCGGAACCTCTTGGCCGGACGGCTGGCTCCGCGCACCGGCCCGCCCGTCCTGCTCGACCCCCAGCCGGAGTGGCCGGCGCAGGCAGCCCTGCTCGCGGCGCGGCTCAGCCGCGCCGACCCGCGCATCCTTGCCGTCGACCACGTGGGTTCGACCGCCGTTCCGGGGCTGCCGGCCAAGGACGTGCTGGACCTGCAGGTGACCGTGGGGAGCCTGGACGACGCCGACTGCGCCGCGGACGCCCTGGCGGCCGCCGGCTTCCCGCGCTGGCCGGGTACCTGGCGGGACACCCCGAGGCCACAGCATCCGGAGCCGGGGGACTGGCAGAAAAGACTGCACGGCAACGCCGACCCGGGCCGTGCCGTCAACGTCCACATCCGGGAAGCCGGTTCCCCGGGGTGGCGCTACGCCCTGCTGTTCCGGGACTGGCTGCGGGCCAACCCCGGTGCGGCCGCGGCGTATCTGGCCGAGAAACGTCGGCTCGCCGGCCTGCATGCGTCCGACCCCTCGACCGGCGGCTACGCCCGTGCGAAGGAAGACTGGTTCAGCCGGACGGCCGATCCGCAGATGAACGAGTGGGCCCGGGACACCGGGTGGAAACCGCCCGCCGTCGGCAGCTAGCGCCGGCGGCCTCACCCCGCGGACGGGGCGAACTGGCTCGCGGTGAACACGGCGCCCTGCGGGTCCCGGACCAGGGCATCCCGGGTCCAGTCGGACGTGGTGTGGCCGAGCACCGTCCCGCCCCGGCGTTCAACGTCGGCGGCGGTCTCGTCGCGGTCGGCGACCGTGAACGCCACGTGCCAGTGTGCCGTCTCGCCGGGCTGCAGGCCCGTGAGCCACCCGATGGCATCGGCGAATTCCGGCGGGACGTTGATGCCCGACTGGCGCTCGTGGATGCCGGGATCACTGGTCGCCTGCAGGTGGTCGCCATAGCCGGGGACGCGAATCATGCTGCCGAAACCGACGTCGTCGAACTGCCAGCCGAAGACCTCTCCGTAGAAGGCCGACGCTGCGGCGGGATCGGCGGCGTGCAGGTCGCTGAAGTTCCAGGCGCCGGGCATGTTGACCGCCTGGGCGCCCGGCCGGTTCCGCGCCTGCCAAAGCCGGAACGGGACGCCGGCCGGATCCGCACACAGCGTCGCCCGGCCGCCGTCACCGGCGTCGGCCGGGCCGGAGAGCACCTGACCGCCCGCGGAGCGGATCCTCTCCGCCGCCGCCTCCGAGTCCAGGACGGCGACGTACGTGTTCCACGCGGGGGTGGCGCCCGCAGTGCCCTCGCCAAGGCCGGCAACGTCCCGGCCGTCGAGCCTGGCGATCACATAGCGCGGAGATACCCCCGGCGGAGTGGCCTCGGCGAAGGTCCAGCCAAAGATCCCGCCGTAGAAGTCCTTGGCCGCCTCAAGGTCGCGGTGTTCGACGTCGATCCACGACGTCACACCCTCGGGATAGGTTCGGACCAGGTCCATGGCGTGCCTTCCGTTCGTCGCCGGCTGCATCCACACATCTACCGCACGCGGCGGGTACCGGGCAACGGTCAGCGGGCAAGGGGCGGGCCGATCCGCTACCGACGTTAGGCCCAGAGCGATTCCGGACCCACCCTGACCGCAATCGGGTCTACCGTTAACGTCATGAGTCTTGCGCAGGACATCAAACGCGTTGTGGCGCCCTTCGAAGTCGTCAGCGAATTCCAGCCCGCCGGCGACCAGCCGGCCGCCATCGCGGAACTGACCGAACGGATCCAGGCGGGCGAGAAGGACGTCGTGCTGCTCGGTGCCACCGGCACCGGCAAGTCCGCGACCACCGCCTGGCTGGTAGAAAAGGTGCAGCGGCCCACCCTGGTGCTGGTGCAAAACAAGACCCTGGCCGCGCAGCTGGCCAACGAGTTCCGCGAGCTGCTGCCCAACAACGCCGTGGAGTACTTCGTCTCCTATTACGACTACTACCAGCCGGAAGCCTACGTGGCACAGACGGATACTTTTATCGAGAAGGACTCCTCCATCAATGAGGAAGTCGAACGTTTGCGCCACTCTGCCACCAACGCGCTGCTGACCCGGCGCGACGTCATCGTGGTGGCCACCGTGTCCTGCATCTACGGTCTGGGCACGCCGGAAGAATACATCGCGGGCATGGTCACGCTCCGTAAGGGCGCGGAAATGAACCGGGATGACATGCTGCGCCGGTTCGTCGCCATGCAATATGCCCGCAACGACATCGACTTCCACCGGGGCACGTTCCGGGTCCGGGGCGATACCGTGGAGATCATTCCGATGTACGAGGAACTGGCCGTGCGGATCGAGTTCTTCGGGGACGAAATCGAGAATATCCAGACGCTGCATCCCGTTACCGGGGAGATCATCCGCGAAGAGACTGAAATGTACGTCTTCCCGGCGTCGCACTATGTGGCCGGTGAGGACCGGATGAGCCGGGCGATCAGGGACATCGAGGACGAACTGCGCGACCGGCTGCAGGTCCTTGAGTCGCAGAACAAGCTGGTGGAGGCGCAACGGCTCCGGATGCGTACCACCTATGACCTCGAAATGATGCAGCAGATGGGGTTCTGCAACGGCATCGAGAATTACTCGCGGCATATCGACGGCCGCGGTCCGGGCACCGCGCCGCACTGCCTGCTGGATTACTTCCCGGACGATTTCCTGCTGGTGATCGACGAATCGCACGTGACCGTGCCTCAGATCGGCGCGATGTACGAGGGTGACATGTCCCGCAAGCGCAACCTGGTGGACTACGGTTTCCGGCTGCCGTCCGCGATGGACAACCGGCCGCTGAAGTGGGACGAGTTCCTGGAGCGGATCGGCCAGACCGTCTACCTCTCCGCCACGCCGGGCAAGTACGAGCTGTCCAAGTCCGACGGCTATGTCCAGCAGATCATCCGGCCCACGGGCCTGGTGGACCCCGAGGTCATCGTCAAGCCGACCAAGGGCCAGATCGACGACCTGCTGGGCGAGATCAACGCGCGCGTGGAACGCAACGAACGCGTCCTGGTCACCACGCTGACCAAGCGGATGGCCGAGGACCTCACCGACTACCTGAACGAGCACGGCGTGAAGGTCCAGTACCTGCACTCCGACGTGGACACCCTTCGCCGGGTGGAACTGCTCCGCGAGCTGCGGATGGGCACGTTCGACGTGCTGGTGGGCATCAACCTGCTGCGCGAGGGCCTGGACCTGCCGGAGGTCTCGCTGGTCGCCATCCTGGACGCGGACAAGGAAGGCTTCCTGCGCAGCAGCACCTCGCTGATCCAGACCATCGGCCGTGCCGCCCGCAACGTGTCGGGGCAGGTGCACATGTACGCGGACAAGATCACCGACTCCATGGCCAAGGCGATCGAGGAAACGAACCGCCGCCGGGAGATCCAGGTCGCGCACAACAAGAAACACGGGGTGGACCCGCAGCCGCTGCGGAAGCGGATCGCCGACATCACCGACCAACTGGCCCGCGAGGACGCCGACACCCAGCAACTGCTGAAGGAGTTCGACTACGGCAAGGGCAAGCGGGGGTTGTCCGCCGCCGTGCCCAAGGACAAGATCCGCCGCGACGGACTGGCTGCGGCGCCGGCCGAGGATTTGGGCGAGCTGATCGCCCAGATGACGGAGCAGATGCACGCCGCCGCGGCGGAGCTGCAGTTCGAGCTGGCTGCCCGGCTGCGCGATGAGGTTTCGGACCTGAAGAAGGACCTGCGGCAGATGCGCGCCGCGGGCCACGCCTAAGCCCTCCGCAGCTGCCGCACGGACTTCCGGCGGTGAAACGACGACGGCGGTGCGCGCCCGCCGTCGTCGGGCGCACCTACGCTACACTTGACCGAGCGTAGGGGAGTATCCCGAACACTGTGGACGTCAACACGCGGGGCATCGACGCCCCGCCGGGCACAGTGGCCTGGCCGCAGAGCGGCAGGCGGAGAGACTTGCGGCGAACACTCGCACCCGCGCACCGCACCCGCGCGGCATCTTCTGTGAAAGGCAAGGTTCCGTGTCGGACCAATTATCGCTGCCCTTTGAGATCACGTCCTTCGTGGTCCTGGGCGTCATCCTGCTGTTTGACCTGCTGTACGTGGTTAAGCGGCCGCACGAGCCGTCGATGAAAGAGGCCGGCCTCTGGGTCGGATTCTACGTCACACTGGCGCTGATCTTCGCAGGCGTGCTGTTCTGGCAGGCCGGCCCCGACTACGGCCAGGAATTCGTGGCCGGCTGGATCACCGAGTACAGCCTCAGCGTGGACAACCTGTTCGTCTTCATCATCATCATGGCCAGGTTCTCCGTGCCGAGGAAGTACCAGCAGGAAGTGCTGATGTTCGGCATTATCATCGCGCTGATCCTGCGGGGCATCTTCATCCTGCTGGGCGCGACGCTGATCGCCCAGTTCAGCTGGGTGTTCTACATCTTCGGAGCGTTCCTGCTCTGGACCGCCTGGAAGCAGGCAACAGACTCGGGCGAGGACGAAGAAGAGGGCTCCGAGTCCGGGCTGATTTCCCGGCTGACCAAGAAGCTGCCGGTCAGCGAGCACTACGACGGCAACAAGCTGCGCACCACGGTGGACGGCAAGCGTCTGTTCACCCCCATGGTCATGGTTTTCATCACCATCGGCATGACCGACCTGTTGTTCGCGGTTGACTCCATCCCGGCGATCTTCGGCCTCACCCAGAGCGCGTTCATCGTCTTCACGGCAAACATCTTCGCGCTGATGGGCCTGCGCCAGCTGTACTTCCTGCTGGGCGGCCTGATGGACCGCCTGGTCTACCTCAAGCACGGGCTGTCGGTCATCCTGGCCTTCATCGGCGTGAAGCTGATCTTCCACGCGCTGCACGAGAACGAGTTGCCGTTCATCAACGGCGGCCAGCACGTCGAGTGGGTCCCGGAGATCAGCACCCAGCTGTCGCTCGGCGTGATCATCGGCACCCTGGTGGTCGCCACGGTGGCCAGCCTGCTCAGCCCGGCGGGCCGCCAGGCAGCCATCGATGCGCGGCTGGCAAAGGACGCCGAGCGCGCCAGGGCCGACGGCGAGGCCGCCGAGTCCGACGCCGAGCCCGCCCGGTCGAACGCGGAGCGCGTCCAGGCGGAGGCCGAGCCGGCACGCTCGGACGCCGGGCGCGTCCAGTCGGATGCCGAGCGCGGCAAGTCCGACACCGAGTAACGGCGGTTTAACCGGTTGCAGGTCGACTAGGCTCGGCGTGTGACCCAGCAACCAGACGCGGCGCTGAACGCAGACCCTCGCACGAGGGCCGTTCAGCGCCGCGTCGTTGTTTCCCTGTCCCTGGCCCAGCTGTTCAGCGGCTTGGGCCACGGCGCCGGGCTGGCCATCGGCTCGCTGCTGGCCGTGGAACTCACCGGCAGCGAGGCCCTGGCGGGAACGTCTACGATGGCGATAGCCTTGGCGGGCGCGCTGGCGGCCCTGCCGTTGGCCAGTGTCGCCGCCCGTTCCGGACGCCGGCGGGCGCTGGTCACCGGCCTGCTGCTGGCCCTGCTGGGTTCGGCGCTGATGGCGCTGGCACCGGTCACCGGATCATTTGCGGTGCTGCTGGTAGGCTCCGCCCTCCTGGGGGTCGGCAACGCGGCCAACCTGCAGGCCCGTTTCGCGGCGGTGGACCTGGCCGTGCCACAGCATCGCGGCCGGGACCTGGCCTTCGTGGTCTGGTCCATCACGGTCGGTGCCGTGACCGGCCCCAACCTGATCCGCCCGGGCGCCGAATTGGGTGCCGCGCTCGGGTTGCCCGAGTCCTCCGGACCCTTCCTGTTCTCGATGGCGGGCATGGCCATCGGCGCCGCGCTGCTGCTGGTGGGCCTGCGGCCGGACCCGTTGGGCTATGCGCGTGCACGCGGCAGCGGGGGCGCCCTGCCGGTCAACCGCCGCGGAACCCTGCGGACGGGCGTGGCGGCGATCCGGCACCAACCTATGGCCGCGCTCGGATTGGCGGCCGTGGTGGGCGCCCAACTGGTGATGGTAGCGGTGATGTCCATGACGCCGGTGCACCTGCAGGCGCTGGACCATGCGGGCGGGCACCAGCACAGCCAGACGGACACGTTCGCCATCATCGGCTTTACCATCTCGCTGCATCTGGCCGGCATGTACGCACTGTCGCCGCTGATGGGCTGGCTGACCGACCGGCTGGGACGCACCCGAACCATCGTGGCCGGTCAGCTGGTCCTCCTGGCCGCGACGGCGCTGGCCGGGTTGGGACAGCAGGACACGTGGCTGGTGGGTGCCGGTCTGGTGTTGCTGGGCCTGGGGTGGTCGGCCTCGGTGATTGCCGGCTCCACACTTTTGGCCGAGTCGGTGCCGGAATCCGGCCGCGTGCCGGCGCAGGGCCTGTCCGACACACTCATGGGCGCCGCGGGGGCCCTGGGGGCAGCCCTGTCGGGTCCGCTGCTGGCCGCCCTGGGGTTCGCCGGCCTGAACGCGGCGGCCGCCGTCGTTGCGGGCATCTTGCTGGCGATGGCTTTCGCCGCCCGCGGCGGGGGCGTCCCGGCAGGCGTGGGTGCCGGCGGCAGGAGCCCGTCGTGAGCCGCCGGCAGGTCTTGGCCGCAGGAGCCGTGGTGTCGATCCTCCTGTCGGGCTGCGGTGACGAGGGCGTCCCCGCATCCTTCGGTGCCGTCAAAACGGGTCCGGGTAACGCGGTCCTGCTGGTGAATCCCGACAGCGGCCGGGAGAACTTCGAGATGGAGGCCGGCTTCGAGGGCACCGTCGAGCTGTCGGCGGAGAATTGCGTCATCGGTAGGGACACCTCGGACCGGGAGGTCATGCTGGTGTTTCCGGCCGACGCCGCCTTCGGCCAGGGGCGGGAACTGCTGACCGTGGAAGTCGAAGGCCGGTCTCTGGCGATCGGCGGACCGGTATTCTTCGGCGGGGGAACCCTCCGGCAGGACCAACTCGACCGTCTCACCGAGAGCGCGCCCGAGGGATGCCTGCGGAGCGAAAACTTTTACGTACAGACGATCGGGTAAACCCTTTCCGCGCCTTGCGGAGCCGTGATGGTGGGCGGCTAGTCCCGGATCATGCCGAGCAGGCGTCGGAAGACGGCCTCGCCGTCGTCGGCAATGCCGTCATGATGGAACTCACCGGTTTCCCAGACCTGCAGCCCCTTCACCTGCGCGGCCGTTTCCAGCGACAGGCCGCGCTCCACATAGATATCGTCGCGGTAGACGGCCGCGGCGGCGGGGACACTGTTCCCCGCCAGCCGGTCGGGGTCGTAGAGGGCCGGCCAATCCGACTTCGCCGCCAGCAGCTCGGCCACCTCCCGCAGCGGAACCAGGGCCGGGTCCTGCTCGAAGTACCAGGGATAGACCATCTCGCCGGTGAGCAGCGGCTCGTCCGCCTCCGGGGCGAACTGCGGGAAGTCCCGGAGCACGCGCCACGCGGCCCAGCCGGTCGCTTCGCCCTGGGCATAGATGGATTCGTGCATCAGGGCATAGAGCGGGTTGGACGCACGGCTCGCCAGCGCGGAGACCTGCTCCAGGAAGGCATCCGAGAGCCGCTGGCCGGACGGTGTCGGGACGAAGGCGTCCTCCAGCAGGTAGTGCAGGGCGTCGATCCGGGTGTTGCCGCCCAAAAACGACCCGGCCATCTGGAACCGGCCGGTGGTCAGGCGCTCGCCGGACGGCAGGTATTCGGGCACCGCTTCAAGGTGCCGTGCGACGGCGGTGACCCGGGCCCGGTCTTCCGGGTAGCGGGCGAAGTATTCGCGGTTGCGTGCTTCCACCCGGGGAAACGTGGCCCGGTAGACCTGCTCGGCTCCTCCCGCCAGCGGGGCCAGGCCGCCGGTGATCAGCACTTCCCGCAGCCCCTCGGGTGCGAGGGAGAGGTAGGTCAGCGCACAGAAGCCGCCGTAGCTCTGCCCGAAGACGCTCCACGGTCCGCTGCCGAGTTCCTGCCGGATCAGCTCGGCATCGCGCACGATCGAGTCCGCACGGAAATGTGCCAGGAACGCCGCCTGCGCCGCCGCGTCGCCGCGCATCGGCAGCGTCTGTCGGTTCACGGGGGAGGAGAGGCCGGTGCCGCGCTGGTCCAGCATGAGGATGCGGAAGGTCTTGGCCGCCTCCTTCATCCAGCCGGACAACGACGTCACCCGGTTGCCGCGGCCGCCTGGCCCGCCCTGCAGGAACAGCAGCCACGGCAGCCGTGCCGCGGCGCCGTCGTCGTGTTCCAGCGAGGAATACTCGCGGGCGAAAATTTCGAGGGTTTCGCCGTCCGGATCCGCATGGTCGAGCGGCACGTCGAAGAAATACCCGGCCGTCCTCATGCCGCGGATGCGGTGCGTTCCGGTCACCCGGT
The DNA here is from genome assembly GCF_059091125.1 of Arthrobacter sp. Y3223151. Lineage (NCBI taxonomy): Bacteria > Bacillati > Actinomycetota > Actinomycetes > Micrococcales > Micrococcaceae > Arthrobacter > Arthrobacter sp. Y3223151. The sequence continues at coordinate 210,617 of NZ_JBNHGI010000005.1, read as the reverse complement.
GTCCGGTCACGGGTTCACCCGGCCGGCACCCGAGCCGAACGAGGCGAGGGCGTCGCCGGCCAGCCGGAACGTCGACCATTCCTCCTGGGGGCGGGCGCCGAGGCTGCGGTAGAAGTCGATGGACGGGCGGTTCCAGTTCAGTACCGCCCACTCCACCCGGGCGTACCCGGACGCCACCGCGTGGCTGGCCAGCGTCTGCAGCAGGGCCTTGCCGTACCCCCGTCCGCGGGCCTCGGGCCGGACATACAGGTCCTCCAAGTAGATGCCGTGCACACCCTCCCACGTGGAAAAGTTCCGGAACCAGAGGGCGAAACCCTGCACGCCGCCGTCGTCTTCCGCGACGTGCGCGAAGACCGACGGCCGGGCGGAAAACAGGGCGTCCTGCAGCTGTTCCGGCGTGGTTTTGACCGCGTCCGGTTCCTTCTCGTACACGGCCAGGTCGCGGATCAGGTCGAGGATGACGGGGACATCGGCTTCGTCGGCCGGGCGGATCACAGACATGACAAAAGCCTAGCGTCCCGGAGCGCGCGCTACGGCTTGAGCACCACCTTGATGCAGCCGTCGTCCTTCTTCTGGAATTTCTCGTACATCTCCGGGGCCTGGTCCAGCGGGGCCGTGTGCGTGACCAGGTCGCCGACGCCGAGCGGATCTGCCGGATCGGCCGCCAGCGGCAGCACGTCGTCGATCCAGCGCCGGACGTTGCACTGGCCCATCCGCAGCGTCACCTGCTTGTCGAAGAGCGTAAGCATCGGCATGGGGTCCGCCTGGCCGGCGTAGACCCCGGACAGCGAGATGGTGCCGCCGCGGGCCACGGCGTCGATCGCCGCGTGCAGGACGGAGAGGCGGTCGAGCCCTGCCGTCGACATCAGCTTCCTGGCCACGGGGTCGGGGAGGAGCCCGACGGCGAATTGTGCGGTGGCCGCCGCGGTCGCGCCGTGCGCCTCCATGCCGACGGCGTCGACCACCGACTCCGGACCGCGGCCTTGGGTCGCGTCGCGCAGTTCGTCGGCGATCTTTGGTCCCCACACCAAGGTCTCGATGCCGTGCCTGCGGGCCATGTCCAGCCGCTCCGGAACGAGGTCGATCCCGATCACGCGGTGGCCCAGGTGGCGGCCGATGCGGGCGGCGAACTGGCCGACCGGCCCGAGCCCGAAAACTGCCAGCGTGCCGCCGTCGGGAACCTGGGCGTAGGCCACTGCCTGCCACGCGGTCGGGAGGATGTCGGAGAGGAACAGGTATTGCTCGTCCGGCGCCTGGCTGTCCTCGATCTTGATGGGGCCGTAGTCCGCGTGCGGGACGCGCAGGAACTCGGCCTGCCCGCCCGGAACCGAGCCGTAGAGCTCGGTGTAGCCGAACAGTGCGGCGCCTGAACCCTTGTCCCTGACCTGCGTGGTTTCGCACTGCGACTGCAACCCCCGGCTGCACATATGGCAGCGCCCGCACGCGATGTTGAAGGGGACCACCACCCGGTCGCCGGGCTTGAGCCCCGGCACGGCGCTGCCGGTCTCCTCGACGATCCCCATGGGTTCATGGCCCAGGACGTCGCCGGGCGCCAGGAACGGGCCGAACAGCTCGTAGAGGTGCAGGTCGGACCCGCAGATGGCGGTGGAGGTGACCCTGATGATGGCGTCGGTGGGTTCCCGCAGCACCGGGTCCGGGACCTGCTCGACGCTCAGCTTCCGTTTGCCTTGCCAGGTCAGTGCTTTCACGATTGTCCCCCCTGTCGCGCCGCCCGGGGGAGCGCAGGCCGCGCCCCGCGGAAGGTAAGTGTGCTTACCACCCTAGGGTTGCTGCCAACCGCCCGCAAGCGGACGCCGCCGGCGTCAGCCGCCGGCCGGGCCGACGTCGAGAATCCGGACCGCGGCCGCTCCCGTCTCGTTGCTGGCGGCCAGGTCCACCTCGGCGCTGATGCCCCAGTCCCGGTTGCCGGCGGGGTCATCGAAGATCTGCCGCACCTTCCAGACGGCCGGCTGCTCCTCGATGATCAGCAGCGCCGGTCCGCGCGCATCGGGCCCGATGCCGAGGTCGTCGTACTCCTCGTAGTAGGCATCCATCGCGTCCGCCCAGCGGTCGGCGTCCCAGCCCGCATCGGCATCCAGAGCACCGAGTTCCTCTTCCTGCTCCTCGGCGAACAGCTCCACCCGGCGGAACAACTCGTTGCGCACCATGACACGGAAGGCCCGGATGTTGTCGGTCAGCTTCGGCGGCTCCTGCGTGAACACCGACTCGGCGGCGTGCTCGGCCGCCAGATCCGCGGCGCCCTTGCCCGCGGCGAGTTCTTCCCACTCGTCCAGCAGGCTGGAGTCGACCTGCCGCACCAGCTCGCCCAGCCAGGCGATGATGTCGGCCAGATCCTCGCGCAGGGCCTCGGCCGGGACGGTCTGCCGCAGCGCCTTGTAGCCGTCGGTGAGATAGCGGAGCACTATGCCCTCGCTGCGGGCCAGCCCGTAAAACTGCACGAACTCGCCGAAATTCATCGCCCGCTCGTACATGTCACGGATCACCGACTTCGGCGCGAGTTCGAAGTCGCCCAGCCAGGGCGCACCGTGGCGGTAGGTCTCGAACGCGGCCTCGAGCAGTTCGGCCAGCGGCTGCGGGTAGGTGACCTCGTCCAGCAGGGCCATCCGCTGGTCGTATTCGATGCCGTCGGCCTTCATCGCAGCCACGGCTTCGCCGCGTGCCTTCTTCTCCTGCGCGGACAGGATCTGGCGGGGCTTCTCGAGCGTGGCCTCGATGATGGAGACCACGTCCAGTGCGTAGCCGCCGTCTTCGGGGTCCAGCAGGTCCAGGCTGGCCACGGCGAACGGGGAAAGCGGTTGGTTCAGCGCGAAATTCGGCTGCAGCTCCACCTTCAGCCGGACGAGGTGCCCGTTCTCGTCCGGCGCGTCCAGGCGTTCCACCAGGCCGGAAACCACCAGTTCCCGGTAAATGCCCAGTGCCTTCTTGATCAGCTTCAGCTGGGACGAGCGTGTTTCGTGGTTGCGCGTCAGCAGCCGTTTGGCGGCGGCGAACGGGTCCCCGGGGCGCTCCAGAATGTTCAGCAGCATCGCGTGGCTGATGGTGAAGCTGGACGTCAGCGGTTCGGGTTCGCTCTCCACCAGCTTGTGGAAGGTGGGTTCGCCCCAGCTCACGAAGCCGGTCGGCGGCTTCTTCTTCACCACCTGGCGCAGCTTTTTCTGGTCATCGCCGAACTTGGCCACCGCCTTGGCCATGGCCTTGGTGTTCTCCACCACGTGTTCCGGGGCCTGCACGACGACGGTACCCGCCGTGTCATAGCCGGCCCGGCCCGCGCGACCGGCGATCTGATGGAATTCGCGAGCATTGAGCAGGCGGGTGCGCACGCCGTCGTACTTGCTCAGGGCGGTCAGCAGCACGGTGCGGATGGGCACGTTGATGCCCACCCCCAGGGTGTCGGTGCCGCAGATGACCTTCAGCAGGCCGGCCTGCGCCAACTGCTCCACGAGCCGGCGGTATTTGGGCAGCATGCCCGCGTGGTGGACACCAATGCCGTGCCGGACCAGGCGGTTAAGGGTCTTGCCGAAGCCGGCCGCGAACCGGAAACCGGAGATCAGTTCCGCGATTCGGTCCTTCTCCTCGCGGGTGCAGACGTTGATGCTCATGAGGTTCTGGGCACGCTCTATGGCTTCCAACTGGCTGAAGTGCACCACGTAGACGGGAACCTGCCTGGTGGTGAGCAGTTCCTCCAGCGACTCCTGCACGCTGGTCTGCACATAGTAGTAATGCAGCGGAATGGGGCGTTCGGCCGAACTGACGGTGACCGTCGCCCTGTCGGTGAGGTCGGTGAGTTCCTTTTCGAACCGGGTCACGTCGCCCAGCGTCGCGGACATCAGCAGGAACTGCGCCTGCGGCAGTTCCAGCAGCGGCACCTGCCAGGCCCAGCCGCGCTGCGGGTCGGAGTAGTAGTGGAACTCGTCCATGACCACCGTGCCAAGGTCCGCGGCGGAGCCCTCGCGCAATGCGATGTTGGCCAGGATCTCGGCGGTGCAGCAGATAATCGGGGCGTCCTGGTTGACCGCCGAGTCGCCGGTGACCATGCCGACGTTCTCCGGTCCGAAGATGTCGCACAGGGCGAAGAACTTCTCCGACACGAGCGCCTTGATGGGTGCCGTGTAATAGCTGACCGTCCCGGTGGACATGGCGTGGAAGTGGGCCGCGATCGCGACCAACGACTTCCCCGACCCGGTGGGGGTGGCCAGGATGACGTTGTTGCCGGTGACCAGTTCCATGACGGCCTCGTCCTGGGCAGGGTAGAGCGACATGCCACGGGATTCGACCCACTCGGTGAACCAGGTGTAGACGTCGTCGGGATCTGAGGCAGTGCCGGTGCCCGGCAGGAGCTGGAGAAGATTCATGTTGTTTCCAGCTTATGCGGTGGGCGAGCCGCGCCGTGCGGGCACCCAGCGGTGCGCAGCCCCGGCGGGAGCGTGGCGTAACGTACTGCCCATGCACTGGGACCCGCAGAAGTATGTGGAATTCGCCGGCTACCGCGACCGGCCGTTCTTTGACCTGACCGGAAGGATCGCCGCCGACGATCCCGCGGTGGTGGTGGATCTGGGCTGCGGCCCGGGCGGCCTGACGGCGGCGCTCGCCGACCGCTGGCCCGCCGCCAGCGTCACCGGGGTGGATTCCTCGCCCGAGATGATTCGGCAGGCGCAGCAGCAGCACACCTCAGCCAGGTTATCGTTCGTGACCGGGGATATCCGGACCTGGACCCCTCCGGCGGAGCTGGATGTGCTGGTGTCCAACGCCGCGCTGCAGTGGGTGCCCGGGCACCAGGACCTCATGCGTTCCTGGCTGCGCGCCATGAAGCCCGGCAGTTGGCTCGCCGTGCAGGTACCCGGCAACTTTGCCGCGCCGTCGCACGCGCTCATGCGTGCGCTCGCCGGCTCGCCGCGGTGGCACCGCCGGCTGGACGGGGTGCTTCGCCACGAGGACGCGGTCTCCGAACCCGAGGACTACCTCAAGCTGTTATCGGACGAAGGCTGTGACCCGGACGTCTGGGAAACGACCTACCAGCAGTTGCTCCACGGGCCGGATCCGGTGCTGGAGTGGGTCAGGGGGACCGGCTTGCGCCCCGTCCTGGCCGCCCTGCCGGCGGCAGAAGCGGCCAAGTTCGAAGCCGAGTACGCAACGCTGCTGCGCGACGCCTACCCGGAATCCGAAGACGGAACCGTGTTCGGATTCCGCCGGATCTTCGCGGTGGGGCGCAAGCTCGGCTGAACCTGGCCGCCGGTTGCGCGCTGGACGTACCCCGCCTCAGGGCGTGGGCGTTCCGCCGTTGACGTTCAGCGTCTCGCCGGAAACGTAGCTCGACTCCGGCGAGGCCAGGTAGACGTAGGCCGGCGCCAGTTCGGTGGGCTGCCCCGCGCGGCCGAGCGGCACGTTCTTGCCGAACTCCGGCAGCTTTTCCTTCGGCTGTCCCGCGCTGACCTGCAGCGGGGTCCAGAAGGGGCCGGGGGCTACGGCGTTGACCCGTATGCCGCGGCTTGCCAGCTGCTGCGCCAGACCCTTGGTGAAGTTGTTGATGGCCGCCTTGGTGGAGGCGTAGTCCAGCAGGACCGGCGAGGGGTTGTAGGCCTGGACCGACGTCGTGTTGATGATCGTCGAGCCGGGCGGCATGTGCGGCACGGCGGCCTTGGTGATCCAAAACATGGCAAAGACATTCGTGCGGAACGTGTCCTCGAACTGTTCGTCGCTGATGTCTTCGATCTTCTCGACAGCGATCTGGCGCCCCGCGTTGTTGACCAGGATGTCCAGCCCGCCCAACTGTTCCACCGCCTTGGCGACCAGTTCGCGGGACGCCTCGGCATCGGAGATATCGCCCGGAAGCAGCACCGCCTTCCGGCCATCCTGCTCGATGACCGAGGCGACGTGTCGCGCGTCGGATTCCTCGTCCGGGAGGTAGGAGAGGGCGACGTCGGCTCCCTCGCGGGCGAATCCGATGGCGACGGCGGCGCCGATGCCGGAGTCCGCTCCCGTGATCAGGGCCTTGCGGCCGGTCAGCCTGCCGGTGCCGCGGTACGACTCTTCGCCCCGGTCGGTCTCGGGCTCCAGCTCTTGGTCCAGCCCGGGCTCCGGCTGGCTCTGTTTGGGCGGCGAGATGCTGGGAAATCGGTCTACCGGATTCTGGAAGGTGTACTGATCCGTCATGTCTGGCTCCCTTCTAGCGGCCGCTGCGAAGGCTCCGCCAACACTTGGTGCTCCACTCGATGGAAGGCGAGGCCGGGGCGGCCGGTATGGTCAGTATGCTGATCGTATTGCCACCCTACGCTGTCGCGCATCGGGTCGTACAGCCGGGCAACTGTCGGTCCTCCCGTGAGGATTCCGAAGCTCGAAGGGTCAGCCGACGGCGAACCGAGACCCTAAGGTCAGCAAGCTTTCTACTTGGCCCGCGGCGGGGTAGTCTGACTGGACCTGTAGGAAAACCTGAACCGAAAGAGGTGCTGATATGGGTATGGGCGACAAGTTCGATGCTGCGAAGGACAAGGTGACCGGCAAGGTCAACGAAGCCGTCGGCGAGGCAAGGGATGATAAGTCCCAGCAGCTGAAGGGCAAGGGCCAGCAGGTCGAGGGCGAGGCCAAGGACAAGATGGCCGACGCGAAGGCCCACCTGAATGAGGACGCCGACCGTGTTGCCGACGACACCGAAGGCGGCGCCAGGCGCTGATCCGGTTCCTTTGTCACAGAGCCCCCGTGAGCCGCTGGTTCACGGGGGCTCCGTGGCTTAAAGCGGTGCCCGGCGGCCAAGGGGATGGGCGCAAATCCGACGTCCGAGGCGGGGGAGGCGCCGGCCGCCCTTCAATTCCCCCGCCCCCTGTGGTAATTGTAAGTAACCTTATAAATCGGCTTGGCGTGCTCGTCCCTGCTGGCTGGACGGTGCGCGAAGCGGCTCGAACTACCTGAAGGGACTGATATCCGTGACAACCGCAAGGGAAATCATGACCGGTGGTGTTGAATGCATCGGAGAGAACGAGACGCTGGAGCTGGCGGCGCAAAAAATGCGCGACCTCGACGTGGGGTCGTTGCCCATATGCGGTGAGGACAACAGGCTTAAGGGAATGGTCACCGACCGCGACATTGTGGTCAAGTGCCTGGCCGACGGGCGGGATCCGCGCGAGGTGAAAGCGGGCGAACTGGGCCAGGGCAAGCCGGTGACGATCGGCGCGGATGACAGCATCGAAGAGGCCATTAAAACCATGCAGGACCATCAGGTGCGCCGGCTGCCGGTGATCGATGGACATGATCTAGTGGGAATACTCAGCCAGGCCGATGTCGCCCGCAACTATCCGGAAGACCGGGTGGGTGAACTGGTCGAGTTCATCTCCTACTGATCCCGGCGGCCGAGATGTCGGAGCAGTTGCCGGAGGCGTATGCCAAGTACCTGGCCGGATGTGAGCCCACCCAGGCCGACGCGATCCTGCCGGTGCTGAAGCAATCGGCTGCCGAGGGCGATCGCGGCGTGCTGGTGCGCTTCCTCCCCAATGAAGTGCAAGCCATGGCGACCGAGGAGGTCCCGTTCGGAACCATCCGGGAAGAACGCTACGACGAATAATCATCCTGCCGCGCCGGCGGACGGGTGCCCGGGGTGCCAACGCCATCCCGGGCTGCCGCCTGTCAAGACTCAGGCGTAAAATTAATCGTGCCGGCGCGATAATAAAGTCATTCGTTGCCGGAGGGGGGAAGCGCTTGTAAGCTCGCAGCAGTTGGGGCCGAATCGGCTCCCGGGCTATCTGGAGGCTGCGCATGGACAGGTCCGATGCCGGTCGGTATGCAGGGGGTTCTATTGGGTTGGGGCGGAACTGATGCGGCACCGCCATCTGTCACCCGCCGACGAATTTCCCATGGATCTGGCTCCCCTCGGCGACCCCGAACTGCTGGCGCTGTACGGGAGGGCCATGCGCCAGCTCGAGCGGGAAAGCATCCAGTTCGGCGCGGCCGATCCCGAGACCGAGTTCCGCCTGGAGGAGCTGCGCGTCGAACTCGACCGGCGCGACAGCAGGGACGCGCTGCAGGCCAGCAAGCGGCGGGTCCGCGGCCTGTACGGCAAACCAGGGGGCGAACCGCCGGACTCGCTGTACGACGGCACCAGCTAGGTCTGCCCGGGGCGACTCCCTTGCCGGCTGATCCAAGCGGGCCGTGCCGCGGGCGGCCGTACACCCTTCCGGGGACGCCGCCGCGGCGCTTATGCTGCTCTTCCAACCTCAGTATGATGGGTTACAAACAGTATGCTTATCAATAGTGGGATGCAGATTGGAAGGGCAGACGATCATGATTGCCAATGACAGTTCAAGTGCCCATGCCGGCCAGGACAAGGACCGGGAACCGGGAAGCGCGTTGCCCGACCCCTCGTGCACCGCCTGCAGCACCGACGAGTACCTGGTCTTCGATGCCGTAACGCTGCTGCCGCCGCAGGCCGGGGCGCCCGCACTGCCGCGATGGGACGTCAGCTACTGGTGCAGCCGCTGCGACGGCTATTACGGGCACGAAACCTTCAAGGTACCGGCCACGGAATCCGAGAGCGTGGGAATCGATTTCGGCGCCGATGGCTACATGCACTGCGGGGAGCCGATGCAGCCGGTGGAACGCATCGACCACTCCATCGTTGATCCCGTGGATGCCGGCTCCCCGGAAACCGGGCCGCTCCCGACCGTGCGGGTCAACGTTGAAATCCTTCGCTGCAGCTGCGGATTCAAGATGGAGGTGCCCATCTGAGGCTAAGGCGCAGCAACGTCCGTGCACCCGGCATCACCCGCCGGCGCCACGGGGCGGGGTTCTCCTACCGCAACCCGGACGGTTCGAGGCCTGCCGGGGACGAGCTCCGAAGGATCAAGGCGTTGGCGGTTCCGCCCGCGTGGTCGGATGTGTGGATTTGCCCGGCACCCAATGGGCATATCCAGGCCGCGGGAACCGACGACGCCGGGCGGCGGCAATACATCTACCATGCCCGTTGGCGGGAACTGAGGGATCGGGAAAAGTTCGACCGCTCCCTGGCGTTCGGAGCCACCCTGACCACCGCGCGCCGTAAGGTGACGAGGCTGCTGAGGTCCGGCGAACGTACCCGCCAGGTGGCCTGTGCCGTTGCCTTCCGCCTGCTGGACAGCGCGTCGTTGCGGATCGGCTCGGAAGTCTACGCCGAAGACAACGGTTCCTACGGGGTGACGACGTTGTTGGTTCGCCACGTGCAGGTGCGGGAAGAGACCGTCCGGCTGCATTTTCCCGGAAAGAGCGGGCTGCAGTGGGACGTGGAACTGAAGGATCCGGACATTGCCGTCCAGTTGGCGGCGGTGCGGACCCTGAAGGCCGACGATCCGGCCATCGGTTACCGCAACGGCACCGGAGACTGGTCGGGGCTTTCCGCGTCGGAGTTGAACGAGTTTATTCACGAACTCTGCGGGCCCGAGTTCAGTGCCAAGGATTTCCGGACGTGGCAGGGAACGGTAACGGCCGCCGTGGCACTGGCCGGCTACAACGGCAAGCCGAATCTCACCGGCCGGCGCAAGGCCGTGGTCGCAGCCATGCACGCCGTCTCGGAGCGGTTGGGCAATACGCCCGCCGTGGCCCGCAAGTCGTACGTGGATCCGCGGCTCGTGGACCGCTTCATGGCGGGACAGATCCCGGACGCCGCAACCTACTCCGCGGCGGAACGCAGCCTGCCGTCCTTCCTGGCCTGACAGGGGCAGCCTGCCATCCTTCGTCGGGTGACAAGGGAGCTAAAGCAGCCCGCGGCGCTAGAATTAGAGAGCCCCGGCAGGCGGGATTCCCCCCAACGTCCACGTCTGTCGGGGTTGATGCGTTTACCAGCCGCGGGATTTCCACTCGTCCAGATGGGGCCGCTCTGCCCCGAGGGTGGTCCCGGCGCCATGGCCCGGATGGACCACCGTGTCGTCGGGCAGGTAGTTGAACACCCGTTCGGTTACATCGTTGAAGAGGGTGGCAAACCGCTCCGGGTCCTGCTGCGTGTTGCCCAGCCCGCCCGGAAACAAGGAATCTCCGGTGAACAGGTGCGGGGGACCCTCCGGTGCGCGGTAGAGCAGCGCCACGGATCCCGGCGTGTGCCCGCGCAGCTTGATGGCTTCCAACGAGAATCCGTCGAACCGGCCGACGTCCTGATGCTCGAGGGCAACATCGGTCCGCACCTCGATCTGCGGAATATCCTCCACGCCGGCCGCCGTTTTGGCGCCGGTAGCGGCCACCGCCTCCGGCAGGGCCCGGACATGGTCCCAGTGGCTGTGCGTGGTCACGATCAGGGCAACCTCGGCCGGCCGCCCGGCATCCGCGGCGCCCTCGCGCAGCAGTTGCCGGATGGCCGGAAAGTCATCGGCGGCATCAATCAACACCTGGGTGCCGGAAGCCTTGTCCGTCAGCAGATAGACGTTGTTGTCCATCTCGGAAACGGAAATACCGCGGATTGTGACTGCAGGATCTTCGTGAAGCAACATGCTTCCCAGCCTACCGACAGTCGACCCGGACGGCTCAGGATGTCATTCTGGTTGTAGCAGCGGACAGGCAGCGCGGTGCTGCGGACACGACGAGGAGCGGGCGCAGGCGATGGAAGCGAGTGAGTTTGACTGGCGGATGAACCGCGACAGCGCCGTGCCGCTCTTCGAGCAGCTGAGGCTGCGGATCATTGAAGCGGCCGACGCCGGCGAACTCCCGGTGGGTACGAAGCTGCCGCCCGTCAGGCGGTTGGCCGATCATCTGGGTGTGGTCCCGAATACCGTGGCACGCGCCTACCGGGAGCTTGAAACTGCCGGGCGGGTGGAAACCCACGGCCGGGCCGGTACCGTGGTCAGCGCCGGAGCCGGCAAGGCCCGCCAACAACTGGGCGATGCCGCCGAAGCGTTCGCCCGTGCCGTTCACGGTCAAGGGATCGGCGGCAAGGAAGCACTCGCCGCCGCCAAGGCCGCGTTGGAGCGCCACGGCATCAAGTAGGCCGCATCCAGTAGGTGAAGCGGCGGGCTGGCGGCAGCCAGCGGAGGCCGCATTTGCGGACGTCTGCTGTCCGCAGGGGTTGTCCGCCGTGACCGATGTAATACAAGTTCGAACGAATTTTCGATTAGAGTAGATACCGTGCTAAAAGCAAGCGAAACGTCCGTCCCGGCGACCGATTCCGAGTCTGCCACCCCCGTTTCCCGCTCCGCGGACATGTCCAGACTGGTCGTCAAGGGCGCCCGCGAGCATAATCTGCAGAACGTCAGCGTGGACCTGCCCCGCGACGCCATGATCGTCTTCACGGGACTGTCCGGCTCGGGCAAGTCGTCGTTGGCCTTCGATACGATCTTCGCCGAGGGCCAGCGCCGGTACGTGGAATCGCTCTCTTCCTATGCGCGGATGTTCTTGGGGCAGGTGGACAAGCCTGATGTGGACTTCATCGAGGGCCTGTCGCCGGCGGTGTCGATCGATCAGAAGTCGACCAGCCGCAACCCGCGCTCCACCGTGGGAACAATCACCGAGATCTACGATTACCTGCGCCTGCTGTGGGCCCGCGTCGGCCGCCCCTTTTGCCCGCAGTGCGGTGAACCGGTGGAGAAGCAGACCCCGCAGCAGATCGTGGACCAGTTGCAAGAGCTTCCCGAAGGGACCCGGTTCCAGATCCTGGCCCCGGTAGTGCGCGGGCGCAAGGGCGAGTTCGTCGACCTGTTCAAGGAACTGAGCACCAAGGGCTTTTCCCGCGCCAAGGTGGACGGCAAGCTGGTGCAGCTAAGCGAACCGCCGAAGCTGGGGAAGCAGTACAAGCACACCATTGAGGTAGTGGTGGACCGGTTGGTGGCCAAAGAAGGCATCCACCAGCGCCTGACCGACTCGGTGGAAACCGCCCTGGCCCTCGCGGAGGGCCGGGTGCTGGCCGATTTCGTCGACCTTGCCGAGGACGAGCCGGGCCGCACGCGTGCCTTCTCCGAGCACCTGGCCTGCCCGAACGAACACCCTCTCGCCATCGACGAGATCGAGCCGCGCTCGTTCTCGTTCAACAACCCGTTCGGCGCCTGTCCGGCCTGTACCGGTATCGGCAGCAAGCTTGAAGTCGACGTGGACTTGGTGGTCCCGGATCCCGACCGGAGCCTGTCCGAGGGCGCCATTGCTCCGTGGTCCTTGGGCAAAGCTACCCAGGAGTACTGGACGCGGTTGCTCGAAGGGCTCTCGCATGAGCTGGGGTTCTCCATGGACGAGCCGTGGAAGAACCTGCCGAAGAAGGTCCGGGAGGCCGTACTGCACGGCAAGGACTTCAAGGTCGTGGTGCAGTACCGCAACCGCTTCGGCCGGGAACGGAAATACAGCACCGGGTTCGAAGGCGCGTTCCAGTACATCCACCGAAAGCATGAGGAAACCGAGTCCGAGTGGGCGAGGGACCGTTACAAGGAGTACATGCGCGAGGTCCCGTGCCCGGAATGCAACGGCGCGCGGCTGAACCCCGCGTCCCTGTCCGTGCTGATCAACGGGAAGTCCATCGCGGATGTGTCTGCCCTGCCGCTGCGCGAGGCGAGTTCGTTCCTCGCCGGCCTGGAGCTCTCGGCCCGCGAAACCCAGATCGCCCACCAGGTACTCATCGAGATCCAGGCGCGGCTGCGGTTCCTCTTGGACGTGGGCTTGGAATACCTGAACCTGGAGCGTGCCGCCGGCACGTTGTCCGGCGGGGAGGCCCAGCGCATCCGGCTGGCAACGCAGATCGGCTCCGGCCTGGTCGGCGTGCTCTACGTGCTGGACGAGCCCTCCATCGGCCTGCACCAGCGGGACAACCGCCGGTTGATCGAGACCCTCACACGGCTGCGCGACCTCGGCAACACCCTGATTGTGGTGGAGCACGACGAGGACACCATCGCCGAGGCCGACTGGATAGTGGACATCGGACCGGGCGCCGGGGAGCACGGCGGCGAAGTGGTTCACTCCGGCTCGCTGCAGGAGCTGTTGGACAACACGCGTTCCATCACCGGTGATTACCTGTCCGGCCGGCGCCGGATCGAACTGCCGGCCAAGCGCCGGAAGATGGACAAGAAGCGCCAGATCAAGGTGGTGGGCGCCCGGGAAAACAATCTCCGCGGCATCGATGCCTCGTTCCCGCTGGGAATCTTCACCGCGGTCACCGGCGTCAGCGGCTCCGGGAAGTCGACCCTGGTCAACGACATCCTCTACAAGGTGCTGGCGAACAAGCTCAACGGAGCCAAGCATGTTGCCGGCCGGCACACCAGGGTGGAAGGCGTGGACCAGCTGGACAAGGTCATCCACGTGGACCAGAGCCCGATCGGCCGCACGCCCCGGTCCAACCCGGCCACCTACACGGGAGTCTTCGACAACATCCGGAAGCTGTTCGCCGAGACCAACGAGGCGAAGCTCCGGGGCTACCTGCCCGGCCGGTTCTCGTTCAACGTCAAGGGCGGGCGCTGCGAGGCCTGCTCCGGCGACGGCACGCTGAAGATTGAGATGAACTTCCTGCCGGACGTCTACGTCCCGTGCGAGGTCTGCCACGGCGCACGGTACAACCGCGAGACGCTGGAAGTCCACTACAAGGGCAAAACAATTGCCGAAGTCCTGGACATGCCGATCGAGGAAGCAGCGGAATTCTTTGCCGCGTTCACCCCGATCGCGCGCCACTTGCGGACCCTGGTGGACGTCGGGCTGGGGTACGTCCGGCTCGGACAGCCCGCCACCACGTTGTCGGGCGGGGAAGCCCAGCGCGTCAAGCTCGCCAGCGAACTGCAGCGCCGTTCGAACGGGCGGAGCATCTACGTGCTGGACGAGCCGACCACCGGCCTGCACTTTGAGGACATCCGCAAGCTGCTGCAGGTGCTGCAGGGGCTGGTGGACAAGGGCAACACGGTAATCACCATCGAACACAACCTCGACGTGATCAAGAACGCCGACTGGGTTGTGGACATGGGGCCCGAGGGCGGTTCCGGCGGCGGCCAGATCATCGCCAGCGGCACTCCCGAGCAGGTGGCGGCAGTCGAGGGAAGCCACACCGGCCGCTTCCTGGCGGAGGCGCTCGGCCACCAGTGAGCCTGCCGGACGGAATAAGGTATTCCCCAGCAGGAATGGATTCCGGCGGATCCGCGGATCTGTGGGAAAATGCCCGGGTGACTCAATTGCCTGCGCTGGTACTTTTCGACCTCGACGGAACCCTGGTTGACCCCGCAGGTGCCATCACCACCGGAATAGCCGGCGCCCTCGCGGCGGCCGGCCTGCCGGTCCCGCCGCAGGAAGAACTCGGATCCCTGGTCGGGCCGCCGCTGGGTGAATCCCTGCGCGGGGCCGGAGTGCCGGAGCACCGGCTCGGCGAGGTGATCGCGTTGTACAGGGCGGGCTACCGCCGGTCCGGGATGGCGGCAAGCCGCGTGTACCCGGGCATCACCGGCCTGCTGGAGCGGCTCCTCTCCACCGGCGCGGTCCTCGCCGTCGCCACGCAGAAGCCGACAGCGCTGGCGCGGGAGCTGCTGCGGCTGCAGGGCCTGGAGCAGTACTTCGCGGGGATTTACGGAGCCGAGGGCGACGATCCCGCCCCGGCGGCGGAACCCGGGCTGGGCAAGGTGTCGATCCTGCAGGCCGCGCTGGATGCTTTCAGCGACTCCTGCGGCCCGGTGGTCATGGTGGGCGACCGGCTCTACGACGCCGCCGCAGCTCTCCGGCTCGGCATCCCCGCCGTCGGGGTCGGCTGGGGCTTCGCCGCCCCCGGGGAACTGGAAGCCGCCGGCGCGGCCGTCGTCGTGGATACCGCCGAAGAACTTGAGGCCGCTATTGGGCGGCTGACCGCCGCCGAGCCCGAGGGCGCCCTGGCCGGCCGCCGGGGACCGGCCGCATGAGGACGTTCGAAGCGACGCGCGCCTCGTTCCGGGCCGGGCTGCGGCTCAGCTGCCGGCCGACGATTGAAGGCATCGCGAACTTTCCCGCGACCGGCCCGGTGATTGTGGCACCGAACCACCTGTCCTTCCTCGACAGCGTCATCATCCAGGCGATGATGCCGCGCAAGGTGGCCTTCTTCGCCAAAGCCGAATACTTCACCACCCGCGGTCCCAAGGGCGCTGCGATGCGGTGGTTTTTCCACAGCGTCGGCTCGATACCGGTGGAGCGGGGCGAACAGGCCGCCAGCGTGGCCGCGCTGCGGAGCGCCCTGGACGTACTGGAACGCAACGAGGCTTTCGGGATCTATCCTGAAGGAACACGGTCCCGTGACGGCAAGCTCTACCGGGGCCGCACCGGCGTGGGGTGGCTGGCCCTCACGACCGGGGCGCCGGTGCTGCCGGTAGGGCTGATCGGCACCGAACAGCTGCAGCCCGCCGGGAGGATGATGATCCGGCCGAGCCACTTCACGGTCCGGATCGGCAAGCCGCTGTACTTCAAGCGGACGGGGCCGGAGCACTCGCTGCCGGCGCGCCGGTCGGCCACCGACCAGATCATGGACGCGATCGCCGACCTGACCGGCCAGGATCGCTCGAACAGCTACAACAAGACGCCGTCGGCTTAACCGGCCGGACGGCACCCAGGGCCCAGGCGAGGAAGGGAGTGACCGGCCATGGCTAATCCTGCTTCCTACCGTCCGCGGACGGGGGAGATCCCGACCAATCCCGGCGTCTACCGTTTCCGGGACGAGCACCGGCGCGTGATCTACGTCGGCAAGGCGAAGAACCTGCGGTCCCGGCTCAACAGCTACTTCGCCAGCCCCAAGAACCTGCCGCCCAAGACGCATGCGATGGTGCATACGGCGGCTTCGGTGGAGTGGACCATCGTGGGCAGCGAACTGGAGGCCATCCAGCTCGAGTACACGTGGATCAAAGAGTTCACACCGCGCTTCAACATCATGTTCCGGGACGACAAGTCCTATCCCTACCTGGCCGTGACCATGGCGGAGAAGTTCCCGCGCGTGCAGGTGATGCGCGGCGAGCGGCGCAAGGGCGTCAAGTACTTCGGTCCGTACTATCCGGCGAAAGCGATCCGCGAGACCGTGGACACCCTGCTGCGGGTTTTCCCGGTCCGCACCTGCAGCACCGGCGTCTTCAACCGCGCCCAGCGCACCGGCCGGCCGTGCCTGCTGGGCTACATCGACAAGTGCTCGGCGCCCTGTGTGGGGCGGATCTCGCCCGAGGACCACAAGGCCCTGGCCGCCGAGTTTTGCGCGTTCATGGGCGGGGAAGCCGACCGGTTTATCCGCGCCCTCGAAAAGAAGATGGCCGCGGCGGTGGCCGAACTCGACTACGAGACGGCGGCGCGTCACCGGGACGACATCGCCGCGCTGCGCCGCGTCTTCGAACGCAACGCCGTGGTGCTCAGCGAAGACACCGACGCCGACGTGTTCGCCCTGGCCCAGGACGAACTGGAGGCGGCCGTCCAGGTGTTCCACGTCCGCGGCGGCAGGATCCGCGGCCAGCGCGGCTGGGTGGTGGAAAAGGTCGAGGACCAGAGCGACGCCGACCTTGCCGAACACCTGTTGCAGCAGGTTTACGGGGACGCCGACGGGCCGGACCGGATCCCGCGCCAGGTCATGCTGCCGCAGGAACCTGAGAACGCCGCCGAACTGCAGGCCTGGCTCAGCGGACTCCGCGGCAGCAGGGTGCAGATCCACGTGCCCAAACGCGGTGACAAGGCCGCCTTGCTGGCCACCGTGAGGGAGAACGCCGAGCAGGCCCTGGCCCTGCACAAGAGCCGGCGCGCCGGCGACATCACCACCCGCTCGGCCGGCCTCCAGCAGCTGCAGGAGGCCCTGGATCTGCCCGTGGCGCTGCTGCGGATCGAGTGCTACGACATCTCCCACGTGCAGGGCACCAACGTGGTGGCCTCCATGGTGGTGGTGGAAGACGGGCTGCCCAAGAAGTCCGACTACCGCCGCTTCGCGATCACCGGCGAGGCCGCCCGGGACGATACCTCGGCGATGTATGACGTGATCAGCCGGCGCTTCCGGAACTACCTGGCGGAACAGGGCCACCAGGGCATCCCGGCGGCAGCCGATGCAGGCGAAACCACCGCCGGGGACGGCGCGGACACCGCCGTCGTGCTGGAAGAGACCCTGACGCCGGCACCCAAAACCAAGTTCGCCTACCCGCCCAACCTGGTGGTGGTGGACGGCGGGCCGCCCCAGGTGGCCGCCGCTTCCCGCGCGCTGTCGGACCTGGGCATTACCGACGTGTTCGTGGTCGGCCTGGCCAAGCGGCTGGAGGAAGTCTGGCTGCCCGACGACGATTTCCCCGTGATCCTGCCGCGCTCGTCCGAGGGCCTGTTCCTGCTGCAGCGGATCCGCGACGAGGCCCACCGCTTCGCGATTGCCTACCACCGGCAGAAGCGCGGCAAGGCGATGACGGTCTCGGTGCTGGACGGCATCCAGGGCCTCGGGCCGGCGAAACGCAAGGCACTGCTGAAACATTTCGGCTCGGCGAAGAAACTCAAGGCGGCCAGCGCCGAAGAGCTGCAGCAGGTGCCGGGCATCGGCCCGGCACTGGCGGCTTCCTTGAAGCGCCAGCTGGCTGCCGGTGCCGCGGAGGAGCCCGCGCCGGCCGTAAATATGGCGACCGGCGAAATCATCGAATCTTAGTTAGGCTAGAGCTGGAATCGAGGAGTGGGGGTCGGGATGGATGGAATGACGATGACGGTGGACGAGGACTTGACGCCGGAAAAGCCGGTGGAATCCGAGCTCCTGGTGGTCACCGGCATGTCCGGGGCCGGCCGGACCACGGCGGCGCATGCCCTCGAAGACCACGGCTGGTACGTGGTGGACAACCTGCCGCCGCAGATGCTGGGCACGCTGGCCGAACTGGTTTCGCGGATGCCGCAGTCGCTGCCCAAGCTTGCCGTGGTCGTGGACGTGCGCAGCCAGAGCCTCTTCCGCGACATCCGTGAGGCGCTGCATGCCCTGGCGGCCAGCGGCATCCACTACCGAGTGCTGTTCCTCGACGCCTCCGGCGACGTCCTGGTCCGCCGCTTCGAACAGGGCCGCCGGCCGCACCCGCTGCAGGGTGACGGCCGCATATCCGACGGCATCACCGCCGAACGGGAACTGTTGAGCAGCCTCAAGGACTCGGCCGACCTGGTGGTGGATACCACCGAGATGAACGTCCACGCCCTGGCCACCGCCATCACGGAACTCTTCACCGAATCCGGTCCGATCGTGCTGCGCATCAACGTGGTCAGCTTCGGCTTCAAGTACGGGCTGCCGGTGGACGCCAACTTCGTCGCCGACGCCCGCTTCATTCCCAACCCGCACTGGGTCCCCGCGCTGCGCCCGCACACCGGGCTGGACGAGAAGGTCCGCGACTACGTGCTGGTGGACTCCGGTGCCGACGAGTTCGTCAACCGCTATGTGGACGCGCTGGAGCCGGTGCTGGAGGGCTACCGCCGCGAGAACAAGCACTACGGCACCATCGCCATCGGGTGTACCGGCGGCAAGCACCGCTCCGTGGCGGTCGCCGAGGAAATCGGGAAGCGGCTGGCCCAGCTGCCGAGCGTCAAAGTCACCGTCCAGCACCGGGACCTGGGGCGCGAATAGTGGCGATCCTGACCGGACCGATGCCGCTGGTACCCGCCCCGGGCACCTCCCGCAGCCGGACCGGGAAGAGCGGCGCGCCTCCCTCCGTGGTGGCTTTGGGCGGCGGGCACGGGCTCTCTGCCTCGCTGGGCGCGCTGCGGCTGCTCACCACGGAACTCACCGCCATCGTCACGGTGGCCGACGACGGCGGATCCTCCGGCCGCCTGCGCAAGGAGTTCGGCGTGCTCCCGCCGGGGGACCTGCGGATGGCCCTCGCAGCGCTGTGCGATGACACCGACTGGGGGCGGACCTGGCGCGACGTGATGCAGCATCGCTTCAAGTCGTCCCCGGGCTCCGAGCCGTCGCTGGACAACCACGCCCTCGGCAACCTGCTGATTGTGACCCTGTGGGAGTTGCTCGGCGACCCCGTTGCCGGCCTGAAGTGGGCCGGCGCCCTGCTGGGGGCCCGCGGTGAGGTGCTGCCGATGGCCACCGTGCCGCTGACCATCGAGGGCGACGTGCTGGTGGAGGGCGAGGACGGGCGGCTGCGCACCGCGCTGATCTCCGGCCAGTCCCGGCTGGCGGCGGCCGGTCGGAACAGCCACGTCCACGACGTGCGCCTGCTGCCCGACGACGCCCCGGCCTGCGTCGAGGCGCTGAACGCCGTCGAATATGCCGACTGGGTGATCCTTGGGCCCGGCTCCTGGTACACCTCGGTGTTGCCGCACCTGATGCTGAGGGAGATGCGCGAGGCGCTCTGCGACACCCCGGCGCGCCGCTGCCTGACCATGAACCTGTCCGTGGACACCAAGGAAACGTCCGGGATGACGGCCTCCGACCACCTGGCCGCGGTGAGGCGCTGCGCCCCCGGGATGCGTTTCGACGTGGTCTTGGCCGATCCGGCCGTGATTGACGACAAGGGGCGTTTCGAGGATGCCGCGGCCGCGCTGGGTGCACGCGTGGTCTTCGGTAGAGTAGGAAGTTCAGGCGGACGCCCCGTACACGATCCGTTGAGACTGGCGAGTGCCTACCACGACATTTTCGAAGGCCACAAGGATTAAGTAAGGACAAGGTGCATGGCGCTGACCGCAGCAGTCAAGGATGAGCTCGCTCGCCTTGACATCAAGAAGTCCCAGGTCCGGAAGGCTGAGGTCTCGTCGACGCTCCGTTTCGCCGGCGGACTCCACATCATTTCCGGCCGCATCGTCATCGAGGCCGAAGTTGATCTGGCTGCGACCGCCCGGCGGCTGCGCACCGCCATCTCGGAAGTGTACGGCCACACCGGCGACATCATCGTGGTCTCCGGCGGTGCGCTGCGCCGCGGGAACCGCTACGTGGTGCGCGTGGTCAGGGACGGGGAGTCCCTCGCCCGGCAGACCGGCCTGCTGGACGGCCGCGGCCGGCCGGTCCGCGGCCTGCCGTCCGTGGTCGTCAACGGTTCGGCCGCCGATGCCGAGGCGGTCTGGCGCGGCGCCTTCCTGGCGCACGGTTCGCTGACCGAACCCGGCCGCTCGTCCGCCCTGGAGGTCACCTGCCCCGGCCCCGAAGCCGCGCTGGCGCTGGTGGGCGCGGCCCGCCGGCTCGGGATCGCGGCCAAGGCCCGGGAGGTCCGCGGCGTGGACCGGGTTGTCATCCGCGACGGCGACAGCATCGCCGCGCTCTTGACCCGGATGGGTGCCCATGATGCGCTGATGGTGTGGGAAGAACGCCGGATGCGCAAGGAAGTGCGGGCCACCGCAAACCGGCTGGCCAATTTCGACGACGCCAACCTGCGGCGCTCGGCCCAGGCCGCCGTCGCGGCGGGCGCCCGCGTGGAGCGTGCCCTCGAGATCCTCGACGACGAGGTGCCGGAGCACCTGCGGTACGCCGGTGAGCTCCGGGTGGCGCACAAGCAGGCCTCCCTGGACGAACTGGGTCGCTTGGCGGACCCGCCGATGACCAAGGACGCCATCGCCGGCCGGATCCGCCGCCTGCTGGCCATGGCGGACAAGCGGGCGCTGGAGCTGCGCATCCCGGGGACCGAAGCCAACGTGACGCCGGAGATGCTGGACGACTAGGCAGGGCCCGGCAGCCTGCCGGGCCCTGCCCGGGGAAGACGGAGGGAAGCATGGGCACGCACGAACTGCACCCCGGCCACGGTTGCGCGGCCTTGGAACCGCGCGTCCCGGCGAGGATCATGGAACTGAACGACTCCATGCACCATGCCACCTGCGGGGCCGGCGCGGACACCGCGCCGGTACCGTCCACCGGGCCGACGTCGCCGCCCGCTTCGTCGCCGCCCGTACCGGCGCTTCCGCGCTGACCACCCGGCCAGCTGGCCAACAACATGGCACGGACCGGGGGAGCCCTTCCGGTCACGGCCCATCCACGAGGTAGAGGCTCATGACTACTCGAGTTGGAATCAATGGATTCGGCCGGATCGGCCGCAGCTACTTCCGCGCCGTCCTGGCGAAAGAGACGGATCTGGAGATCGTGGCGGTCAACGACCTGACCGATGCGCATACCCTGGCCCACCTGCTCAAATACGACAGCGTGATGGGGGTGCTGGCGGAAACGGTCGAGGTGGATGCCGGCAACCTGATCGTCGGCGGCCGGAAGGTCAGCGTGCTGTCCGAGAAGGAACCGGCCGCGCTGCCGTGGAGCGACCTCGGCGTCGACATCGTGATCGAATCCACCGGCAGGTTCAACAAGGGCGGCGGCGCCCGGAAGCACCTCGACGCCGGGGCGAAGAAAGTCCTGATCTCGGCCCCGGCGAAGGACGAGGACATCACCATCGTGATGGGCGTCAATGACAGCGAGTACGACGCCGGTTCCCACCACTTGGTTTCGAACGCCTCCTGCACCACGAACTGCCTCGCGCCCATGGCGAAGGTGCTGCACGAGAAGTTCGGCATCGAGCACGGACTCATGACCACCATCC
Source organism: Arthrobacter sp. Y3223151 (assembly GCF_059091125.1). Taxonomy (NCBI): domain Bacteria; kingdom Bacillati; phylum Actinomycetota; class Actinomycetes; order Micrococcales; family Micrococcaceae; genus Arthrobacter; species Arthrobacter sp. Y3223151. The sequence goes on along the minus strand of NZ_JBNHGI010000005.1, from coordinate 189,234 downwards.
ACGCCTACACCGCCGACCAGAACCTGCAGGACGGGCCGCACCGGGACTTGCGGCGCGCCCGGGCGGCGGCCATCAATCTGGTGCCGACATCGACCGGCGCGGCGAAGGCCATCGGGCAGGTCCTGCCGGAACTGCAGGGCAAGTTGGACGGTTTCGCGGTCCGTGTGCCGGTGCCGACCGGCTCGATGACCGACCTGACCGTCACCGTGTCCCGCGAAACCGATGTGGAAGAGGTCAACGCGGCGTTCAAGGAGGCCGCCGGCGACCCGCACTGGGCCGGGATCATCACGTACACGGAGGACCCCATCGTGTCCTCCGACATCGTCACAGACCCGGCGTCTTCGATCTTCGACTCGGGACTGACTAAGGTAATGGGTAATCAGGTGAAAGTTGTCGGCTGGTACGACAACGAGTGGGGCTACTCCAACCGCCTGGTGGACCTGACCGCTCTGATCGCCTCGAAGCTGTCCTAGGTCCCGCCCGTCCCGTCCTCCGCACGAAGGAAGAAATGACTGCACATTCTCTTGATGCCCTGCTGGCCGCCGGGGTCCGCGGACGCCACGTGTTGGTCCGCTCGGACCTGAATGTCCCGTTGGAGGGCGAACTCCCGGACCTGGCGGTCTCCGACGACGGGCGGATCCGGGCGTCCCTGCCGGTCATCGTCAAGCTCGCGCAGGCCGGGGCGCGGGTGGTCGTGACGGCCCATCTCGGCCGCCCCAAGGGCGCCCCCGAGGAGAAGTTCTCGCTGCGCCCCGCCGTCGCCCGGCTGAAGGAACTGGCACCGGTCACGGTCAAGTTCGCGGGAGACACGGTGGGCCCGGCCGCCCGGGAGGCGGCCGCCGGCCTGCAGGACGGGGAAGTGCTGGTGGTGGAGAACGTGCGGTTCGATCCCCGGGAAACCAGCAAGGACGACGCTGAACGGGAGGCCTTTGCCGCCGAACTCGCCGCCCTGACCGGCGACGACGGAGCCTACGTGGACGACGCCTTCGGTGCCGTCCACCGCAAGCATGCTTCGGTCTTCGACATTGCCCGCCGGCTTCCGGCCTACCAGGGCGACCTCGTGCGGACGGAGCTCCAGGTCCTGAACAAGCTCACCGAGGCGCCGCAGCGGCCGTACGTGGTGGTCCTGGGCGGTTCCAAGGTCTCGGACAAGCTGGCCGTGATCGAGAACCTGCTGGGCAAGGCCGACTACCTGCTGGTCGGCGGCGGCATGGTCTTCACCTTCCTGGCGGCCCAAGGCTACAAGGTCGGCTCCAGCCTGCTGGAGCAGGACCAGCTGGACACCGTGCGCGGCTACCTGGCACGCGCCAAGGAACTGGGGTGCACGTTCATCCTGCCGACCGACATCGTGGTCGCCGAGAAGTTCGCCGCCGATGCGGCCTGGGAAGTGGTTCCGGCAGACAGCATCGAGTCGGCATCGTTCGGCTCCGCCGGCATCGGCCTGGACATCGGCCCGGAGTCGGCCGAGGCCTTCGCCCACCAGATCCACTCGGCGAACACCGTCTTCTGGAACGGGCCGATGGGCGTGTTCGAGTTCGCCGCGTTCGCCAACGGCACCCGCACGGTGGCCAAGGCCCTCACCGGGAGCGACGGCTTCACCGTCGTCGGCGGAGGCGATTCCGCCGCCGCCGTCCGCGCCCTCGGCTTTGACGACGGCGCCTTCGGACACATTTCCACCGGCGGCGGCGCCAGCCTCGAATATCTCGAGGGCAAGACCCTGCCCGGCCTGGCGGCACTGGAGAACTGATCGAGCGGCATCTCCTGCCGCCCCCGGGCGGCAGGAGATGCCGGCATCACCCAGGCCCACGGCGCCGCCGCAAGGCGCCACCGGGCGCCTCCGCACGGCCCCGCCCCACCGCTCAGCACGGCGTCCACCGCGGCGCCCCCGACAGATGGAGACCTCAGTGACCAGCTCGACCAACGGAAAGTTCGACCGCACCCCGCTGATCGCCGGCAACTGGAAGATGAACATGGACCATGTCCAGGGCATCACCCTCTTGCAGAAACTGGAATGGACGCTCAGCGATGCCCGGCACGACTATGCCCGGGTCGAGGTCGCCGTCTTCCCGCCGTTCACCGATCTGCGCGGCGTGCAGACGCTGGTCAACGGCGACGACCTGAAGCTCGTCTACGGCGCCCAGGACCTCTCGCCGCACGATGCCGGCGCCTACACCGGTGACATCTCCGGACAGTTCCTGGCCAAGCTGGGCTGCCGGTATGTGCTGGTCGGGCATTCCGAGCGGCGCGAGATCCACGGCGAAGACGACGCGCTGCTGAACGGGAAGCTCAAGGCGGCCTACCGGCACAAGCTGACCCCGGTGCTGTGCGTCGGCGAAGGCCTCGCGGTGCGCCAGGCCGGGAACCACGTGGAGCATACGCTGGGCCAGCTGCGGGCGGATGTGGCAGGCCTGGACGCCGGGCAGGCCGCCCGGCTGGTCATCGCCTATGAGCCGGTGTGGGCGATCGGCACCGGGGAAGTGGCCGGCCCCGAGGACGCCCAGGAGATGTGCGCCGCCATCCGCGCGGAAATGGCCGTCCTCTTCGACGACAGCGTGGCGGCCGGGGTGCGTTTGCTCTACGGCGGCTCCGTGAAGGCGTCAAACGCGGCCGCGATCCTGAACGAGCGCGACGTGGACGGCGTGTTGGTCGGTGGCGCCAGCCTGGACGCAGGCGAATTTGCTAATATTGTCAGGTTCGAACAACACCTGCTGACAAAGTGATGTCTGCCCGCCACTGGGATATCCCGACAGCTGACGAAAGGCCACTGTGGAAGCTCTGAAGATCACGCTGCAAATCCTGCTCGGCATCACGAGCCTGCTGCTGACCCTGCTCATCCTGCTCCACAAGGGGCGCGGCGGCGGCATGTCCGACATGTTCGGCGGCGGCATGACCACCAGCCTGGGATCGTCCGGCGTGGCGGAGCGCAACCTCAACCGGTTCACGGTCGTCCTGGGGCTCGTCTGGGGCGCGGTCATCGTGGCCCTGGGCCTCATGATGCGTTTCAGCGCGGAATCCTGACCGACGCTTTCGGGGCCCGGCACCGCCTGGGGCTCCGCTCTCTGGGTTCGACGGGCCGACGACTTCGCCCGACCCCTTAACCCTTCGCTGTTCGACCCGTAGACTGGTGCCCGATGCAGGGGGCATCGATTCTTCTCAGCGGGGGAGCAAACATGGTTGATCCGTCGAATTCTTTCCGCGCGGTCCGGGTGGGTTCCGAGTCGGGTGCCGGGCTCGCAGGCTGGCAGGCCGTGACCGGGCGGACGGTAGTTCCGGTGACCAAGGTTCCCGTCACGTATTGGTGTCCGAGGGGACACGAGACCACGCCGGTGTTCGCCAATCTGAGCGAAGCCGACATCCCGCCGTCGTGGGACTGCCCGCACTGCGGCCAGACGGCGGCCAGGGAACCGGGCGGGTACATCACCGAAGCCCGCAGCAGCGACGAGCCCTACAAGAGCCACCTGGAGTACGCGAAGGAACGGCGCAGCCCGGACGAGGCGGAGGCCGTGGTGGAACAGGCGCTCGAGAAGTTGCGGCGACGGCGTCGGGAGGCGCGCTAGCGGTCGAACCGGCCGGGCCGGCCGCCGCCCGGAGCAGCCGCTGTCAGCCTTCGCCTCTTTCGGCCGCGGACAGCAGCGAGTCGGGCAGCTTGGACGCGGCGTCCCGGTCCAGCAGCCACACGGTGCGCTTGCGCCCGCGGGCACCGGCGGCGGGAACCTGCACCGGGTTGGCGCCGGCCAGGGCGAGTCCCACGGCGCCGGCCTTGTCCTGGCCGCCCACCACCAGCCAGACCTCGTCCGCGGAGTTGATCGTCGGGAGCGTCAGGGACACGCGCTCCGGAGGTGGTTTCGGCGCATCGGTCTCGCCGATCACGGACCGCTCTTCCTCGCGGATGCCGCCCATCTCGGGGAACAGCGATGCGATGTGCGCATCCGGCCCCACGCCCAGCAACAGCACGTCGAATTTCGGCACCGGGCCGCTGGTGCCCTCTTCGGCCGCGGCCTGCCGCAGCGCCGCGGAATAGGCCACGGCCGCCGCGTTCGGGTCGGCGTGTTCGCCGGGTACACCGAAGGGGTGTACCCGGGCCGGGTCAAGGGGGAGCGCGTCCAGCAGCGCTTCGCGTGCCTGCCGTTCGTTGCGGTCCGGGCTGTCCTTGGGGACGAACCGCTCGTCGCCCCACCAGATGTTCACCTTGGACCAATCGAAGCCGGCGGGGGCGTCGACGGCGGCTACCGCCTTCAAGGTGTTGATGCCCAGGCTGCCGCCCGTGAGCACCACGGTGGCCTCGCCGCGGCCGGCCTGGGCCGCCGCCAGGCGCTCTACCAGCCTCCGGGCCACCGAGCCGGCGACGGCGGCGGTGTCGGAGTGGACTATGACGTGTGGTTCAGCGGTCACTGCGGCGCACGCTCCTCAAATTGGTTCGGGGCAATCCGTGAATCAGCACCTCGCCGAACACTTCGTCCGGGTCCAGCCGGCGCAGTTCCTCGGCCAGGCATTCCTCCAGGGGGCGGCGCGGCAGCGTAATACGCTGCACCGGCAGGCCGGGCATGATCAGTTCGGCCACCGACGGGCCGGGACGCAGGATCTGGATGTCGCCGGTCGTCCGTGAAATGCGCACGCCCCTGATGCCGGTCCCCGCCGTGTCCTCCACGATGGTCACCGGCGCGTTCAGGGCCAGCGTCAGCCACGCCGCCAAGAGGACGGTGCTGGGGGAGTCCGAGGCGCCCTCCACGGCAACCGAGGTGACCGGGGCAGGTTCCAGCTGGTCAAAGACGGCGGCCAGCTGGACGCGCCAACTGGTCAGCCGCGTCCAGGCCAGGTCCGTGTCGCCGGCGGTATGGGTCTCGCGCAGGCTGAACAGCGCCTGCTGCGGGTCCGGCTCCTTGTCTGAATCCGTGATGCGGCGGTGCGCAATCCGGCCGATGGACGTGCGCGAAGCATCCTTCGGCATGCCGTGCGGCCACCAGGCCACGATCGGGGCGTCGGGCAGCAGCAGCGCGGCCACAAGGGACTCGCTCTCGGCTGCCAGCTGGCCGTAGCCGTACAGCACCACCACTTCGGCCGCTCCGGCATCGCCGCCGACCCGGATCTGGGCATCCAGCTTGGTCTCCGCCTCCGACCCGGCATCCACCAGGGCGATGATCCGGCAGGGATGTTCCCGGCTCGCGGCGTTGGCGGCGAAGATGGCCTCTTCTTCGTAACCGAGCGAGGTCACGACCACCAGGGTCAGCACCCGCCCCAGAGCCACAACGCCGCCTTGCTCCCGCATGGCCACGATTTCCTTCGAGACCTTCGACGTGGTGGTGTCCTTGAGCTCTTTAATCACGGCCTTCTCCAAGTGCGTCCGTCGCGGGCCAGCAGCTCGTCGGCCGACGCCGGTCCCCAGCTGCCGGGGGAGTAGGGCTCCGGCCGGGTGCGGCTGTTGGCCCAGTACTCCTCGAACGGGTCCAGGATCTTCCAGGACAGCTCGACTTCCTGGTGGCGGGGGAACAGCGGCGGCTCGCCGAGCAGTACGTCCAGGATCAGCCGTTCGTAGGCCTCCGGACTGGACTCGGTGAACGCGTGCCCGTAGCCGAAGTCCATGGTGACGTCCCGGACCTCCATTTGCGTGCCGGGCACCTTGGACCCGAAGCGCATGGTGACTCCTTCGTCCGGCTGGACACGGATCACCACTGCGTTTTGGCCGAAGTCGTCCTCGTGGTGGTTGGGGAACAGCAGGTTCGGCGCGCGTTTGAACACCACCGCAATCTCCGTGACCCGGCGGCCCAGGCGCTTGCCGGCACGCAGGTAGAACGGCACGCCGGCCCAGCGGCGGGTGTGGATGTCCAGCCGCAGCGCCGCATAGGTCTCGGTGACCGAGTCCGGGTTGAAGCCTTCTTCCTCCAGATAGCCGGCCACTCTCTCACCGCCCTGCCACCCGCCGGTGTACTGGCCGCGGGCCGAATGGGCTGACAGGTCCTCGGGGAGCTTGACGGCGGCCAGCACCTTTTCCTTCTCCGTCCGCAGGTCCTCCGCGTTGAAGGAAATGGGTTCCTCCATGGCGGTCAGGGCGAGCAACTGGAGCAGGTGGTTCTGGATGACGTCGCGCGCCGCCCCGACGCCGTCGTAATAGCCTGCGCGGCCGCCGATCCCGATGTCTTCCGCCATGGTGATCTGCACGTGGTCCACGTAGTTCGCGTTCCAGAGCGGCTCAAACAGCTGGTTGGCGAAGCGCAGGGCCAGGATGTTCTGGACGGTCTCCTTGCCCAGATAGTGGTCGATCCTGAACACCGCGTCCGGCGGGAAGACCGATTCGACGATGTTGTTCAGTTCGCGTGCGGACTGCAGGTCATGCCCGAAGGGCTTCTCGATGACAACCCGCCGCCAGGGCGTGCCGTCAGCTTCCTCGGGTGCCTGGGCCAGGCCGTGCGAGGAGAGCATCTTGCACACCTGCTCGAAGGCCTTGGGCGGAATCGAGAGGTAGAACGCGTGGTTGCCCTGCGTCCCGCGCTGCTCGTCGAGCTCTTCCAGGGTGCCGCGGAGCTGCTCAAAGGCATCCTCGTCGTCGAAGGCACCCTGGACGAACCGGATGCCCGCCGCCAGGTGGGTCCAGATGTCCTCGCGGAACGGGGTGCGGGCATGCCGCTGCACGGATTCCTTCACCTGGGCCGCGAACTCGTCGTCGTCCCATGGCCTGCGGGCAAAACCGACCAGCGCGAAGCTCGGCGGCAGCAGCCCGCGATTGGCCAGGTCGTAGACCGCCGGCATGAGCTTTTTGCGGGCAAGGTCTCCGGTGACCCCGAACAGCACCAGCGAACAGGGGCCGGCAATGCGGTCGAGCCGGCGGTCGCGCGGATCCCGGAGCGGGTTGGCCGGACGCCGCCGTCGTTCGGAAGGGGCCATTACTGCTTTCCAGCCAGTCGGGACACCGCGTCCATCACCTGGCGCACGCCGGCGGCCCGGTCAGCCAGATGCAGGCGCAGGACGGGGCGGCCGCCCTCCCGCAGCACGTTGGCGTCGCCGGCGGCCTGGGCATCGATCAGTTCGCCGAAGCTGAACTCGCGTCCCGGGATGGGGATGTCCGTCGCGGCCTCGCCGGTCAGCTGCAGGTAGACGCCAATGCCCGGTCCGCCCTTGTGGAACTGCCCGGTGGAGTGCAGGAACCGCGGGCCCCAGCCGAATGTCACGGGCCGTCCGGTCGCCTCGGCCAGCAGGGGCCGGACGCGTTCCAACTCGGCCTGGCCGAAGCGGTCAAGGTAGGCCTGCACGCTCACGTAGCCGTCCGGCCCCAGTTGGCCCAGCAGGCCGCGCAGCGCGTCGTCCAGCGACGCACCCATGGCCAGGCCGCTGCCGCGCACCTGGACGGCGCCGTCGGTGAAGTCGGGCAGCGCCGCGGCCGGGCGTTCGTCCAGCAGCCCGCGTGCCGCGACCTTCGCCGCCTCGACGTCCGGCTGGTCGAAGGGGTTGATGCCCAGCAGGCGGCCGGCCACGGCCGTGGCGTATTCCCACAGCAGCAGTTGGCTGCCCAGGCTCCCGCCCACGGCAACCTCGTCGGCTCCGACCGTCACCTCGTGATCGGGGGAGACCAGCCGGACCACGAGCACATCCTTGGCTCCGGAGACGGTCTCCGGATCGCCGGCGTTGACCACCACCGGCAGCAGTCCGGTTCCCAGCTTGCCGGTGGACTCGGCCACCAACTGCTCGGCCCAGTCGGCGAAGCCGACGATCCCGGAACCGTCGTCGGCGATGGCTATCTTGTTGCGCAGCGGCTCGGTGCCGGCCAGCGCCGCGCCCAGGGCCAGGGCCATGTTGTCGGCGGAATCCTCGGAGAGCACCTCGGCGGCCTCTTCGGCGTCGTCGAGCAGCCTCTCGATGTCCACGCCGGCCAGTCCGGCAGGGACCAGCCCGAACGCGGTCAGCGCGGAGTACCGTCCGCCGACGTTGGGGTCGGCGTTGAACACCGCACGGTACCCGGCTTCCCGCGCCGCCTCATCCAGCGGGGAGCCGGGATCGGTGACCACGATGATGCGCGAGGCGGCGTCCAACCCGGCGTCGGTGAACGCCTGCTCGAAGACGCGGCGCTGGGAATCGGTTTCCAGCGTGGAACCGGACTTGGAGGACACGATGATGGCGGTGTCGGCCAGCCGTTCGGCCAGCGCGGCACCCACCTGCTGGGGGTCCGTGCTGTCGAGCACGGTGAGTTCCACGCCGGCGGTATTGGCGATCACTTCCGGTGCCAGCGAGGAGCCGCCCATGCCGGCCAGCACAAAGCGCGTCACGCCCTCGGCCGCAAGCTCCTTGCGCAACTCCAGGATTTCCGGAACCAGCGGCCGGGACAGCGCCGCCGCATCGACCCAGCCGAGGCGGACGGCCGCCTCGGCTTCCGCCTCCGGGCCCCACAGGGTGTTGTCCTGGGTCGCGATGCGGGAAGCGACGCGGTCCTCCACCAGCGTGTCGATATGGCGGCGGACGGCGGCCAGTGCGGCTCCCGACGCCTCGAAAGCCAGCGAGCTCATGACTGCCGGGCTCCGTGCACCGAGTCGAGGGCGTTCTGGACGGTCTCCCGCAACTGCTGCCAACTGGCCACGAACTTCTCCAGGCCCTCCTCCTCGAGCAGTTCCACCACCTCGTTGTAGGAGATGCCGGCCTGCGCGATGTCGTCGAGCACCTTGTTCGCTTCCGCGTAGGTGCCGGTGACCCGGTCTCCCTCGACCTTCCCGTGGTCGGCGAGGGCTTCCAGCGTCGGCTCCGGCATGGTGTTGACCACGTTCGGGGCCACCAGTTCGGTGACGTACAGGGTGTCCGGGTAGTCCGGGTTCTTCACGCCGGTGGAGGCCCACAGCGGCCGCTGCGGCCGGCCGCCGGCGGCGGCCAGCACCTGCCACCGTTCTGTTGCGAACTGCTCCTCGTAGATCTGGTACGCCAGGCGGGCGTTGGCGACGCCGGCCTTGCCCTTCAACGCGGCGGCCTCCGCGGACCCGGCGGCGTCCAGGCGCTTGTCGATCTCGGTATCGACGCGGGAGACGAAGAACGAAGCCACCGAGTGGATGGTCGACAGGTCCTTGCCGTTTTCCTTGGCCTGCTCCAGGCCCAGCATGAAGGCGTTGATCACTTCGCGGTAGCGCTGCAGCGAGAAGATCAGCGTCACGTTGACGCTGATGCCGAGCGCGAGTGTCTCGGTGATGGCCTCCAGGCCTTCGCTGGTGGCCGGGATCTTGATGAAGGCATTGGTGCGGCCCACGGCCTTGTGCAGATGCTGCGCCTCGGCGGCCGTGCCGTGCGCGTCACGGGCCAGCCGCGGATCCACCTCGATCGACACGCGGCCGTCCACGCCCTCCGTATCGGCGGCGAGCGGGGAGAACAGGTCGCAGGCCTCGGCCACGTCGGACGTGGTGATGGCGAAGACCGCCGTATCCACGTCCGCGCCGTCGGCGGCCAGTTGCTGGACCTGCGCTTCGTAGCTGCGGCCGTCCTGCAGGGCGGCGGCGAAGATGGAGGGGTTGGTGGTGACGCCCACCACGTTCCGTTCGTCGATCAGGGCCTTCAGGGTCCCGGAGTTGATCCGCTCCCGCGAAAGGTCGTCGAGCCAGATGGAAACGCCCGCATCGGAGAGTGCCTGGGTATTCGGGTTGGACATTGCGTCCTCCTTAGGAATCGGTGGTCTGGGAGAGCGAATCGCGGGCGGCCTCGACAACAGCCTCGGCCGTGAGTCCGAATTCGCGGAACAGGGTCTTGTAGTCGGCAGAGGCGCCGTAGTGCTCCAGGGACACGCTGCGGCCGGCGTCGCCGACCAGGCCGTCCCAGCACTGCGCGATGCCGGCTTCCACCGACACGCGGGCCTTGATGCCGGCCGGGAGCACGGACTCGCGGTAGGCGGGGTCCTGCCGGTTGAACCACTCGAGGCAGGGGACGGAGACCACACGGGTGGCGATGCCGTCGGCCTGCAGCGTCTCGCGGGCCTGGACGGCCAGCTGCACCTCGGAACCGGTGGCGAGCAGGATCACCTGCGGCGTCGTGTCCGCGCCGTCGGACTGCGCCTCGGCCAGCACGTAGGCGCCCTTCGCCACGTTCTCGGCGGAGGCGAAACCGTTCTCGCCGCGCTCGTAGACGGGCAGGTTCTGCCGGGTGAGGACAATGCCGGCCGGGTTGCTGTGGTTCTCCAGCACCGCCTTCCAGGCCTGAGCCACCTCGTTGGCATCGGCCGGGCGGACGACGTCGAGGCCCGGAATGGCACGCAGGCTCGCCAGCTGCTCCACCGGCTGGTGGGTCGGTCCGTCTTCACCCAGCCCGATGGAATCGTGGGTCCACACGTAGATCGAGGGAACGCCCATCAGGGCGCCCAGCCGGATGGCCGGCCGCTGGTAGTCGCTGAAGATCAGGAACGTGCCCGAGAAGGCGCGGGTGTTGGAGCTGAGCACAATCCCGTTCACGATGGAGGCGGCCGCATGCTCGCGGATGCCGAAGTGCAGCACCCTGCCGTACGGCCCGCCGGACCACATGTCGGTCTGCCGCGACTCGGGAACGAACGACGGGGAGCCTTCGATCGTGGTGTTGTTGGACTCGGCCAGGTCCGCCGAACCGCCCCACAGCTCCGGCAGCACCGGGCCGATGGCGTTGAGCACCTTGCCGGAGGCGGCCCGGGTCGAGACGTCCTTGCCGGCCGGGAACTCGGGCAGCGCCGACTCCCAGCCGTCCGGCAACTCGGACGCCTGCACACGGTCCAGCAGCGCGGCGTTCTCCGGGTTGGCCTCGCGCCAGGCCTGGTAGCCGGTCTCCCAGTCCGCGCGGGCCTGCTTGCCGCGCACGGCCACCTGCCGGGCGTGATCCAGGACCTCCGGCTCGACCGCGAAATTCTGCTCCGGATCGAAGCCGAGCACCTCCTTGACGGCGGCGACCTCCTCGGCGCCCAGGGCGGAGCCGTGGATCTTGCCGGTGTTCTGCTTCTTGGGGGCGGGCCAGCCGATGATGGTGCGCAGCGAGATGATCGAGGGGCGGGAGGTCTCGGCCTTCGCGGCCTTCAAGGCCTCGAACAGGGCCGGGACGTCTTCGACGTACTCGCCGGTCGCGGTCCAGTCGACCCGCTGGGTGTGCCAGCCGTACGCCTCGTACCGCTTGAGCACGTCTTCGCTGAAGGCGATGTCGGTGTCGTCTTCGATGGAGATCTTGTTGTCGTCGTAGAGCACCACCAGGTTGCCCAGCTCCTGGTGGCCGGCCAGGGAGGAGGCCTCCGAGGTGACGCCCTCCTGCAGGTCGCCGTCGGACGCGATCACCCAGACGGTGTGGTCGAACGGGCTCTCGCCGGCGGCAGCATCGGCGTCGTACAAACCGCGGGTGCGGCGCTGCGCGTAGGCGAAGCCGACGGCGGAGGCGAGTCCCTGGCCCAGCGGACCGGTGGTGATTTCGACACCCGGGGTGTGCTTGTACTCGGGGTGGCCCGGCGTGAGCGATCCCCAGGTCCGCAGCGCCTTCAGATCCTCCAGTTCCAGGCCGTAGCCGGAGAGGAACAGCTGGATGTACAGCGTCAGCGAGGTGTGGCCGGGGGAGAGGACGAACCGGTCGCGGCCCACCCACTGCGGATCGGTGGGGTCGTGGCGCATGAACTTCTGGAAGATCAGGTACGCGGCCGGGGCCAGGCTCATGGCGGTGCCGGGGTGGCCGTTGCCGACCTTCTCCACTGCATCGGCCGCGAGGACACGCACCGTGTCCACCGCCCGCTGGTCCAGCGATGTCCAGGACAATTCCTGATCTTCCATGTGTGGCACCGGGTGGGCCCCTTTCTGATCTGCGTCTAGGCGGCAGCCGACGGTCCGGTAAGTAGCCGCAGCCGCGGACCGATTGGGCCATTCGCCGTTGTTACTGCCTCAAGCTTGTTGCGCCGATAACCGCGGATTGGCGCTCCTTCCCCACTCTATCCGTTGCGTCTGCAATGCGCAGGACGCTGTGCAGTGCCCGCAGTCACAGACGGGCACCGTCAGACGGCGGCGGACGCCTCGCGCCCGGGCGGGTTTCGGCGCGGGCGGGCGAAACCGGTTTCCCCGAGCAGGAAACCGGTTTCTACGAGACATAGAAGGAGTATGATGTAGGTGCACCTTGGCCCGTCCTTAACGGCTGGGCGCTTTCGTGTGTCAGACGAACTCCAGCAGAACTGAGTGGTTTTTCCTTGAATATCCAGACCGTTCCGGACCAGGCGTTGGCCGTTCCGGCCAAGCCCGGCTTCTCGCGCAAGGCCAAGGCCTACCTGTCGCTCACGAAGCCCCGCGTGATGGAACTTCTGCTGGTGACCACCCTGCCCACCATGATCTTCGCCCAGGGCGGGTTCCCCGACCTCTGGCTAATGGCTGCCACGATGGTCGGCGGTGCCCTCGCCGCCGGCGCGGCCGGCTCCTTCAACTGCTACATCGACCGGGACATGGACAAGCTCATGCACCGGACCGAGAACCGCCCGCTCGTGACCGGGGAACTGACTCCCCGCGAGGCGCTGGTGTTCTCCTGGGTGCTCGCCGTGGTGGCCGTGGCGCTCCTCTGGTTCGGGGCGAATCCGCTGGCCGGCATGCTGGGCGTCGGCGCGATCTTCTTCTACGTCGTGATCTACACCCTGATCCTCAAGCGCCGCACCTCGCAGAACATCGTCTGGGGCGGCGCCGCCGGGTGCTTCCCCGTGCTCATCGCCTGGGCAGCGGTGACCAACACGGTGGCCTGGCCGGCGGTGATCCTGTTCATGGTCATCTTCCTGTGGACGCCCCCGCACTACTGGCCGCTGTCCATGAAATACAGCGACGACTACAACGCGGCCAACGTGCCGATGCTCGGCGCGATCGCCAGCGCACGGCAGGTCTCCGTCCAGGTTGTCCTCTATGCCTGGGCCACCCTGGTCTGCTCGCTGCTGCTGGCTCCGGTCGGCGGGGCCGGCTGGGTCTACACCATCGTGGCACTGCTCAGCGGTTCCTGGTTCGTCTACGAATCGCACCGGCTCTACGCGCTGACCAAGCGCGGAACCGAAAGCACCGCCGTCACGAACAAGAGCGCCATGCGCGTGTTCCATGGTTCCATCAGCTACCTCACGGTGCTGTTCCTGGCCCTGGCCCTGGATCCCTTTATCGGCGGTCCCGTCTTCGGCTAGGCGCAACCCGCCCGACGCCGGCCTGCGGCCTCCCGGCGGAGCCGCCGGGGAAGCGTTCCCTGCTGCCCGGGCCGCCCTAAGCGGCGGCTCTGCTGCCCGCGCTGCCCTAAGATTGCGGCATGAATCCCTTCCGCGGCCTGATTGCCTATCCGGTGACCCCCTTCCATCACGACGGCGGCGTCAACCTTCCGGAGCTGATCCGCCATATCGCGGCCGTGAGCGAGGCGCCCGTCGACGCGATCACGGTGCTGGGCAGTTCGGGCAACTTCGCGTATCTGGACCGCACGGAACGACGGGAAGTCGTCACGGCGGCGGTGGAGGCGGTGAAGGCGGTCCGGCCCGGGCTGCCGGTGTGCGTCGGCGTGAGTGCGGTGGGCACCCGTGAACTCCTGCAGAACATCGACGACGCCAACGCGGCCGGTGCCGACGGCCTCCTGGTTTCCACGGTGTCCTACTATCCCCTGACGGACGAGGAAGTGGCGGCCCAGTGCGTTGCGGCCGCCCGCCGGTCCGGCCTCCCCGTCTGCCTGTACAGCAATCCCCGGACCACGCAGTTCAGCTTCAGCCTGGACCTCGTGGCCGAGCTGGCCGCGGAACCCAACATCGTGGCCGTGAAAGAATCGGCACCCTCCGTCGAAGTATTCCGGGGCCGATATGAAGGACTCCGGGGCCTGCTGCCGGTCGAGGCCGGCGACTTCAGCCACGGCATGAGCGGCGACGCGCTGATCGCCGACGCCGGCTTCGCGGCCGATGCCTGGCACGGCGGGCCGATTGCCGTGCTGCCGGCGCATTACCGGGTGCTGCGCGACGCCGTGCTGGCCGGCGATGAGGAAACCGCGGCCGCGGCACGCGCCGCGTTGGCTCCGCTGATGGCCTATTTCGGGTCGTTGCGACCGCTCAGCAATCTCTACTCATTGGCGAGGGCCGCCGGGATCGACGCGGGCGATCCGCGGCTGCCGCTGCACCCGTTGCCCGGGAGCAGCCGCCGCGAACTCGCGCGCCTCCTGGAGGAGATCGAGGCGTTCCGCCCGGCTCACCGGGCGCCGGCCGGACAGTAGCGCCGGCGCCGCCGCCCGGCCGGACTGGAGCGGGAACTTGCCCGCCGCCACGGCCGGACTGGAGCGGGAACTTGCCCGCCGCACGGCCGGACTAGAGCGGGAACTTGCCCGTCGAACGGTCCCAGACGTTCGTGGCTGCGACGGTCAGCAGGGCGGAACCGAGCATGTGCAGCAGCACGAGGCCGACGGGCAGGCCGGTGAAGTGCTGGAGGTAACCGATGCCGCCTTGCAGCACGACCACGGCGGCCAGCCACCACAGGGCGGTACGCAGTTGCGCGGAAGTGGCGCGGCGGTAGGCGAGCACCAGCGCCAGCACGACGGCCGCGACCAGCAGGTAGACCGGCACCACGTGGATCCGCGTGACCAGGTCCGCGCTGAAGTCGTGCCGCGGGGCACTGGCGTCGCCGGCATGCGGGCCGGTGCCGGTCACGATCGTGCCCAGCACGATGGAGGCAGCGGAGGTAGCGGCGATGGTCCAGCCCAGGGTCGCCTGGATCCGCGGGACCGGGGCGACAGCCACGGCGGAGCGGCCGCGCAGGTACATGCCGGTGCGGTTCACCAGCAGCGTGGCGACGGCCACCAGTGCCGCCGAGGCCAGGAAGTGCAGGCTCACCACCCACGGATTAAGGTCGGTCCACACGGTGATGCCGCCGATCAGGGCCTGCACCGGAATGACGCACAGCAGGGCAACCGCCAGGCCGAACAGGGTGCGGTGTGAACGGCGCATCCGCCACAGCGACACGAGCATGGCCACGGCGATGATGACCAGGATGAACGTCAGCGTGCGGTTGCCGAACTCGATCAGCCCGTGGATGCCCATCTCCGGCGTCGGCGTCATCGAACCGGGCACGCAGTTGGGCCACTCGGAGCAGCCCAGGCCGGACTTGGTCAACCGCACGGCGCCGCCGGTGATGATGATGCCCATCTGCGATACCAGCGAGGCGATGGCCAGCCCGTGCACGGTTCGAGTGACCGAGACGGGCAGCCGATCCTTGAGGTCGCGGGACTTCGGGGTGGCGGTGGTCATTGACTTAGCTCCATTTAAACCAGCGGATGGCGGCAAGGCTGGCCACTACGGTCCAGGCCAGCAGCACGATTGAGGCGGTGAGATTGAACTGCGCGTCGATCAGCGCGCTGCGCAGGGCGTCGCCCAAGGCGGTCGAAGGCAGCACGTGGGCGGCCGGCTCGAAAACGTCGGGCCAACTGGCCACCGGAAAGAGGATACCGCCGGCCGCCGCCAACAGCACCCACAGCAGGTTGGTGATCGCCAGCGTGGCTTCCGGCCGGACGGTACCGGCGATCAGGAGGCCCAGCGAGGTGAAAGCCGCGGCACCGAGCACCAGCTGCGCGGCCGCCGGCAGGAGGCCGCCGAGCGCGGGCTGCCATCCGAGGAAGAGGAGGGCTGTCCCGCCCACCACCACCACTTGGATAACCATGATGGCCAGCACGGCGAGGATCTTTCCCACGATCAGGCCGCTCTGTCCCAACGGGGTGGTGGACAGGAAGCGCAGGACGCCGTAGCGGCGGTCGAAGCCGGTGGCGATTCCCTGGCCGGTCAGGGCCGTGGATACCGTGCACAAGGCCAGGACGCCCGGGGCGGCCATGGCGATCCTGTTGTCCGTGAAGGTGTCCAGCAGCGGCGTGACGGTCAGGCCGATGAGCGCCAGGAGCGGCAGGATGATGGCGATCAGCAACTGCTCGCCGTTGCGCAGCATGCCCAACGTCTCGTAGCGGCCCTGCAGGGCGATCCGGCGGATCAAGGCGGCGGGTGCGCTCATCGCAGGTCCTTCCCGGAAATATCGAGGAAGACATCTTCCAGTGACCGCGGTGCCATGTGGATGGACGCCGGCATGACATTGTGGGCCGCCCACTCCGCCGCCAGGGCGGCCAGCACCGCGGGGGTTATGTGGCCGGCCACCATGTAGCGGCCGGGAACGTTCTCGACGGCGGAGAACGGCTCGGGCAGGGCGAAGGACAGGCCCGGAGCGGCATCGAAGGTCAGCAGGCGTTCGACGCCGGCGCTCTCATCCGTGGCTGCCGTGAGTTCGGCCACCGTGCCATGCACCACGGTCCTGCCGGCATCGATGATGAAGACGTAGTCGGCCAGCCGCTGGGCGTCGTCCATGAGATGCGTGGTGAGGATGATTGCCAGGCCCTCGGCCCGGAGTTCCTGGATCAGCTCGAACACCACGGCCCGGGACTGCGGATCCAGGCCAGCGCTCGGTTCGTCCAGGAAGAGGACCTCCGGATCGCCGATCAGGGCGGCGGCCAGCGCGACCCGCTGTTTCTGCCCGCCGGAGAGCCTGCGGATGGGTGTGTTGGCGAAACCGTTGATGCCCAGCCGCTCCGCCAGTTCGTCCACGCTGCGGGGGTCCTGGTACATCCCGGCAACGTGCTGGAGCAGGGCCAGCGGCCGGATGGCCTGCGGCAGGCCGCCTTCCTGCAGCATGACGCCGACCCGGCTGCGCAGCTCGGCTCCCGCCTGGTAGGGGTCCTGGCCGAGCAGGCGGACCGTCCCGCCGTTGGGGCGCATCAGGCCCTGCGCGCAGGCTAAGGTGGTGGTCTTGCCCGCGCCGTTGGGCCCGAGCAGTGCCGTGACCTGCCCGGGATAGGCGCGCAGGTGGACCCCGTCGATCACGCGGATCATCTTGTTGTCCAGGGCCTCCACCGGTCCCAGATCTTTCACGAGTCCCTGGATATCCAGGCAGGGTTCGGAGGTAGGCACCCGAACATTCTACGGGACGTAGAGCGGTCGACGCAGAGCACGCTCCGCTAAGGCCTGCCTTACTGGTAGCGCGGAATAGAATACGTCATGATTGTGTTGTGTATTCCATGACCAGTAGTGCTTCTTTGCGTGCCCAGGCACCGGAGTCCGAGGAGCGGACCCGGGACCGGGTGTTGAATGCCGTTTTGGAACACGGACCCGTCAGCGCCGCCGGGCTCGGCGAGATCCTGGGCTTCACTCCCGCCGCCGTGCGGCGCCATCTGGACGCCCTGTCCCGCAAGGGCCTGATCGAGGTCAAGCTCACCGCGAATTCGGCCACCGGTGCCGGCCGCCCGGCCCGCAAGTATGTGCTGAGCCGGCAGGGCCAGACCCGGCTCGGCAACGACTACCTGGATATCGCGCGTACCGCTTTGGCGGCCCTGGGCGAGGCCGCCGGCCGCGAGGCGGTCGCCGAGTTCGCGCGGAACCGCTACCGGGACATGGAAGAACGCTACCGCCCGGTGGTAGAGGCCGCAGGGCCCGGAATCGAAGAGCGGGCCAAGGCGCTGGCGGAGGCGCTGAGCGCCGACGGCTTCGTCGGATCCACCAACGTGGTGGGAACCCAGGCGCCGCACAGCACCATGCTGGCCGTTCAGCTGTGCCAGGGGCACTGCCCGGTGCAGCAGCTGGCCGCAGACTTCCCTGACTTCTGCGACAGCGAAACCGAAGTTTTCTCCCGGCTGCTCGGGGTGGATGTCAGGCGACTGTCCACGCTGGCCAGCGGGGGACATGTGTGTACGACCCACATCCCGGTGGGTCGAACAAGGTCTGAGGTTCGACCCGTCGAACCGGCGACAGGCACGAGACGAGTATCCATCAATCTGCAAGAGAGGCCGTGATGACGGACCAAGTGGATCAGAGCATGAGGAACGCGGTCGGGACGACCGACGTAGCCGACACCACCATTTCCGAAATCCTGGAAAAGAACCCCGAGCTGCATGGCATCGGGACCTACGAATACGGCTGGTCCGACGCCGACACCGCCGGCGCCAACGCACGCCGCGGCCTGAATGAAGAAGTGGTCCGCGACATCTCCGCCAAGAAGGGCGAGCCGCAGTGGATGCTGGACCTGCGTTTGAAGGGCTTGAAGTACTTCGACCGCAAGCCGATGCCCACCTGGGGCGCCGACCTGTCCGGCATCGACTTCGACAACATCAAGTACTTTGTCCGGTCCACGGAGAAGCAGGCCAAGACGTGGGAGGACCTGCCCGAGGACATCCGGGTCACCTACGAAAAGCTGGGCATCCCCGAGGCCGAGCGTGAGCGCCTGGTTTCCGGCGTCGCCGCCCAGTACGAGTCCGAGGTCGTCTACCACCAGCTGCGCGAAGACCTGGAAGCCCAGGGCGTGATCTTCCTGGACACCGACACCGGCCTGAAGGAACACCCGGAGATCTTCCAGGAGTACTTCGGCTCGGTCATCCCGGTGGGCGACAACAAGTTCGCCTCGCTGAACACCGCCGTCTGGTCCGGCGGCTCCTTCGTCTACGTCCCCAAGGGCGTCCACGTCGATATCCCGCTGCAGGCCTACTTCCGGATCAACACCGAGAACATGGGCCAGTTCGAGCGCACGCTGATCATCGCCGACGAAGACTCCTACGTGCATTACATCGAGGGCTGCACGGCGCCGATCTACAGCTCGGACTCGCTGCACTCCGCCGTCGTCGAGATCATCGTGAAGAAGGGCGCGCGCGTCCGGTACACGACGATTCAGAACTGGTCGAACAACGTGTACAACCTGGTGACCAAGCGGGCCATCGCCCACGAGGGCGCCACCATGGAGTGGGTCGACGGCAACATCGGCTCCAAGGTCACCATGAAGTACCCGGCGGTCTACCTCACCGGTGAGCACGCCAAGGGCGAAACGCTGTCCATCGCCTTCGCCGGCGCGGGCCAGCACCAGGACACCGGCTCGAAGATGGTCCACATTGCGCCGAACACGTCCAGCGCGATCGTGGCCAAGTCCGTGGCCCGCGGCGGCGGCCGCTCGGCCTACCGCGGCCTGGTCCAGGTGCGCGAGGGCGCGAAGAACACCAAGAACAGTGTGGTCTGCGACGCCCTGCTGGTGGACACCATCTCGCGCTCGGACACCTACCCGTACATCGACGTCCGCGAGGACGACGTCACCATGGGCCACGAGGCGACCGTGTCCCGGGTCAGCGAAGAGCAGCTGTTCTACCTGATGACGCGAGGCATGGCCGAAGACGAAGCCATGGCGATGATCGTGCGCGGCTTCATCGAACCGATCGCCCGCGAGCTGCCGATGGAATACGCCCTCGAGCTGAACCGCTTGATTGAACTGCAGATGGAAGGATCCGTAGGTTAATGACTGAGATCACTGAGAAGGCACGTATCGGTGCTCCGGCCATCGACGGATTCACGGAGGAAGGCGAAAATCTCTCCCCGGCCAACGCCGCCGCCGGCCCGCTGGCCGGCGACAGCGCCAAGAGCCACAGCCACGGAGGCGGCGTCGGCGTTCCGGACAGCTCCCGCGCCGGCCGCCTGACCTCGTACAAGGCCGAGGACTTCGGCACGCTGACGGGACGCGAGGAAGACTGGCGGTTCACCCCGCTCAAGCGCCTGCGCGGCCTGCAGAGCGACGCGCTGACCGGTACCGCCCCGGCGGTCACCGTCACCGGTCCCGAAGGCGCCGAGCTGCCGGCCGGCGTCCTGGTCGAGACCGTGGGCCGCGCCGATGCCCGCATCGGCGTCGCCGGCATCCCCGAGGACCGCGTCTCGGCCGCGGCCTGGGAGGCCTTCAGCGAAGCGACAGTGGTGACCATCCCGGCCGAGGTCCAGCTGGACTCCGGCGTCGCCGTGGTGGTGGAAGGCAACAGCACCGAGCTGTCCGCACAGCACCTGGTCATCGTGGCCGAAAAGTTCTCCAAGGCCGTCGTCGTGCTGGACCACAAGGGCAGCGCCACGGTCTCGCAGAACGTGGAGATCGACGTGCAGGACGGCGCCGACCTCACCGTGGTCTCGGTGCAGGAATGGGCCGACGACGCCGTTCACGCCTCCTCGCAGCAGGCCCGCGTGGGCCGCGACGCGAAGTTCAAGCACGTGACCGTCAGCCTCGGCGGCGACCTGGTCCGCGTCACCCCGTCCACCCGGTTCACCGCCACCGGCGGCGACGTGGAAATGTACGGCCTCTACTTCGCCGACGCCGGACAGCACCTTGAGCACCGCCTCTTCGTGGACCACGCGGTGCCGAACTGCAAGTCGCGGGTGCTGTACAAGGGCGCCCTGCAGGGCAAGAACGCGCACACCGTCTGGGTGGGCGACGTGCTGATCCGCAAGGAAGCCGAGGGCACCGACAGCTACGAGGCAAACCGGAACCTGGTGCTGACCGACGGCGCGCGCGCCGACTCGGTGCCGAACCTCGAAATCGAGACCGGTCTGATCGAAGGTGCCGGCCACGCCAGCACCACCGGCCGCTTCGACGACGAGCACCTGTTCTACCTGATGGCACGCGGCATCCCGCAGGACGTCGCCCGCCGCCTGGTGGTCCGCGGGTTCCTCAACGAGGTCATTCAGCAGATCCGGGTGCCCGCCCTCGAAGAGCGCCTCAACGCGGCGCTCGAGCGGGAACTCGAGGCGGGCAACCTCTGATGAGCGGGACTCCGCGCGGCGAACTGGTGTGCCAGGCCTCTGACATCCAGGTCAATCAGGCGGTGCGCATCCTGATCGATGACTACCCGGTAGCCATCGTCAGGGACTCCGAGGGCGAACTGCACGCCATCGGAGACACCTGTTCGCACGCGGACGTTTCCCTCTCCGAAGGCGACGTCGAAGGCTGCGCGATCGAATGCTGGGGCCACGGTTCCCAGTTCGACCTGCGCACCGGCGAGCCGCTGAGCCTGCCGGCGTTCGAACCCGTCCCGGTGTTCGCGCTGGCGCTCGACGGCGACAGCGTCTACGTGGACGTCACGACCGTCCTCAACGGGGCGCCTGCCCCGGACCTCAACTAAAAAACTTCCATCACGTGAACGGCGCCCGCCCGCACCGGGCGCAAAGGAGAAAGCAGACAGATGTCTACTCTTGAAATCAAGGACCTGCACGTCAGCATTGACACCGAGCAGGGCAGCAAGCAGATCCTCAAGGGCGTGTCCCTGACGATCAACACCGGCGAAATCCACGCCATCATGGGCCCGAACGGTTCCGGCAAGTCCACCCTGGCGGCCACCATCGCCGGCCACCCGCGCTACAACGTCGACTCCGGCTCCATCACCATGGACGGCGAAGACGTGCTGGCCATGAGCGTGGACGAGCGCGCCCGCGCCGGCCTGTTCCTGGCCATGCAGTACCCGGTCGAGGTGCCCGGCGTGACCATGACCAACTTCCTGCGCACCGCCAAGACCGCCCTCGACGGCGAGGCCCCGAAGCTGCGTACCTGGACCAAGGACGTCAAGGAAGCGATGAGCCAGCTGCGCATCGACGCCGACTTCGCCCAGCGCAACGTGAACGAGGGCTTCTCCGGCGGCGAGAAGAAGCGCGTGGAGATCCTCCAGCTCGAACTCTTCAAGCCCACGTTCGCCATCATGGACGAAACCGACTCCGGCCTGGACGTGGATGCGCTCAAGGTGGTCTCCGAAGGCCACAACCGCGTGCATGCCGGCGGCGCGATGGGCACCCTGCTCATCACCCACTACACGCGCATCCTGCGCTACATCAAGCCCGACTTCGTGCACGTCTTCGTGGATGGCCACATCGCCGAAGAGGGCGGCCCCGAGCTGGCCGACCGTCTCGAAGAAGAGGGCTACGACCGCTACCTGACAGCAGCGAAGGCCTGATCATGACCGAAGCCAAAGCCCCGCAGACGTCCCTGGAGGACGTCGAGGAAGCGCTCAAGGACGTCATCGACCCTGAGCTGGGCGTCAACATCGTGGACCTCGGCCTGCTGTACGGGCTGAAGTACGCCGACGACGGTGCCCTGCTCATCGACATGACGCTGACCACCGCCGCCTGTCCGCTCACCGACGTCCTCGAGGAGCAGACCGGCCAGGCGCTGGACGGCGTGGTGGACGAGTGGCGCCTCAACTGGGTATGGATGCCGCCGTGGGGTCCGGAACGGATCACCGACGACGGCCGCGACCAGATGCGCGCCCTCGGCTTCAATATCTGATTCGACGAATCGACGGCGGACCGGTCACCTTCGGGTGGCCGGTCCGCTCCTGTCTTGACACCGTCCCGGGGGCTAGGATCGGGTCATGAGCGCGTCGAGTGCGGCATCAAGGCGGCGGCGGGGACGCTATGACGAGGTCCACGTCGCCGCCGCCTACCACGGTTTGACCGCGCTGCTGGCCGTTGTGGGCCTCGCCGTCGGCATCACGGCCGTGCCGACGGCGCCCGGCTATGCCGTCGCCGCCGCGCATGCCTGGTGGAACTACGCCAGTGCGCCGGGGGTGCAGGCCGCGCTGCTCGTCTTTGTGGTGAGCCTGACGCTGCTGATGGATTCGACCATGGCCGGGGGACGGCTCTGGCGGGCAGCCCGGACCGCCACCCTGGCGGCCATGCTGCTGGTCTTCCTGGCCCAGTTCACCCCGTTCCGAGGCTTTCCCGAAGCCGCCGGGCTGTCCGCGGCCGGGGTGATGGCGGACCGGCTCCTGCATTACGTGCTGCCCGTCGTCGTCCTGACCGGCTGGCTCATCTTCGGTCCGCGGCCCCGCATCGGCGCCGGCGCCGTGACGGTCGGCCTGGCCTTCCCGGGTTTCTGGCTGCTCTGGACGGGCATCAGGGGTGCCGTGACGGGCTGGCTGCCGTACGGCCCCGGGACGGCGGGGCCGGGGGAGCTGCTGATGACGGGCATCGGCCTGATCCTGGTCTGGCTGGGGGCGGGCATGGTCTTCCTGTTGCTGGACACGACGATGGGGCGCGAGCCCGACGGTTATCTTCCGGGATTCGGCCCCGGGGATCCCGGCGACGGCAGGGCCGGGACCTCCCGGGGTGCACCGCCGTTTGCCGCGGGCATCCGGGAGGCCGACCCCGTGGACCCACGCGACCTGTAGCTTTCGCGGGCCGGGCCCGGGACCTGGAGCCTTCGCACCCGCGTCAGGCGGGGCGGTCGAGGTCCGGGGCCGAGAACGTGTCGCACCGGCCGGCGTCGCCGGTTTGGTAGCCGTGCAGGAACCAGCGCTGCCGCTGCTCGCTGGAGCCGTGCGTCCAGGTGTGGGGGTTGACCTGCCCCGCGGCAGCTTGCTGGATGCGGTCGTCGCCGACAGCGGCCGCGGCGGAGAGGGCGTCCTGCAGGTCCCGCTGGGTCAGCGGCTGCATGAAGGGTTCCCCCGTCCTTTCGTCGATCTGCTCGGTGGCGTTGCCGGCCCACACCCCGGCATAGCAGTCCGCCTGCAGCTCCACCCGGACTGCACCGGATTCGGGTCCCTGGGGATCCTGCCGGGCGTAGCCGATGGCCCCGGTGAGGTTCTGGATGTGGTGCCCGAACTCGTGCGCCACCACATACTCCTCGGCCAGCGGGCCGCCGCTGGCGCCAAAGCGGGTGGTCAGCTCGGTGAAGAAGGTGGTGTCAAAGTACGCGGTCTGGTCGGATGGACAGTAAAACGGGCCCACCGCGCTGCTGGCCCTGCCGCAGCCGGTGCTGACGCCGCCGTCGAACAGGACGGTCTGCGGGGCCGGGTACTGCATGTTGTAGCGGGGGAGGTAGCCGGCCCAGAAATCGTTGAGGCTGTTGACGGTCCCCACGATGCGGCAGTCGGTGCGCTCGTTGGCGTCGGCGCCGGTGCGGCACTCTTCCTGCAGGGCCGGACCACCCGGCTGCTGCTGTTCCTGGCCGGCGCCCAGGCCGAACCCTTCCAGCACTTCGGGCGGAACGCCCAGGAGGCTGGCAATGAGGACCAAAAGGCCGCCGCCGCCGATGGCGATCTTGCCGCCCAGGCCGCCGCGACGGTCCTGAACCTGTGACGCATCCAACCGGGAGCCGCGGGAGAAACTCATTCGCCAAGGATAACCGTCCGATCAGAGCGGGGCGGAGGGGTGGGGACGGTGTGGGTTGCCGGTAGACTGGAAAGGTTGATTTCCGCCCGTCCCGTCTGGACGGCGCCCGGGCATCCCTCCCGCACCCCTTCGAAAGGCTTCCACTGTGATTACCGTCAACGATCTTGAGCTGCGTGCCGGGGCCCGTCTGCTCATGGAGGCGGTGTCCTTCCGTGTGGACAAGGGCGACAAGGTGGGGCTGGTGGGCCGCAACGGCGCCGGCAAGACCACGCTGACCCGCGTCCTCGCCGGAGAAGGCATGCCTGCCGCCGGGACCGTGGTGCGCACCGGTGAGATCGGTTATCTGCCCCAGGACCCGCGGACCCCCGACATGGAGCAGCTGGCCCGCGACCGGATCCTCTCGGTGCGGGGCCTCGACGTGGTGACCCGCAAGCTGCGGGAAGCGCAGTCGGAGATGGCCAGCACCGACGCCGACGTCCAGGCCAAGGCGATGCGCCGCTACGACCGGCTGGAGGCCGAGTTCATCTCCGGCGGCGGTTATGCCGCCGAGGCCGAGGCAGCGGCCATCTCCTCCAACCTGGCCCTGCCGGAGCGGATCCTGAACCAGCCCCTGCGGACGCTGTCCGGCGGCCAGCGCCGCCGCGTCGAGCTCGCCCGGATCCTGTACTCCGGTGCCGACACCATGCTCCTCGACGAGCCGACCAACCACCTCGACGCCGACTCGATCAGCTGGCTGCGCGAGTTCCTGAAAAACCACCAGGGCGGGCTGATCGTGATCAGCCACGACACCGGGCTGCTGGAAGCGACCGTCAACAAGGTCTTCCACCTGGACGCCAACCGCGCCACCATCGACATCTACAACATGAACTGGAAGCGCTACCTGTCCCAGCGCGAAACCGACGAGCGGGCCCGTAAACGTGAGCGCGCCAACGCCGAAAAGAAGGCCCAGGTCCTCATGGACCAGGCGAACAAGATGCGCGCCAAGGCCACCAAGGCGGTAGCGGCCCAGAACATGGCCAAGCGCGCCGAACGCCTGCTCAGCGGCCTGGACGAGGTGCGCGCACAGGACAAGGTGGCGGCGCTGCGCTTCCCCGATCCCGCCCCCTGCGGCAAGACTCCGCTCACCGCCGAAGGCCTGAGCAAGTCCTACGGCTCGTTGGAGATCTTCACGGATGTGGACCTGGCCATCGACCGGGGCTCCCGCGTGGTGATCCTGGGCCTGAACGGCGCCGGCAAAACCACGCTGCTGCGCATGCTGGCCGGGGTGGACACCCCCGACACCGGCGATGTGCTGCCCGGCCACGGACTGAAGATCGGCTACTACGCCCAGGAACACGAAACCCTGGACGTGGACCGGACCGTGCTGGAGAACATGCGCACGGCCGCCCCCGACCTGCAGGATGCCGAGGTGCGGAACATCCTCGGTTCCTTCCTGTTCTCCGGGGACGACGTGAACAAGCCCGCGGGCGTACTGTCAGGTGGCGAAAAGACCCGGCTCGCCCTGGCCACCATCGTCGCGTCCTCGGCCAATGTGCTGCTGCTGGATGAGCCGACCAACAACCTGGACCCCGCCAGCCGCGCCGAAATCCTGGGCGCACTGCGCAACTACAGCGGCGCCGTCGTCATGGTGAGCCACGACGAAGGGGCGGTGGCGGCCCTGAACCCGGAGCGCGTCGTGCTGCTGCCGGACGGCGTCGAAGACCTCTGGAACGAGGACTACCTGGACCTGGTCACCCTGGCCTGATTCCGGGCGCAGCGCCGTCGCAATCGGAATTGCCAAGGCGCGCATCGCCGAGCGAGGAACGAGCGCAAGGGAGCAGCGAGGGACCCGGTCTGAGCTTGCGAAGGCCGGGTAGCTGCGACCGCTAAGCGCCGTTCAATTTCGGTTATAGACGGCGCTCCAGTTCAATCGTCGCGGCTGAGCAGGGTGCCGTCGGTGCGGAACCCCTGGGCGTCCAGCAGGGCGTCTTCCTCTTCTTCGGCCGTCGCCCGCTTGCTCCGGCGTTTCGGGGCAGCGGCGCGCGGCGCCGGATTGGCCTGGTGGTATCCGCTCAGCGCCTCCTCTTCCTCCGCGTACCGGCTTTGGTGCGCCTGCTGGCGGGCGGCATAGCCGTAGCCGACAAACAGCAGCACACCGAAGGCGTACCACTGCATGGAGTACGACAGGTGCGGTCCTTCGTCGATGGCCGGTTTGGGGATCTGCACGGGCTGCACTGCCGCGGCGGGGGATTCCGCCGCCATCAGGCCGTAGCTGCCCGTATGCACCGGGTAGCCCAGCTCCGCGGCATAGGCGTCCAGGTGTATGGACGCGAGCTGGCCGTCCGGGGCCCCGCGGCTGACCGGGCCTTCGCCCGGCTTGACGCGCGCGACGACGGTGACGTCGCCTTCCGGGGCGGCGGGAATGGTGTCCGGATGGCCGGCCTGGTTGTTGCCGATCGGGAGCCAGCCCCGGTTGATCACCACGGCGCTGCCGTCCTCGAGGCGCAGCGGGACAAGTACCTCGTAGCCCGGCCGGCCGTTCAGCGGGCGGTTGCGCACGATCCGCTGCCCGGCCTCGTCGTACTCGCCGGAGAGGACCACCGGCGTCCATTCCACCGCGTCATCGGCGCTGGCGAAAATGTCCGGCACCTCGCTGAACGGCACCGGATCGGCGTCGTAATTGTTCTCCACCGCTGCGATGACGTCGCGGGCCTGGTCCCGGCGGTCCATCTGCCAGTTGCCCAGCAGCACGCACACCGCGGCCAGCAGGGCAACGATCAGCAGCCAGCCCAGCCACTTGCCGCTGAGCAGGAATCGGTAGGACATTCAGGCACCTTCCAAGGGGAGCGTTTCGCGCCAGAGGCTGCGCTGGATCAGATAGTCCTGCAGCCACTCCCGGTGTCCGCCGCACGCCAGCCAGATTTTGCGGCGCTCGGGGGCATGGATTTTCGGGTTGTTCCACAGCAGCTGCCACTGCGCGGCCTGGCGGCAGCCCTTCCGCGAACAGACGGGGGAGTCGGCCGCCACCCCGCCGCCGAGCTGGTCCAAAAGGTTCACGCGGCCGCCCTCCGCCGGCGCCGCTTGGTGGCGGGGCTCAGGTTTCCGGTGAATTCGGCCGGCCGGTCGTCGGCGCGGGGATCCTCCTGCGCGGCAGCGTCAGCGGCGGCGGGCCCGTCGGCCGCTGCCCGGGCCGGGCGCGGTTCAGGCTCGGATCCGTCCCCGGCGGAGGCGGGATGCGCGGGCGGGGAAGACGGGCCGGCGCCGCCGTCCGGTCCCGGCCCGGCGTCGTCGATAAGTTCCCCGGTGAGGACTTCGTCCGGGTCGGCCCCTGCGTCTCCCGTCCGGGTGGAGGGGGCCTCCAGCTCCGGTTGCGGCGCCTGGTCCAGCAGGGCGGTGCTGTGCTGCAGGTTCGATTTGTCGCTGCCGCCGTTCGCGATGATCACGGCGATCCACGGCAGGAAGACGGCGCCGCCGACGAAGAACCAGCGGAACCAGCTGTCGATGAAGAAGAAGAGCAGCAAACAGGCCAGCCGGATACCCATGGCGAGGGTGTACTGGACCATGCGCCGGTGCATTTCATCGGTATGGCTTTCGGGGACGTCCGTAATGCTCAGGACTTCCGGCTTCTCGTCAGGCTGCTTGGTCATCACACTCCATCAGGGCTGTATCAATTCTCCCACGATGGCCGGAATGTCTAAAGCCGCGCGACGATGACCGGCCGGCGGATATCCCGGGCTAGGATTCCATAGGAAAACAGCAGCTTGATGGAGGTAAGAGTGAGCAACGACGAGCAGTCCGGCCGCAGCGTGCTGGTCACCGGCGGCAACAGGGGAATCGGGCTGGCGATTGCCCGGGCCTTCGAAGCGAACGGGGACAGGGTGGCGATCACCTACCGCAGCGGCGTGGTTCCCGACGGACTCCTGGGCGTGAAGGCCGATGTGACCGATGCCGCGTCCGTTGACGCTGCCTTCACCGAGGTCGAAGCTGCCCACGGTCCCGTGGAGGTCCTGGTCGCCAACGCCGGCGTTACCCGCGACATGCTGCTGCTGCGGATGAGCGAAGAAGACTTCACCAGCGTGGTGGATACCAACCTTTCCGGCGCGTTCAGGGTGATCAAGCGGGCCTCCAAGGGCATGATCCGGCTGCGGAAGGGCCGCGTGGTGCTGATCTCCTCGGTGGTGGGCCTCTACGGGTCGCCCGGCCAGATCAACTATGCCGCGTCCAAGGCCGGCCTGGTGGGCATCGCCCGTTCGCTGACCCGCGAGCTCGGATCGCGCAACATCACCGCCAACGTGGTGGCCCCGGGCTTCGTCAACACGGAAATGACGGCCGTGCTGCCGGAGGACACGCAGAAGAACTACCTGGCGTCCATCCCGGCCGGCCGCTTCGCCGAACCCGAAGAAGTCGCGAAGGTGGTCCGCTGGATTGCCAGCGACGAAGCCGCCTACATCTCCGGCGCGGTCATCCCGGTGGACGGCGGATTGGGAATGGGCCACTAGGCAGCTCAGGCAGGTGTTCGGCCTGCGTTTTGTCGGCTCTCGACAACGGATAAGGCTTCGGGGACTGGCAAGATGGAACCCGAAGCCTTTTCCGGTTGGGCGTTTCCTACAACGCGCCCGGCCGGACCACCACTGAGAACCTCGAGGAGCAGCCATGGGCGCACTGGACGGCAAAGCAGCAATCGTAACGGGATCATCGCGCGGTATCGGCGCCGAGGTGGCCAAGCTCCTGGCCGCCGAGGGAGCGTCGGTGGTGGTCAACTACCGCCAGAAGGCACCCCGCGCGAACAAGGTTGTGGCGCAGATCGAAGAAGCCGGCGGCCGCGCCGTCGCCGTTGCCGCCGACCTCACCGCGGCGGAGGGCGCGGACGCACTGGTCGAGGCCGCCCGGCAGAACTTCGGCGGCGTCGATGTTCTGGTGCTCAACGCGTCGGGCGGCATGGAGTCCAGCATGGGCGAGGACTATGCCCTGCGCCTGAACCGCGACGCGCAGGTGAACATGCTCACGGCCGCGGCCGAGGCGATGCCGGCCGGCTCCCGGGTCGTGTTCGTCACCAGCCACCAGGCCCACTTCATCCGTACCGTGCCGACCATGCCGGAGTATGAGCCGGTGGCCCTGAGCAAGCGCGCCGGCGAAGACGCGCTGCGCGAACTGCTGCCGGAACTGGACGCCAAGGGCATCTCGCTGGTGGTTGTGTCCGGCGACATGATCGAAGGCACCGTGACCGCGACCCTGCTGGACCGTGCCCGCCCCGGCGCGATCGAGGCCCGCCGCGCAGAGGCCGGCAAGCTCTACTCGGTGGAAGAATTCGCCGCGGAAGTGGCCAAGATGGTCACCGCCGACGTCCCCTCCGGGCACACGGAATACGTGGGCGGAGCCGAGTCCTTCCTCCAGGCGCAGGACTAAGGGCCCGCGGAGCCGGACTACTCCCGGATTAGTTGGCGCGCGGCCGCGGCTATGTGCCGCGCCGAGATGCCCGCCGCGTCCAGCAGGTCCCGTGGCGCGCCGGACGTCGGCAAGCCTTCCACGGCCAGCCGGACCAGTCTGAGGTCCGGTACCCGCGCCTGGGTCAGGGCATCGGCAACGGCCGAACCGAGCCCGCCTTCGGGATAGTGGTCCTCCACCGTGATGATCCGGCCGCCCGTGGCCCGGCACGCGGCCAGCAGCGTCTGGTGGTCGATGGGCTTGATCGAATAGAGATCGACCACCCGCGCGCCGATGCCGTCGTCGGCAAGCTGGGCGGCCGCGGCCAGGCACTCGTGCAGGGTGACGCCCGCTCCGACGAGGGTGACGTCGTCGTGGTCCGTGGCCCGGTGCACCTTCGCCCCGCCGATGGGGAATTCTTCTCCCTCCCCGTACAGCACGGAGTAGTCGCCCCGCGTGGCCCGGAGGTAGCAGATGCCGGAAGTGTCTGCCATGGCGCGGACCAAACCGGCGGTCGAGGGCGCGTCGGCGGGGTAGAGGACGGTCGAGGTGTGGATCGCCCGCATCGCGGCCAGGTCCTCCAGCGCCATCTGCGACGGCCCGTCCTGGCCGATTTCGACGCCGGCATGGGTGCCGACCAGGCGGATGTCCACCTCGGATACCCCGGCCATCCGGATGAAGTCGTAACCGCGGGAGACGAGGAACGCCGCGAAGCTGGCGGCAAACGGCACGTACCCGCGCACGGAGAGCCCGGCCGCCGCCGCCACCATCTGCTGTTCGGAGATGAACATCTCGAAGAAACGCTCGGGCGCGGCCTTGCTGAACTCCCCGGCCTTGGTGGAGTTGCCCACCTCGCCGTCCAGGACCACCACCTCGGGCCGGGCGGCGAGAGCGGCCAGAGCCTCGCCGAAGGCGGTCCGGGTGGCGACGGAATCGCCCTCCGTGTAGGCGGGCAGCGCGACGGCGGCCGCGGGGTTGGGCGTGATGGCCGGGTCGCCGGGTTCCGGTGCCAGCGGGGCGATCCGCAGCCGGGTCGGGCCGCCCAGTGCCTCGATGGCGGCCCCGGCGACGTCCTCCGGCAGTGCCTTGCCGTGCCAGCCGTCCCTGTCCTCCACCGCGGGAACGCCCTTGCCCTTGACCGTGCGGGCCAGGATGACGCTGGGCCGGTCGGTGGTGTCACGCGCCGTGGCGAAGGCTTCGTTGATGGCGGCCAGGTCATGGCCGTCGATCGGCAGCGGCTGCGCGCCGAAAGCCCTGATCCTTGCGGAGTACCGGTCCAGGTCCCAGCCGAGTGCGGTCGGCCCGTTCTGGCCCAGCCGGTTCACGTCCACGATCGCCGTCAGGTTTCCCAGCCGGTAGTAGGCGGCCTTGTCCAGCGCCTCCCACATGGATCCTTCGGTCATCTCGCTGTCCCCGCAGAGGACCCACGTCCGGTAGGGGAGCCGATCCAGGTACTTGCCGGCCATGGCGATGCCGACGGCCACGGGCAGCCCCTGGCCGAGCGATCCGGTTGCCACATCCACCCAGGGCAGGGCCGGCGTGGGATGTCCCTGCAGCCGGCCGCCGAACTGCCGGTAGGTATCGAGCAGTTCCGTTTCGTCGATCACTCCGGCGGCACGGAACATGGCATAGAGCAGCGGCGAGGCATGCCCCTTGGAGAACACCAGATGGTCGTTCGCGGCGAGCTCCGGCCGCTGCCAGTCATAGCGCAGGTGGTTCGCCAAGAGCACCGCCATGAGGTCGGCCGCCGAGAGCGACGAGGTGGCGTGGCCGGAGCCGGCGCGGGTGGTGGCCCGGATGGAGTCGACCCGCAGCTGCGCCGCCAGGCGCCGGCACGTCTCGGCCGCGTCCGGATCCAGGGTGGCGGTTGGTGTGGAGTGCGTGCCCATCGCTGGTTCTCCTTCACGGCAGGTTCCGGGAACCCCTGCCCGGAGTCCGGCAGCCGGGGCGCGGTCCGGGGAGGTTCAACCGACCCTACTCCGGCCCGTGGCCCTGCGGTAGGGGCCGCGTCCGGCGGAAATCGGCAAGCGGAAACCGGCCGGCACGGGTCGCGGGTCCGGCCGGCACGGGTTGCCGGTCCGGCCGGCACGGGATTGCGGGTCCGGCCGTCGCGGGCGGGGTCAGACGCCGGCGAAGTAGCGAGCCACATCCAGGTAGGGGATGTTGATGGCGGCGTCGGCGGCGGCCCGGACGGCAGGCTTGGCGTTGAACGCAACGCCCAGGCCGGCGGCCGCGAGCATGTCCAGGTCGTTGGCGCCATCGCCGATGGCAATGGTTTGCGCCAGGTCGATGGCCTCCGCGGCGGCCCATTCGCGCAGCGCTGCCTCCTTCACCGCGCGGTCCACCACGTCGCCGTCCACCGTGCCGGTCAGCAGCTCCGCGTCCATGCCCAGCAGGTTGGCGCGGTGGTAGGTCAGCTTCAGCTCGGCGGCCAGCGGGTCCAGGATTTGGCTGAAGCCGCCGGAGACCACGGCCACCGCGTGGCCGGCGGCCAGGAAGGCCTCCACGAGTTCCCGGGCGCCGTCCGTCAGCCGCACCGCGGCACGGACACGGTCGATCACGTCGAGTGGGAGGTCCTTCAGGGTGGCCACCCGGGCGTGCAGGCTCTGGGCGAAGTCCAATTCGCCGCGCATCGCAGCCTCGGTCACGGCGGCCACCTCCTCGCGCTTGCCCGCATGCTCGGCCAGCAGTTCGATGACCTCCTGCTGGATGAGCGTGGAGTCCACGTCCATGAGCAGCAGCTTGCGCTGCGGCCCGGCCAGCGACGCGTCCATCACGGCCGTGCCCAGGTCGTCGGTGAGGACGGGGGCCAGCGCCGCCCGCAAGGCTGCGACGCCGTCGGAGGCTCCGCCGTCGTACTCCACGGTCAGGACGGTGACCTGGAAACGGTCGTTGGCCGCGTTCTCCAGCTCGCTGATGCTCCCGCCGGCTCCGGTGACCGCTGCCTGCACGGCAGCGAGGTAGGCGTCGGGGAGTTCCCGGCCGTAGGAGACGACACGGAGGAGCGAGGGCATGGTGATTCCGTTCTACGCAAAGCTTGAGGGAGGGCCGGATCCATCATGGCAGGCTCCGGCGCCGCGTTTGGCGAATACTACGCGTTTTAGCCTACTGTCTACTGATATGAGCGATGTACTTGAATTTGCCGGGGTCACTGTTGTCCGCGGGCGGAAAACCCTGCTCGACGGCATTGACTGGCAGGTCAAGGAGGGGGAGCGCTGGGTAGTGCTCGGCCCCAACGGGGCGGGCAAGACCACGCTGCTGCAGATCGCCGGCGCACGCCTGCACCCCACCCGCGGGATCGCCGGGATCCTGGACGAGACCATGGGCAAGGTCGACGTGTTCGAGCTGCGGCCGCGGATCGGCCTGGCCTCCACGGCGCTGGCGAGCCAGATCCCCGAGCACGAGCAGGTGCTCAATGTGGTGGTCACCGCCGCCTACGGGGTGACCGGCCGCTGGCGCGAACAGTACGACAAGATGGACGAGCGCCGGGCCTTCCGGCTGCTGGACGCCTGGGGCATGTCCACGTTCATGAACCGCACCTTCGCCACCCTGAGCGAGGGCGAACGCAAGCGCGTGCAGATTGCCCGGGCCCTGATGTCCGATCCCGAACTGCTGCTGCTGGACGAGCCGGGTGCCGGCCTGGACCTGGCCGGCCGCGAGGATCTGGTGCAGCGGCTGAGCGAGCTGGCCCGGGACGAGGACGCGCCGGCGCTCGTGCTGGTCACCCACCACCTGGAGGAAGTGCCGCCGGGCTTCACGCACGCCATGCTGCTGCGCGAGGGCGGGGTGGTGGCCCAGGGGCCCATCGCGGACGTGTTGACCGAAGAGAACCTGAGCACCGCCTTCGACATGCCGCTGAGCGTCAAGCACGACGGCGGCCGCTACACTGCCGTAGCCAAGCGCGCCTAGCGGCGCCCGCCTCATGGATGTGCTGAACGCTGCCCTGATCGGGCTGGGCGGGCTGTGGGCCGGCACCATCAACAGCATTGTCGGCTCCGGCACGCTGGTCACGTTCCCCATTCTCGTGGCGCTGGGCTATGCGCCGGTGACCGCGACCATTTCGAACGCGATGGGCCTGATCGCCGGCAATGTGGGCGGCGTCTACGGCTACCGGAGGGAACTGGCCGGGCTGCGCCGCACCCTGGCCATCCTGCTTCCGGCCTCACTGCTGGGCGGGATCACCGGCGCCTGGCTGCTGCTGCACCTGCCGGAGGAAGTCTTCGGCGTGGCGGCCCCGTTCCTGATCGTGGTGGCCCTGCTGTTCGTGGTGTTCCAACCGAAGCTCCAGGCCTGGGTGCGTGACCGCCAGGCCGCGCAGGCCCGGACCCGGCCGCGGCCGTGGCTGCTGCTGGGGCTGGTCTATTTCGCCGGCGTCTACGGCGGCTACTTCGTGGCCGCGCAGGGCGTTCTGCTGGTGGGAATCCTCGGGGTCTTCCTGCACGGCACCCTGCAGCAGGCCAACGCGGTGAAGAACGTGCTGGTGCTGGGCGTGAACATCATCGCGGCCATCTCCTACATGCTCTTCGCGTTCGACCGGATCGACTGGCCGGTGGTGCTGGTCATCGCCATCAGCTCGCTGGTCGGCGCGCTGATCGGATCCGCCGTGGGACGCCGGCTGAAGCCGGTGGTGCTGCGCGGCATCATTGTCACCCTTGGCCTGGTGGCGCTGTTCGTGCTGGTCAGGAACCTCTTCGCATGAACCTGGTGCGCCTGGACTCCGCCGCCGACCCGCGGGTGGCCGACTACGCGCAGCTGACGGACACCGCGCTGCGCCGCCGCCGCGAGCCCGCCGAGGGGATGTACATCGCGGAAAGCTCCAAGGTGCTGCGCCGCGCCATCGCCGCCGGCCACACCCCGCGGTCCTTCTTCCTGACCGACAAGTGGCTGGACGACCTGCGCGACGTCATCGACCGGTTCCCCGAGGTGCCCGTGTTCGTCGGGACGCCCGAGGTGCTGGAGGCGATCACCGGATTCCACCTGCACCGCGGGGCGATGGCCGCCATGCACCGGCCCGCGCCGCTGCCCATCGAGGACGTGCTGGCCGGTGCCCGCCGGGTGGCCGTGCTGGAGGACATCGTGGACCACACCAACGTGGGCGCGATCTTCCGGTCCGCTGCCGCCATGGGCATGGACGCGGTGCTGCTCAGCCCACAGTGCGCCGACCCGCTGTACCGGCGCAGCATCCGGGTCTCCATGGGCACGGTCTTCCAGATTCCGTGGGCCCGGCTGCCGGAGTGGCCGGAGGATGTTGGCGTGCTCCGCGACGCCGGGTTCACGACGGCGGCGTTGGAGCTGGCCGACGACGCCATCACCCTGGATGAGCTGGAACGGCGCAGCTACGACAAGCTGGCACTGGTGCTGGGGACGGAGGGCGCCGGCGTGAAGGAGCAAACGCTCGACCGGGTCGACCTCACCGTGATGATCCCCATGCGCGCCGGAGTGGACTCCCTGAATGTTGCGGCCGCCAGCGCCGTGGCATTCTGGGCCTGCCGTGTCACTTCGACGTGAGCCCGTCGAATGCGGTAGAGTTGTGTGCTGGCCCTGATAGGGCTGCCATCTTTCCATCCTTCTAGCCGCTGGCAAAATCCAGGGGCGTGTAGAAAAGGTACAACTATGAAGTCTGATATCCACCCGGCATACGCCCCGGTTGTGTTCCGCGACCTGGCCTCCGGCGTTTCCTTCCTGACCAAGTCCACCGCGACCTCCAAGCGGACGGTGGAGTGGGAAGACGGCAACAGCTACCCGCTGATCGAGGTTGAAATCTCCTCGGAGTCCCACCCGTTCTACACCGGCAAGCAGCGCATCATGGACAGCGCCGGCCGCGTGGAGCGCTTCAACGCACGCTTCAAGGGCTTCGGCGGCAAGAAGTAACCACTTCGCCCCGCAAGCCTTCAGCGAAGCCCGCACCATATGGTGCGGGCTTCGCCGTTTAACGCGCCGGCGTATTGGATCCGGCGGGAGGGAGCCGGCGCGTCGGTACTTGAGGTCCCCGCGGCGGCCGCGGCGTTAGGCTGCTGACATGGCACCAACTCCATACCATCAAGCGGTCCGCACGGGGCGGCACCGGGACCATCGCCGCCCGCTGTTGGTATGGACTCCGGTCGCGCTGGCCGTTTCCGCCCTCCTGCTCACGGGATGTGCCGCGGGGCCCCAGCAGCTGCCGCCCGAGATCACCTGCACCACGCAGTACCGTCCGGACTTCGGCAGCAGCCTCGGACAGGAGGCCGGCGAGTTGGTCCTGCCCAGGGTCGACGGCCCGACGGCGGACCGGGAGTTGCTGATGGCCGGCTCGTTCCGGCTGTCCGGAAGCTACACGGGGGATGCCCCGGACGGCCGCGCCGTCTCGCTGGCCATCACCGACGGGGTCGGCAACGCGCTGGCGAACATGCTGTACCAGCTGGAGGACGGCGCCTCCCTGCAGTCCCGCTTCGCCGGGGGACACGGGTTCACAGGTCTGCACTACATCCGCGACGGAGAAGCCGAACTGCAGCTGTTCTGCGCCGCCGACGGGTAGATTCCCGAGCCGAGTTGTTTGCCCGCGATCCCATGCGGGGGTCCGAGCCCGAACCGGCGAGTCAAGGGGCGAACAGGGGGTGTGCTCGAGCTGCAGGCAACCCTCGGGCAATAATGCCCGGTCACCAGCGGGGCAATCCGCCGTTTCCCCTCATTATGCTCGCAAGTTGACTAGGCTTGAGTTTATTCATTTCAGCAACGTCAGAGCCGTGTTTCCACTGGAGAATGTACTCGCGGACCGACGCGGCCGGCAATCGTTCTATCGCCACAGGCGCTTTGAATATATGCTTTAAACAACCAGAGCTTTTTTATGCGCAGGACTGCTGGGTTGATTGCAATGCCCAATTCTAGGGGTATGCCTGCGCCTCAAAAGCCCACTAACGTGGTAGAACGGCAACGGACAAACCGGATCTCGCCACTTCACTTGCGGGCACGCGAGAGCACTGCGCTCTGATGTACGACTGATGCACCTGCGGGCGCAGCTCCGCACCAGCCCCAAGATGTCTAGGGGGTATGCGCACTTCCCGGCTCGGTCGTTCCGAGAGCGTTCTAAGAGCAGACGTCAAAGTCAAACCGAGACTTTTTTCTTTCTCTGTGAATTTAGCGCTATTTGTGCGTCCAGCAGTGGATCTTCTTCAACTTCTTTGATGTTTCTAATCCGAAAGAGTGATTCATGTGGCGTTTCCGCACTTTTTCGAGAATCCCGCGACGTCAAATCCGCGCCCCTCTGTAACTGTCGTTATACCAACGTTTAATGAAGCTCCGAACCTGCCGTGGGTCCTTCGACGTATGCCTTCGTACGTGGACGAGGTCGTTTTGGTGGATGGACAATCGAGCGATTCGACTGTCAAGGTCGCCAAGGCGCTGCGGCTCGATGTCGTGGTTCTAATGGAGGAGAGAAAGGGGAAAGGGATAGCCATACGATCCGGCTTTGCAGCGGCATCGGGGGATATTATCGTCATGCTCGACGCGGACGGCAGCATGGATCCGCAGGAGATTGGTTGGTTTCTCGCGCCGCTCCAGCACGATTACGACTTCGTGAAGGGGTCGAGATACGTCACAGGGGGCAGGTCGGACGACATAACCCGGCTGCGAAAAGCCGGTAACCGGATATTGACGAAGCTGGCGAACGCGGCGCTTAACAGCAACTACTCCGACCTGTGCTACGGCTTCATAGCCATGCGCAGAGAATGCTTGGATATCCTCCAGCTGGAATCAGATGGCTTTGAAATTGAAACCGAGCTCGTCGTACGGGCTGCCAAGGCCGGCCTTCGCGTCGCTGAAGTGCCGAGCGTAGAACTGGTTCGCATCTCCGGGTCATCGAAACTGCACACGTTCCGTGACGGGTGGAGGGTTTTGAAAACTTTGGCGCGGGAGTGTGCCAGCTGGCAAGCGCCAACCGCGGGGGCACGGCCGGAAGCGTTGCGTCGCGTTGGCTATAGGTATCCCAGCAGCAGGGTGCCACGAACACCTACGGATCCCCGCAGCCTGCTCCCGGTGAACCAGGGAGGCGATGATGGCTGACGAGTCAACACGTTCCTCGGTTTCCGTCGTCGTCTGTTGCTACTCGGAGGAACGTTGGAGCGACCTGATGCGGGCCATCAAGTCAATCTGCGCCCAGTCCCGTGCACCCCGGGAAGTAGTGGTCGTAGTTGATCGTAACGAGGATCTTTATAAGCGTCTCGTCGCCTCTTTGGAACAGGTGCTGATAGTCGAGAGCAGAGGACCAAAAGGACTGTCCGAAGCCAGGAATGTGGGTGTCTCAGTGGCAACGTCCGACATTGTGGCGTTTTTGGACGACGACGCGGAGGCCGCAGAGGATTGGCTCGAGTACTTGACCGGCCCCTACGACGATCCGGATGTTGTCGGCGTCGGCGGTCTGGTAACGCCGGTATGGGAACCCCATCCTCCCCGCTTTTTTCCGGAGGAGCTCAATTGGATCGTCGGATGCACCTACAAAGGAATGCCAACAGTAGCGACAGAAGTGCGAAACGTCATTGGAGCCAACATGTCCTTTCGACGAGAAGTTCTCACCAGTGTTGGCGGCTTCAATCCAGTACTGGGTCGGCAAGGATCGAGGCCTTTTGGCTGTGAAGAGACGGAGCTCTGCCTCCGTGCGATATCGAGCGATCCCGGCACGCGGATCGTGTATGAGCCCGCTGCCGTTGTCCGGCATCACGTTTCCGCCGCGCGTGGAAGTATCCGTTATATGCTCGCGCGTTCTTGGGCAGAGGGAGTCTCGAAGGCGCAAGTGGTCATGTTGGTGGGCGCAAAAGGCGCTCTTGCAACCGAACGACGTTATACCCGCATCGTCCTGCCGTTGGGAGTGTGGACTGCTCTATCTCGGTGGTTCCGGCGAAAGGACCCCGACGGGTTCGGTAAAGCCGTAACTATCCTTGTTGTCTTAGCCTTCACAATGGCTGGGTACGCGTTCAAACTCACCGGCCTTGCCCTGGAGAAGAAATTGCGCCCTGTCATAAAAATCCTGCCCTTCTCCCGTACCCGGAACCGTAGGCAAGGCTATTTTATCGCAGGGACTAGCGCTGCACGATGACGGGCCTGAATGTGCAGTGCGGAAGAAAGTGATGACAGCAGCGGAGCTGGCACCTTAGGAGACGTTTTGGCTTGTCACAGGTTGGGTCGCTTACAGCCGAGATCCATTATTCCGGCAATCCCAGCAAGGTTACTACCCACCGGGGCACCGGGTGACCCATCCGCCGGCAGGATTCCCGAGGGGGACCTGCCAGGCTGGAAGCAAACGTTCGCGCAGGACTTCGATCAACCAGCGCCCTTCGGTGATGTCGGGGCAATCTATGGCGCAGATATGCGAGGCTACTCCGGCCTCAGCGACACGTCGGGCAACGGCACCTACAGTCCGGATACGGTGCTATCCGTCGCGGAAGGCAAGCTTGATTATTTCCTTCACAGCGAAGGCGGAGAACCGCAGGTGGCGTCCCCCGTCCCATTTGGTTATGTAGGTCAGACCTATGGTCGCTACGCGGTTAGGTTTAGGTCCGACTACCTGCCGGGATACAAGATAGCCTTTCTGCTTTGGCCCTGCAGCGATTCCTGGAACGAAGGAGAAATTGATTGGCCCGAAGGGAACCTCAACGGCAGAATGCATCCCGCCTCGGCCATCAAGGGCTCTTACGCAAATGGCCGCATGCAATTCGATCCTCCCAAACAGGTTTCTTCCCCTACCGATTCCTCTGATTGGCACGTTGCCTCGACGGAATGGACCCCGGGGAAGGTCAAGTGGTTCTGGGATGACGAACTAGTGGGGCATACAACCGTTCCCGGAGGTGTTCCTGACACGAACCTCCGTTGGACGCTCCAAGCCGAAACGGAACTAGGAGCGGGCGCGCGCCCCACTGACCCAGAAACATCCGGACACCTCGAAGTCGATTGGGTTGTGCAGTACGCCTATGCGCCGGCCGACTAGGGTTCTCGACGGGGCACCCGAGTTAGCTCCTAAAGAAAGGGGAACACCAGCTTGGGGACCCATCTCCCCCCCGTTCTGGAGTCGTTCGAGTACCCCTGCAACGACCATGGAAGGCAAACATGAGTGAGAGCTCAAGCCAGCGGCTACCGGCTTCCGATTCCACGGCTTTGAACATCAGTCCCGCGATGTCCACTCGTCCTCCGGAGGACTGGGTTGGGGCCAGATGGATTGGCGTTGTCGACATGGAGTTACTCGGTGATCACGAACACCTCAGGCTGCGCAACTTCGATGGATACAAGCGTGCGAGGTTTCTCGTGCGTGAACGTTCGGCGGTCCGGGGCTTTGCCGACCTGGCCGCCCCCAATGCAATCGTCGACCGCGAGGTGCTCGAAGCTGCCGTGGCTTCACTCCCTCCAGTTGCACCGGTACCGGCTGCCACGGCCACGCCTTCAGTCACCGTGATCGTTTGCACTAGAGACCGGGCGCACCTGCTCCGCGCGGCCCTACCGGCAATTCTCCGACTTGATTACCCGAACTTTGACGTCGTGGTCGTAGACAACGCGTCTAAGACCACCGAGACACAAGACATGGTGCGCCGGGAGTTCAGAGATCCTCGCATCACGCTAGTCGCCGAACCCACCCCGGGACTGTCCTATGCCAGAAATACCGGCCTCCGTCACGCGCTGGGAGACATCGCGTCTTTCACAGACGACGACGTCATTGTCGACTCCGGCTGGCTGCGGGGTGTGGCGGCTGGATTTGAGCGGGCGCCCGATACCTGGTGCGTTACAGGGCTGGTGCCAGCCGGCGAGTTGCGATCGCGCATCCAAGGCTACTTTGATCGCCGGGTCACGTGGTCGAGAAACATAACACCAAGGGTATTTTCCTTGGCCGTTCCCCCCGCCGACTTGCCTACCTTTCCTTTCTGCATCGGCGCATATGGGACAGGAGCAAATTTCTCACTGCGCAGGGAGGGCGCACTAAGCCTTGGAGGTTTCGACACTGCCTTGGGCGTGGGAACTCGGACCGGGGGCGGTGAAGACATCGACATGTTCACGCGGGTCATCCTGTCCGGCCATTCCTTGATCGTCCAGCCGTCTGCCATCGTCTGGCATCGGCATCGAGATGATCTGGAATCCTTGCGCGTGCAGGCCCGGGGATACGGCACCGGACTTGGCGCTTGGCTAACGAAAATCATGCTAAGCCGCCGGACCGCTCTGCCCGCCTTGGCACGGAGTCACCGCGCGGTATGGAACCTAATCAGAAACGCCAGAAAGCGGAGACCTGAAAGGAGGACAGCAGCGGACGGCCCCCTGGACTACGAGCAATGGGGTCCGCAGATTGAAGGGGTCCAGCGACTGGAGCTTGTCTCTGTTTTACGCGGCCCCTTCATGTACCTCCTTCAGCGCATCGGTTGAAAGGGCGAAGGAGGATGACTCGGTCCGAACGCCCTGCAGGTTCTGCGTCCGGCCTCTTCACGCGGGGGTTGCTCTATGTCATCGCTTCATCCTTCCAGTTGCTTGCCGGCATCGTCGTCTCTCCCGTGCTGGCACATCGGCTGCCACCGGGAGAGTTTGGTGCCTTGGCAACGGGGATCGCGCTACACCAGGTGATAATGGTGGTCGCCCTAGTGGGACTCGATCGCGCAATCATCCTGCAACGTTCCGAGGACAGCTCTGGCTCAAATGCCCGTGGACTTATCGCTGTTGGAACCGCCTTAGTGTTCCTCGTTATTCTGAGCTTTAGCGTGACCGCTCCGCTCTGGGGAGTTGCGATCGCATTCGGTGAATATTCAGACTTAATCTTTGCCGTACTCGTGTGGACGGCTCCTGCTGCTTGTGTTCAACTTATCCTCGCGCTCTTGCTGGCAGAGGACCGTTTTCCTGCATACGCGCTTGTTAGTGGACTGGCGGCGGTCGGAGGACAAGCAGTCGGCCTAATCCTTCTTTTCGCCGTGCGGAACGACGCCACCACGTACCTGATGGCAGTCGGAGGCAGTCACCTCTCGGCCATGTTGTTGGGTCTCGCCCTAACACGGCCCTCGCTGCGAGGCTTCGCCAACTTTACAGTCACTAAGCGTGCTCTAAAGCTCGGTCTGGCCCTGACCCTGGCGGGACTGGCCTACTTTCAACTAAGCGCAGGTGACCGAATCATCGTGCAAATGCTCCTCGGGACGGTTGAAGTCGGCAGGTATCAGGTGGCGTGGGTCATCGGTTCGATTGTCATTCTCCTCATTACTTTCACGGGAACTGCATGGACTCCGCGGTTCGCTGCCGTTTCCGATCCCGCCATCAGGTGGGCCATGGCTGCCTCGTCCCGGGATGCGCTCTACCGATTGCTGATGCCAGTGACTCTCGGGCTAACCCTCGCTGCCCCAGCTGCTTTACACATCGTAGTGCCACCGACGTTCCAGCCTGAGTCTCTTGCGCTGGCGGTTTTCATCATCGCGCTGTCAGCTTTCCCAGTGGCTGCGGGTATGGTCTCCCACCAACTGCTTTTGACACAACGCAAGGGCAAAGCAATTGCCAGCATGGCGGTCGTCGCCGGGGTTATCAGCATTGTGCTCAATGTGGTTTGCGTATCTCTATGGGGTATCTACGGCGCAGCTTTGACCAGCCTCGCCGCTTACACGGCGTTAGCTGTCTTGCAGCGGGCAGCCCTGCCGAGGTCACGAGCATGGCGCAGACCGCCTTGGGGATTGGTGCTTACTGCCGTCGCGGTTGTAGCGACAGGTGGTGTAACGATCACAGTCTTGCCCCAGACGCTTGAGTGGAACCTCGCGCGATTAGGACTGGCGCTCTGCTGCTTGCCCTGGTTCGTATCAACGCTCCAGAAAGCCCGTAAATCCATAGATCGGTTTCCAGTCATCGGTTCTGCGGGTGCTACACGCCGGACCTGTCCGGCTAGACCACAACAATCCAGTTAAAGGAAGCTGCGACAGATGAGCCTACCCCTGCGAAATACTCGCCTTAACTTCAAGCCAGCTACGCCTTTTGGAAGCACGCTGTGGGACATCGTCTTGGCGATGAGTGGGTTCACAGCCGTAACGTTGATTCTGTTGAATGTGGTGGGTCCCGCGTCAGCCGCCTTCAAGACAGTCGTATGGATGATACTGCCCGGCTGGGCGATATTGCGCCGCTTCCGCATAGCGGACCCGGCAGCACGGACGATCTACGTGGCCGTTGCGAGTACTTTAGTGACAGCCCTGGTCGCTCTGCCGATGGCGTGGACGGGCCATTGGCATCCCAAGCCCGCCGCCGTGGTTGTTTTGCTTGGCGCATCGTTCCTCATCCTGTTTGAACGTGGAAACATTAAATCCGCCCTCAGCCCCTCACATATGACACCCAAAAGGCGTAGTTTCCGTCACATCCCTCTGGCGCCATGGCTGGTGCTTGCATGTGCAGTCTTGCTGTGGGCTTTTGCCCTAATGAAAACGGATACTGAAGCGTTGGGTGACTTGGGGTTGCTCACTGCGTTTCCGCTCGGCTGGTACGTGGCGGTTGGCGTCAACTTAGCCTTATGTATATGGGCGATTGTAACTCGCGACGCACTTTCAAAATGGCTGGTGACTGCGTCCACTACGAGCCTCGCCATAATGCTCTACGCCTCTGCTAGCCTTCTTGCCGAAGTCCCCCGCCTGCTGTGGACCTACAAGCACATCGCCGTTACTAATCTCATCGGCGCCGCGGGCCACGTTGACCCATCAATCGATATTTACAATCGATGGCCCGGCTTCTTTTCCATCAGCGCCTATGTTGGGGAAATCATCGGATACAAAGACGCAATCTCTTACGCATTATTGGCAGAAATCGTCTTCGCACTCGTCAATATAGCCATTGTCTATGCCATTGCCAAAACAGTTTCCGGAAATCCTCGCGTCTCGTGGACTGCCGCTCTGGTCTTCACCTTGACCAACTGGGTGAATCAGAACTATTATTCCCCGCAGGCGCTGTCTTTCACACTGCACTTGACAATGTGCCTGATTTTGCTAAGAAGTTTGCGCGGAAATCCTACGTCATGGACAATGCGTCTTGAGAATCGCTTCGGGGCACGTGAGGGTCGGATTGTTGACCGCTCATCGGAAAAGCACAACGACGTCGGGAACTTTCCTGCGATGATTTCGGTCGTGCTTCTTCAGGTCGTTATCGTCGCTAGTCATCAACTAACTCCCTATCTCGCCATCCTTGGACTACTGCCTCTGTTCGCGGTGGGGTATTTCCGACCGAGACGGCTAGGAATCCTTCTCCTTCTTATCGCCGTCCTTTATCTGATTCCACACGGTGAATATGTCCAGAACCACTACGGATTCTTTTCAGGCTTCGACATCTTGTCGAACGCAAGCAACGTTCCACCAATGACACCTGTGACTGACGCCGGACGATGGATAGCACACGGTGCAATAGTGTTGACCGCCTTGACCGGTTTATTGGGGATTGCAGGGTGCATCAGAAGGTTTCGCCTCGGCGACATCCGCATCACTTTGGTCGTAGGATGGATGGCCGTGGCTCCGGCAATCAGCCTCTTCGTTGTGTCGTACGGAGGCGAGGCGCGCTTTAGGGTATATCTCTTCTCTTTACCTTGGTTAGCTATCGGAGTAGCTTGGCTGTTCTGGTCGGAACGCGTGAGGACGCGAAAAACAATCATCGGCGCAGTTGGCAGTCTTACCATTATGGCCGTTCTTTTCACGGCCGTGTATTTTCGTCCCGAAGCGTTCTATCGGGTGGCGCAAGAGGATGTTGCTGCCAGCATGTGGCTTGATACACGCGTAGGGCAGAATGACTTCGTACTCGAGACCAACCACTATTTTCCTTTACTCATCGGTCCCAGTTATCCTCACTACCTCAGCC
The DNA here is from genome assembly GCF_059091125.1 of Arthrobacter sp. Y3223151. Lineage (NCBI taxonomy): Bacteria > Bacillati > Actinomycetota > Actinomycetes > Micrococcales > Micrococcaceae > Arthrobacter > Arthrobacter sp. Y3223151. The sequence continues at coordinate 145,166 of NZ_JBNHGI010000005.1, read as the reverse complement.
ATGGATCCGTAGCTTCCCTTACAGATTTCCTGGCATACACTTCGGGATCGATGTCGGTCGTGGACGTAGGACGGTTCGCGAGCGAGGTTCATGATGCGGACGGCGCATATCTTGTGTTTTCAGATATCCAGCAGCGACTCGCAGAGACACATGGCCTGATCGCGGCGGACATGCTGCCTGAGTTTGAACAGCAGATACGGGTGGGGGAAGATTCAGAAAAGGTGTACGACAACGGTTCTGTGCGCATATATCGGGTGTCCAGCGCCGAATGAGTGCTGGCTGCTCGCTTAGTTGGACGTTGTCCGGCGCTCAGCAGGACAGTTGACGAGCCTTTCCAGAATCCAGTTCGTATGCCAGCCTGGATCCGGCCGTTCGGAGGTCCGGACTGACTACCTTCGCCAGTTCTAGGCAAAGACGTCGCCCTGCGATCCCTCGAGGAGCCAGTCACCCCTGTTCTGCATACGATCATCGTCGCCGCCTGGTGATTGGTGAGAGCGCCACCATTCTGCCCCGCGTGACCATTGGGGAAAATGCCGTTGTGGCGGCCGCTTCCGTAGTCACGAAGGACGTCCCCGATAATTCCATCGTTGTGGGTGCACCCGCACGTGTGGTGCGCGTCCTTTCCTCCTGAACCCCGGTCAGGTGCGCCAGCGGAGGCGGCTGTCCGTGGAGGACGCCTTGCAGGTGTAGGTCTTGCCATTGGTTTTGCCGACGCCCTTCTTGCCCTTCATGGACGAGGCGCAGAAAGCACCGGGGGAGACCTTCAATGCAGTGGAGGGCTTGGCGGCCTTCGTCGGCGTTGCCTTGCTGGCCGGCTTGATGGCGGTGACCTTCACCGTCTTCTGCCCGGGGCAGGAGGTGAGGACCCGCTTCATGGCGGCCTTCTCTGCGGGAGTGACCGACAGGGCGTACTTCTTCTTGACCGCGATTTGGGTGGCGACGAGGGGACAACGGAAGGACTTGTTCTTGGGCAGCCACGCACTGGCCTCGCGGTCGCCCTTGGCCCGATTCGCGGAGGCATCCACGGCCAGCAGGTTCAGCGGGTCGTTGGCCAGGGCTGTGCGCTGGGCGGTGGAGAGCTTCTGGGCACCGGACACCCAGGCCTGGCCCAGAGCCACGACGTGGTCGATGTCGACCTTGTTGCCGCCGCGGACGTAGCTGATGGTCTTGCCGGTATAGGGATCCTTCAAGGTCCCGGAAGCGATAACGCAGTTATTCGTGCCGGGCTTAAACCTGTCCTTGGTGAGGTCGCGCTTGAGGATATCGTTCCGGGTATCACAGCCGTTGCGATCGGGGTCCTTCCATGAGGGTCCGAACTTGTCCCGGGAATAGCCGGTCTTGGCGGCCTTGCCCTTGACCGGCAGGGTGTTCAGCACCGAGGAGGCGCTCGGCCCTGTGGCTTTCGGCCCGAGGGCCTCAGCCGGGGCTGCGGCCGTGAACCCGCCAAGCAGCAGGGCTCCGGCGGTAAGGATGGAGGCCAACATTCGGCCCGGATTCTTGCGCAAGTATTCCCCCAATATGTCCGGTAACAGTCACGCACGGATTCAGTGCGATTGCCTGAGAAAGATCCTGCCATACAAAAGGCCTGCCCCTGTGCTGCGGGCCTTCGTGTCCGCCTTTCCATTCATGCCCGGATCGGCATGGCGAAGGTCATTTCGATGAACGCAGATCCTTAACATGAGCCAATCAGCTAATGGCGCCCAAGGGGAATGAAGGGCAATTAATCCGAGAACCGGGCAGGGCGAGTCACGGGAATGCTTTCGCTTGGAGGATCGAAGGTTGGAAATTAAGGGCGGTGCCGTTCCTCAGAGGCGTCGCGGTGTGAGCGTGCGTCTGCCTCCTTGAGGGCCTCGAGGAACTTCAGTCGCTCATCGTCATCGATGACCAACTCTGCATGCTTTCCCTGAGGAGGGGCGACGAGTCTTGGGCCTGTGTAGGTGGCGCCTAGGTATAGATCGTTGAGGTCCTCTCCGGGTTCCGACATCGGATTAGAGATGCTCTTTTTACCGCCCCATGCAAGCCTGGCTACAAATACAATCACGGCGAAAAGCATCAAACCCTCGATCGCATATCCTCCCCATTCCGGACGTCCAAAGAAGAACAACCCGGCAATGACCAGGATCATGCCGAACACTGAGGCAACCGCGATCTTGAATGTTCTACGCATTGCCCTCTTCCAGTTTCGGCCTTTTAGCGCCCAGACTTTTCTGATCAGGGTATCCCGACAGGGCGTATCATTCGATAGTTTGAGGAGTGGCCGTCCGTTCAGTGTCCCAAGGAGTCCACAGCAAGCACCGTAACGCAGTGAAAGGGGCCGGCAGTTCATGAAAAAAATTCCCGTTGCGGTAGCCTTCGCATCCGGCATCTCCATGATGTTCCTTGGACTGGTGTTGGCCTTGTTTACCTGGATTGGTTTCGGGGGAATCAGCGAGGCCGATCAAGGACTGCCTCCTTCCCCTCTCAGGATCGGTTTCGTTCTGGTTTTCCTCGGGCTAGGCGCGCTCGGCTTCCTGGTTGCCTTGATATCGGGCCTTCAAGCTGCGTGGCGCCTGGCGCAACGGCGAGCCGGATAGCCCCTGCCGCGCAGGATCTCCCGCTGGGCACGGCACGCCGTTCTTAACCCGGCGGGTCCTGGCCGACGAGCCCATCCACCGACTCCCGAATGAGGTCGGCATGGCCGTTATGGCGGGCGTACTCCTCGATCATGTTGAGCAGGATGTAGCGCAGATTCGGTAGTTCAACGTCGGGGTCGGAGACGACTTTGCCCCGTCGTCCCATGCCGCCGTCCCTCAGCGCCTCGGCAAACAAGGCACGGGAGCGCGCTACGGCGTCGCGCCACTGTCCATACAGCTGCTCGGGGGAGTCATCGTGGGCGGAACGCCAGTCCCAGTCGGGGTCGCTGTCCCAGTCCACGGCGTTCCACGGTGGGAGTTGGGCGTGGCCATTCAGCCACTCGGTGGACATGTCGTCCTCGAAGCGGGCCAGGTGCTTGAGCATGCCGCCCAGCGTCATCGATGAGGGGTTGAGCTTCTGTTGCAGGCCGGACGCGTCCAGCCCGCCGGTCTTCCACGCGAAGGTTGCGCGCTGCCGCTCCAGAAAGCCCAGCAGGGTAGCCGTCTCGTCGCCGGCGATCGGCGGCTCGGGATTGCCCTGGTGATAGATCTCCTCGTTCACCGGCTGCCTCCTCCTCTTCCTTTAGAGTGACGGGGTCAACAGAGAGCCCTTCGCGGCAGCCAGGTCTTCGACCGCACCGCCCACGTTCTCGCGCCGTTGCACCCGCTTGCGCACGACGGTAGCAATGCGGCTCCCCAGGTTCGATGCTGGTAGGGGATTGGTGCGCAGGAAAGTGCAAAACAATCGGGAGGGCCATCAACTACCGAGGCCTAACCCAGGGCGGTGAGGTTGGCCACCAAAGCTGCGCACCGGCGTCGTGCTTTGCTATTTTCTAGTTCAAGACCTGTTTCCTGAGGTCTCCGGACGACGGTTCAGTACCCGGTGTGCGACAAGACTGGCCAAAGGAATCATTCATGGAATGGCTGATACTTGTTTTGTCCGGTGTGTTGGAAGCCGTGTGGGCCACCGCCCTGGGCGCATCGAAGAACTTCCGCCGGCTCTGGCCTACCCTCATTTTCGTGGTATCCATGGTCCTGAGCATGGCCGGTTTGGCCTACGCCATGACGGCCATACCGGTGGGGACCGCCTACGCGGTGTGGGTCGGCATCGGTGCGGTGTTGACCGCGGCCGTGGCCATGATCACCGGCGCCGAGAAAGCGACGCTGATACGCGTACTCCTCCTGCTGGGCATCATCGGCTGTGTCGTCGGCCTCAAGGCGATCGGTTAGGGGGCTGCCATGCATTGGACTGTTTTGCTGATCAGTGCCGTCTTGGAAGCTGTGTGGGCAACAGCCCTGGGGATGTCGGACGGACTAAGCCGCACGGGGCCCGCCGTGGTGTTCTTCGTGGCGCTGACCCTCAGCATGGTGGGCCTGGGCTACGCCATGCGCGGCATCCCCATTGGCACGGCGTATGCGGTGTGGACCGGCGCGGGGGCGGCATTGACCGTCGGCTACGCCATGCTGTTCGGTGGAGAACCCGCGAGCGTGCTCAAACTGCTCTTCGTTGCCGGGATCATCGGCTGCGTGATCGGGCTGAAGCTTGCCGACACGGGAGACGGAAAGAAGGCATGAAAAAGCGCCGGCGGGTAGTGGAGAGGTTGGGGGAGTTACTCCAATACCCACCGGCGCTTGGACCGGGCACGTCCGGCCCCTCTTTCACTCGCACCGTGATGAGGTGTCTATGACACTACGAGGGGGTTCTGGGCACAGCCCCGGCAGCAGCTGGGAGGAACCTGAGTCCCGCGCGGACGGGCTGCCCACGGGCCTTGATTAGACTGGGAAAACCGTCCACCGCAGCCGCCTGGCGGCCGCAACCGTCCCCGCCACGATAGCCCGAAGACAGCCAAGGAGCGCACATGACCGACCACCGCCATGGAGAGTACAAGGTCCAGGGCGGCAAGCTCGTGGTCGTGGACTTCGAGGTGGCGGACGGACAGATTATCCGGCCATCCGTCAGCGGCGACTTCTTTTTGGAACCGGATGAAGCACTGGCGGACATCAACGCCGCGCTTGACGGGATGAGCATCGAAAGCACCCACGGCCACTATGCCGGCGCGATTAACGCTGCGTTGCGGCCGGACGCGCAAATGTTCGGCTTCTCGGCCGATGCGGTTGCCGTAGCCGTGCGCCGCGCCCTCAACAAGGCCACCGGTTGGCTTGACCATCACTGGCAGGTTATTCCGCCCACCCCGCTGCCGACGCACCTGCACGTAGCGATGGACGAGGTCCTGACCCGTCAGGTGGGGGCCGGGAAGCGGCCGCCGACACTAAGGTTCTGGGAGTGGGAGGCACCGTCGGTGGTGATCGGCAGCTTCCAGTCGGTACGCAACGAAGTGGACCCGGACGGGGTGGAACGCCACGGCATCACGGTGGTGCGCCGGATCAGCGGCGGCGGCGCGATGTTCATGGAACGAGGCAACGCGATCACCTACTCGCTGTACCTGCCGCAGACCCTGGTGGACGGGCAGAGCTTCGAGGCGTCCTACGCGTACCTCGACGCCTGGGTCATGGCGTCACTCGAGAAGGTCGGCATCAAGGCGTTCTACCAGCCGCTCAACGACATCGCCACGCCGGAGGGCAAGATCGGCGGCGCGGCGCAGAAGCGGCTGGCCAATGGCGGGATGCTGCACCACGTGACCATGTCCTACGACATCGACGCGGACAAGATGACCGACGTCCTTCGGATCGGCAAGGAAAAGATCTCCGACAAGGGCATCTCCAGCGCCAAGAAGCGCGTGGACCCGCTGCGCCGGCAGACCGGCCTGACCCGCGAGGAAATCATCGAGGTGATGATCCGGACCTTCAAGGACCGCTATGCGGCCGAGGACAGCGGTTTCTCCGACGAAGAGCTGGCCATGGCCCGGGAACTCGTGGAGACCAAGTTCGGCACGGAAGAATGGCTGCACCGCGTACCGTAGGGTGAGCGTCGGGAGCCGCTCGGCCGGGCTACCGGTCAGTGCTTCTGACCAGGCGGGCGTGTGCCGCGGCAGGCGAAGCGGCGAATTCGACACACTCATAGCCGAGAGCGGCGGCGTCCAGGTTGTCGAACACGCGCTCGCCGGAGCCCAGCAGAACGGGCACCATGGCCAGGTGCAGTTCGTCCACGAGCCGCGCCCGCAGGTATTGCCGGACGGCGGATGCGCCGCCGCCGAGCCGGACGTCCTGCCCGGCGGCGGCGTCGAAGGCCTGCCGCAGGGCGGACTCGATCCCCTCGTCGACGAAGTGGAAGACGGTCCCGCCGGCCATGGTGATGGGCGGCCGCGGGTAGTTCGTCAGCACGAAGACCGGATGATGGAACGGCGGGTCTTCGCCCCACCAGCCCCGCCACTCCACGGCGGGCCACTCCCCGCGCACCGGCCCGAACATGTTCCGGCCCATGATGGTGGCACCGATGCCCTCCTGCCCGGCCTCGACGAAGTCGTTGTCCACCCCGGTGGAACCCCCGCCCTCGCCGCCCATGCGCTTGCCGGCCGCGGTCCGGAACACCCACTCGTGCAGCTGTTCGCCGCCCACTCCCAGCGGGTCCTCCACACTCTGGCGCGGGCCGGCTGCATAGCCGTCGAGCGAGACGGAAAAATTGTGCACTCGCAGTCTCGGCACGATTCCTCCTGCTCCTGACCCCCGGCGTCCGGGGTCCGGGTCCTTGGAAGACGACAGCCTATTCCACGGAGGCTGCGCAGGGAACCGTACGGCGGCTATCGGCCCGCCAACGGCCGCCGATGCACTGCAGCCGCTCGTCCGCCGTCGTCAGCCGTCGTTCGCTCGGCCGCTGTGTGCGCTCAGCCCCGGGTGCCGGCCTGCTGCGCGCGGAGTGCCCGGAGCAGATGGTCGCGCTGTTCAATGACGATGCGGCGAAGCGCGGCCGGCGCCTCCGCGTGGCTGTCGAGCCAGGCGTCGGTGCGTACGACGACGGGGTGTTCCGCGGGTGCCTGTCCGGAGACCAGGTCCTGGGCGATGGGGTAGAGCCCCCGAACCAGCCTGCCCGCTATCTCGATGCTCTTCACCGACCAGATCCGATCGAGTTCCTCAAAGTACGGTTCCACATACCCGGCGTGAAGCTCAGGCGGGCCCTGGCAGAAACCATCGATGGTGGCGTCCAGCAGCTCGTTGGACAGCGAATCGGTATGCACTGCGGTGTGCCAGGCCTCGGCCTTCACCTCCGGAGCGGGCCGCGCCGTCATGGCGGCCAGATGGCCGGCACGCGCCGCCGCGTTGCGGTCGGCTTCCAGTGCCGCATCCAGCTCCGCCGCCGAAGCGTGGCCGGTGGCCGCCAGCGCCTGCCAGAAACGCCAGCGCAGGTCCGTGTCCAGCTTCAGCCCCTCAAGCAGGGTGGTCTTGTCCAGCAGGCCGCGCAGGTACCGCGCCTGGCCGTCATCGGCGCGGCCGACCGCCGCCAGTGACCGCGCCCAGGTCAGCTGCCGGTCGCTGCCCGGTTCCGCCGCTTCCATCTCCCGGCGCGCGGCGGCCAGGAAGGCTTCCCGCAGGCCCGTCCGGAGGGCCGACGGTGCGTAGCGGTCCATCGCGGCCTTGGCGCAGTCCAGGACCACCTGCAGCACGCTGTTCTCGGTTTCCGCCGGGGCGAAGCGCTGCACCGCCTCCACGTAGTCGGCGGCGGGGAGGCGCCCGTCGCGGGCCATGTCCCAGAGGGTGGACCAGCACAGGGCGCGGGCCAGCGGGTCGGTGACCTTGTCCAGGGCGGAAAGCACCGTCCGCAGGGAGCGGGCGTCGAAGACGACCTTGGCGTAGCTCAAGTCCTCATCGTTGAGCAGCAGCAGGGCGGGAAGGTCCCGGCCCGCCAGTTCCGGAACCTCGGTCCGCGGGCCCGCCACGTCCAGCTCCAGCTGGTCCGTGCGGACCAGCCGGCCGGTGGCATCCGGGTTGTACAGCCCCAGCCGCAACCGGTGCGTCCGGAAGGACGCTTCGTGCGTGACCGGATCCACCGCCTCCTGGACGATGGCCGCGGAGGCGATCGCACCGCCGTCGTACTCGAGGTCCACGCCCAGCGTGGAGATGCCGGCGGTCTGCAGCCACTGCCGCGCCCACTGCTCCATGTCCCGGCCGGAAGCCGCGCTGAGGGCGGTGAGGAAATCGGCCAGCGATGTGTTGGCGTAGGCATGTTCGCGGAAATACCGGCGCGAGGCACCGATGAAGGAGTCGAAACCGGCATAGGCCACCAGCTGTTTGAGCACCGAGGCGCCCTTGGCATACGTGATGCCGTCGAAGTTCTGCTTGGCCGCTTCCAGGTCCGGGATGTCGGCGACGATGGGGTGGGTGGTGGGCAGTTGGTCCTGCACGTACGCCCACCCCTTGCGCCGGTTGGCGAAGGTGATCCAGGCGTTGGTCCATTGCGTGGCCTCGGCGGACGCCAAGGACCCCATGTAGTCGGCGAACGATTCCTTCAGCCAGAGGTCGTCCCACCATTTCATGGTGACCAGGTCGCCGAACCACATGTGCGCCATTTCGTGCAGGATGGTGTTGGCGCGGGCCTGGTACTGGGCGTCGGTGGCCCGGGAAGAGAACACGTAGGCCTCGGTGAAGGTGACCAGTCCTGGGTTCTCCATGGCGCCCAGGTTGTATTCGGGCACGAACGCCTGCTCGTACTTGCCGAACGGGTAGGGGTAGTCGAAGAGTTCGTGGAAGAAGTCCAGGCCGGCCTTGGTGACGGCGAAGATCTGCTCCGGATCGAAGGAATCGGCCAGCGAGGCGCGGCAGTAGGCGCCAAGCGGCACACTGAGTTGTCCTCCGTCGGGCAGGGTGCCCTGCCAGTTGTCCCTTACCGCGTGGTAGGGCCCGGCCAGGACGGTGGTGATGTAGGTGGAGATGCGCGGCGTCGGCTCGAAGCGGCGGACGGAGTAGCCGGGCGTGGAGCCCATTGGCTCGGTCACGGCCACCGCGGCGTTCGAGGCCACCAGCCAGTGGTCGGGGGCGGCAACGTGGAAGCTGAAGCTGGCCTTCAGGTCCGGCTGCTCGAAGTTGGCGAAGACGCGGCGCGCGTCGGCCGGTTCGTACTGCGTGTAGAGGTACGTTCGCGCGTCCACCGGATCGACGAACCGGTGGAGCCCTTCGCCGCTGCTGCTGTACAGCGCGGTGCCCGTGATCGTGGCCTGGTTCTCGGCCTCGAGGCCGGGCAGCGTGATCCGGGAACCGTCCACGACGTCGTCGAGGTCCAGGGGCCGGCCGTTGAGCGTGACGGAGTGGACACCGCCGTGGATGAAGTCGGCAAACACCGTGGCGCCCGGTTCGCTGCAGCTGAACGTGATGACGGTGCTGGAGACGAAACCCGGCGCGTCGGGGTCCTCGGCGTTGCGCAGGTCCAGCGAGACCTCATAGCTCTCCACCTGCAGGATGCTTGACCGTGCGGCCGCTTCGTCGCGGCTGAGGTTCTGGTTCGTCATCCGGCCCATTTAACCATGAGCGGGTCCGGTTGCGGCCCCTCAGCGTCCGCCCATCGCCAGCCAGGCTGCGACGATCCCCAGTCCGGCGATCAGCAGCCAGGAAAGCAGGGCCGTGGAGATAGCCGGCAGCGAGGACCGGAGCAGTTCCCGCAGGCGGACGGCCGAGCCCAGCCCGAACAGTGCCGCGGCCAGCAGGAGTTCCTGCACGAACGCCGTGCCGTCCAGAACCGGCTGCGGCAACCATCCCGTGCTGCGCAGCATCATCAGGGCGAGGAAACCGAGCACGAAGAGCGGCACCAGCGGCGGCTGCTTGCCGGGCCTTCCGGTTGCGTGTCCGCGTGCGGCTCCCGAATTTGCCTTCCGACGGCTGTGCAGGGCCGCGGCGGCCGTCACGGGAGCCAGCATCAGCACGCGGGCGAGCTTGACGACGACGGCGATGGTCAGGGCCGCCGTGCCGGCGCTCTGCGCGGTGGCGACGACCTGTCCGACGTCGTGTACCGAAGCTCCGGTCCAGAAGCCGAACACTTCCGGGGTCATGCCGGTGGCCGCCATCACGGCCGGCAGGACGCCGATGGCCAGCGTGCCGCACAGCGTCACCAAGGCGACGGGCATCAGGGTGTCCTGACTCCGGCTGCCCCGGGCAGCGGCGACGGCGCCGATGGCCGAGGCCCCGCAGATGGAGAATCCGGCGGCCAGCAGCACGGGCTGGTCGCCGGGCAAACGGTGCCAACGCGCCAACAGGTAGGTTCCGGCGAACGCCAGCAGCAGCACCAGAACCACCAGCACCAGGGCGAACCAGCCCAGCTCGGCCAGGTCCGAGAGCGCCAGCCGGGCGCCCAACAGCACAATCCCGGCCCGCATCAGCGTCCGTCCGCAGAAGGCCAGCCCGGGAAGCGCCGCTCCGCCCGTCCACGAAGCAGCAGGCGGCAGATTCGCCGCGAGGATGCCCAGGACCACGGCGAAGCTCATCACCGGGACGGCCGGCGCGAGCCAGTGCAGGCCGTGGGCGGCAACTACGGCGGCCGCTGCAAAGAGCAGCCCCGGTCCGACGCGGCGCAGCCAGGGCATGGCGCCCGGCCCCGGACCCTGCGGCCCCGCGGGCTGTCCGTTCCGGGTGGGGCGGGGCTCCGGTGACTGAGGTTGAGGCACTTCGCTACCGTACCGCCTGCAGCGCGCGGTCCGGGCGCAATCGGCACCCTCGCTTCAGCAGAAAGGGTGGGCCGGGGGACAAAGCCAACACCTTGTGCCCGCTGCTACAATGAAGCGGCCTTGTGCTGAGCGCTCGCCGTGGGGCCGAGGATGACCTTCTGGTCCTTGCTCAGGACGGTCAGCCCGGATTCCGTGACCGTGAAGCCCCGCGCGCGGTCCAATTCGGGATCGACGCCGATGGTGGCGCCGGCAGGGATGTGGACATTCTTGTCCACGATGGCCCTCCGGACCACGGCTCCCTCGCCCACCGTCACCTTGTCCAACAGCACGCTCCCGTGGATTTGGGCGCCCTCGGCGACGAAGACGTCGGTGGAGAGCACCGACTCGGTGACTTCTGCTCCCGAAACCACCACGCCCTGGGACAGCAGGGAGTCGTGCGCGGTGCCCGCGGTGCCGCTGACTCCGCGCACCAGCTTGGCCGGGGGAGACACCGACTGGCGCGTGTAGATCGGCCAGCGCAGGTTGTAGAGGTTGAAGGCGGGCAGCGGGCTGATCAGGTCCATGTGGGCCTCGTAGTAGGAATCCAGCGTGCCGACGTCGCGCCAGTACTGTTGGTCGGCCCCGGTGGAGCCGGGAATGTCGTTCGCGGTGAAATCGTAGACGGCCGCCTCGCCGCGTTCCACGAAGTAGGGGATGATGTCCCCGCCCATGTCGTGGTTGGTGTCCAACCGCTCGGCGTCCGCTTCCAGGGCCTGCAGCAGCGCGTCCGTGTTGAAGACGTAGTTTCCCATGGACGCCAGGAAACTGTCCGGGTCATCCGCCAGGCCGGGAGTGGTCGCGGGCTTCTCCACGAAGGCGCGGATCTTGGTGGGGGCGTCGGGCTCGGACTCGATCACGCCGAACTGATTGGCCAGCGAGAGCGGCTGGCGCACCGCGGCCACACTGGCGGCGGCGCCGGACGCTATGTGCTCCTCCACCATCTGGGAGAAGTCCATCCGGTAGACGTGGTCGGCGCCGACCACCACCACGATGTCCGGACGGGCGTCATGGATCAGGTTCAGGGACTGGTAAATGGCATTGGCGCTGCCCAGGAACCAGCTCTTGCCCCGCCGTTGCTGCGCCGGTACCGAGGCAACGTAGTTGCCCAGCTGCGCGGCCATACGCCAGGTTTCGGAAATGTGCCGGTCCAGGCTGTGCGATTTGTACTGCGTCAACACCACGATCTCCCGGTACCCGGAATTGACCAGGTTGGACAACGCGAAATCGATCAGCCGGTAGCTGCCCGCAAACGGCACGGCCGGTTTGGCCCGGTCGGCTGTGAGCGGCATCAGGCGCTTTCCCTCGCCGCCGGCAAGCACAACGGCCAAAACCTTCTTCTGTGGCATCGTCCATCCCATCGCATTCGCGGTCCAGTGCCGGACCGACACACGTCCCCCTTGTCAACACACAGTAGAGGAAGCCCCCGGCGTGCACTACGTTAGGTTTCGTGCGCGTAGATATTGTGACAAAAGAATTCCCACCGGAGATCTACGGCGGGGCCGGTGTGCATGTTGCCGAACTCAGCCGTGTGCTGGCCGGACGGCTGGACCTGCACGTGCATGCCTTCGGGGCCGACCGGCCATCTGACTTCCATGGCGCAACGGTGCGCAGCTACGGGGTCCCCGCCGGATTGCGGGAAGCCAATGCCGCGGTGCAGACCCTCGGCGTCGACCTTGAGATGCTGGACGGCTTCGCCGGTGCGGACCTCATTCACTCCCACACCTGGTATGCCAATATGGCCGGGCATTTGGGATCGCTGCTGCACGATGTGCCGCACGTGCTCAGCGCGCATTCGCTGGAGCCGTTGCGGCCGTGGAAGGCCGAGCAGCTGGGCGGGGGCTACCGGCTCTCGTCCTGGGCAGAGCGCACCGCCTACGAGGCGGCCGCCGCCGTCGTTGCCGTGTCCGCCGGGATGCGCAGGGACATTCTGCGCAGCTACCCCGACGTGGATCCGGACCGGGTCCACGTGGTCCACAACGGCGTGGACGTGCAGGAATGGAAACCGGATCACAACGACGACGCGGTGCGCGCCTTGGGGATCGATCCGGGCCGGCCCAGCGTGGTCTTCGTGGGGCGGATTACCCGGCAGAAGGGCGTGCCGTACCTGCTGCGCGCCGCGGCGTTGCTGCCGCCGGAAGTACAACTGGTGCTGTGTGCCGGCGCCGCCGACACCCCTGAACTGGCGTCCGCGGTGAATGCCCTGGTGGCCGGGCTGCGCGGGACCCGCGACGGCGTCGTGGTGATCGAGCGGATGCTCCCGCGGCCGGAACTGATCCAGGTGCTCAGCCATGCCACCGTCTTCGCGTGCCCGTCGATCTACGAACCGCTGGGCATCGTAAACCTTGAGGCTATGGCCTGCGGCGCCCCGGTGGTGGCCAGCGCCACCGGGGGCATTCCGGAGGTCGTCGACGACGGCGTCACCGGCACCCTGGTGCCCTTGGAACAGGCGAGCGACGGGACGGGAACCCCGCTGGACGAGGAACAGTTCGTCCGCGACTTCGCCGCCGCGCTCAACAAGACGCTCGATGACCCCGCCGCCGCCCGCCGCCAGGGCGAGGCGGGCCGCCGGCGCGCCGAGGAGCACTTCTCCTGGGACTCCATCGCCGAGAAGACCCTGGGCGTCTACCGCAGCGTGTTGACGTAAGAGGCGCAGCACGCGGGGACTGCTACGGGCGTTGGGGGAACCGGCGCACAAACCGTCGCTGCCACGGGGTTTCGACGGCTCCGGGGCGGTAGTGCTTCCGGACCCAGCCGGTGGCTTCGGCGGCGGGAACGCCGTCTAGAATCGCGATGCAGGCCAGCGCCGTGCCGGTCCGCCCCCGGCCTCCGTGGCAGGCGACCTCCACCCGCTCGTCGCCGGCGCGCAGCCAGGCTTCGCGGAAGGCCTCCTCGGCCTCCGACAGGTCCTCCGGCAGCCGGAGGTCGCGCCAGCGCACCCACCGCTGCTCCCACAGGGTGGAAGCCGGCGCCCGGTGAGTCAGGTACAGGGCGAATTCCGGCGCGGGACCCGGCGGCAACGGAACACGCAGCGCCCGGCCGCGCAGCAGTCTCCCCGACGGCAGCCGCAGCACACCGGGCAGGCCAGGATCCCACGCTGATCCCATGGCAGAGAGAATAGCCCCTGGCGGACGTGCGAACCGATCTGGAATGGGGGAGTCTTGTGCTACCTGATGGCGTTCAGGATGCGCAGGCGGCGTGCCTCAAATAATTCCAGACTGTTTAGGCGGTAACGCGCGTAGGTTGGCAGGTCGGAGGGCAGCACCGGCGACTCGAAGTTGTCGAAGGGGAGCAAGAAGCACACTGCACCACTGCATCTACGAAGTCACCGAGATGGAAATGATCGATGTACCCGTTGAAGGAACCGAATAGCGCGAAGAAGCTGGCATAGCGATCCATGGTCGTGGCCAAGGGACTCGTGCCACCCTCGTAAAAACGCCGGATCGCCTCGAGGGTCAAGTCCCATCGGTCTTGAATCCGCGGATGAGTGCCTCGAATCTGGTTGAGACTGCCCTGCGAGACTGGGAAGATCACGAAACCGCAGATCGTGTACGAGCGTCGCAGGAACGCGTCATTGACCTCGTCTGGAAGCTGCGCATAGAGGTGGCTCAGTTTCCTTCGATGCCGCGTCGCAATCGTGTCGCTTCCGAGAACAATTCTCGTGCCGTCTGTTTCATACACAAGATAAGGTGACCGAGCGCGCCCAGCACGAAGCTCGAACGGCCGCCCGTTAGGGAGCCGCTTGCTCCATAGGAGTTGGTGGTATCGCCGAAGTGTGGGGCTGTGACTGTCGGGGTCCTTACCCGCCGGAGTGTCATCGAAGAAGTTGTAGTCGACGTCAATCTCTCGAAGCCCGCTCATGAACTGAAACTAGCAGGAGCGGCCGGTCGGCCGACGTCGGTTCGCTGTCCTCGACACGCTACGCGCCTTAGCTTTAGCACAGGCACCCTCCGCCGCCTAGGCAACGAGTACTGCGTCCGCGGTCACCAGACCGGGAACTGATCCAGATGGTGCCGCCCTCCCTCCGGCCGCCGAGAAGTCCTGTCCGCTGTGGGCCTAGGGGGTCACCTTTCCGCCCCGGATTTCTGTAGGCATATATGCAGCCGTGGGCACGCCAAGCAGACCCCAGTGCTTATGAGTATCAAAGCCGTCTGCATGGGCTCATGATAGGGGCCGTGGGAGAGATGGAGAATGGGCCTTCCGGCTGGACTTCGAAGCTACCCGCACAGCCGTGAAAACAGTACGCTTTGCCCTACCTAACCCATCGCGGTTCGCGGCTAAGAGAATCCAGGCCGGGAGCAGCATAACTGCACGGTAGTGGAGGCCTTTTTGAGTGGAGGCTCTGGCCTTCCGGACTGGTTGCTTCCGGGGTGGCTGCTCGTTTCTGTCGTACTGATCGTGGCAGCTGCAGTCCGCGGCCGGAGTTCCAGGGCGACTGCTGCGTCCCAGGAAATCCACGTAGAAGGCGTGAGGGCATCGAAAGAGTTCACGGTGCCCATCGGGCTTCAGGCGTTGCACGAAGAACTTCGTTCCATAGTGCGCAGCGAGAAGAGATTTTCACGGATCAAGGCGGTCCCCGGCGGAATGATCATCCATACACGGATCAACTTTTGGAGCTGGGGCGAGGTCATCGAAATCAAGAACTATGAGACAAGCGCAGGCACCAGAGTTTACGCATCTTGCCGGCCGCGGCTGCGAACCACCGTCCTCGACTATGGGCAGGGCGCCCGCGACTTGAGCCTCCTGACCGATCTTCTGGGGGAACGAGTCGGATCAGGTGATCTTGGCCCCGGCCGCTAGATTCCTCCACGAGATCCCGATGACCGTCCAGTCGTGGGAGGCCCTCCCGAGTAAATCCTGTGGAACTTGGCCCTCCGGGGCATAGCGCCCGAGGGACCGCTTCTGGGAGAGCCACTGAGCGGGGCCAAGGCCGGATTCGGCGAGGAACCCGAGGGGGCGGAGACTAGGGGGCCGGATCGGCGTCGCGTCCCGGCGGGTGATGGCCGGCTGTGGCGGCCCGGACGTCGCCCTCTTCATGCCCGCCCTTGTTCTTGCCGAAGGGCAGCACTTTGAGCAGCGGGTGCAGGATAGCCATGACGACCAGGCCCCAGGCGAGTCCGAGGACGGCCGAGCACAGGGTGTTCACGAGCCAGGCCAGGAAGCCGCCGGCCGCCGGGATCCCGGCGAACGGGCCCTCAAGGACGTGGACCAGGTCGTAGGGAGCATGCCAGCCGAGGTCGTATGCCCCCTGGAGCATGATGTGGCCGCCGACCCAGAGCATGGCGATCGTGCCGATGAAGGTGATAGCTGCCAGCACCGCGGGCATACCCTTGACGAGCAGCGCGCCGAAGCGCTGCGAGCCCGCCGAGTCCTTGGTGGTCAGGTGCAGGCCGATGTCGTCCATTTTGACGATGAGCCCGACGGCGCCGTACACAAGCACCGTGATTGCAATCGCCACGACGACCAGGATGAGCGCCCGGACCCACAGGGAGGCGTCACCCACCTCGTTCATCGAGATCACCATGATCTCGCAGGACAGGATGAAGTCGGTGGTGATGGCGCCCTTGACGACCTTGGACTCCGCCTCGGGACCCCGCTCGACCGCCGGCGCCTTGTCGGCGTCGTGGTGGCCGCGCAGCTTGTGCCAGACCTTCTCGGCACCCTCGTAGCAGAGGTAGGTGCCGCCCAGCATGAGGATGAACGGGATCGCCCCCGGGATGAAGGCGCTGACCAGCAGCAGCGCCGGCAGGATGATCAGCAGCTTGTTCCGGAGCGAGCCCCAGAAGATGCGCTTGATCATCGGCAGTTCGCGGGAAGGGTCCGCCCCGGACACGTACTGCGGGGTGACGGCGGCATCGTCGATCACCACGCCGGCGGCCTTGGCCCCGGCCTTGGCGGCGCCCGCCGCGACGTCGTCCACGGAGGCGGCCGCGATGCGGGCCAGGGCCGCGACGTCGTCGAGCAGGGCGACGAGACCGCCGCTCACAGATCGCCTCCGCGTTGCTCGACGGCGGACTGCTGGACGTAGAGGCCACGGTTGAGGTGCGTGATCGGCATGCTCAAAAGTATACGGCGGCGCGACGCCCGTCCGCCCGGGGGAGTGCGTTGATGGAGGCCAGGCGGGAGGCGTTCATCGAGGTGAGCCGGGGACGGGCAATCAGCGCAACACGATGTCCACCGGCCGCGCCAGGGAGTGGCCGCGTTCCAGGATGCCCGACCGGTTGGCGGATTCATCGCGCAGGACTTCGGTGACCGAACCGAGGAAGCGGGCCAAGTCCACCTTGTCCTCGGGGGCGGCCAACAGCAGCTGGAAACCGAATTCGTGCAGCGCGTTGATGCTGGCCTCGGCGAACGCCAGCGATGATTTCACGAAGGCCTCGTCCATCATCACCGTGCCGAAGGTGCTGAAGCCCTGCGCGGCGATGCCCAGTTGGTAGGCCAGCGCCGACGCCATGATGAAAGCGGTGAAGCGCTGGCCCTCGCCGCCGGACATCAGGCTGGCCTGCAGGTTGGTGTAGGCGCGGCCGTCCGCCAGCAGATTGGTGCAGGTGATGTCCACGTGCGACCGCACGTCCAGGACCTCGGCGCGCCAGCGGCGCTCGTCCTCGGAGGCCAGCCTCTCCACAATCCGCTCCAGGGCGAGGTAGCGGGCGTCCATGTCCTCGGCGGTCTGCCGCCTGCCCATGACCGGCAGCGCGTTCTTCAGGTCGGTGCGGAACTTGTGCGAAGCGTCGGGCACCGCGTTGGCGATCTCTATCTGCAGGTGGCTGTCCTCGTGGTACTTCACCCGCCGCAGGATCTGGTTCAGCGGCTGCAGGCGGGACGCGATGCTGCGGCGTTCTTCGTCCAGCAACTGGAGCAGGTCGCTGAAGCGTTCGTAGGTGCGGTTGTTGAAGTACTCGCGGAACTCAGCCTCCCGCTGCGGCAGCCCTTCGCCCACGATGTCGTGGTAGCGCGCCTCGTAGTCGGCGGCGGCCTCCAGCGACGTGCCGTGGTCTGAGCCCCACTGCCTGCCGTAGGACTCGAAGATCTTCACCAGCTGGTTGCCGGCCTCCAGCCTGGTCCGCTCCAGCAGGCCGCGGGAGTCCAGCAGCGCGCGCTCCACCCGGGTGCAGACGTCCCCCAGGAAGGCCAAGTCGGTGATCTCCCCGTACGGGGCAAAGAGGTCGTCCAGCTCGGCGGCCAGTTCGTCGGTCAGCTGCCCGGAGGTCTCGCCGGTGGCGGCCAGGGCGTCCCGGCGCCCGCGCGCGGCGTCGAGCTCGGCGGACAGCCGGGCGGCGTCGCCCTTGAGCACACCGATCTTCTCCGTGGCGGCCGTGAGGTCCAGTTCCGCCGTCTCCAGCTCGAACCGCAACTGCTCCAAGTCCGCGTTGGCGTCCCGGGCCTGCTCCAGCCGTTCCGCCGCCGCGGCAACGGCGGCGGCGTGTGCTTCCGCGGACACCTCCGCCCAGTCGCGGGTGTCCGCCGCCACGGCCTTGGCGGCGGCCAGTCGGCGGCCCAGATCCTGCTGCTCGCGGGCGCGCTCGGCGGACTCGGCGTCAGCTGTGCCGTACGTCTCGCGCAGTTCCAGCAACCGGGCGGCGAGGGCGGAGATCTTGTCCTGGTTGTCGAAGCCGAGCAGATAGTCGGATGCCCCGGTGTGCCGGTCGTCCTTCTCCGTGGTGCTGCTGTTGCGCTTTACCGCGCCGCCCAGGGCGACACCGCGGGCGACCTGTGCCAGCTGGTCCGGGTCGTCGACGCAGACGTAGTCGTAATGCGCCGTGATCTTGCGCCGGACCCAGTGCCCCATGGCGGTGTCCCTGGTGACCAGCTTGGTGACCAGGTCATCGTCGCCGGCTTCGGCCTTTCCGTCCAGCGGGGCGCTGACGTCGATGATCCGCAGGAAGCCACGGATGTTGTGCTCGTTCAGGTACCGGGTGACGGCTTTCATCCGATCGCCCGGGACCAGCATCGCGGCGGCCAGCGACCGCAGTGCGCGTTCGGCGGCGGGGCGCCAGCGGGCCTCGGCGGCGGCCATGTCGATCAGCTCGCCGGCAAACGGGAGTTCCTCTTCCGCGATGCCCGTGGCTGCACAGATCTGCCGGCGGCGCTCCAGGCTGTCGGGACGGATGTTGCTGGTGCGGCGGCGGAAGGACTCGATTTCTTCCTCCAGCGCGCGGATCCGGCCCTTGAGGGTCCAGGCCTCGCCCTGGGCGTCGTTGCTCCGTTCGCGGGCCGACTCGGCCTCCTTGGCCAGGTCCTTGGCCAGCACGCCGGCACGGCTGCGCGCGGCGGCGAGGCCGGCGGGACTGAAGTCTGCCTCGATCCCCGCGGCCGCCAGCTCGCCCCGCACGGCATCTTCGACGGCCCGGCGGGCCCGCAGCTCGGCCTGGGCCGCGGCCAGCTCCCGTTCCAGGGTGGCGACGGCGGAGCCTCCTTCGCTGCCGTAGCGCGCCCTGAGCGACGCCGCCTTCTCCCGGAGCCCGTCGCGTGCCGCTTCGGCCGCCGCCAGCGCGGCCGTCGCCGCCGTTGCTTCCCCTTCCAGCCGGTCGATCTGCCGGCCGTGGCAGTCCAGGGCCAGGCGTCGCCGGTAGAGCGGCAGGGCTTCGTCCGCCAACACGCGGTTGCGTTCCAGCCCGGCCTGCGCCTGCTGCAGCTCCCGGTGCAGTCCGGGAACGGGGGCCAGCAGGTCCCGCTGCTGCCGGGCGCGTTCCAGCTGCCGCCTGATGCTGCTCAGATGGCTGAAGTCTTCCACCGCCTCCTCCGCGGCGGCCAGCGTCCGGGGCGTGTCCAGCACATGGTTGCGGAAAAAGTCGTTCACGGTGCCGCCCAGGCCCCTGCCCGTCTGCAGCGTCCGCAGCAGGCCGAAGGCCTTTTCCTGGTCGATGCCCAGCGCTTGCCGGAAACGCTCCGCAAACGCCTTGTGCGAATCGAAGACCTGGCTGCCCGGCAGCAGGGCCTCCAGCGAGGTCTTGCTGAACCGGCCGAGCATGCCGGCCTCGAGGGCGGGAATGTCCAGAGCCTTGTTGTGCAGCACATAGAAACGGCCCACATTGTGTTCGGTCCCGTTGGCCGGCAGGTCCAGCAGCACGGACAGGCTGGTGATCTGGCCCAGGGCGTTGTCGAAGGTCAGGCAGACCGCCGACCAGGTGGCACCGGGACGCTGGTAGAACGTGGCGGTCCGGGAACCGTCGCCGTCCGCCGGCGTGGCGCCCAACCGTCCGCGCATGTAGCTGAACGCGGTGCGACGTTCCTCGGCGGCGCTGCCGGCGCTGGTCTGGGCCGCCTCGTTCATCTTCGGGCGGGCATCCAGCACCTGGAGCATGCCGTCGAAAATCGTGGACTTGCCCACCCCGGAGCCGCCGGTCAGCAACGTTCCGGCACGGTCCACGCGGATGGTGTGGGAGCCGTCGAAGGTGCCCCAGTTGACCAGCTGCACGCGGCTGAGGCGGTGCTGGCCGGGATTGAGCAGCCCGTCCAGGGGCAGGATCGTCTCGATGCTCATGTCAGGCCTCCTCGCCGTCGACAGCCAATTGGTCCGCCTCCGGCGCCTCGCCGGCCGGCGGGTTGGTGCCGGCCAGCGAGCCGATCACCGCCGGAATGTCGCCGATGTTCTCGAAGGGCAAGGCCAGCGGCAGGGCCGGGGAAATGACCCACACGTCCGGAAGTTCGGTGGCTTCCAGCAGCCGGCGCTCGTTGGACAGCTTGCGGATGGAGGCATCGGCCAGGTCCTCGACGTGTTTGGCGTCGTGCTGTTCGGGGTCCACGTAGTCCTGCAGCACGTCGATCACGTCGGCCCGACTGATCAGCGGCTCCGTCCCGGTGCCGGCGTGGCGATCCTGGATGAGCCGCATCCGCAGCAGGAGCAGCGTCTCTTCACGCGTCATCTCCCGCTGCCGCTGCAGGGCGTTGGTGTGCGGTTCGGCCATGGAAACCGGCCGCAGCATGGCGACCTTGCGGTCTTCGTCGATGACCAGTTGCAGGAACAGCTCGCTGAGCCGGGAGGCGAGGACGCGGCGGTGTTCCACCACGGTGTCGTAGACCCGGTCCGTGGAGCCGGCGTGCAGGTAGGGGCCGCGCAGCAGCCGGATCAGGGCCTGGCGCAGCTTCAGCGGCAGCTTGCCGGTATCGCCGTCGAAGAGTTCGGGCCCGTCCACGATCTCGTCGCGTGAGGTCACGTCCTCAGCCTCTGCGGGACCCGCTGCCTCCGGCGCGGCAGCCTCGTCGGGCCCTGCGGGCGGTTCGGGGTGCTCCTCGGCCAACGCGTCCTCGGTTAACTCGTTCATGAATCTGCAGCTTTCGTGAAGGTAACGGCGGGCAGCACCGCTGTGCGTTCGCTGCCGTCGATTTGGATCAGGGTCACGCTGTCGGTCGCGTCCGGATCGAGCACGCCGCCGGAATTCAAGGCCCGGTGCAGCAGCCAGCGCAGGCTGTTCAGGTGCCGGTGTTCCGGTTCCAGCCGGTCGAAGACCGCCGACAACGGCGCCGGTCCCCGAGACTCGACGGCGCTGCGCACCGCCCGGGAGAGCACCGCGGCGTCAGCCTGCGGCGTGCGGACCGCGCGGCGGATGTCCGCTTCGGTGAACTCCGGCGGCGGCGGCAACTTGGCCGGCGCCTGGTGATCCTGCGGATCGTAGAGCCGGATCATGCTCACCGATTCGAAGCCGGAGCCGTACAGCTGCGGCGCCGGCACCACCGCGCGCCGGCCCGGCAGGCTGTGCCGGGACTTGAAGATGGCGGCCTCGGCCGCCCGGATCGCCTGGCGCAGCTGAACCGATTCGCGGTAGTCGTCCGACTGCACGAAGGTGTGCATGCTCTCGGAGAGCCGCCCGTAGATGCGGTGGATCTCGGCCGCCTGCGCCCGCAACTGCGGCATGAGCTGCTGCAGGGCCCTCCGGTCCTCCGGCTCCAGGCCGTCGGCGAAGTCCCGCTCGAGCACGTCGGCGATCGCCTGCCGGAACCGCTGCTGCTGGTCCTCGTCGTTCAGGAACGCCGTGAAGCTCTCGTACGTCCGGCCTTCGCTGGTGCCGCGCAGCCGTTTGTCGGCGTCGAGCACTTCGCCCATGGTGATGCCCTTGGTGGCATTCGACTCGACGATCTCGGCGCGCAGCGTGTGCAGCATGCGCTCCAAGCCGTCGCGCATCCGCTTGAAGTCGGCCGGCAACCCGGCCGCCAAGGCCAGGATGTCGCGTGCCGCCTCCGCCGCCGCGGCTGCGGGCACCGCCGCCGGCGTGTCGCCTGCTTCCAGCGCGCGGATCTTTTCCTGCCGCTCGGCGATTTCGGCACGGAGCACGGCGATGCGCGCCTCGGGATCGGGATCGGTCTCATGGGCCAGGGCCTCGACCCGGGTGAGCAGCGTGGCCAGGCGGGAGCTGTTCAGGGAGGAGGAAGCCCCGGTCAGGCCGTCCAGATACTCCAGGAAGCGCACCGTTGCTTCGGTGGGCTCGTAAACGAACCGCCCGCCCTCGCGCAGGCGGGAGAGGAACCTGCGGGCCACCCAATCGTCGGCGTACTGACGGGCGGACCAATCCTCGCGCAGCGGCACCCCGGCGCGCCGCAGCCCGGCCAGGAACGCGTCGGTGTTGCGGTGGAACTCCTCCAGCGGCAGCTGCGGCCGGGAGCGCGTGAAAGCGGTCCGGAACAGCGCAGGCACCCAGGGGCTGGCGGCGGCGAGCTTGAGGCCCGGCGTCGCGGACAAGGCCTGCAGCTCCTGCCAGCGGGCAAGGGCATTCTGGGTGAAGGACATGCTGTGCTTTCCGCCCGCGGAAGGGAAAAGCGGGCCCAGAAAATCTTAGCCGCTCCAACTGCGCTGACGACGGCGGTGGCCCGCCACGGGTGGACCGTGTCGCCCGGGGGTATGCCTGCTGACAACGGCGGCGCCCGCCACCGGGAACCGCACGGCCCCCGGCACCGGCCCCGCCGTCGTTCGCCTAGCTGCTTGCCGGCAGCTTCTGACGTCTCGCGGCGAGCTTTTCGGCGGCCTTCCGGCGGGCGACGAGCACCTTCTCGTCCACCGGGGCATCGCCGCTGGCCCGCCGCGAGCGGGCATAGGCGATGGCCTCGTCCTGGCGTTCCTGCTCGGCGCCGGTGGCAATCTTCGCGCGCAGATGCTCGGGCCCATAGCCGAAGGCTTCCACCAGGTCGCGGGCATGCGGACGCAGCCGGGACAGCAGGCGGTTGATGTACCCCCCGAGGATGCGGGCGCGCTGGGCGGAGAGCCGCCCGTACATGAGGTACCAGCCCAGGTTCTTCTCCACCAGCGACAGGCCGAACAGGTCCCGCAACCAGGTCAGCACCTGGCGGGTACCGTCGTCGTCGACCTGCCCGAGTGCTGCGGTAAAGGCCTCCCACTGCAGCAGTTCCGCGTGCGCGCGGGCGGCCTCGATCAGCTCATGCTGGTGTTCGTTGAACAGCGCCGCGGCCTCCGCCTGCGGCAGCCTGGTGGCATTGCGGAGCGCACCGCCGATGCCGGCGACCATGGTGGAGACCCGGTCGGTGAGCAGCTGGCGCTGCGACTCCGGATCCTTGAGGTAGTTGGCGCTCTTGCGCTCCGAACCGCTGTCCGCGAACGTCTGCGCCACCTGGCGCAGGCCGGTGCGGTGGAAGGTCGCGTCGGCCGCCTGGTGGGCAACCCAGCGGGCCATCACGCCGAAGTCCGCGTGGCGGAACTCCTTGGCGTAATCCGCCAGCAGCCGCTTGGCGACCAGCTGGAGCAGCACGGTGTTGTCGCCTTCGAAGGTGGCGTAGATGTCCAGGTCGGCGCGCAAGGCCGCGAAGCGGTTTTCGGCCAGGAATCCGGCCCCGCCGGTGGCCTCCCGGCATTCCTGCAGCGTGTCCAGCGCGTGCCACGTGCTGAGCGACTTCAGGGCGGCGGCCAGGGTTTCCAGATCCTGCCGGTCCTCGTCGGTGTCATGGGCGCCGGAGAAGACGTCGTCGAACTTCTCCAGCAGTTGTTCGTGCGCGAACGACGCCGCGTAGGTGGTGGCCAGCCGGGGCAACAGGCGCCGCTGGTGGCGCTGGTAGTCCAGCAAGACCTCTTCGGAGGTGTCCGAGGACGCGTTGAACTGCCGGCGCTCGGTGCCGTAACGCACCGCGATGGCCAGGGCCACCTTGCTGGCGGCAACGGCGGCGCCGTCCAGCGAGACGCGGCCCTGCACCAGGGTTCCCAGCATGGTGAAGAAGCGGCGGCCCGGGCTGGCGATGGGGGAGGTGTAGGTGCCGTCCTCGGCCACGTCGCCGTACCGGTTCAGCAGGTTGGTGCGCGGGATGCGGACATGGTCGAAGTGCAGCCGGCCGTTGTCGATGCCGTTGAGTCCGCCCTTGTAACCGTCGTCTTCGCCGCCGATGCCGGGCAGGAAGTTTCGCTGTTCGTCCCGGATGGGCACGTAGAAGGCGTGAACGCCGTGGTCGACGCCCCGGGTGATGAGATGCGCGAACACCAGCGCGGCCAGGCCGTCGTTGGCGGCGTTTCCCAGGTAGTCCTTCCACGCGGCCCGGAAGGGCGTGTGGATGACGAATTCCTGCGTGGCCGGCTCGTAGGTGGCGGTGGTGGCGATGCTGGCCACGTCGGATCCGTGGCCGGTTTCGGTCATGGCGAAGGCGCCGGGCGTCTTCAGGCTCATGATGTCCGGCAGCCACCGGTCATGGTGTTCCCGGGTGCCCAGGTGCAGCACCGCCGCGCCGAACAGGCCCCACTGCACACCGGCCTTGATCTGCAGCGAGGGGTCGGCGGTGACGAGTTCCTCGAAGCCGGCGACGTTGCCGCCGTGACTGTCCTCGCCGCCGAGCCGTGCGGGGAAGGCACGGTGTACGGCGCCTGTGTCCACCAGGTACTTCAGCTGTCCGGAGACCCGCTGCCGGTGCTCCTCCATCGTCAGCCCGTCGATACGGTGGAGTTCCGGTCGGCCGGCCAGGTCGCGTGCCGTCTGGCGGATGTCGGCCCAGCGGCCCAGCAGGAGCCGACCGAGTTCGGCCACATCCACGGCGGCGCCGTTGTCTTCAACCGGTTCCGGGGTTTCCAGGGCGGGCGTATTCGTCATCGGATGTTCCTTCGGTCGTCAGGTGTGTGTCGGGTGGGGCCGGGGAAGGCGGCCGGGGCAGGCGGCCGGGGCGGCCGGTTCAGTCCTGGCCGGGGGTGTTGCGGGACCGGCCGGGTGGCCCGGAGCCCGCTGCGGGAGCGCCGTCGTCCGGTGCGACGCCGCCCAGCAGCCATTGGGTGAGCAGGCCCGTCATGACTTCCCGGCTCGGCTTGGTTCCATCGTCGGGAGCCGCCAGCCAGCATTCCCCGGCCGCACGCACCATGCCGATGGCGGCCCGGGGCCAGTAGGAAGCGGCCGCCAGTTCCGCGGCACTTCCCGCTGCCGCGGCCAGATGGCCGCGCAGCGGGGCCTCGATCATGGCGGTGACGTTCGCGAAAAAGTCGTGCAGGACGGCGGAACTGCCGTCCCCGGGGGCAGCTGCCGGCCGCGCATCGTCCGCACCGGGTTGCGGAACGGCCGGCGGCTCGGACGGCGCGTTGCGGGTGACGAACGCGTACACATGCGGCGAGGATTCGGCCATCTGCAGGTACACCGACACCATGGCGTGCAGGCCCTCCCGGGCCGTAGTCGCGGTGGCGGCGGCCTCCTGGAGCCGGGCCTGCATCCGGCCGATCACCACCTCGCCCATGGCCCGCTGCAGGCCGGCTTTGTCGCCGAAGTAGCGGTAGAAGACGGGCTTGGACGTCCCTGCCGCGGCCGCGATCTCCTCCATGGACGCGTCGGGGCCAAGCCTGTGCACCGCGTGCCGCGCCGCGCGGATCAGCTCCCGGCGGCGTTCCGTCCGGTGACGGTCCCAGCGGGCCGAGCGGCCGTCCGCGGGCGTCGCCGGATTCGAGGCGGCCTGGCGGCCTGTGGCGGTGTTCACGTAACTCAGCGTATCAGGTACGCTTGGTTACGGTAACTGTCGTTTGTTCCGCTCCATACCCACTCCCGAGGAGAGCCCACATGGCCACTTCACCTGACGCCACCGGCACCCGCTCCGCCAACGGACTGCGCAGGGCAGTAGTCGTCGGCGGCAACCGCATCCCCTTTGCCCGCGCGAACGGGGCCTACACCCAGGCGAGCAACCAGGACATGCTCACCGCGGCCCTGGACGGGCTGGTGGCACGGTTCGGGCTGCAGGACGAACGCATCGGCGAGGTGGCCGCCGGCGCTGTCCTCAAGCACTCGCGCGACTTCAACCTCACCCGCGAGGCGGTGCTCGGCTCGGCGCTTTCGCCTCAGACGCCTGCGTACGACCTGCAGCAGGCGTGCGCCACCGGGTTGGAAACCGTGATGGGCCTGGCGAACAAGATCAAGCTGGGGCAGATTGACACCGCCATCGCCGGCGGCGTGGACTCTGCCTCCGACGCACCGATCGCCGTCAGTGAGGGACTCCGGGCCGTGCTCCTGGAACTGAACCGCGCCAAGAGCATGCAGCAGAAGCTGACTGCCATCGCCAAGTTGCGCCCCAAGGACCTGGCCCCCAACGCGCCGGGCACGGCCGAGCCGCGGACCGGGCTGTCGATGGGCGAGCACCAGGCGCTGACCACCGCGGCCTGGAACATCAGCCGCGACGCGCAGGACGAACTCGCCCTGGCCAGCCACCACAACCTCGCGGCAGCTTACGAGCGCGGGTTCTTCGATGACCTCATGACGCCCTACCGCGGCCTGGCCAAGGACTCCAACCTGCGCGCCGACACCACCCTGGAGAAGCTGGGCAAGTTGCAGCCGGTGTTCGGCAAGAACCTCGGCGCCGAGGCAACCATGACGGCCGGCAACTCCACGCCGCTGACCGACGGGGCCTCCACCGTGCTGCTGAGTTCGGAAGAGTACGCCCGGAGCAATGACCTGCCGGTGCTGGCAGAGGTCGTGGACTCCGAAGCCGCCGCCGTTGACTTTGTGCACGGCAAGGAAGGACTGCTGATGGCGCCGGCCTATGCCGTACCCCGGCTGCTGGCCCGGCAGGCCCTGACCTTCGCCGACTTCGACTTCTTCGAGATCCACGAGGCCTTCGCCGGGACCGTGCTGTGCCACCTGGCGGCGTGGGAAAGCGAGGAGTTCTGCCGCAACAAGCTGGGCCTCGAGAAGCCCCTGGGCGCCATCGACCGTACCCGCCTCAACATCAACGGCTCCTCGCTGGCCACCGGCCATCCCTTCGCGGCGACCGGCGGACGCCTGGTGGCCAGCCTGGCCAAGATGCTGCGCGAGAAGGCCGACGCCGAGTCCCGCACCACACGTGGCCTGATTTCCGTCTGCGCCGCGGGCGGCATGGGCGTCGTCGCCATCCTGGAGGCGAACTGATGACCGACCGGTACGTGGAATTGGTCAACGCCGGACCGGTGAAGAGCCTGGCCAAGAAGCTGGGGCTGCCGCAGCCCGCCGTGCTGCGGCGCTACCGGCCCGGCGCACCGCTGCTGCCCGGACCTGTCCTGGTGCTCGGCGCGGGCGCCGGCGCCGACACGGTGGCCAAGGAAATGCTCGGGTGGGACCTCGACGTTCGCCGGCATGCGGCACCAAAGGAACGCCTCGGCGGCATCGTGCTGGTGCTCGACGAGCTGGAAGCGCCCGAGGACCTGTCGGAGCCCATGCTCAGCGCCGGCGCCAGCCTCCGGGACCTGGCCCCCGGCGGCCGCGTCATCACCGTATCCCGGCCCGCCGACGGCGCCGCCCGGCCCGCGCAGGCCGCCGCGCGCCAGGCAGTGGACGGGTCGCTGCGGTCACTGGCGCACGAGTTGCGCGGCGGTGCCACCGCCAACGGCATCCTGCTCGGCGAGGGCGTGGAAGCCGGCGCGCCGGCCGTCCTGGGCCCCCTGCGCTTCCTGCTCTCGGCCCGGAGCGCCTACGTCAACGGCCAGTTCCTGCTGGTCGGCTCCGACGAGGGCTCGCTCCCCGCGGACCCGGACCGTCCGTTGGCCGGCAAGGTCGCCGTCGTCACCGGGGCCGCGCGCGGCATTGGCGCTGCCATCGCGGAGACCCTGCACCGCGACGGCGCGCAGCTCGTCGTCGTCGATGTCCCCGCGGCTGGGGAACAGCTGGCGCAGGTCGCGAACCGGGTGGGCGGCACCGCCCTGCAGCTGGACATCACCGCGGCCGATGCCGGCGCGAAGATCGCCGCTCATGCCATGGAGCGGCACCACGGGCTGGACATCGTGATCCACAACGCCGGCATCACCCGCGACAAACTGCTGGCCAACATGGACCAGGCCAAATGGGACTCCGTGATCGCCGTTAACCTGACGTCGCAGCTGAGGATGAATGGGCAGCTGCTGGCCTCGGGCGCGTTCCGCGGGCGGCCGCGCGTGGTTTCGCTGGCCTCGACCAGCGGCATTGCGGGCAACCGCGGGCAGACCAATTACGCCGCATCCAAGGCTGGAATCATCGGGATGGTCCGGGCCTCGGCTGCCGGGCTAGCCGAGGCCGGCGGCAGCATCAACGCCGTGGCACCGGGCTTCATCGAGACGGACATGACAGCCCGGATGCCGTTCCTGACCCGGGAAGTGGCACGCCGGCTCTCCTCGCTGCAACAGGGCGGACAGCCGCGCGACGTCGCCGAGGCCGTCTCCTTCCTGGCCAGCGATGCTGCGGGCGGCATCAACGGGCAAACCCTGCGGGTCTGCGGGCAAAGCATGGTCGGCGCATGAACGAGGTCATCCTGGGGGAGATGCCCACGCTCTCGCGCCTCTACCTGACGGCGGCGTCGACTGCCGCGCGGCACAAGCTGGGCGTGGGCCAGCACAGCGAGCAGGTCCCGGCGGTGCGGCACACCCTGGACGGGGTGCAGATCACCCCCGAGCGGATCAGCGGGTTCCAGCAGCTGGTCCACGGCACCGTGCGGGACACCCTGCCCTCCGTGTTCCTGCACTCGGTCGCGTTCCCCGTGGCGATGAGCGTGATGACGCGGCCGGACTTTCCGCTGCCGCTGCTCGGCATGGTCCACCTGGCCAACCGGGTGCGGCACTTGCGGCCGGTCCACTTCGCCGAGCCCCTGACCGTGACGGCCTGGGCCGAGGGCCTCCGCGGCCACCACGCGGGCACGCAGGTCGAACTGCACACCCGGATCGACGCCGGCGGCGAGGCCGTGTGGGAAGGTGTCTCGGACTACCTGGCCAAGGCGGTCTACCTGCCCGGCCTGGACAAGGCAGTCCGCCCGGACCGCGCCGATTTCACGCCGCCGCAGCCGACGGCCCGCTGGCGGCTCGGGCCGGAGGCCGGCCGCGAGTACGCCGGGGTCTCCGGCGACTTTAACCCGATCCACCTGAGCGCGGTGTCCGCGAAGATGCTGGGGCTCAAGAGGTCCATCGCCCACGGGATGTACCTGGCCTCCCGGGTCCTGACCAGTGTGGAAGCCACGGCCAGCGAACCCTTCAGCTGGCGCATCGACTTCGCCGCTCCGGTCTTCCTGCCCGCCACGGTGGCCGTCAGGATCCATGACACGGAACGCGACGGGTCCTGGGAAGCTTCCGAATTCACCGGCTGGGGGGAGCGCAGCCACCGGCTGCACTTCACCGGCAGCGTCCACACGCTCGCCGGCTGACCGGCGGCCGGCCGGACCGGGTCACCGGCGGGCACCGCCTCAGCCCTGAGCGGCGTGGCCGGACCGGGTCAGCCGGAAGCGGCCCGGCGTTCGAGGACCTCCCGTTCGCGCTCATTCTTCGCCAGGGCGGCGGCGGCGGCGAACTCGGAGCGGGCCTCCTCCGCCCGGCCGAGCCGGGCCAGCAGCTCGCCGCGGACGCTGGGGAGCAGGTGGGAGCCGCTCAGTGCGCCCTCCGAGGCCAGCCGGTCCACGATGGCCAGGGCGGTGGCGGGGCCGGTGGCCATGGACACTGCCACGGCGCGGTTCAGCTCCACCACCGGGCTCGGCGCCACCCGGCCAAGCGCCTCGTAGAGCAGCACGATCTGCGCCCAGTCGGTGCCGGCGACGCTGGGGGCGGCCGCATGGCATTCGGCGATGGCTGCCTGCAGGGCATAGCTGCCCCGGCCGCGGCCCAGCGCGTCGGCCCTGGCCAGGGCCGCGCGGCCGCGCTCGATCTGGGCCCGGTCCCAACGCATCCGGTCCTGGTCGGCGAGCAGGACCGGGCTGCCGTCGGGCCGGGTGCGGGCGCCGAAACGCGACGCCTGGAACTCCATCAGGGCCACCAGTGCGTGCGCTTCGGGCTCCCGGGGCACCAGTGACACCAGGACGCGTCCGATCCGCAGGGCTTCGCCGGCCAGGTCGGACCGGATCCAACGGTTCCCCGAGGTCGCCGCGTACCCTTCCGTGAACAGGAGGTAGACCACGCGCAGGACGGCGCCCAGCCGCGGGCCCCAGTCGTTCGGTTCGGGGACTTCGAAGGGCACCTTCGCCGCGGCCAGGGTCTTCTTGGCCCGGACGATGCGCTGCTGCACGGTGGCGACCGGAATCACGAAGAGCCGGCCGATCTCCTCGGCGGACAGGCCGGCGACCACCCGCAGCGTCAGGCATACCTGCGCTTCCCGCGAGAGCACCGGGTGGCAGGCGGTGAAGACGAGCCGGAGCACGTCGTCGGGTACGGGGTCCCAGGCCAGGTCTTCCTCGTCGCGCAGCCCGCGGGCCAGCACCTGGTAACGATCCTCCAGGCGTTCGGCCCGCCGCCAGGCGTCAATGGCCCGGCGCCTGGCCACGGTGGTCAGCCACGCCGCCGGGTTGCGGGGGATCCCGGTGTGCGGCCACTGGACCAGCGCATCGGCCACGGCTTCCTGCGCGACGTCCTCGGCGAAACCGACATCCCCGGTGGCACGGGCCAGGGCGGCGACAATCCGGGCGCCCTCGATCCGCCACAACGCATCGATCCGGCGCCGGATCGCCGCCGGGGCCTCGGCCTGCGCCGCCCCGGGCTCCCGGGGCCCGGTTCCGGTGGTCAGGCGTTCTCCGAGCGGAGCCTCGCCTCTTCCTCGCGCCATCCTTCTTCCTTCCGGATGTACTCGTTGTCCGCAAAGTCCGCGAAGTCGGCGGCCTCGGTCACGCGGCGGACCTCCAGCTTGGAGCCCGGTCCCAGCGGGCAGCGGCTGGCCCACTCCGCGGCTTCCTCCTTGGACGCCACCTGGACGATCCAGAAACCGTTGAACAGTTCGTGCGTTTCGCCGTACGGGCCGTCGGTCACCATCGGCGGTTCCTCCGAGAAGTCCACGACGAATCCGCTGCCGTCGGAAAGATCCGCCAGGCCTTCTCCCGCCAGCATCACGCCGGCGTTGATCATCGCCTCGTTGTAGGCGCCCATCTTGTTGATCATTTCTTCGAACGGCATGGATTTGGACGCCTCAAGGGCTTCATCCGTGGACCGCATGATGAACATGTACTTCATGGCTCTCTCCTTCTCGGAACGAGGACGCGGGCATGCGCCTTCTACTATGCCGTCGAACGGGGGCCGTGGATATCGACAGCCCCGGGATATTTTTTTCGGAATCTTCGCGCCGCGGTTCGGCGGCCCCGTGGCGGCCGCCTCTATGCTTGCCGTATGACCAACGACGATCAGTTGCGTGACCGCGCCCGGATGCTTGACGCCGCAGACCCGCTGGCCGGATACCGGACCCGGTTCGCGGGCCACGACGACGACGCCGTCGTGGCCTACCTCGACGGCAATTCGCTGGGCCGGCCGCTGGCCGCCAGCATCGAGCGCGTCCGGGACGTCATGGCGCAGCAGTGGGGCGGCCGGCTGATCCGGGCCTGGGACGAGGTCTGGCTCCAGCTGCCGGAGCGGATCGGCGACGAGCTGGGCCGGGTCGTGCTGGGAGCCGCGCCGGGCCAATGCGTGGTGGCCGACTCCACCACGGTGCTGCTGTACAAGCTGGCCCGCGCCGCAATCGACGCGCGCCCGGGGCGCCGGCGCATCCTGGTGGACCGCGACAATTTTCCGTCCGACCGCTTCATCGTGGAAGGCATCGCCGCCGAGTGCGGCCTGGAGCTGGACTGGCTCGAGCCCCCGCACGCCGGGGGAGTGACGGCAGAAGCGGTCCGGGCCGCCGTGGGCCCCGACACCGCGCTCGTGCTGCTCAGCCACGTGGCCTACCGCTCCGGCTATGTTGCGGACATTCCGGCCATCACCGCCGCCGCGCACGACGCCGGTGCCCTGGTTTTGTGGGACCTGTGCCATTCCGCCGGGGTGCTGCCCGTCGAACTGGACGCCTGGGGCGTCGACCTGGCCGCCGGCTGCAGCTACAAGTACCTCAACGGCGGGCCGGGCGCCCCGGCCTGGGCCTACGTGCGGACCGAGCACCAGCACCTGAGCCAGCCGATCCAAGGCTGGCTGGGCAGCGCCAAACCCTTCGAGATGGGTCAGGGGTACCAGCCGGCCGGCGGGATCCGCCGGTTCACGTCCGGGACTCCGCCGATCATCGGCATGACCGCGCTCCAGGACATGGTCGCCCTCATCGACGAGGTCGGGCTGGCGGCGGTCCGGGAAAAGTCGATCGCCCTGACCGGGTTTGCCGTCGAAGCCGTGCAGGAGGCGTTGGCCGGTTTCGGCGTCGCCATCGCTTCGCCGCTTGATCCGGCCGAACGCGGCGGCCACGTCACCATCGACCACCCGGACTTCAAGCAGATTACCGGCAGGCTCTGGGAGCAGGGCGTGATACCGGACTTCCGCGAGCCCGACGGCCTCCGGCTGGGGCTCTCGCCGCTGTCCACCAGCTTCCAGGAGGTGTGGCGCGGCATCGCCGCCATTCGCGCCGAGCTCGAACGGGTTTAGCCGCCCCGCCGGACCATCCGGATTTCGTGCAGCCCCTCCCACAGGCCGGTCAGCGGCTCGCGGCGTCCGTCCGGGCTGAATCCGTGCTTGCGGTAGAACGCCTGGGCGCGCGGGTTGTCCTCGAGGACCCAGAGCAGCGCCGGCCCGCCGCCGATCGCCGCCTCCAGCAATTGCCGCCCAAGCCCGGTCCCGTAGGCCTCCGCCAGCACGTAGAGCATCTGCAGTTCGTGCGGCACGCCGGCGTCGGCGTCGTCGTCCTGCACGGGGCCGCCGCCCGAGCAGCCGATGATCCGTCCGGCGGGATCTTCGGCGACCCACAGTTCCGCACCCGCCGACAGCCCGCGGGACCACCAGTCGATCTGCTGCTCCCGCCGGGCCGCCTCGGCGGCGAAGAAGCTTTCCGGCCGCTGGGATGAGTAGGTCTCACGCCAGGCGGCGAGCTTCATGTCGAGCGTGGCGGGGATGGCGTCTCGGGTGGCGCGGCGGATGCGGAAATCGGGGGTTGGCACCCATGAATCCTAGCCGTGCCGCAGCCCGGATCCCATGCCGTGCCGGCGCCGCAGGTTCAGCGGCGGAAGTGGTCCACCGCGAGCTGGTAGCTGTGCGCCGTCAGCGCGGCGGTCTGCTCCCAGCCGAAGGACGAGGCGTGCACCGCCGCATTGGCGCCCAGCCGGCGGCGGAACTCCGGATAGTCGTGGAGCTCGCGGAGGGCCCCGGCCCAGCGGGCCGGGTCGTGCCCGTCCACCAGCAGCCCGGTGAGCCCGTGGCTGACCGCCACCGGCAGCCCGCCCACGTTGGTGGCAACGACGGGCGTGCCGCACGCCTGCGCTTCCAGGGCGACCAAGCCGAAGGATTCGCTGAAAGACGGCACCGCCACCACATCGGCGCTGCGGAAGGTGGCCGCCAAGGCGCGCGGCTCCACGGGGGGCGAGAGCGTCACCGTGTCCGCCAGCCCCAGCTTCCCGGCCAGCGCCGGCAGGTCAAGCCCGGCGGACCCGCTGATCTCGCCGATGATCGACACGCGCAGCCGGATGTCGGGCCGCTGGCGGCGCAGTTCCGCCGCGGCGGCCAGCAGGACCTGCGGCCCTTTCAGCACCTGGATGCGGCCGGCAAACACCAGGTGGAAGGTATCCGCGCCGATCCCCGCGGCCTCCCGGTCCGCGCGGCGGCCGTCGGGGCGGAAGGTGTGCAGGTCCACGCCGGGCGGGATCACGTCCACCGTCCCCTCGTCCGCGCCGTAGAGGTCGACCAACTCGGCCGCCTCGGTCAGGGTATTGGCGATCAGCCGGCCGGATCCGGACGCTATGGCTTGTTCGCCGTCGATCCGGGAGGCCGGCTCCGGCGGTTCGCCGGGCTGCAGGTGCAGGTTTTTGACCAGCCCCATCGTGTGCATCGAGTGCACCAGTGGAATGTGCCAGTCGTGCTGCAGCCGCAGCCCCACGGCACCAGAAAGCCAGTAGTGCGAGTGCAGCACGTCGTACCGTGCCCCGTCCCGCTGCGTGAACTGCCGCAGCGAAGCCTCCAGCGCGGCCAGCCGCTGGGGCAGGTCTTCCTTGGTCACCGCGTCGGCTGGGGCCCCGTCCAGGTGGATCACGCGGACGCCGGCGCGGGGATGTTCCACCGGTTCCTGCCCGTCGTGCAGGGAGCGGGTGAAAACGTCGACGGCGGTGCCCAGCGCCGCCTGCTCCCGCGCCAAGGCGCGCACGTAGACGTTCATGCCGCCGGCATCGCCCCCGCCGGGGAGGGCCAGCGGCGAGGTATGCAGCGACAGCACGGCGATGCGCTCCGCGCCGACCATGCCCACCTCCAGACCGTGTCAGCCGGGACGTCTCCGGCTCGGGAAAATCGACGTGCCGCCGAATTTGTCTAGCAGCCACTTTAGCCGCCCGGGTAAGCCCCGGCCGCTTGATGACGGATCAGTGCATGGTGAAGCGGCTGGCCACCGTGTCCTGCACTCCGGGGAAGCGGCTGAGCGTGCTGAACAGGCGGTTGCGTGCCGCGAGCACCGGCGGCGGCAACGGCCTGCCCAAGGCCATATTCAGGTGCGCCTGCCAGATGGCGGTGTTGGCCGCCCGCCGCCGGTCCGCCTCGTATCCTCGCAACGCCGTGCCCGTCCGGTCTCCCGCCAGGGCCGCGGCCACGATCGGAGCCAGGGCCGCGGCATCCAGCCAGCCCAGGTTCATGCCCTGCCCGCCGATCGGGCTGACCTGGTGTGCCGCGTCGCCGACCAGCGCGACGCGCCCGGCTATCAGCCGCCGCGGCATCCGGGAGCTGACGGAGAAGGCGCTGAGCATGGTGCAGCTGTCGGGGTCCGGGCCGGCGCCGGTGCGCCGCCTGACCAGGGAGGCGAGGCCGTCCGGCGTCGGGTGGCTGACCACGCCGGGCATCCTGGCCACCCAGCGCCGGGTACCACCGGGGAGCGGGAAGGATTCGACGATCCCGCCCGCCTCCAAATAGAGCACGGCGTTGCTGCCGTCGCCGGTGGTGTCGGCGAAGTCTCCCATCAGGTAGGCGTCCGGATACACCCGCGTCCGCACCCCGACGCCGAGCTGGTGGCGCAGGGCGGAATAGGCGCCGTCGGCCGCCACCACCAGCCTGGCCCGCACCGTCTCCGCAGCAGCTGCCGGTGCCACGCCCGCAGGCGGTACGGGAGCCCTGCCCGTGCCCGCCGCCGGTTCCGGTCCCGCGCCGTGGCGACAGGACAACTTCACGGTCGCGCCGTCGTCGTGCGCCCCCTGCACCGCCACCGCGCGGCGCAGCGCCCCGGGACGCAGCGCCTCCAGCCGTTCTTCCAGCAGCCGTTCGGTGATGACCTGCGGCACGGCCAGCACGTAGGGATGCGCGTCGGGAAGGCCGTCGAACGAGAGCGACGCGACGTCCCGGCCGCGGCTGCGGGCCACGCCCCGGCGGATGCGGACGCCGGCCGCTAACAGCTGCGGACCCACGCCCGCGTCGTCGAGCACGGCCAAAGCCGGCGGATGGATCCCGATCGCCCGGGAGTGGCTGCTGCGTGCGCCGCGCCGCTCCAGGACCGCGACGTCCATCCCGCGCCGGGCCAGCAGAATGGCCATCAACAAACCCACCGGGCCGCCGCCGACCACGGCGACGTCGAGCAGGCGGTCGCCGGGCGCTTCCACGGGGCGGCCCCGGGGGAGCGCCGCCTCAGGCATCGGTCTCGTGGATCAAGAGTTGCCGGAAACGCGAATCGGGCAGCACCTGCCAATCCGGCGGGACGGCGGCGCGCAATTCCTCCGGGGTGTAGCTGCGGCGGATGGAGGTCAGCCCGTCCCGGCGGATGAAGGAGCGGTGGAAAAACGGCAGCGTCCCGGCGGCGAAGAGCACATACGCCGTGCGGCTGCGGATGATGTCGCTGTGGACTGCGAGGGCCCGTGACAACCGCTGCGAGTCGGCCAGCAGCCCGGCCAGCTCGGGGGCGTCCAGGTGGTGGAGCAAGTGGTTGGACACCACGGCGTCGAAGCTGCGCCCTTCGGCCACCAGTTCCGAGCTGAAGGCCTGCCGGAACTCGAGGCTGGGCGGCCGCGGCCGGGACACGGCGAAGGCATGCGCGCGCGGGTCGGGATCGATGGCCGTGATCCGCAGGTCGAGGCCGTCCCGGGCGGCCAGGCGGGCGAGTAGCCGGGGAACGTCGCCGCCGCCGGAGCCGATATCCAGCAGGGTGGGGGCCACGAGGCCGGCCAGGCGCGGGCGGAGCAGGCGCCGGTAGATGCCGTGCCAACCGGACACCGCCCGGTTGATCAGCGGAAACTGGGCGTAGGTGCGCCGCAGCATCGCGGGGTCGCAGTCCGGCTTGTCCATTTCCTCCACTGCGTCCGTGGCGCGGAGGGTCAGGAACGTCGACGCCTTGCGATCCGGTGGGCGGGCGGCCACTGCGGTCCGTTCCCGCCCTACACCGCCGCTGCCGCGGAAACCTGGCGGGCCTGGAGGGCGGCGGCAGGCACGGTCTTGGTGAACAGGCCGGTTTCCACCGTCAGGCCCGGGCCGAAGGCCATCGAGCAGATCCGTTCCTCCCCGGACCCCGCCGGTTGCTCCAGTATGTGTTTGAGCACAAACATCACGGTGGCGCTGGACATGTTCCCGTACCGCCGCAGCGTTTCCCGGGCCGGCACGAGCTGTTCCCCGGTCAGCTCCAGTTTGGCCTCGACCTTGTCCAGGATGCTGCGGCCGCCCGGATGGATCGCCCAGTGCTCAATGTCGCGGTAGGGTCTTGCCGCCAGGTCCGGTTCACGGGCCAGCAGCGGCTCCAGCGCACCGACGATGTGTTCGTCGATGATGTGCGGAACGTAGGTCCCCAGGACCATTTCGAAGCCCTCGTCGCCGATGTTCCAGGCCATGGATTCCTCGCCGACGGGTGTGAGGACGGTTTCGAAGTGGTCCAGCCGGATGGCCGGTCCGGTCTCGTCCAGGCCGCGCGCGGTGATGACCGCCGCCGCCGCGCCGTCCGCGAACAGGGAGGAGCCCACGATGGTGTCCGGGTCGTTGGACGTGCGCACGTGCAGCGTGCAGAGTTCGGCCGATACGACCATCACCACCGCCTGCGGATCGGCGTCGCAGAACGATTTGGCCGCCCGCAGGGCCGGGAATGCCGCGTAGCAGCCCATGAAGCCGAGATGGTAGCGCTGGACGGCGGGACTGAGCCCCAGCGCACGCACGATCTTGTAGTCGGGGCCCGGGTTGAAGAACCCGGTGCAGGAGACGGTGATGAGGTGCGTGATGTCCGCCGGGCCGATCCCCTCGCAGGAGGCAAGCGCCTTGCCGGCCGCCTCAATGAACAGCGGGGTAGCCTTGTCCGCGAAAATGTCGTTCCGCACCTTCGTGCTGGGAGAGAGCAGCTGCCGGGATTCGGCGTCGAAGAACACCGGGTTGTCCGCCCGCTTGGCCGTCGTGAGTTCCTCGACGGCGGTGTACCGGGTGTCGATGCCGGACTGGTCGAACGATGTGGTCACCAGGCGCTGTCCCAGGCGCGTCAAGCCCGGTTGCGTGGAGAACACGTCCCGCGCCTCCGACTGGATCAGGATGGTATCCGGAACAGCGGTTTCCAGGGCTCTCAGCGTGGCCGTCATAGTCCATTCATAGAGCAGGCGGCCGGGTAAGACAATGGACCGGCCGCCGGGCTCCCGGCTGAACCGCTACGTATTACGCGGGCGTCTTACCGGTTGATGGGCCAGGTCTGGGACACAAGGAGCGGATCCGGTGGAGTACGAAATCAATTCGCTGCCGCTGCACGTGCTCCTGGTCCACGCCACCGTGGTGTTCGTTCCGCTGGCGGCGCTGTGCGTTGCGCTCACCCTGCTCTGGCCGGCGGCGAGGCGGCGCCTGGGGATTGCCACCCCCCTGATCGCCTTGCTGGCCCTGGTGCTGGTGCCGGTCACCCAACAGGCCGGCCACTGGTTGTTCCTCAGGATCGACCAGACGCCGCTGGCCGTCGAACACATGCGGTTGGGCGACATGCTGCTGCCGTGGGTCGCCGGCCTTTTCGCCGCGGCGCTGGGGCTGTGGCTGTGGTTCCGCTACGGAACGACGGCGGACGCCTCCTCCCGGCGCAGGCTTGGCGCCGGATACCGTGTCATCGCGGCGGTGGTCGCCGTCGCCGTGCTGGCCGTGTGTGCGGGCGCCACGGTGGCGGTGGTGCTGACCGGCGAATCCGGAACGCGGGCGGTCTGGGAAGGCGCCTACTCCGGGCCGCCGGCGCTGCCCTGACCGGCTGCTACCGGCCCAGGCGCCGGCATCGCGCGCTCCGGGGCTGTGGTGCGGCGCTGCTACCGGCCCAGGCGCCGGTAGGAGGAGCCGAAGTGGATGAGCGGATCGGCGCTTTCCGAACCGGCAGCGTCCCGGCCCATGGCCAGCACCTCGCCGACGATCAGCAGGTGGGTGGCCGCCGGATGCACCGCCGTCGTCCTCAGCTCGAACCACGCGGGGGCCCCGCCGATCACCGCGGCACCGGTGGCCGGGCCGCGCCGGTACGGCACCTGGTTGAGCAGGCCTTCCACCGGATTGCCCGGGCTCGCCAGCCAGTTCGCCGTGCCCTGGTGCTGCGACGCCAGCAGGCTCAAGGCCCAGGTCCCCGACTCGGCCACGGCGTCGCAAATCCTCGACTCCTCGAAGAGGCTGACCAGCATGGTGGGCGGATCGTAGGACACCGAGAGATAACCGCTGACGGTCGCCGCGTAGTCCCGGTTCCGCCACCGCGTCGACACGACCGCGACGCCCGCGGCAATGTCGGCGCTGAGCGTGCGGTACAGGTCGATGTCCCGCTGGTCCGCCGCGCCCTGCCGGACGGGATGGGCCGCCAGTTCTCCGTCCAGTTCCATGCCGCCATCTTTGCATGCCGGCCGCGGCGCGGCTCCGGGAAGGGTATAAAACGACGGCACCGGATGATAGGGATGATAGACAGTAAGCACCCTGAGGATTACGAGTGGAGTGGATATGGCCCAGCGGCTCGTTGCAGACCTTATTGTCGATCGGCTTCGCGCGTGGCAGGTGTCGCGGATCTTCGGCTACAGCGGCGACGGCATCAACACGTTCATGGGCGCTCTGCGGCGCGCGGGGACGATCGAGTTCGTCCAGGCCCGGCACGAGGAAAATGCCGCCTTCATGGCGGTGGGGCACGCCAAGTACACGGGCGGGGTGGGGGTGGTCACGGCCACCCAGGGTCCCGGCGCCATACACCTGCTCAACGGCCTGTACGACGCCAAACTCGACAGCGTCCCGGTAGTGGCCATCGTCGGGCAGCAGTCGCGCACCGCGCTCGGCTCCGGGTACATGCAGGAAGTGGACCTGGCCAACCTGACCAAGGACGTGGCCACCTTCCGGCAGCAGGTGAGCACCCCGGAGCAGGTTCCGCTGGTGCTGGACCGCGCCTTCAAGGCGGCCCTGAGCGGCCGCGGCCCGGCCGTGGTGATCATTCCGCACGACATCCAGAAACTTCCCGCCCCCGAACTCGAGCACTCCCATGGCGTGGTGACCACCGCGCCGATCTGGCGTGCCCCGCACGTGGTCCCGGACCCGGACGACCTGCGCGCGGCCGCGGCCGTGCTCAACGCCGGGCAGCGGGTTGCCCTGCTGGTAGGACAGGGAGCGCGGGATGCCCGCGGGCAGGTGGTTGCGGTGGCGGAGAAGCTCGGGGCCGGCATCGCCACCAGCCTGCTCGGCAAGCCCTATGTGGACGAGTCGCTGCCTCTTGCGGCCGGAACCATGGGTCACCTGGGCACCGCCGCCAGCGGCCAACTGCTGGCACACTGCGACACCTTGCTGATCGTCGGCTCCAACGACCCCTGGACGGAGTTCTACCCGCCGCCGGGCGCCGCGCGTGCCGTGCAGATCGACAATGATGCCAGTGCCATCGGCAACCGCTATCCGGTCGAGGCGGCGCTCACCGGCGACGCCGCCACGACCCTGGCGGCGCTGCTGCCGCTGCTGGAGGACCGCCCCGCCGGCCAGTGGCGAGAGCAGGTGGAAGGCTGGGTGCGGCAGTCGCGCGAGCTGTCGCGGCAGCGGGCCATGACGCCGGCGCAACCGGTCAACCCGGAACGGGTGGCCTTTGAGCTGAGCGAAAGATTCCCGCCGGACGGCCTGCTCGCCGTCGATGTTGGCAGTTCCGTCTACTGGTATGCCCGGCAGCTGCGGCTGCCGGCGGGCGCCCAGGCGCACCTCTCCAGCACCCTGGCAAGCATGGGCTGTTCGATACCGTACGGCATCGCCGCCAAGCTGGCCGGCCCGGAACGGGTGGTTGTTGCCCTCACGGGGGACGGGGCCATGCAGATGAGCGGCCTGGCCGAACTGATTACCGTCGGCCGGCTCTGGCAGCGGTGGATGGACCCCCGTTTTGTGGTCTGCGTCCTGAACAACCGGGAACTCGCCGAAGTGACCTGGGAACAACGGGAAATGGAGGCCGAGCCGCGGTTCGCCGACAGCCAGGCCCTGCCCGATGTCGACTACGCGGGCTACGCACGGCTGCTCGGACTGCACGGGAAGCGGGTCGAGGACCCCGAGCAGCTCGGGGCCGCATGGGATGAGGCACTGGCCGCCGACCGGCCGTATCTCATCGAGGTGCTCACCGATCCCGATGTTCCGCTGCTCCCGCCGTTCCCTGCCGGCCGGGAAAACGCCGAAACCATGCAGCGGTCGCTTGATCAGGAAGGGCAGGCGGCCGACGGCGCGAAGGACCTGCTGCGCACCTACACCGGCCAGGAAGAAGGAGGCAACGAACGGGCACCCGGCCAGGAAGAAGCCGGTGCCGAACGGGCACCCGGACAGGAGGGAACCGGCCGGGACGCCGAGTGAATGAAAGACTTGATGGATGAGCGAGGCGGCAGAATTCATCGACCTCACGTTGCGGCGGGAAGCCTCCTGGGAACGGGCGGAAGCGCAGAACGGGGCGGGCGAAGGATTGCGCTACTACGGTGCGTCGGTCGGCGCGGTCCGGGGTACGGTCCGGGACGCCGGGCGGAAGTTCCGGCCGCTCTCGCACGACGAGGTGACCGCCCTCAGCTCCGAACTGTGGGCCCGGCCGGTCTTCGAGCGGCGCCTGGCCGCCGTGGTGCTGCTGCAGTCGAACCAACGTCTCTTGCGAGGCTCGGACCTCACCCGGCTGGAAGGCTTCCTGCGCGACGCGCGCCTTGCGGCCCTGGCCGACCCGCTCGCCGTTGACGTCGTCGGTCCCTTGATCCAGGGGCTGACCGGCCAGTCCCGCACGCGTGCGGAAGCGATCCTCGATCGGTGGGCGGAAGAAGAGGACCCGTGGCTGCGCCGGGCCGCCCTGCTTGCCCCCTTGCGGGCGGTGCGGGCCGGCCGGGGTGATGCCGGCGGGTTTGTGCGCCGGGCACATGCTGCGGAGGACGACGACAGCGGCATCGTCCAGGAGGCGGTCGCCGTGGTGCGCGCCGAATCGGCCGCCATCGGCCAGCGGCGGATGCCGTCTCCCTAGGCACGCCGCCGCCGGGGAGGCCGGCGGTCTGTGCGCTCTGCGGGCACAAAAAAGCCCCGGAAATCCGGGGCTTTCTCTGTGCGCAGGAAGGGACTCGAACCCTCACCCTCAATAAGAGGACTAGCACCTCAAGCTAGCGCGTCTACCATTCCGCCACCCGCGCAGGTGGACTTTCGCCGGTTCTCCAGCGGCCGTCAGGCGCACCGATTCCGTCGAAAGCAGCGAGAAAAACTCTAACATGTTTTGCTCGAACTGTTGAATCGGGCCCTCCGTGCGCCCGACGATGCCGGCAGCGGGGCGCAGCTTCGGCGCCGCCCCGCTGCCCGCGCCGCGGCGCCGCCTGCGGACAGCTGCTGCACTCGGCCGCTCCCGCTCGTTAGGCTGGGGACAGACAT
This sequence comes from Arthrobacter sp. Y3223151, assembly GCF_059091125.1. Taxonomy (NCBI): domain Bacteria; kingdom Bacillati; phylum Actinomycetota; class Actinomycetes; order Micrococcales; family Micrococcaceae; genus Arthrobacter; species Arthrobacter sp. Y3223151. The sequence goes on along the minus strand of NZ_JBNHGI010000005.1, from coordinate 103,929 downwards.
CGATTCCGAGGAGCCTTCATGACTGTACCGAGCCCGCACGAAGAAGTGGCCGAGATCTGCCAGGAACTGATCCGGATCGACACCTCCAACTACGGCGGCAACGAGGGGCCGGGGGAGCGGCTGGCCGCCGAGTACGCGGCCGGACTGTTGGAAGAAGCCGGGCTGGCCACCGACGTGTTCGAGTCCGCGCCCGGCCGGACGTCTGTCGTCACGAGGATGGCCGGCACGGACCCCTCGGCGCCGGCGCTGGTCGTGCACGGACACCTGGACGTGGTGCCGGCGCAAGCCGATGACTGGCAGGTGGATCCGTTCAGCGGCGAGGAGCGGGACGGGCTCATCTGGGGCCGGGGCGCCGTGGACATGAAGGACATGGACGCGATGATCCTCTCGGTGGCGCGGCACATGGCACGCAGCGGCACCCGGCCGCGCCGCGACATCGTCTTCGCGTTCTTCGCCGACGAAGAGGCCGGCGGCACGTACGGGGCGCGCTGGGCGGTAGAGAACCGTCCCGAGCTTTTCGACGGCGCCACCGAGGCCATCTCGGAAGTGGGCGGCTTCTCGGCCACCATCGGCGGCCGCCGCGCCTACCTGCTCCAGACCGCGGAGAAGGGGATCGCGTGGCTGCGGCTGGCAGTCGCCGGCCGGGCCGGGCACGGTTCCCAGATCAATACGGACAACGCGGTGACCACGCTGGCGGCCGCGGTGGCCCGGATCGGGGCGCACCAGTGGCCGATCGAGCTGACGGACACCACCCGCCGGTTCCTCGACGGGGTGACCGAGCTGACCGGCGTCGAATTCGACCCGGACAACCCGGACATCCTGCTCAAGGAACTGGGCACCCTGGCCCGTTTTGTCGGCGCCACCCTGCAGAACACGTCCAACCCGACGGTGTTGAAGGCCGGCTACAAGGAAAACGTGATCCCCGGGCTGGCCGAGGCACGGATCGACGCCCGGACACTGCCCGGGCAGGAAGAGCTCGTGCTGGCCACCATCCGCGAACTGGCCGGCCCCGACGTGCAGGTCAGCTACGTGCACCAGGACAGGTCGCTGGAGGTGCCGTTCGCCGGGAATCTGGTGGACGCCATGATCGATTCGCTCGCGCATGAGGATCCGGACGCCGTGGTGCTCCCGTACACGCTCTCCGGCGGCACGGACAACAAGGCGCTGGCCCGGCTGGGCATCACCGGCTACGGCTTCGCTCCGCTGCGGTTGCCCGACGACCTGGACTTCACCGGGATGTTCCACGGCGTGGACGAACGGGTGCCGGTGGACTCGCTGAAGTTCGGCACCCGCGTCCTGCAGCGCCTGCTCACCACCTACTGACCTCTTGGAACGACGACGAAAGGACCACCGGCATGCCCGCCAGTGTTGAAGAACTGCTCCCGGACGACCTGCTCGAGACCATCAGGGGCCGGGCCGCAGGGTACGACGAAGCGAACAGCTTCTTCCACGAAGACTTCGCCGATCTCGTCGAGGCGGGCTACCTGAAAATGTTCGTCCCGGAGGAAGACGGCGGCCTGGGCTACACGCTGGAGGAGGCAACCAGGGCGCAGATGCGGCTGGCCACCGCGGCGCCCGCCACGGCGCTGGCGGTCAACATGCACCTGGTGTGGACCGGCGTCGCGCGGGTCCTCAAGGCCCGCGGCGACGACAGCATGGACTACGTCTTGGCGGAGGCCGGCCGCGGCGAAGTCTTCGGGTTCGGGGTCTCCGAGGCCGGCAATGACCAGGTCCTCTTCGATTCGCGCACCGTCGCCGCACCCCGCGGGGACGGCGGTTACGAGTTCACCGGTACGAAGGTGTTCACCAGCCTCTCGCCCGCCTGGACGCGGCTCGGCGTCTTCGGCCGCGACGATTCCGGCACCGAACCCCAGCTGGTGTGGGGGTTCATCGACCGGGACGAGCCCGGCTACCGGATCAAGGACGACTGGAACACGCTGGGCATGCGCGCCAGCCAGTCCAACACCACGGTGCTGGAAGGCGCGGTTGCCGCGCCGGAGCGGATCTTCCGGAAACTGCCGGTGGGGCCCAACCCGGATCCGTTGATCTTCGGCATCTTCTCGTGCTTCGAAATCCTGCTCTCGTCCGTCTATGCGGGAATCGGCACCCGGGCCCTGGACCTCGCGGTGGAAGCCGTGCACCGCCGTCGTTCGCTGAAAACGGGCAAGAGCTACGCGCAGGATCCGGACATCCGCTGGCGGGTGGCCGACGCCGCCCTGGCCATGGACGGGCTGTACCCGCAGTTGGCGTCCATCGCCCGCGACGTGGACACGCTGGCCGACCACGGCAAGTTCTGGTTCGCCAAACTGTCCGGCATCAAGATCAGGGCCACCGAAACCGCCAAGGACGTGGTGGAGAAGGCGGTACGCGTCTCCGGCGGCGGCGGGTATTTCCGCGGCGGTGAACTGGAGCGGCTGTACCGGGACGTGCTGGCCGGGCTCTACCACCCCTCGGACGACGAGTCAGCGCACAGCACCGTGGCAACGGCCTGGCTGGGGCCGCTGGAAGACTGACCCGGGCAAACGCACCGCCTGAGCCCGGTCAGGCGGTGCGTTCGACCTTGAGCACCCTGCGGCGGAGCCAGTACTTGCGGCCGCCGCCCAGGTACAGCCGGGTCCGGACCAGATCCCACTTGCCGTACTCGGCGTGCTCGGTCAGCGCGCGGCGGGCTTCGCCGACGGATTCGTCTTTGTTCACGGTCAGGACCAGGTATTCGTACTGCCGGGCGTAGTCGCGTTCGCGGGTGACGGCGGCACCTAGAAATTGTTCTCTCATTGCCCTCCTGTTCTCTTCACTTATTCTCCACAATGCGGCTAACGTCTACAGCATGAGCATTGATCCGCGCGTCGCACTCGAGTCACTGGTTTCCGCCCTGCAGGAGCATCTGGCCGCCGCATCCAGCCGCCGGGGCGATGACGATCCTGCCGTGGAAGCGGCCTTCTCGTCCATTATGGAATCGTTCGAAACCTACGAGGACGCGCTCTACGATGCTTACGGCGAAGTGACGCCGCTGGTCATTTACGACGAGTCGGACGACGAGGGCATGGACGAACCCGACGACGTGGTGGACCCGTTCGACGACGATCTGGAGATCGAAGAAAAGTAGCACGCCCCGGGGCCGCCCGGACCCGATCAAGCGCCTAGGCGCCGGCTCCGCCGCGCCTAAGGGCGGGACGTTACGGCGTGGAAATCTCGTCCAGGGCCTGGCCGATCGCGGCGGGCAGGGCGTCCAACGGCGCCTTCAGGATTTCTGCCAGCTGGGCGGGTGTGCGGGGACCCACCACGGCCGTGCCGACGGCGGGCCGCTGCAGCAGCCAGCTCAGCGCCAGGTCCAGCGGCCGGACGTCCAGGCCGCGCGCCGCCGTGGCCAGCGCATCCACGATCCGGGCCGGCCGGCCGCTCAGGTACGGTTCCACGTACCCGGCGTGCTGCTCGGAGGCGGCCCGGGAATCGGCCGGAATGCCCGTGCGGTACTTGCCGGTCAGGACGCCGCGTCCCAGCGGCGACCAGGCCATCAGGCCCGGCCCGAGGGCCCGCGCCGCCGGAATGACTTCGTGTTCGGCCCGGCGGTGCAGCAGCGAATATTCGTTCTGCACCGCGACCAGCGGAACAGGGCTGATCGAGGCCGCCCGGGCCAGCTGCCAGCCGGAGTAGTTGGACACTCCCACATAACGGGCGCGGCCCGACGACACCGCGTGCTCGAGGGCGGACAGGGTCTCTTCCAGCGGCGCGCCGCCGTCGTCCCAGAGATGGACCAGCCACAGGTCCAGGTAGTCCGTGCCCAGCCGGGCCAGGCTGGCGTCCAGGCTGCGCAACATGGCGCCGCGGGACGTGTCCACCTCACGCCGGCCCTCGCTGCGCGTCACGCCCGCCTTGGAGACCACCAGCACCTCCTGCCGGGGAACCAGCTCGCCCAGGAACGCCCCGAGCATGGCCTCGCTGCGGCCTTCGGCGTACGGCGCGGCGGTGTCCAGGAGCGTGCCGCCGGCGTCCAGGTAGGCGCGCAGCATCGTGCCGGCGGCCTCCTCGTCCGTTTCCTCTCCCCACGTCATCGTTCCCAGCGACAGCTGCGGGACCTTCAGCCCGCTGTGACCCAAGCGATTGTGCTCCATAAAGCCAGCTTATGGCCTGCGCCGCCGCGCCCTTGGCAGCGGCCCGCCGAGCGACGCGCGTGCGGCGCAGCGCGTGCCCCGTCCTCCCGGACGGGCGGCCCGTCCGCACCGGCCCACGCCGGGCACCCGGGGTCATACCGTGGGCGGATCTTCGCCGCCGCGGCTGTGTCCGTTTCCGTTTCGCGCGCCTTGGTGCCATAAGGTCGAGGATGTGAATTGGCTAGAAGCAATCATCCTGGGGCTCGTCCAGGGCCTGACCGAGTTCCTCCCGATCTCGTCCAGCGCCCACCTGCGCATCGTCGGAGAGCTCCTGCCCGGTGCCGCCGACCCCGGGGCCGCCTTCACCGCCATCACCCAGCTGGGCACGGAGACCGCCGTCGTCGTCTATTTCTGGCGCGATATCGTCAACATCATTAAGGCCTGGTTCGGCTCGCTCACCGGCAAGGTACCCCGGAACGACCCGGACGCCCGGATGGGCTGGCTGGTCATCATCGGCTCGATCCCCATCGGCGTGCTCGGGCTGCTGTTCCAGGACCAGATCGAATCCACCTTCCGCAGCCTGTGGATCGTGGCCACCATGCTGATTGTCTTCGGCGTGTTCCTGGCCATCGCCGACTCCATCGGCCGCCAGGTGCGCACGCTGGACAAGCTCACCTACAAGCACGGCATCCTGTACGGGCTGGCCCAGGCGCTGGCCCTGATCCCGGGCGTCTCCCGCTCCGGCGGCACCATCACCGCCGGCCTGTTGATGGGCTACACCCGCGAGGCCGCCGCCCGGTACTCGTTCCTGCTGGCGATTCCGGCGGTCTTCGCCTCGGGCCTGTACCAGCTGGCCAAGAGCTTCGGCGAACCCGGGCCGTACGGGCTGGGGGAGACGGCGTTGGCCACGGTGGTGGCCTTCGGCGTCGGCTTCGTGATCATCGGATGGTTCCTGAAGTACGTGTCCACCCGCAGCTACCGGCTCTTCGTCTGGTACCGGATCGCCCTGGGCGCGCTGTTGTTCGTGCTGCTGGGCGCCGGAGTCATCAACGCCTGACCCGCGGGAATTTATCCGGCTCCTGCATCCTTGAATGTTAGGAGCGTAATTTACGACGGCGGCCCGCCCGCCATCTGCGTCCGTGCACCTCATCGGAAGGAAACTCAAGAGTGCTTGGTTGGAATGCCCGTGCCGTACCCGAAATTCCGGGCGGCAAAGACGAACTGACCATCCACGACACCTCCGTGGGGTCGCTGGTACGGCTTGAGCCGTCCTCGACGGGAAGCCTGTACGTCTGCGGCATCACCCCGTACGACGCCACGCACATGGGCCATGCCGCCACCTACGTGGCCTTCGACCTGCTCAACCGCTATTGGCGCGACGCCGGTCGCACCGTCAAGTATGTGCAGAATGTCACGGACATCGACGATCCGCTGCTGGAACGCGCCGCGGCCACCGGCATGGACTGGCAGCTGCTGGCGAAGGACCAGACCGAGCTGTTCCGCACGGACATGGAAGAGCTCAACGTCATCCCGCCCGGGGAGTACATCGGAGCGGTGGAATCGATCGAGTGGATCGTTCCGGTGGTGGAGGACCTGCTGGCCCGCGGCCTCGCCTACCGCGTGCCCGGCACCGGCGGCGAGCCCGACGGCGACGTCTACTTCGATTCCGTGGCCGCAGCGGGACCGGGCTGGCACAACGGCGCCACCTCCAGGCTGACCGAAGACCAGATGCTGCCGCTCTTTGCCGAGCGCGGCGGCGATCCGGAGCGCCCGGGCAAGAAACACCCGCTGGACGCACTGTTGTGGCGCGTCGCCCGCGACGGCGAACCCGAGTGGCCGGGCGCCTCGCTCGGCCCCGGCCGCCCCGGCTGGCACATCGAGTGTTCGGTGATCGCGCGCAGATTCCTGCCGGAGACCTTCGACGTCCAGGCCGGCGGCTCGGACCTGAGCTTCCCGCATCACGAAATGAGCGCCGGGCACGCCTACGCCATGACCGGCAAGCCGCTGGCCAAGCACTTCATGCACGCCGGCATGGTCGGCCTCGACGGCGAAAAAATGAGCAAGTCCAAGGGCAACCTCGTGCTGGTCTCGGCCCTGCGCGAAGAAGGCGTGGAGCCTGCAGCGATCCGCACCGTGCTGCTGGGCCAGCATTACCGCAGCGACTGGTTCTGGACCGAGGACCTGCTCCGCCAGGCGCAGGCGCGGCTTTCTGCGTGGCGCGGCGCGGCCCCCTTTGTGCGGGCCGAGCAGGTACCCGAGCTTTCGCAGCAAATCCGCCGGGCGCTCTCGAACGACCTCAACGCACCCGCGGCTCTGGCCGAAATCGACGGCTTCGCCGAGCACTCCCGGCAGCAGGCCGCAGGGCAGGCCGGTGACGGCGCCGAGCAGTTCGCGGCGCTGCTCGACGCGCTCCTCGGTATCCGGCTCTAAGCCAAGAACCGGGGCCGGAGGCGGGAACCACTAAGCCGCGCATCGCCGAGCGAGGAACGAGCGAGAAGGGCGGGGCGGGCAGGGACCCGGCGTGGCGACGAAGTCGACACGACAGGGCCCGCCCCAACCGGCTAAGCGGCGTGTGGTTCCCGTGCAGGCCCCTACTCTTTCCCGCGCTTCTTGAGGTAGCGCTCAAATTCGCGGGCGATGGATTCCCCGGTCGCCTCCGGCAACTCGGCCGTGTCCTTGGCTTCCTCCAGCTGCCGCACGTAGGCGGCGACTTCCGGATCCTCGGTGGCAAGTTCGTCCACGCCGCGCTCCCACGCTTCGGCTTCTTCGCTCAGGACCGACACTTCCAGCGGGACCTGCAGGATGTCCTCCAGCCGGTGCAGCAAAGCCAGCTCGGCCTTGGGGGAGGGCGACTGTCCCACGTAGTGCGGCACCGCGGCCCAGACGGACATGGTGGGAATGCCGGCCAGCGAGGCGACATCGGACAACACTCCGACGATTCCGGTGGGGCCTTCGTACTGGCTGGATTCGGTATTCAGGGCGCGGCGGACGTCGTCGTCGTCGCTGGTGACCGTGACGGGAATGGGGCGCGTGTGCGGCACGTCGGCCAAGAGGGCGCCGACCAGGATGATGCAGTCCACGCCCAGCTCTTCGGCGTGGGCCAACAGCTCCGCGGTGTAGGCGCGCCAGCGGTAGGACGGCTCCACCCCGTGGACAAAGATAATGTCCAGCAGGCTGCCCGGGATGCTGCTGCGGGTCAGTTTCGTCGTCGGCCATTTGATCCGGCGTTCCCCTGAAGCGGTGCGGTGCACCACCGGCCGGGTGAACTGGAAATCGTAATAAAGATCCGGGTCCACCGTGGCCACCTTGTGGCTGTCCCAGAGCCGGCTCAGGTACTTGACGGCGTCCGTGGCGGCTTCGCCGGCATCGTTCCAGCCTTCGAAGGCGGCCAGCATCACGGTATAACGCCGCGGTGGCTCGCCGGGCTTCGTCTGCGGGAACAGCAAGTGCAAACCGCGCTGCTCGCCGTCGCCTTCCGTGGGCAGGTCGCCACTGTCCTGAGTACTCACGGTTTCACCCTAATCCTCCCGGCACGGCTTGTCAGTGAGCCGACATTCGATTCGCGCCCAGCATAGCCCCCGATTCCGGTGCCGGAGCCCCGTGCCGGAGCCCGTGACGGGGCCGATGCCGGGGCCGGGCAGGAAGGGCCCGTAGACTGGATGCATGCCCGAAATTTCCCCTTCCCCCGCTGCGTCCAGCCACCCGTCGTCCGGCCTGCAGGCCGTTTTCTGGGACATGGACGGAACGCTCGTCGACACCGAGCCGTACTGGATCGAAGCCGAATCCGAATTGGTTGCGTCGTTCGGCGGCGTGTGGAACGACGAACTGGGCAAAAAGCTGGTGGGCAACGCGCTGGAGACTTCGGCGGCCGTGCTGCAGCAGGCCGGCGTCGAGCTGGGCATCCGCGAGATTGTCGACCGGCTGATCGACGCCGTGACCGAACGTGTCCGCGGCCGCACCCCGTGGCGCCCCGGCGCGCGGGAGCTGCTCGCGGAGCTGGCCGAAGCAGGCATTCCGTCCGTCCTGGTGACCATGAGCGAGACCAAGCTCGCCGCCGAAGTGGTCAGGGCGCTGCCCGAGGGCAGCTTCCGCCACGTCGTCACCGGTGACATGGTGACGCGCGGCAAGCCGGACCCGGAACCGTACCAGCAGGCCTTCGACTGGCTCAGCGGCCACCTGCCCGGCGCCGACAAGCAGTACGTCGTGGCGCTGGAAGACTCGGTCCCCGGAGTTGCCTCCGCCGAAGCCGCCGGCCTCGTGACCGTGGCCATCCCGCACGTCGTGCCCGTGCCGCCGGCACCGGGGCGCCCGCACTGGGACAGCCTGGCCGGAAAGGGCCTGGGGGACGTGGAACGCGTCCTGGCGGGCGCCGCCCAGGAAGCAGGAGTATGAGCGGGCAGACCCCCCGGCCGGCCGAGGAGAAGGAGCGCAGCGAAGGGATTCCCCTGGGCCGCATGTTCGGTGTCCCGGTGGTCCTGGCCTGGTCCTGGTTCGTGATCGCCGCCTTCATCGTGCTGATCTTCGGCCCCCAGGTGCAGCGCCTGATGCCGGAAATCGGCGTGGGAGCCTACGCCGTGGCCTTCGGCTACGCGCTGCTGCTGCTGTTCTCGGTGCTGGTGCACGAACTCGCCCACGCCCTGACGGCCAGGACCTTCCGGTGGCCGTCGGCCAAAATCGTGCTCAACCTCTGGGGCGGCCACACGCAGTTCGACAACTTCAACGCCACGCCGGGCAAGTCCCTGCTGGTGGCCTTGTCCGGGCCCGTGGCCAACTTTGCCCTGGCCGGCGCCGGCCTGCTGGTGCTGCCGCTGTTCCGCGGCGAACCGATTCCGTTCCTACTGACCGACATCTTCATCTGGGCCAACTTCCTGGTGGCCGTCTTCAATATCCTGCCGGGGCTCCCGTTGGACGGCGGGCGACTGGTGGAGACCGCCGTCTGGAAGGCGACCGGCAGCCAGGAGAAGGGGACCGTGGCGGCGGGCTGGGCCGGCCGCGCCATCGTGGTGCTGCTGGTGATCGGCGTGATCGGCGTCCCGCTGCTGCGGGGCGGAACGCCGGACCTGCAGCTGGTGGTGCTGATGGTGCTGGTGTGCGGTTTCCTCTGGATGGGCGCCAGTTCGGCCATCTCGCACGCCCGGATGCGGCTGCGGCTGCCGTCCGTCAGCGCCGGGCAGCTCAAGCTCCCGGCCGCGTCGCTGCCCGCCACCGCCACGGTGGACCAGGTGCGGCAGCTGATCCAAGGCGACCCCGGGCTCTCCGTGGTGCTCACCGCCGCGACCGGCCAGCCCGAAGCAGTAGTGGACCGCACGGCACTGGACCAGGTGCCGCCGCAGGCCGCCACCGGTACGCCCGCCGCGGCCGTCTCCCGGGCCTTGGCGCCGGGTGCCTACGTCCCCGAGGCCGCCGCCGGGCAGGAGCTCGTGCAGTACCTGGCCCGGCTGGCCGGCAGCGAGTACGCCGTGATCGACGCCGACGGCCGCGTCACCGGGGTGCTCCAGCAAAGCACGGTGGTCCGGGCCATCACCGGCAAGGCCGGCAGGCTCTGATCCCGCCGGCCGTGCGCGCCGAAACCCGGCCGCCGGCCGGAATACAATCGACGAACCGGCCCGGCAGACACCGCCGCGGCCGCACACACAACGACCGGAAGTGATCCACGCATGAGCTCCTTCACCAGCGCGCACGGCGCCGACCAGCGACGCGGGCCGTTTCGGCCCGGGGAACGGGTCCAGCTCACGGACGAAAAGGGCCGGATGAACACCATCACCCTGACGCCCGGTGGCGCGTTCCATACGCACAAGGGCTTCCTGCCGCATGACGAGGTGATCGGACGGGAAGAGGGCACCGTCGTGGCAAACACGGTGGGCCACCGGTACCAGGCCCTGCGCCCGCTGCTTTCGGACTTCGTGCTCTCCATGCCACGCGGTGCCGCCGTGGTCTACCCCAAGGACGCCGCCCAGATCGTGACCATGGCGGACATCTTCCCGGGCGCCCGGGTGGTGGAGGCCGGGGTCGGCTCGGGTGCGCTGAGCATTTCGCTGCTGCGCGCCGTGGGCGACGGCGGACGGCTGCACTCGTTCGAGCGGCGCGAGGAATTTGCCGACGTCGCCCGCGGCAACGTGGAAACGTTCTTCGGCGGGCCGCACCCCGCCTGGCAGATCTCGCTGGGCGATTTCCAGGACGAAGTCGTCAAAACCGAGGAACCCGGCAGCGTGGACCGGGTGGTGCTGGATATGCTGGCGCCGTGGGAATGCCTCGACGCCGTGGCGACGGTGCTGGCGCCCGGCGGCGTCTGGATCAGCTACGTCGCGACCGTTACCCAATTGTCACGTACCGCCGAGGCGATCCGGGCCGACGGCCGGTTCACCGAGCCCGACGGCTGGGAGTCGATGGTCCGCGGCTGGCACCTGGAGGGCCTGGCCGTCCGTCCCGACCACCGCATGGTGGCGCACACCGGTTTCCTGCTCACGGCCCGCCGGCTGGCCGGCGGCGAGACGGGCCTGACGCCCAAGCGCCGTCCGTCCAAGACCGGCTTCGCCGCCGAGGACGTGCAGGCGTGGACCGGCGACGAGGACGATTGGAATGCCGAGGCGCTGGGGGAGCGGACCGTGTCCGACCGCCGGCTCCGCCGCGTTGCCAAGGACGCCGCCTCCACCGTGCAGCGGGGAGCGTTCAAGGACATCAATCCCGAAACCGACTGAGGACGGGGCGCGGCCGCTTCCGTGAGGGCATCGGAACAAGATGTCTCGGTTTGGCGTTTTCTTTCGTAGACAGGTGCAGCCGGCGCGGGTGCCGGTTAGTGTCTAGGGAAGGAACCGATCACGGAAGCAGGTCGCGGTGATGAACGACCAGAACCAGAACAACCAACCGGCACCGGCTGAACGGCAGGACGACCAGCGCGACGCGCTGACGGTCGCCCAGCGCCAGATCAACGTCCTGCGCGACAAACTGCGCCACCTGGACAAGCAGTTGGCCGCGGCCACGCAAAACAATTCCCGCCTCGTCTCCACGCTCGAGACCGCGAAGAGCGAGATCGTCCGGCTTAAGTCCGCCCTCGAACGCGACGGCGAAACCCCCTTCAGCTTCGCGACCATCACCCAGGTCAACAAGGCGCAAAGGCCGCGGCCCGGCACGAGCAACGCTGCCGTGGTGCAGGAGAGCGTCGACATCGTGCAGTCCGGGCGCAAGCTGCGCGTCGCGGTCAGCCCGCTGGTGAAGATGGACCACCTCGCCCCCGGCCAGGAGGTCCTGCTCAATGAATCGCTGACAGTGATCGCCGCGCTCGGCTTCGAGCGCTCCGGCGAGCTTGTCACCATCAAGGAGATGCTCGACGGCGACCGCGTCCTGGTGGTCGGACGGGCCGACGAGGAACGCGTCGTCAAGCTGTCCGGCGCCCTGCGGACCGAACGGCTCCGGGTCGGCGACGCCGTGTCCATCGACGCCCGCAGCGGTTACGCGCTGGAGAAGATTCCGCGCAGCGAGGTGGAGAACCTTATCCTCGAGGAAGTGCCGGACATCTCCTACGAGGACATCGGCGGCCTCGGACCGCAGATCGACCAGATCCGCGACGCCGTCGAGCTTCCCTTCCTGCATCCCGACCTCTACCGCGAGCACGGCCTGAAGGCCCCCAAGGGCATCCTGCTCTACGGCCCTCCCGGCTGCGGCAAGACGCTGATCGCCAAGGCCGTGGCCAACTCCCTGGCCGCCAAGGCCATCGAGCGCAGCGGCACGGACACCCGCAGCTACTTCCTGAACATCAAGGGACCGGAACTGCTGGACAAGTACGTAGGCGAGACCGAGCGGCACATCCGGCTGATTTTCGCCCGGGCACGCGAGAAGGCATCCGACGGGAGCCCGGTGGTGGTCTTCTTCGACGAAATGGATTCGCTGTTCCGCACCCGCGGCACCGGCGTCTCGTCCGACGTCGAAACGACCATCGTGCCGCAGCTGCTGTCCGAGATCGACGGCGTCGAGAAGCTGGAGAACGTGATCGTCATCGGCGCCTCCAACCGCGAGGACATGATCGACCCGGCCATCCTTCGCCCCGGCCGGCTGGACGTGAAGATCAAGATCCACCGGCCGGACGCCGAGGCGGCCGCGGACATCTTCGCCAAGTACCTCACCACCAATCTGCCCATCCATGCCGAGGACCTCGCCGAACACGGGCAGGACCGCAAGGCCACCATCGACGCAATGATCCAGCGCACGGTCGAGGAGATGTACTCCACGGACAAGTCCAACGAGTACCTGGAAGTCACCTACGCCAGCGGCGACACGGAAATGCTGTACTTCAAGGACTTCAATTCCGGCGCCGTCATCCAGAACGTGGTGGACCGGGCCAAGAAGAACGCCATCAAGGACCTGCTGACCAACCAGCAGAAGGGCCTGCGGATCGAGCATCTGCTCAGCGCCGTGGTGGACGAATTCCGCGAGCACGAGGACCTCCCCAACACCACCAACCCGGACGACTGGGCCCGGATTTCCGGCAAGAAGGGCGAGCGGATCACCTACATCCGCACCATCGTGCAGGGCAAAGCCGGGCAGGAGGCCGGCAAGGCCATCGAAACGATGTCGAACACCGGGCAGTACCTGTGAGCGTCTATCGCGTGATGGGTTCGGAGACGGAGTATGGCATCCATGCTCCCGGCGAACCCCTGGCCAACTCCACGGTGCTCTCCTCGCAGGTGATCAACGCGTACGCGGCGACCATGCGGAAGGGCCTGGGGAACCTGGCCGGCACCCGGTGGGATTACACCGACGAGGAGCCGCTGCACGATGCCCGGGGATTCGACCTGTCGCGCGACCAGGCCGACCCGTCCCAGCTGACCGATGTCCCGCCGATCCTCGACGCCGAGCAGATAGCGCTGGCCGGCGGCCGCGCGGCCGGCAGCGAGTTCTACACGGACGAATCCTCCGGCGTGCTCATGAACATGGTGCTCAGCAACGGGGCCCGGCTGTACGTGGACCACGCCCACCCGGAATACTCCTCGCCCGAGGTGACCAACCCGCTGGATGCGGTGCGCTGGGACAAGGCGGGCGACGCCGTCGTGCTCGCGGCGATGCGCAGGATCGCCGCCACGCCGGGATTCTCGCCGGTCAACCTGTACAAGAACAACACGGACAACAAGTCGGTCTCCTACGGCGCGCACGAGAACTACCTGATGCCGCGCAGCGTGCCGTTCAACCGGATCGTCACCGGCTTGATTCCGTTTTTCGTGTCCCGGCAGGTCGTGTGCGGTGCCGGGCGGGTGGGGCTGGGCAGCAACGGCCGCACCCCGGGTTACCAGGTCAGCCAGCGGGCGGATTTCTTCGAGGCCGAAGTGGGGTTGGAGACCACCATCCGGCGGCCCATCATCAACACCCGGGACGAACCGCATGCGGTCGCGGACAAGTACCGGCGGCTGCACGTGATCATCGGCGACGCGAACCTGAGCGAGGTGTCGATTTTTCTCAAGATGGGCACCACCGCCGTCGTGCTGTCCATGATCGAACACGGCGAGGTGCCGGACGTCCAGCTCGCCGACCCGGTGCAGGCCCTGCAGGCGATCAGCCACGACCCCTCCCTGCAGCAGAAGGTCCCGCTCAAGGACGGCAGCATGGTCACAGGCCTGGACCTGCAGGAGATCTACCTGCAGGCAGCGGTGGAGCATTGCCGCCGGCACGGGACGGACAGCGGCCAGACCGCGGACGTGCTGCGGCGCTGGGCTGCGGTGCTGGAGACACTCCGCCGGGACCCGATGGACGCCGCCGACCAGCTGGACTGGGTGGCCAAGCTCAAACTGCTTCAGGCCTACCGGGACCGGGACGGCATGGAATGGGGCGACCCGCGCCTGGGCCTGATCGACCTGCAATATGCCGACGTCCGGCCCGAGAAGGGCCTCTACCACCGCCTGGCCGCACGCGGCCGGATCCGCCGGCTGCTCTCGGACGCCCAGATCGACGCCGCCGTGGGCGAGCCGCCCGAGGACACCCGGGCCTACTTCCGCGGGAAGTGCATTCAGCACTTCCCCCGCGAGGTCGTCGGGGCCAGCTGGGACTCGGTGATTTTCGATCTTCCCGACCGGCGCCGGCTGCAGCGCATCCCCACCCGCGAGCCGTTGCGCGGCAACCGCGCACTGACCGGCAGGCTCTTCGAGGAAGCTTCGTCGGCAGAGGAGTTCATCACGGCGTTGCTGGGCCCCGCGGACGAGCCCCACGTGGCAACATAAGGACTAGGACAGAGTCGATCGTCCCACCAGAAGGAGGCCATCATGGCAACCCAGGACCGCAAGAACGTGGACTCGCACCGCGACGACGAAGAGTACGACGACGAGCCCACGCCCGAGCCTGCCGCCGCGCCCGCCGGGCAGGCCGAGACCGAAGGCACGGATGATCTGCTGGACGAGATCGACGGCGTGCTGGAACAGAACGCTGAAGAATTCGTGCGCGGTTTCGTGCAGAAGGGCGGCCAGTAGTTGATGGACATGCCGGCCGGCGGTCCGGGCTCGGTTTTCGCCCAGATTTCCCATTCAGCCACCGCCTCCTTCAGCGAGTATCTGGCGCGCACCGCCCCGGATCTGCTGCCGGGCGCCCGCGGGGCCCAGCAGCTGCCGGCGGGGGCGGCACCGATGGTGCCCCACGGCACCACCATCGTCTCGATGACGTTCGCCGGCGGCGTGCTCATGGCCGGCGACCGGCGGGCAACCATGGGCAACGTGATTGCCAGCCGGCATATTGAAAAGGTCTTTCCGGCCGACTCCCATTCGCTGCTGGGCATCGCCGGCACCGCCGGAATCGCCCTGGACATCACGCGGCTCTTCCAGGTGGAACTCGAGCACTACGAGAAGATCGAAGGCACGCTGCTCAGCCTCGACGGCAAGGCCAACCGGCTGGGGGCGATGATCCGGTCGAACCTGCCGATGGCGATGCAGGGCCTCGCGGTCATCCCGCTGTTCGCCGGTTTCGATGCCGAGCGCCGGGTGGGCCGGCTGTTCTCCTACGATGTCACGGGCGGACGCTATGAGGAGCAGGAACACCACAGCGTGGGGTCCGGGTCGGTCTTTGCCCGCGGGGCGCTGAAGAAGCTCTGGCAGCCGAACCTGGAGGAAGCGGCAGCGGTCCGGGTGGCCATCGAAGCCCTGTACGACGCCGCCGACGACGACTCGGCGACCGGGGGACCGGATGCCGTCCGGCAGGTCTGGCCCGTGATCTACACCGTCAACGCCGCCGGCGCCCGCCGGATCCCGGACCGGGAACTGGCCGCCACGTCCGAGGCCGTCATCGGCGCGCGCGCCGTGGCCGGACGGGAGGCCTGAGCATGACGCAGCAGTTCTATGTCTCGCCCGAACAGCTGATGAAGGACCGGGCGGACTTCGCCCGGAAAGGCATCGCCCGGGGACGTTCGGTGGTGGTGCTCAGCTGCTCCGAGGGAATCGCGCTGGTCGCCGAAAACCCCTCGCCGGCGCTGCACAAGATCGGGGAAATCTACGACCGGATCGCGTTCGCCGCGGTCGGCAAATACAACGAGTTCGAAAGCCTGCGCCAGGCCGGCGTCCGCTACGCCGACGTGCGCGGCTACTCCTACGACCGGGACGACGTCACCGGCCGTGGCCTCGCCAGCGTCTACGCGCAAAGCCTGGGCGCCGTGTTCACCGCCGACAGCAAGCCGTTCGAAGTGGAGCTTGCCGTCGCCGAGGTCGGCGATACGCCGGCCGAAGACCGGCTGTTCCGGCTGACCTTCGACGGGTCCATCGCCGACGAACGCGGCTTCGTGGTGATGGGTGGTTCGGCCGAGGCGGTGGGCGAGAGGCTGCGCGGCAACCGGGCGGCCGACCGGGACTTTTCCGGCGCGGTCCGGGCGGCGGTGGCCGCCCTGTCCGGCGGGACCGGCGAGCAGGACGCGGGGCAGGGCAGGGAACTGCGTCCCGAGGGACTGGAAGTCGCCGTCCTGGACCGCGACCCGCTGTCCACCCGCGGGAGCCGGCGCGCCTTCCGCCGGTTGCCGACCGCAGAACTGGACCGGATATTAGGCGAGGGAATGGACGGCTAGCCATGGACCGACGCATCTTCGGGATCGAGACCGAATTCGGCATTTCCTATTCGGCGCCGGACTCGCGCCCGCTCTCGCCCGAAGAGGTGGCCCGCTACCTCTTCCGCAAGGTGGTCACGTGGGGCAGGTCGTCCAACGTGTTCCTGACCAACGGGTCCCGGCTCTACCTGGACGTCGGGTCCCATCCGGAGTACGCGACCGCGGAATGCGACGACGTCGCCCAACTGGTGGCGCAGGACCGGGCGGGGGAACTGATCCTCGAAGACCTGATGAACGAAGCCCAGGAGCGCCTGGCGCGGGAGGGTTTCGGCGGCAGCGTCTACCTGTTCAAGAACAACACCGATTCCGCCGGGAATTCCTACGGCAGCCACGAAAACTACCTGATCCCGCGCAAACTGGAATTCTCCCGGCTGGCCGACATCATGATCCCGTTCCTGGTGACGCGGCAGATCCTGGTCGGCGCCGGCAAGGTGCTCAAGACCCAAAACGGCTCCATCTACGCCTTCTCCCAGCGCGCCGACCACATTTGGGAGGGCGTCTCGTCCGCCACCACCCGGTCACGGCCGATCATCAACACGAGGGACGAACCGCACGCAGACGCCGAGTACTACCGGCGGCTGCATGTCATCAACGGCGACTCAAACATGTCCGAGTCCACCACCATGCTCAAGGTCGGGACGGTGGACCTGCTGCTGCGGATGATCGAAGCAGGGGTCATCATGCGCGACCTCCGGCTGGAAAACCCGATCCGCAGCATCCGGGACATCTCGCACGACCTGACCGGCCGCCGGCCGCTGAAACTGGCCAGCGGGCGGGAGATGTCCGCGCTGGCCATGCAGCAGGAATACCTGGCCAAGGCGCGCGGGTTCGTCCAGGCCAACGGGGCACACAGCCCGCACGTGGAACGCATCCTCGATTTGTGGGAACGGACCCTGGCGGCGGTCGAATCGGGCGACCACCGCGGCATCGAGCGGGAGATCGACTGGGCCATCAAGAAGCGGCTGATCAACCGGATCATGGACCGCCAGGCCATCGATTTGGATCACCCGCGTATCGCGCAGGTGGATTTGACCTACCACGACATCTCCAGCCGGCGCGGCCTCTACCACCTGCTGCAGGCACGCGGCGAGGTGGCCCGGGTGGTGGAGGAACAGGACGTCAAGGACGCCGTGGACCGGCCGCCGCAGACCACCCGCGCCAAACTGCGCGGCGACTTTGTCCGCGCGGCCCGGGAAAACGGCCGCGACTTCACCGTCGACTGGGTCCACCTGAAGCTCAACGACCGCTCTCAGCAGACCATCCTCTGCAAGGACCCGTTCAAGAGCGAAGACCCCAGGGTCGAGGCGCTGCTCGCCACGTTGTGACGCCCGCCCCGTATTCCAAGCGGATCACCAGATTTCTCTGCGAGAATGTCCCGTGCCCGCAAGTTCCGCGATAAGAAAGTCGATTGTGCGCAAAATACTCTCCATCCTCCTGCCGGCCGCCCTGCTGCTCACCGCGTGCGGCGGCAACGGCGATTCGGGTTCGGACAGCCTGGATGACATCTCCGTGACCTCCGGCGCAGAGGGCGCCGCCCCCGCCGTCGAATTCGCCGCGCCGCTGGAGCTGCCCGAATCCCGGGCCGAAGTCATCACCGAAGGCGAGGGGGACGGTGCTGCCGCGGGCCAGTGGATCCGCTACCGGCTGCTGGCCAAGGACGCCGTCACCGGCGAACAACTCGGCGAGACGTACTCCGGCCTGGCCGACCAGACGGTGGAACTGAGCGAGGGCTTCGAGACCGCCGACCCCGCCCTGTACGAGGCGCTGCTCGGTTCCAATCCGGGCAGCGAGATCGCCTACTACGTCCAGCCGCCGGCCGAGGCCGGCGCCTCCGCGCCCGCGCAGAACCCGCAGCTGCTGTTCCTGACCGTGCAGGACGTCAAGGACAAGGGCGTCAAGGCCGACGCGGCCGAGGTCGCCGAACTGGAGAAGGCCGGCAAACTGCCGGAAATCACGCTCGACGACGAGGGCGTCCCCGCGGTCAAGATCCCGGAAGGAAACGACGCCCCGGACAACCTGATCGTGAAGGTCATCGAAGAAGGCGACGGCAAGGAGGCCACCGAAACCAGCACCGTGAAGGCGAACTACGCCGGGTGGAACTGGGCCGCGGGCACCGAATTCGACTCCAGCTTCTCCCGTGGAGAAGCGACCGAATTCCCGCTGGACGGCGTCATCGAAGGCTGGACCAAGGGGCTGGCCGGCCTGAAGGAAGGCTCGAAGGTCATGCTGTCCATTCCCACCGAACTGGCCTACGTCCAGGGCCAGGGAGATGCCGTGGGGGACCTCATCTTCTACGTGGAGCTGACGGACGTCCAGTAAGGGATGCCGCCGCACCGTGCGGTAACGTAGCCGACGCAGCACCAGATACACGTCAAGCAAGAGAGGTTCAGCATGTCTTTTGGCAAGCGCGAATACGACCGCACCAAACCCGAGATCGACTTCCCCGGGACCGAAACCCCGCAGGACCTGGTGATCGAAGACATCATCGTGGGAGACGGCGCCGAGGCCAAGGCCGGCGACACCGTGTCCACCCACTACGTGGGCGTTGCCTGGTCCACCGGCGAAGAGTTCGACGCATCGTGGAACCGCGGCGCACCGCTGGACTTCCGCGTCGGCGTCGGTCAGGTCATCCAGGGCTGGGACCAGGGCCTGTTGGGCATGAAGGTGGGCGGCCGCCGCCGGCTGGAGATCCCGGCCCACCTCGCCTACGGCGACCGCGGCGCAGGGTCCGCGATCGCGCCGGGCGAATCGCTGATCTTCGTGGTGGACCTGCTCGGCGTCCGCTGAGCCCACCAACCGGCCGGGGGCGGAGCGACGGAGAACGTTAGTTCATCGTTACTCCGCCCCTTCGGCGTTGACTTCGCCCCGAAACCCTCCAGCCAGTAACGTTTCAACTATGTCCGCCTCCAAGACCGAACGACTCCTCAACCTGCTGATCGCGCTGCTGGAACGCCGTCGGGGCTACAGCAAGGAAGAGCTGCGCGCGCTGATCCCGCCGTATCGCGAGGCGACCAGCGACGACGCCTTCAACCGGCTGTTCGAGCGGGACAAGGAGGACCTGCGGGAAATGGGCATCCCGGTGGAGACGTTCCCGGACGACACGCTCTACGAGAACGACAACAGCGGGCTGCGGTACCGGATCGACCGGCACAAGTACCGGTTGCCGGAACTCCACTTCACCGCCCGGGAGAGCGCGGTGCTCTCGCTCGCCTCCCGCTTGTGGCAGCAGGCCTCGCTGGGGTCGGCGGCCGCCCGGGCCGTGCGCCGGCTCGACGTGCAGGGCGCCCTGGCCGAGGGTGATCCACTGATCGGGGTGGAACCGCGCATCCGGACCGCGGAGCCGGCCTTCGAACCGCTGCTCAAGGCGGTGCTGGACCACGCCCCCGTCTCCTTCGACTACCGGTCGCCCAAGGACGGCCGGCCGCAGCCGCGGCGGGTCGAGCCCTGGGGGCTGGGCAACCGGTACGGCCACTGGTACCTGGCCGGCCGCGACCTGGACCGGGACGCCCAGCGAACCTTCCGGCTGTCCAGGGTCACCTCCGCCATCAAAAAGCTGAACGGGACCTACAGCATCCCGGAGGGCTTCGCCATGCGCCCGGTGCTGGACGGGCTGCAGGCGCCGGAGGACAACGGGACCGCCGTGCTCCTGCTCCGGCAGGACAAAGCCAACTCGCTGCGCGCGGCGGCCGCCGCCGCCGAGGGTGTCCGGCCCCCGGCGGGCTGGGACGCCGTCACCCTTGGCTACGGGGACGCGGAGGTGCTGGCGGAGGAAATTGCCTCGCACGGCGCCAACGCCTTGGTCCAGGGCCCGGACGAGCTGCGCGGCGCCGTGGTGCGCCGGCTGGAAGGCGCCCTGGCCGCCGCGACCCAGGCACCGCCGTCGTACGCCCTGCTGGAGGACGGTTCACGGCCGGCACGGAAGACGGGGTCGCTGGACCATCTGCCGCGGCTGCTGGACCTGGTCTCCTACGTCACGGCGAATCCGGGGGTGCCGCTGGACGCCACCGCCGAGAAGTTCAAGATCAGCAAGAACCAGCTGATCAAGGACCTGAACCTGCTGTTCGTCTGCGGGACTCCCGGCTACGGCCCGGACCAGCTCATCGAAGCGTTCTGGGAAGACGGCACCATCTCCATCAACAACGCCGACGAGATCGACAAGCCGGTGCGCCTGAGCCTGGACGAGGCGCTCTCGCTGGTGGTCGGCCTGCAGGCCCTCGAGACCGTGCCCGGGGTGGGGGAGCAGCCCGCCCTGCGCAGCGCGCTCAGCAAGCTGCTGGCGGCGGCCGGCGGGGTTGCCGCCCGCCACACGGCCATCGCCGCGGATCTGGCGGCCGAGGACAGCACGCCCGAGGTGCTCGCGCTGCAGGAAGCCGCGGCCGCCCGGCGGAGCGTGGACATCGACTACCTTGTGCCGTCGCGGGATGAGATGACGAACCGCCGGATCGACCCGCTCCGGGTCTTCGCCGTGGACGGACACTGGTACACCGAGGCCTGGTGCCACCGCCAGCAGGCCGTGCGGCAGTTCCGGGTGGACCGCATGCGCTCCCTGGCCGCCACGGCCGAGCACTTTGAGCCGCCGGCGGAACGGAGCAGCGAATTCCCCGACAGCCTGTTCACCCCGCAGGAGACGGACCAGGTGGTGGTGCTGCGGATCTCCGAGCGCCTGGCCGAACTGGCCGACCAATACAATGCCCGGCGCCGCGCGGTCCTGGCGGACGGTTCGCTCGCGGCCGAAATCCGGCTCTCCAGCACGGCGGTGCTGCCCGGCCTGGCGGCACGCCACGGCGGCGAAGTTGCCGTGCTGGAGCCGGCGGAGGCGGCGGGCCAGACCCGGGAATGGCTGCGGCAGGCGCTGGAGGCCTACCGCGAGGCCCCGGCTTCGGCCGGAAGCTAGAGTGGACAGCATGCCCCTTTGGTTCTGGATCCTGCTCTGGGTTGCCCTCTGCGCGCTGGCCCTGGTGTTCATCGCCCTGCTCGGCTGGCGGATTTTCCGCCAGTTCGTGCGAACTTTGCGTGAATTCGAGGCGGCGGCCGACCGGCTGGCCGGCGGACTCCCAACGGAACAGCAGCCCGCCGACCCGCACCGCCCCCGGCTGGCACTCTTCGCCGACTCCGCGGTACTCAAGGAGGAATACGTCCAGGGCAAGGAGCGGCGGCGCGAGGAGCGGCGGCGGCGCCGGTTCGCCCGGCGTACGGCCCGCGGGCAGCGGCAGTCCCTGCGCGACCTGCGGCTGTCCTGACCCGCCGATGGCATAGGATGGACTAGACGAAAGGAACCACGCATGGGACGACTCTTCGATAACCCCTGGACCATCATTATTCTGGTCATCATTGTGCTGCTGCTCTTCGGCGCACCGAAGCTGCCGGGCCTTGCCCGCAGCCTGGGCCAGTCCATGCGGATCTTCAAGTCCGAGGTGAAGCAGATGAAGGACGACGACGCGTCCACCGCCGACCCGGACTCGGAACCCGTCGAGGGCCGCGTGGTCAACCCGCCGCGGAACAACACTGACAACCGCGGACAGCAGCCGAATGCGAACGGCGGATCCCCATCGCCGCACCAGCAGTAAGGGCCGTGGCCGGTAAGAAAGGCCGAAAGGCCAACCCTGAGGGGCGGATGCCGCTCAAGGCCCATCTGAAAGAGCTCCGCAACCGGCTCATCATTTCCGGCATTGCCGTCTTGCTCGGCGCGGTCGCCGGCTGGTTCCTGTACGACCCCGTGATGGTCGCCGTCCAGGCACCGCTGATGGAAATCTCGGCGGAAGAGGGCCGGCGCGCGGAAATCAACTACGGCAGTGTCGGATCTCCGTTCGACCTGAAAATCCAGGTCTCCATCTTCCTGGGGCTGCTGGTCAGCTCCCCGGTGTGGATCTATCAGGTGTGGGCCTTCATCACGCCCGGCCTGAAGACCAAGGAACGCCGCTACACGCTCGGCTTCATGGTCGCCGCCGTGCCGCTGTTCCTGCTCGGGATCTACTTCGGCTGGATCGTGCTCCCGGAGATCGTCAAGGTCCTGACCATGTTCACGCCGGAAGGCGGCGTGAACCAGATCCTGGCCACCGACTACCTGACGTTCGTGATGCGGATGTTCCTTTCCCTCGGCATCGCGTTCCTGCTCCCCGTGGTGTTGGTGGGGCTGAATTTCGCCGGTCTGCTGTCCGGCCGCCGCGTGATCAAGAGCTGGCGGATCGTGGTGTTCGTGGTCTGCCTGGTGGCGGCGATGGCCGCCCCCGGCCCGGACGCCATGTCCATGTTCCTGCTGGCGGCCCCCTTGCTGGCGTTGTTCTTCGTGGCAACCGGCATCAGCCTGCTCAACGACAAGCGGCGGGACAAGCGGCGCAAGGTCCGCGAAGCGGAAGTCGCCGCCGGCGTCGACCAGGCCACGCCGCTCGATCAGCTGAAGGCCGACGACCCGGAGCAGGACGGAGCCAAATAGGCTGCGGCCGGTCAGGGGTCGGCGGCACCCATCGGGCCGGCGGATTTAAGCGGATAGGCTTTTGCTATGAGTTCCCCCTCCGAACGCTACCTTGCGGCCGCCGAACGGGTGGCCTTCTCGAAGACCCGGCTGTACTCGTTCAGCCAGACGCTCGGATTCGAACTCGACCCGTTCCAGCGCGAGGCGTGCGAGGCCCTGGAGCGCGGCCGCGGCGTCCTGGTCGCGGCTCCCACCGGCGCCGGCAAGACCGTCGTCGGCGAGTTCGCCGTCTACATGGCCCTGCAGCGGGGACTTAAGGCGTTCTATACGACGCCGATCAAGGCCCTGAGCAACCAGAAGTACAACGAGCTCGTGGCCACCTACGGCGCCGAGCGGGTGGGGCTGCTCACCGGGGACACCTCGGTTAATCCGCACGCGGACGTGGTGGTGATGACTACCGAGGTATTGCGGAACATGCTGTACGCCAATTCCGACACCCTGCTGGACCTGGCCTATGTGGTGATGGACGAAGTCCACTACCTGGCCGACCGGTTCCGCGGCGCCGTGTGGGAAGAGGTCATCATCCACCTGCCCGACGACGTGCAGTTGGTCTCACTGTCTGCGACCGTCTCCAACGCGGAGGAATTCGGTGCCTGGCTGGACACCGTCCGCGGCGACACCGACGTGGTGGTGTCCGAGCACCGCCCCGTCCCGCTGTGGCAGCACGTCATGGTCGGCTCGGACTTGTTCGATCTTTTCGCCGGCGACGTCGCCTTCGACGAAACCGCGCAGGAAGCCGGCAGCGGCCGCGCCTACGAGGTGAACCCGGAGCTGTTGAAACTGGCGTCGGCCGAGCACCGGCTCAACCGCAGCGCCAACTGGGGCCGTTCCGGCGGCCGGCGCGGGCGGCGCGCGCCCGAACCACCCCGGCAGGCGCTGACCCGGATTCGGCGCGCCAGCCGGCCGCAGGTCATCGCCAAGCTCGACAGCGAGGGACTGCTGCCGGCCATCACGTTCATTTTCTCCCGCAACGGCTGCGACGCCGCCGTCAAGCAGTGCCTGGAATCCGGGTTGCTGCTCACCACGGAGAAGGAACGCGCCGTCATCGTCCGCCGGGTGGACGAGGCCGTGCAGGACATCGCCGAAGAGGACTTGGACGTGCTGGGCTTCTGGACCTGGCGCGAAGGCCTGTCCCGCGGGTTTTCCGCCCACCACGCCGGCATGCTGCCGACGTTCAAGGAGGTGGTGGAGAAGCTCTTCGCCGACAATCTGGTCCGCGCCGTCTTCGCCACGGAGACGCTGGCGCTGGGCGTCAATATGCCGGCGCGGACGGTGGTGCTGGAGAAACTGGACAAGTTCAACGGCGAGGCGCACGTCGACATCACGGCGGGGGAGTACACGCAGCTCACCGGCCGCGCGGGCAGGCGGGGCATCGACGTCGAGGGCCATGCCGTGGTGCTCTGGCAGCCCGGTACCGATCCGGGAGCCGTAGCGGGCCTGGCGTCACGGCGGACCTATCCGCTGAACTCCAGCTTCCGGCCCACCTACAACATGAGCATCAACCTGATCGCGCAGTTCGGCCGCGGCCCGGCCCGGGAGATCCTGGAGACCTCGTTCGCACAGTTCCAGGCCGACCGCTCCGTGGTCGGCCTGGCCAAGCAGGTGCGCAGCCGGGAAGAATCGCTGGCCGGCTACGAGAAGGCCATGAGCTGCCACCTGGGCGACTTTAACGAATACGCGCGCCTGCGCCGGGACCTGAACGAGGTCGAGAAACGCGCCTCCCGCACCCAGTCCCGGCACCTCCGCTCGGCGGCGGCATCGTCCCTGGACCGCCTGCGCCGCGGCGACATCATCGATATTTCTGCGGGCCGGAACCTCGGCTACGCCGTGGTGCTGGACCGGGACGAAGCCGCCCGCGAGCCCCGTCCCACGGTGCTGACCCAGGAAAAGCACATCCGCCGCATCTCCGTCGACGACTTCCAGGGCCCGGTGGAGGTACTCTCCACCATCCGGATCCCCAAGACGTTCAATGCGCGCAGCCCCAAGGAACGCCGCGATCTGGCGTCCTCGCTGCGCAATGCCCTGCACGACAAGCGCCCGCCGCGGCGGGGGAGCGAGCACCGTGACTTCATCGTCCCCGGCGGGACACAGGCCGAGCGGCAGATCAACGACCTGCGGCGAAAACTCAAGGCCCACCCCTGCCACGGCTGCAGCGACCGGGAAGACCATGCCCGCTGGGCCGAGCGCTGGTGGAATCTCCGCAAGGAAACCGACCAGCTGGTGACGCAGATCCAGGGCCGCACGAACACCATCGCCAAGACCTTCGACCGGGTCTGCCAGGTGCTCGACAGCTATGGCTACCTGGAGACCGGCGGCGACGGCGTCGCCATCAGCCCCGCCGGAGAACGGTTGCGGCGGATCTACGGCGACCGTGACCTGCTGGTGGCGCTGTGCTTGGAGCAGGACGCCTTCGCGGGGCTCACCGCCGCGGAACTGGCGGCCTTCGTCTCCTGCCTCGTGTACCAGGCCAAGCGGGAAGAGGCCGGCATCCGGCCCAAGATGCCCTCGGCGGCCATGGAAGCGTCGGTCATGATCGCCGTCCGTGAGTGGTCGCAGCTGACCGATCTCGAGGAACAGCACCGGCTGCCGCTCACCGGCGAGCCGGAGCTGGGACTCGCCTGGCCGATGTACAAGTGGGCCAGCGGCCGGTCCCTGCAGACCGCGCTCAAGGGCACGGACCTGGCCGCCGGCGACTTTGTCCGGTGGGCCAAGCAGGTGATCGACCTGCTGGACCAGCTGATCAAAGTGCCCGCCCTCGATCCTCAGCTCGCGGCCCGCGGCAGGCAGGCCATTGGCTTGGTCCGCCGGGGCGTCGTCGCCTACGCCGCCGTGGCCGAATAGCGCGGCCCCGCGCGCACCACCCTTTTGAAAGGATTTCCATGAGCGAATCTGTCCTGCCCGCTGCCACGGGCCTCACGCTGTACCGCAATGGCAGCATCTACAGCGCCGCCGACCCGTACGCCACGGCGATGCTCGTCGACGGCGGCACCGTGGCCTGGATCGGGTCGGAGCATGCCGCGACGTCCATCGCCGACGGCAGCATGCGGGTCGTCGACCTCGATGGACGCCTGGTGGCGCCCGGTTTCGTGGACGCGCACGCCCACGTGACGCAGACGGGGCTCGCCCTGTCCTCGCTCAACCTGACCGGCTGCGCATCGCTGGTGGAACTGCTCGACGCCGTCGCCGCCGCTGCCCGGCAGGACGGCGGCCCCGTCCTGGGCCACGGTTGGGACGAAACCCGGTGGCCCGAGAACCGCGCCCCCTCCGCCGGCGAACTGGACCGGGCGGCCGGCGGAGCGGAGGTCTTCCTGACGCGGGTGGATGTCCATTCGGCGGCCGTCTCCGGCGCGCTGGCGTCCCGCCTGTCGCTCTCGGAGGTGCCGGGCTGGTCGGTTACCGGGACGGTCAGCGGGCCGGCCCTTGAACGGGCCCGGGCCGCGGTCCAGACCCCTGCAGCAGGCCGGCGTGAAGAGCTCCAGCGGCTGGCCCTGCGGCACGCTGCGTCCCGCGGGTACGTCGCCGTCACGGAGATGGCCGCCCCGCAACTGGGGCCCGCAGAGGACCTGCTGGCGCTGCTCGCGCTCGGCGATGCCGAGCCCGGACCGAGGATCCTGCCGTATTGGGGGGAGCTGATGACCTCCGCCGAACAGGTCAAGGAAACGGTGCACTACTTTTCCGGCCGCCTGCGGGGGCTGGGCGGGGACCTGACCATGGACGGGTCCATCGGATCGCATTCGGCGGCCGTCAGTGCGGGCTACGCCGACCTCCCGGGGGCCCACGGGACGCTCTATCTCGACACCGAGGCTGCGGCGCGGCATGTGGAACTGACGGCGGAGCAGGGCATCCAGGCGGGTTTCCACGTGATTGGCGATGCCGGTCTGCTGCGGGTGCTCGACGCCCTGGACCTGGCCGCCGAACGCGTCGGGGACGCTGCGGTACGTTCGGCCCGCCCCCGCCTCGAACATGTGGAAATGGTGCCCGAAGGGGCGCTGGAGCGGATGCTCCGGCACGGGGTCACCGCCAGCATGCAGCCGCTCTTCGACGCCTATTGGGGCGGGGCGGAAGGCATGTACGCCACGCGGCTGGGCGCCGAATCGGCACTCGCCATGAACGCAGTGGGAACGCTGCAGACTGCGGGCGTTCCGGTCGCGATCGGATCCGACGCCCCGGTCACGGAACAAAGCCCGTGGGCCGCCGTGAAGGCGTGCCTGGAGCACCATAACCGGTCCGAGCAGATCTCGGCCCGGGCGGCGTTCCTGGCGCACACCAGGGCCGGGTGGCGGGCCGCGGGAGAACGGAACCCCATGGAGGGCCAGTTGGCTCCGGGTACTCCCGCGACGTTCGCCGTCTGGGACGCGGACGAACTCTCCATCCAGACTCCCGACTCGCGGGTGTCCGCCTGGAGCACCGATGCGCGGGCCGGTACGCCGATGCTGCCCTCCCTGGACAGCGGCAGGTTGCCGGTGTGTGTCCGCACGGTGATGAATGGAGTAACCATTTATGACGGCTCCTGAGGCGGGTCCGGTTTGGGCTGACTCCGAAAAATCTGAACGATTTGTTTGATTTCGGTGACTTTTGGCGGCCGGGAGCCCCGCTCTGACGTGCGGGTATGGACAAAACCGCAGGTCAGAGCGGTATTGACACATCCCGCTCAGCCAGTAGGCTGAACTCTCAATGGGCCGGTATTTCTTCGCGGATGTCGGTCCGTGCCGGGGAGAGAGGCTGCTGGCGGCACCTGCCTGCGGGCGGTTGCGCCTGATGTCCCTTGACGAACCGGCACTTCCAGGGTAGGTCCGCACGTCAGTAGAAAACATGTCTGCGTTCCCCCACAGGTTTGCTTTCGTGGCCCGAAGGCGTGCGGACCTACCCTTCCTTCCACCTGAGGCCGCGCGGCCGGGCGTGCCCGCCGGCCTCCGGTACAAACTCATGGCCTATACTGGACCGTCGATGCGGAGGCCCCCGGGGTATCTCCGGCACGAGGAAATCTGCGGTTTGCAGCACAACGTTCGAAAGGCCACTGAGTGCGGGTCGTCACCATCATCCCGACGTATAACGAGATCGAGTCCCTCCCGAAGACAGTAGCCCGCCTCCGCACCGCCGTACCCGGCTCGGACATCCTGGTGGTCGACGACAATTCCCCGGACGGCACCGGAACTTTGGCCGACCGGCTGGCGGCCGACGACTCCGCCATCCACGTCCTTCACCGCGAAGGGAAGGCGGGGCTGGGCGCCGCCTACATCGCCGGCTTCCGCTGGGGGCTTGACGCCGGGTACGACGTCCTGGTGGAGATGGACGCCGACGGCTCCCACCAGCCCGAGGAGCTGACCCGGTTATTGGGCGCACTCGATGGCGGCGCCGATATGGTCAAGGGTTCGCGGTGGATTCCGGGCGGGAAGGTGGTCAACTGGCCCCTCCACCGCAAGGCCATTTCCTTGGCCGGCAGCCTGTACTCCCGGCTCATGCTGGGCGTGGCCATTCGGGACATCACCGGCGGCTTTAACGCTTTCAAGGCCGGAACCCTGCGCGCCATCGACCTGGACAGCGTGGAATCGGTTGGTTACTGCTTCCAGATCGACCTCACCTGGCAGACCCTGAAGGCAGGACTGGCGGTCCGTGAAGTGCCGATCACCTTCGTCGAACGCGAATACGGCGACTCGAAAATGAGCGGCGGCATCGTGCTGGAGTCCATCCTGCTGGTCACCAAATGGGGGATCGCGGACAAGTGGCGGAGACTCCGCGCCCGGAAACGCTGACCGCCGAAGAACCCGACGGCACAAAAGAGAGAGGGAGCGCACCCGTCAGGGCGCGCTCCCTCTCTGTAAGGATGTGCGGTCAGGCTTTAAGCCGTGCGCCGTTCCCCGCGGCGTTCGCGCAGCTTGGTCAGGCGGTCCTCGAGGATCTGTTCGAGCTCCTCAACGCTGCGGCGTTCCAGCAGCATGTCCCAGTGGGTGCGCACTGGCTTGGCATTCGGGTCGACGGGCTTTTCTCCGTTGACCAGGAGTGCTTCCTTGCCCGACTTGGAAACCCATACCGGGGGGATCTCGGCTTCTGCGGCAAAGGTCACGAACACCTGCTCGCCGTCCTCGCAACGGTACTCAACGCGCTGGCGCGGAGCCGGTTCGACACCGGATTCAGTCTCCATGCTCTGCGCTCCGAGGCGCATACCCCGCAGGCTACGATCGCTCATGATCTCTCCCTCTTGTCTTGTGGCGGACCGGCGGCTGGACCGCGTCCGCGATGGCTCGCTAACAGTCTCAACGTCGGCGGGCGGCCGTCTGTTCCCGGCCGTGATGATAACGCGAATCCCGCCTGCGTCAAGGATGGTTGTAGGCGGCAACTTCCCGGCAAACCACCCATTATAGTCCGGGCGGCGGTCTCGGGTAAACCAAAGCCGGGAGCGCGGAGCATCCAACGGGCTGACGCTCCGGGCTCCCGGCCCCGTGATTGCTTCTGCTGTCTCAGCCGCGCAGTTCGCTGCCGGTTGTTGAGGCGGCCGGGGCCGTCTCGCTGTCCGGCGTGGCCGTTCCCAGCAGGCTGCCAATGCCCTTGAGGGCTTCGCCGACCTCGCTGGGGATGATCCAGAGCTTGTTCGACTCGCCTTCGGCGATCTTGGGCAGCGTCTGCAGGTACTGGTAGGCCAGCAGCTTTTGCGTGGGGTTGCCCTTGTGGATGGCGTCGAACACCTTCTGGATTGCCTGGGCCTCGCCGTCGGCACGCAGGATCGCTGCCTTGGCGTCGCCTTCGGCGGCGAGGATGGCCGCCTGGCGCTGGCCTTCGGCCGTCAGGATCTGGGACTGTTTTGTGCCTTCGGCGGTCAGGATGGCCGCCCGGCGGTCGCGCTCGGCCCGCATCTGCTTTTCCATCGAGTCCTGGATGGAGTGGGGCGGATCGATCGCCTTGAGTTCCACGCGGGAGACGCGGATGCCCCAGCGTCCGGTGGCTTCGTCCAGGACGCCGCGGAGCTGGCCGTTGATCTGGTCGCGTGAGGTCAGCGCCTCTTCCAGGTTCAGGCCGCCCACCACGTTGCGGAGGGTGGTGGTGGTCAGCTGCTCCACTGCCTGGATGTAGTTGGCGATCTCATAGGTCGCGGCGCGGGCATCGGTCACCTGGAAGTAGACGACGGTGTCGATGGAGACCACCAGGTTGTCTTCGGTGATGACCGGCTGCGGCGGAAAGGACACGACCTGTTCGCGCAGATCCAGCAGCGGCAGCAGCCGGTCCACGAAGGGGATCAGGATGGTCAACCCGGGGTTCAGCGTGCGCTGGTACTTGCCCAGCCGTTCCACGACGCCCGCCCGTGCCTGCGGGATGATCCGCACGGCGCGGACCAGCACGATCACGACGAAGACGATCAGGACCAGCAGCACGATCCAGATTCCGATATTGCTATCCATAGTTCCCCTCTAAGAGTGGTGTCAGTGGGTCACGGTGCCGGCACGATGCCCGCCCGGGTCTTACTGGGCCGGCAGCGGCCCGTCTGCGCGCTGCGGTGTCACGACGGCGGTTGCCCCCTCGATCCGGGCCACCGAAACGCGCTGGCCGGCCGGGATGGCCGACCCGTCCGCCGACCGGGCCGACCAGGTGTCGCCGCCGATCTTCACCACGCCGGAATGGCCGGTGACGGATTCGAGGGTCATCGCCGATTCGCCGATCAGCCGGTCAATGTTGGTGGCGAGGTCCCGCGGTCCGCTGCGCAGATGCCGTAGCGCTACCGGTCGGACGAAAAGCACCATCAGCAGCGCGACCACGCAGAAGATGACCACCTGCATCCAGAAGGGCAGGCCGAGCAGCGCTCCGAACAGGGCCACGAGCGCGCCGGAGGACATCATGATGAAGAAGAGGTCCAGCGTCATCATTTCGACGATGGCCAGGATCAGGAACACGGCCAGCCAGAGGACCCAGCTGTTGGCGACGAGCCATTCGATCATCAGTACCCCCTGATGTTGGAGCAGCCGCAGTCACGTAGGCCTGCCTCTTTCGCGCGTGCACAACCGCGGGCTGCTGCTGCCCTTGATACCTCCATCATGCCCGACGACGGCGCGCGGCGGAGTGAAATCCGCCACTTCCGGGCGGTCCGGGGCGTATCGTGGCCAAGTTGTGACCAGAAAGGCCGTCCGGCGGGCCGGGGGGCGTTGCCGGATAGGATGATCCAGTGCTGAACACCGCGCCCTGCCGCGCACCCCGGAGCCGGCCATGCGAACCCTGCTGACCAGCAATCGGCTGTCCCTGAGGACGCTGCGGCTGCTGGCCGGCCTCTTTGCGTACGGGATCGCCATCGCGCTGATGATCCGGGCCAACCTTGGCTCGGCCCCCTGGGATGTGCTCAGCCAGGGCGTGGCCAGGACCACGGGCATCAGCTTCGGCTGGGCCACGGTGGCCATCAGCGCGGCCGTGCTGCTGTTGTGGATCCCGCTGCGGCAAAAGCCGGGCGCGGGAACGGTCGCGAACGCCATCCTCGTCGGGTTTTTCGCCGACTTCGGGCTGTTGCTCATCCCGTTCTGGGACCACCTGGCCGTGCAGGTTCTCTCGTTCACTGCCGGACTGGTCCTGCTGGCGGCGGCCAGCGCGCTGTATATCGGGGCAGGCCTCGGACCCGGACCCCGGGACGGCCTGATGACCGGCCTGCACGCCGCCACCGGGTGGCAGGTCTGGATAGTCCGCACCGGCATCGAAGCGGCGGCAACCCTCGCCGGGTGGCTGCTCGGCGGCGTCGTGGGCCTCGGCACGCTGGTGTTCGTCCTGGCCATCGGACCCTTGATCCAGCTGTTCCTGAAGTGGATGTTCGTCGACCTGAATCCGGGCGTCCGGAAGAAAACCCCAGCCAGGCCCGGCCGCGGCTAGCGGGGGCGCTCGGGCTCCCGGCCGCGCTAGCCGGCTGGGCGGACGGGCTTCCGGCCGCGCTAGCCGGCGGGGCGGACGGGCTGCCCGCCGCGGCCGCGGCGCCGGTAGGTGCTCACGGTGAAACGCGCGGTGACCTGAAGCGGTCGACCGGCCTCCCCGACGGCCGCACGCACCGCGTCGGCGTCGGTGTGGTGGGCGTTGGGCCCCATCATCACCAGCCGCACGATGTCCTCCGTGTCCAACTGAAGCGGCACCTGCAGCGGATCGGCGGCCAGCTCTTCGAATTCGCCGCCCAGGGCCGCCTCCAGCCGGTCAGCCTTGTCGGTGTCGACGGCCAGCAGCGGGACCACGTCACGCAGCTCGTCCAGGTGCCCCGGCGCAGCGGTGGCAACCACCAGGTGCCCGTTCGGTTTCAGCACCCGGGCGAATTCGGCCGGGTTGCGGGGGGCAAACACGTTGAGGATCAGGTCTACGGTCCCGGCCGCCAGCGGCAGCGGCTTCCAGAGGTCCCAGACCAGGCACAAGGCATCCGGCAGCGTCCGGGCCGCGCGCCGGAGGGCGAACTTGGACAGGTCCAGCGCCACGGCCCGCCCGTCGCCCAGCCCCTTGAGGACGGCTGCGAGGTAGTAGCCGGTGCCGGCGCCGGCATCCAGCACCACGGGAGCGGGGGAGCCGTGCCGGAGGGCGCCGACCGTTCGGGACAGCTGCTCCGCCAGGGGTGCGTAGTGGCCGGCGCCCAGGAACGCCTCCCGGGCGGAGACCATGTCGGCGCTGTCCGGGATGAACCGGGTGCCGCGCCCGGTGAGCATATTGACATACCCCTGCCGGGCGCCGTCGTACTGGTGGCCGTCCGCGCAGCGGAGCCCTTGGGCCGGGGAGGGCCCGGCGGCTATCAGTCCTTCCCCGCAGACCGGGCAGAGCAGCAGCGGGATCAGGTCCGGGAAGTGCGGGGCGGAGGGCATGCTCCATCCTAGGCAAAGCCGGACGGTGATCGGCCGATTGGCTCCGGCCTGCTGGTGAGACTAGGCTCACAGTCGTGCGATCTGAAGACATTGCTTTATTAAATTCCGTGTCCGCCCCCACGCTCCATCCGGACGGCGGCAGGGCCGCGGTTTCGGCCACGCATCCCGAGTTTGCGTCGGACAGCTACGTGGGGCAGCTGTGGGAAGTCCCGCTGGACGA
Source organism: Arthrobacter sp. Y3223151 (assembly GCF_059091125.1). Classification (NCBI taxonomy): domain Bacteria; kingdom Bacillati; phylum Actinomycetota; class Actinomycetes; order Micrococcales; family Micrococcaceae; genus Arthrobacter; species Arthrobacter sp. Y3223151. Next base: position 71,279 of record NZ_JBNHGI010000005.1, on the reverse strand, counting down.
CGGCGGTGCCGCGCCGCGCCGCCTCACGCGCGGTTTCCGGGACACGGCACCCGCCTACTCGCCCGACGGGCTCTGTCTGGCGTTCCTCCGCGCGGCCGGACCGGGGGAACGGGCGCAACTGATGGTGGTGGACAGCCGGGGCGGGGAGCCGGTCGCGGTCACCGACGAGAAACTGGGTGTCTCCTCGTTCGTCTGGTCCCCGGACTCACGCCGACTGGTCTTCGCGGCCCGGGTCCCCGCCGACGGACGCTACGGCACGATGGACGGCGTTGGTCCCGGCGCCGAGGATCCCCGGCTGGTCACCGGCTACAAGTACCGCCTGAACGGGGTCGGCTATACCGGGGACAAGCGTGTCCAGCTGTTCGCGGTGGACGCACCGGATGTGCAGGCCGAACCGCCGGTCGCTCCGGTAGGCCGCGCCGCCCGCCAGGCGGGCCGGGACGGCGAAGCCGATTTTACCGCGGTGCCCGAGGCGCGCCGGCTGACGTTCGCGGACGCCGACCATGACGGCCCGGCGTTCAGCCCGGACGGCCGCACGCTCTACTTCACGGCCGCCCTCCACGAGGGAGCCGACGAGGACCTGCGCCGGGACGTGTACGCGCTGGAGCCCGACGCTGCCGGCGGCAGCCCGCGGCTGATGTCAAACCTTTCCGGCCCGCTCCTGGCCGCCGCGTCGCCCCTGCCCAGTGCCGACGGCCGCTGGCTGTTCTACCTTGGCAGCCTGATCGGCGGCGGGAGGGACTTCGTGGCGCAGAATGCCGCGTTGTACGCGGCTCCGGTCGCCGCCCCGAACGAGGTGCGCCGCCTGACCGATCCGGAGGGGACGGACCTGGGCGAAGGCACGCTGGCGGCGGCCGGCCCGGATGCGGTGCTGGCCCTCAACCGGCAGCGCGGCGCCGTGCAGCTGGTGGAGGTCTCGGCAACCGGCGGCATGGCGGTCCTGGTCGACGGACCGCTGACCGCAGCGGCGGCCGACCGGGCGGCGGGCCGCACCGTCGTGAGTTTCTCGGACGGGTCGACCGCCGGCGACCTGGGGCTCGTGACCGGCGGCGGACTCACCCGCCTGACCGACTTCTCAGCTGCGCTGCGGGACTCCGGCATCATTGCGCCGCGGGAAGAGACTTTCGCTTCGGCCGACGGGTACCCGGTGCACGGCTGGGTGCTGCTGCCCGAGGGTCCGGGGCCGCATCCCGTGCTGCTGAACATCCACGGCGGGCCGTTCGCGCAGTACGGCTGGGAGGTTTTCGACGAGGCACAGGTCTATGCCCGCGCCGGTTACGCCGTCGTCATGTGCAACCCGCGGGGTTCCGCGGGCTACGGGCAGGCACACGGGCGCGCCGTCAAGGGCGACATGGGAACCCTCGCCATGGCCGATGTCCTGGCGTTCCTGGAGGGTTCCCTCGCCAAATACCCGCAGCTGGACGGTACGCGGCAGGGCATCATGGGCGGATCCTACGGCGGCTACCTGACCGCCTGGACGGTGTCCCGGGACCACCGGTTCACGGCCGCGATCGTGGAGCGGGGCTACCTGGATCCGCCGTCGTTCGTCGGCTCCTCGGACATCGGCTGGTTCTTCTCGGACGAATACACCGGCACGGATCCCGAGCAGGTGCGCGGCCAGAACCCGTTCGCCGGGCTGGATTCCGTCCGGACGCCGGTGTTCGTCATCCACTCCGAAGACGACCTGCGCTGCCCGCTGGAACAGGCCCAGCGCTACTACGTGGGGCTCAAGCAGCGCGGCGTGCCCACGCAATTGCTGATCTTCCCCGGGGAGAACCACGAGCTGTCCCGTACCGGTACGCCGTGGCACCGGAAGCAGCGCTTCGACGAGATCCTGCGCTGGTGGGCGGCCTACCTTCCCACGGCGCCGAACAACGACGGCGGACGCGCGGCAGCCGCCGAACCGGATCCCGCAGCCCGGGCGTAGGCCGGGGGCCTGGCCTGCGCCGGCACGTTCCCGGGACGTTCGCGGCCTGGTGCCGGCACGGTGCCGGCACTTTTGCGGCCTGGTGCCGGCCCCTTGCGGGGCTAGAAGGCCAGGCCTGCGCGTGCTAGGTCAATCGTCGGCTGCGCCCAGTGCCGGGTGTACTCGTCATTGCCGCTGAGGGACCGGGGCTGCATCTTGTCCACGTACATCGTGCCCGAGAGGTGGTCCGTTTCGTGCTGCACGATTCGGGCCTGCCAGCCCGAGAAGGTCTCGCGCACGCGGGCGCCGTCGGGCCGTTCGAAGTCGAGGTCGACGCTGCGGGGGCGTTCCACCACCGCCTGGTAGCCCGCGAAGGATAGGCACCCCTCATAGAACGCGGCTGTCTCGTCGCCGCGGGCGCGGTAGGACGGATTGATGATGGCGAAGTAGGGGAGCGGCGCGCGTTCCCGGGTTGCGGCCACCTCGGGCGCCGTCGGGAAGATGTCTTCGAGGACCGCAATGCGCAGCGGGATTCCGATCTGCGGCGCCGCCAGTCCGACGCCGGGCGCCGCGTGCATGGTCCGGCGCAGGAGCGCCAGCAGGGCGTCCAAGTCAGCGTCGTCCAATTGCCCGTCAAACGTCGCGGCAGGCTGCCTCAGCACGGGCTCGCCTACCTGCAGGATGGGGGGCAGGGTCGCCGGAGGCGGCCAGCGAATGGACCAGATCGCGCAGGCGTTCGGCAGGGTAGACAGTCACAGCTGTCAGTGTAAGGGCACCGGCTCTTGCTGCGCCGCTAGCCGCTCCGGTCCATCCAGCGCCGCTAGCCGCTCCGATCGGCGGAGGAGCAGGCGTCGGCGATGAACCGGTATACCTCGCGGGTGAAATCCCGTCCGCCGTCCAGCCGCAGTACGCCGAATCCGCCCGCCGCCTTGATGGTTACCGGAATCTTGGTGCCCAGCTTGTCTTCGGCCAGCGCATGGGGATCGCAGCGGGTCGGCACGACGCGCAGGGCCAGCCGCGACGCCGGATCCGTCCCGGCCACGCGGATGTTCCTGGGCCACGGGTGGTCGGCGTCTTCGCTGAGCAAGGTGGTGGTCCCGAAGGATTCGATGACCAGCGCTCCCTTCCCACCGGACGGCCGGACATCGATTCCGACGACGGCCGCGCCGCGCCCGGCCAGCACCTGAAGCCCGGGGTCGACCCGAAGCCCGGCCACCGAAGCCGCCGCCTGCGCCAGGCAGTCCCCGGTGTAGTTGCGCGCGAGCACACCGTGCGGATCGCCGGCAGGAACTTCCACCGTGCCCGGCGCGGAGCCCTCGCCGTCCAGGGTCACCGCTATCCGATGCTCTGCAGCAGTCGGGGACGGACCGGCGGAGCACCGGGCGGCCGGCAGGTCAGCCGGCAGGCTCACCGTCGCACCGGGCGCCACCTTGGTCCCGCCGGTGCGCGTCGGCTTCCAGTCGGCGGCGTCGTCGTAAAGCGGGGAATGCAGCGCCGCGGAGGTGACGAGCAGGGGCTGCGCGGAGGTGTTGGTGATCATGAGGTTGACCACCCGGTCCGTGTAGTCCGCCCGGCTCTGGTCCACGGCGGCAGCCACGGCATCCCGGGCGCTCGGGGAGGCGGGCGAGAGGCTCCCGGGAGCGCCCGAACATCCGGCCAGCAGGGCCGCCGCCATCAGCAGCACCACTGGGCCGCTGCGGTGCCGCAGGGGACCGGGAGCCATGCCACTAAGGTAGTACCAACTCCAGGGGACGTGCTCCTCACCGGCAGCGAAAGGGCAGCTTGTGGCCGAACGATTGATGCTCCTCGACACCGCGTCGCTGTACTTCCGGGCCTTCCACGCCCTGCCGGACAAGATAAAAGCCAAGGACGGCACGCCCGTGAACGCCGTGCGCGGGCTGCTCGACATCATGGCCCGGCTGATCACCGACTACCGGCCCACCCGGCTGGTGGCCTGCTGGGACAACGACTGGCGCCCCGCCTGGCGGGTCGAACTGCTCCCCACATACAAGAGCCACCGCGTGGCCAGGCCCGTGCCGGACGGTCTCGACATCGAGGAGACGCCGGCGGGCCTGGTGGAACAACTGCCCCTGATCCGCGAGGTGCTCGACGCGCTCAATGTCACCGTCATCGGCGCGGACCACCACGAGGCCGACGACGTCATCGGCAGTCTCGCGGCCCAGGCCGACGTGCCCGTGGACATCGTCACGGGGGACCGGGACCTCTTCCAGTTGGTGGACGACGACCGCGGGGTGCGGGTGATCTACACGGCCCGGGGCATGAGCAACCTCGAGGTGATGACCGACGTGTCGGTGGTGCGCAAGTACAGCGTGCTGCCCAGCCAGTACGCGGACTTCGCCACGTTGCGCGGGGACACGTCCGACGGCTTGCCCGGAGTTGCGGGCATCGGCGACAAGACGGCGGCCGGGCTGCTGAAGGACTACGGCAGCCTCGACGGAATCGTCGCGGCGGCAGCGGACCCGACGGCTGCCATGGCCGCACGGATGCGGGCCAAGATCACGGAGGCCGCCGGTTACCTCGACGTCGCCCCGACCGTTGTCGGCGTCGTCCGCGACCTGGAGCTCGGGACGTTCGATGCCACCCTCCGGCCGCTGCGCCCCGAAGAGGCAGAACGGCTTGAGCAGCTCGCGAAGGACCTGAACCTGGGCGGACCGTCCCGCCGCATCCGCCAAGCACTCGAGGCAGTCGGCGAGGCGGCGGAGTAACGCCGGCCGCGGGGGACCAAAAATCCGGAGCGGGTTCCGGGCAAGTCCATTAAGGTAAAGACGTAATCGTTGCCGCGGCGGGCGGAGTGGCGCCCGCAGGCAAGGCACACGAACCGAGCGGACAGCGGTCTTGCCGGCGCAGGGTCGGGCCATGCGGGCGAGGCACCCAAGGGATGGAGACAGCAATGAGCACGGCCACGACGAGGGACCTGCAGCCGGCGTCACTGCATTCGGCGGACAGCCACGACCTGATCCGGGTGCAGGGCGCCCGGGTGAACAACCTCAGGGACATCAATATCGAGATCCCTAAACGGCGGCTCACGGTGTTTACCGGGGTCTCGGGATCGGGCAAGAGTTCGTTGGTGTTCAGCACCATTGCCGCGGAGTCGCAGCGCCTGATCAACGAGACCTACAGCGCGTTCGTCCAGGGCTTCATGCCGACCTTGTCGCGTCCCGAGGTCGACTTCCTCGCCGGCCTGACCACCGCAATCATCGTGGACCAGGAACGGATGGGCGCCAACCCGCGTTCCACCGTGGGCACGGCCACCGACGCCAACGCCATGCTGCGGATCCTCTTCAGCAGGTTGGGCGACCCGTATATCGGGTCGCCCAACGCCTTCTCCTTCAACGTCCCGTCGGTCAAGGCCAGCGGGGCCATCACGGTCGAGCGCGGCGGCAAGACCAAGGCGGAGAAGGCGACCTTCAACCGCCTCGGCGGGATGTGCCCGCGTTGCGAGGGCATGGGCTCGGTCAGCGATTTCGACCTGGCCGCGCTCTACGACGAGACGAAGTCGCTCTCCGAAGGCGCGCTGACGGTACCCGGCTACAGCATGGACGGGTGGTACGGCCGCATCTTCAGCGGCGCAGGACTGCCGATGGACAAGCCGATTGCGAAGTTCACCAAGAAGGAGCTCCACCAGCTGCTCTATTCGGAGCCGACCAAGATCAAGGTGGAGGGGATCAACCTCACGTATGAGGGCTTGATTCCCAAGGTCCAGAAATCGATGCTCTCCAAGGACCGTGAGGCGATGCAGCCGCACATCCGGGCCTTCGTGGACCGCGCGATCACCTTTGCCACCTGTCCCGAGTGCAACGGGACCCGGCTCGCGCAGGAGGCGCTGTCGTCGAAAATCCGCGGCAAGAACATCGCAGATCTTTGCCGGATGCAGATCAGCGACCTGGCCGAGTGGATCCGCGATCTGAAAGAGCCGTCGGTCGCGCCGCTGCTCACCGGCCTGCAGCACCTGCTCGATTCGTTTGCGGAGATCGGATTGGGTTACCTGTCGCTCGACCGGCCGGCGGGGACGCTGTCCGGGGGAGAGGCACAGCGCACCAAGATGATCCGCCACCTGGGCTCGTCGCTCACCGACGTCACCTACGTGTTTGACGAACCCACCATCGGCCTGCACCCCCATGACATCGAGCGGATGAACCAGTTGCTGCTCCAGTTGCGGGACAAGGGCAACACCGTGCTGGTGGTGGAGCACAAGCCCGAGACCATAGCCATTGCCGACCACGTCGTGGATCTCGGGCCGGGCGCGGGCACGTCGGGCGGGACGATCTGCTTCGAAGGCAGCGTTGAGGAACTGCGGGGGAGCGACACCACCACCGGCCGCCACTTCGACGACCGGGCGTCCCTGAAGGAGTCGGTCCGCCCGTTCACGGGTGCCCTAGAGGTTCGGGGCGCCTCGACGCACAACCTTCAGGACGTGGACGTCGACGTCCCGCTCGGAGTGCTCGCGGTGATCACCGGGGTCGCCGGCTCGGGCAAGAGTTCGCTGATCCACGGCTCGGTCGCCCGCCGCCCCGGCGTCGTGGTGATAGATCAGGGAGCGATCAAAGGGTCACGGCGCAGCAATCCTGCCACCTACACGGGATTGCTCGAGCCGATCCGCAAGGCATTCGCCAAGGCCAACGGCGTCAAGCCGGCTCTGTTCAGCTCCAACTCCGAGGGCGCGTGCCCTGTCTGCAACGGCGCCGGCGTCATCTACACCGAACTGGGCATCATGGAGACCGTCGAGTCCACCTGTGAGGAATGCGAGGGGAAGCGGTTCCAGGCGGCGGTGCTGGAATACACGCTCGGCGGCCGGAACATCGCGGAGGTGCTCGCCATGCCGGTGACCGAGGCCGAGGAGTTCTTCGGCACGGGCGATGCGCGCACCCCGGCCGCCCACAAGATCCTGGAACGGCTCGCCGACGTGGGACTCGGTTACATGACGCTCGGCCAACCGCTCACCACGCTGTCCGGCGGCGAACGGCAACGGCTCAAGCTGGCGACCCAAATGGCCGAAAAGGGCGACGTCTACGTGCTCGATGAGCCCACGACGGGACTTCACCTGGCCGACGTCGAGCAGCTGCTCGGCCTGCTGGACCGCCTCGTCGACTCCGGCAAGTCGGTCATCGTGATCGAGCACCACCAGGCCGTCATGGCGCACGCCGACTGGATTATCGACATCGGGCCCGGGGCCGGGCATGCCGGCGGCCGCATTGTCTTCGAGGGGACGCCGGCCGATCTCGTCGCCGATCGTTCCACACTGACCGGCAAGCACCTGGCGGCCTACGTAGGCGCCTGAGGACCAAGGTTGCCGCCGGAGTCCCGAACTCCGGCGGCAGCAGGTGGGTGCGGAGTTATGTCAACCTGATGCTGGTTTCAGGGGAGTGCCGACGTCGTTCGCGGGGATCCCGATTGCACACGCGGTTGCCGGAAAACAGCCTTTCCAGCCCTCTGTCGGGTCTCGCCTCGAATTCGCCGCCCACATGGCGTGACATCGAGTCCTGGCTGCCTGTAGCCGGCGTTCGGCCGTGAGTTCGTGTGACTGTGAACCTCCATGGATCATTGGGCCGACCAGCAGCACACAGTCGGCCTGTCACGAGATGGTCCAGTCAGCGGGTGCATTCCGGGACATCGCAAAACTGGGTAGAACGCGCAGCCAACGACCGAGTAAACATGCGCCACAGCAGGAGGCGAACCGCTACGGATTGGGTCCCCGCTTAGGCCTTTACGTAACGCCGATAATCCACATTATGTCAAGTAAAACAGTGGTCCTTGCATCCGATGCATGATCAGCCCCTCCTCCGCAGCCACATCGGCACCACACCGCGATGAAAAGCACCGACGTGATCCTCACGCCCGAGGGCCCGCACCTCTCACTCGTCGACGCAGGATGCGGCCCAGGAGATTCCGGCTACCGGTGACCATCAGTCATTTTCTGGAGACCTTTCCACCCGGTCGATGAGCATTTTCAGAGTCGCAACTTCTACCTGCAATGCGCTTTGGCCCTTTGGGGTCAGTCTCGCCCAAGTCCGGCTTCGACGTCCGTCATAGCCCTTCCTGGCGCTGACGTATCCGGCTTCAACGAGTATCTCAAGGTGCCGGCCAAGGTTGCCGTCGGTCAATCCGAGAGTCTTTCGGAGAAAAGCGAAGTCAGCTTCCCCGGCTTCGCTAAGGATGGCAAGAATCGCGAGGCGGGTCCGCTGATGGACAATCTCCTCGAAACCGAATGACACTTCCTCCGGCATCTCGCCGCTCTGCTCAGTCACGGTTGGACGGTCCTGCGCTCAAGCGTGGCAGCCCGAACCCCCGTGAGGAGCGTGGCGGCCCCTGCCAGACCCAGCACGACATTATCGAAGCCATAGAAAGGGACGGAGAACAATCCGCCGACGGGCAGACCCATCGCGTAGGCAAGATTTTGAAGTAGGAAGAAATTCAAGAGTGGCGAGAGGACGGCAAGGGCTACACCCATTGGCCAAAGGCGTCTATCGCGACCACGCCACCCTATAATCCAGAGTCCGATGCCTAAAAGAAACGTGTAGCCCAAGACGATTGAGACTGGGGTGAGAACTGAAACAGGCAGCATGACCACACAGATCCAGCCATACCCCTCGCGTCCCATCCCGATTCCAAGTGAATCTGCCCTGATCCGCATGATGGCGTAGAGAATCGCAAACGTGGCCGGGGGTAGAAGTAATGCCCATATAAACCCATCTGCTGCCCATATGGGCTCTAAAGATCCGACGATGACGCCAAGCCCGATGACTATCAAAGGGATGGAGGTGGCATGCCGAAGTGCTCTCACCTTCTGGCCCATGCTCATGATGCCGTTTTCTTCTTGTTCGGCGCTTGCCGGCTTATTTTGCATATGCGAACTCTACAGCGCAGAGTACGCTTACTCTATAGTGCAGAGAAACTTTTCCCGGCAAATCACACAAAGGTACATAGCGACGGGGTGACCGAATAGTTTCAGACTGAATATGCACGGTTACCAGTAGAACAGTGATCATTGCATCCGATACTTGATCAGCCCCTCCTCCGCCGCCACATCGGCACCACACCCCATGGACTCGACACCACATCGACCCTGGCTCCAGCTCCGAGACATTCCGCCAGGCCACCGGTGCAAAGCCCACACTGCGGGCCTCCGCACGCCTGGAAAGACGTCTCCGTCTGGTAGGAATCGTTGAAGCGGACCACCGATCACTATTCGTTCCAGTCAAGAGGGTTACGCTGGTCCCAAGTGAATGGAGGGATAAAAATTACTCGATCGGCAACTTCATTGATAGCTGTCGCGGTTACCGGCCTGCTTGCCGCTTCGTTGTACTGGATTATGCACCTTCGCTACAACCTGGCTCCGGTTGCGCCTCCCATGCGACCACCGAATTACGCCGGACAAGAGGCAGTGGCCTTTGTCGGGATCGTGGTAGTCATTATCCTTGGCACGATTACCGTGATCCTGTCCGGGAGGAGATTGGAAAGCCAGCGTAAGAAAGTGTTGGCAGTTGGTATCGCGGCTATGGTTGCCGCGACGCTCTGCGGGGGTGTAGCTGCACTGATGGTTGGTGGGCGTACCTAAGAGAAAAAGACCCAGCGCTGGCCGATGAGCATGGCACCGGGTCTTACACTAGGGCTGCTGATCGCTGTGACCGAAGCAACGGCTTCCACTCATTGAATAGTTCGAAAACGAATATGCACCGTTACCAGTAGGAGCTCGGCTGCGGGCTGGCCGTCCTATCCCCTGACGGCCGAGACTTCAAAAAATGCTGCCCTAGGTCAGCTTGTGCCGAAGTGCGTTTGGCGGCGTGATGAAGCGCACGGCACCGTTCGGTCTTGGTCGGTCGCGCGTCAGCGGAACCGGGCAAAGACGCGAACGGGACCTGATGCGAAATCCGATCCCTCGGTCAGTCCCATGGATTGGTAGAAGGCGCGTTGCTGCGGCTCATCATCGGTGAGGAGCACCATTTGCCGAACGTGCTGGTACCGCTCTTCTATTTGGGTGAAAAGGCCACGTCCGACGCCGGTGCCCTGAAACGCCGGGTGCACCAGGATGTCTTGCACATAACAGAATGTTGCATCGTCCGAAACGGTTCGCGCGAGGCCTATTAGCTTGCCGTGTTGAGTCCGAGCCGTTGCTACGAAGGACGAGTTCCTTGTCGCACGACAGAGCAGATCCGGGTTGTTGGTATAAGCCGCCCAACCAACAGACTCATAGAGCGCAAGCAGTTCTGCATCGGAGACTGGCAGGTCGGTCGATATCGTGAAAGCAGTCACGGACCTAGTGTTGCACTGCGATATCGCTCGGCGTTTGATGCCGGTGAAGTCCCGCGTGCCCCGGCTACGCCATGAAGGTCCTTCACCTCGGTTCGGGACCCGGTTTCGGAACGTCCATTCCGCCCGTACGAGGCATCCAGGCATCGCTGAAGCGGGCCAATAGTGGACCCGCGACCGCCAGGATCATGACATATGCTGCGGCGATGGGCCCCACCACTGTGTAGCCTGCCGCAACCGCCAGACCGGCAATGACGACAGAAAATTCACCCCGGGTGACCAGGGCGGCCCCCGCCCGGAGGCGTCCACGCTGCCGCACTCCTTCCTTTCCTGCTGCCCACCAGCCCGTACCCAGTTTGGTAGCAGCGGTCACGACGGACAGCAGCAGTGCTGCAGGCAGGATGGGCCACATGTCCGCAGGATCGATGGCCAGACCGAAGGTGACAAAGAAGATCGCCGCAAAGAGATCGCGCAGCGGGCTTAAGACATGCCGGGCACGGTCGGCAAAGTGCTGGGGAATCGCTATACCCACCAGGAAGGCGCCGACTGCTGCACTGGCGCCCATACCCTCGGCCACTCCGGCAACCGCCAATGTAATGCCGAGGAGGCGCAACATGACCTGTTCATTTTGGGGATGAGACAGCAGACGTCCCATCCGGTACCCGGCCTTACGTGCCGCGACAAGGGCGAGCGTCACAGCGCTGGCGGCCAGGGCAACTCCCCCCGCTGCCTGCCAAGCTCCGCCGCCGGCAAGGACGACAACCAGGATTGGCAGGAACAACGCCATGGCGATGTCTTCCAAAACCAGTATCGACAGCACCGCCGGCGTCTCCCGGTTTCCCAAACGGCCCAGGTCATCCAGCAACCGGGCGATGATGCCGGACGAGGATATCCAGGTGACTCCCCCAAGTGCCAAAGCCGCCTGCCACGGCAACTGCAACACCAGCCCCAGCAGGAACCCGGGCACCGCGTTCAGCAGGAAATCGATCAAACCCGAGACACGATGCCGCTTGAGGCTGTACATCAGCTCGGCCGCGGAGAACTCGAGTCCCAGCAGGAGCAGCAACAGGACGATGCCGATCTCCCCCGCGGTTTCCACGAAGGGCCCCGCTGCGTGCACCGGCAGCAGTCCGTCCTCTCCGAACGGCAACCCGGAAAGGAGATAAAACGGGACCGGTGAAAGGCCAAGCCTGTGAGCCAGAAGCCCGAGCCCGGATAAGACGGTGAACAGCACTCCCAATTCGATCAGGAGGAGCGACAGGTGTGTCACGTTCAGGTGGCGGTCGGCGCATTGATGAGAGCTTCGAGTGCGGCAAGCCCATCGGCCGATCCCAGGGCTATCAGGTCATCGTTGGCCAGGAGTTGCTCTTGTGGGGTGGGGCCCGTGATCACGCGCTCCCCGCGTATGATCGCCACGATTGAGCACCCCGTCCGGCTGCGGGCCTTGCTCTCACCCAGCGGCCGGCCCGCATACGGTGAGTCCGGCCGAACGCTAAAGCGGCTGGTTTCCAGTCCCGGGACCTCCCTGGAAAGATCCGCAAAGCGCTGCATGATCCGGGGCGCGCCCAGAAGCTCGGCCAGCTGTAACGCTTCTTCCGATTCCAATTGGAGCTTGCTGACTGCCCTGTCCGGATCGTCTTCGTCAAAGGTCAGGATGTCGGCCGCGCCATTCCGGTCTATCACCAGGGAAAAATTGACGTTGGTCCTCGTCTTGAGGTCATATCGCATGCCGACGCCGGGGAGCATGGTTTCAACGATTTCCACAGCACGATCCTAGGTTGAAGGCCGATATAAGCCGGCTCACAACGGCACAGATCCCGGGGCTGCAAAGCGGCCTTGCCGAAGATCAGGCCGAGGGATTCTGATCGGTTGCGGGCACTGCCGGAGATGCATGCGCGCCTCCGTGTCGGCTACGGTATCCCGTTTTGCAGCCCGGCGGGACCCCTGAATGCGGTCATCTCCGCAGCCGAACCTGATCAACCTGAATGGTCTCCGTCATCGTGCCGCGTCCGCCCCCCACGGAAGGTCCGGCGAACCGCGACGGTCTTTCGCCAAGCCCGCCTGTGGTGAACACTAAACAGCATGCGAACCTTTGGCGTGGAGGAAGAGCTGCTCCTGGTGGACGCCAAGACCGGCGCCCTGGCCTCCGTCTCGGAACAACTGCTCCGGGAGCAGGAAGAACCTGCGGTGCTTGATACACCCGGGGCAACGGCGTCCCGCGGCGGCTACAAGGGCAGCCTGATGTCCGAGGTCAAGCAGGAACAGCTCGAAGCGGTGTCCGCTCCGTACAAGGATCTGCAGGACCTGGCAGCGGGCATCAGGGCCGGGCGCGCGGAGGCTGACCGACAGGCGCGGCGTTTTGGCGCCAGGGCTGCAGCATTGGGCACCTATCCCCTGCCCGCCACTACCAGCCTCGTGCCGCGGCCGCGCTACCAGGCCATGGAATCCCGGTTCGGCATGACCCTGCGCGAACAACTGACGTGCGGTTTCCACGTGCACGTTTCGGTTGCCTCCGATGAGGAAGCCGTTGCCGTGCTTGACCGGATCCGCGTCTGGCTGCCGGTCCTGCTCGCGCTGAGCACCAACTCCCCCTTCTGGCAGGGCGTGGATAGTGGCTACGCCAGCTTCCGCTACCAGGTCTGGAAACGGTGGCCCACCGCCGGGCCGACCGGCATCTTCGGCTCCCCCGCTGCCTACCACCAACTGTTGGGGATGCTGCTCGAGTGCGACGTGCTGCTGGATAAGGGCATGATCTATTTCGACGCGCGGCTAGGTCAACGGCATCCCACGGTCGAGATCCGCGTGGCCGATGTCTGCCTGCAAGCGGAACATGCCGCCGCCGTGGCCGCCTTGTGCCGGGCGCTGGTAGAAACGGCTGCCCGGCAATGGAGCGACGGCAGCCCGCCGCCTCCGGTACCGGCGGAGCTGCTGCGTCTTGCGTCCTGGCGGGCCAGCAGGTCGGGACTGGAAGAAGAACTGCTGCACCCTGTGAAGAGCGACCGCGCCCCGGCCCGCAACGTGGTCGCAGCACTGCTCGAACATGTCGGACCCGTGCTGGCGGAAACGGACGATCTGGATCCCATACGGGCCGTCGTCGACGGAATCCTTCGCGACGGTACCGGCGCGGCAAGGCAGCGGGGAGTCCTCGCGCGCCAGCACAGACTCACCGACGTCGTCTTCGACGCCGTCAGGAACACGCACCTTCCGGCCGGCATCCTGTGAGCTCTCGGCCGGCGGGAGCGAACAAAGGGGCTCGCGGCTCACAAGGCGCTAGCCGGCGTCGTAGGCGCGCTGCAGTTCGCCGATGTCGATCTTCCTCATCTGCAGCATGGCTTCCATGGCACGCTGGGCCTTCTGCGGATCCGGCCCGCCGATCAGCCGCGGCAGCACCGAGGGAATGATTTGCCAGGACAATCCGTACTTGTCCTTGAGCCATCCGCATTGGCTCTCGGCACCGCCGTCGGCAGTCAGCGCGTCCCAGAGCCGGTCGACCTCCGCCTGGTCCTCGCAGTCCACCTGCAGGGAGACGGCCTCATTAAACGTGAACTGGGCTCCCCCGTTCAGGGCCGTGAAGGACTGGCCGTCCAACTCGAACTCTACGGTCAGCACCTGGCCTTCCATCCCGGGACCGGTCTCGCCGTAGCGCGTCACGTCGAGGATCTTCGAGTTTTTGAACAGCTGGACGTAGAACTGTGCCGCCTCTTCGGCCTCGCTGTCGAACCACAGGCACGGCGTGATCTTCTGCATGATGGGTTCCTCCCCTGTATCAGGCGTACCGGAACCGCCCCTCGAACGTGTGAATCGGGTGTGCGACGTGAACCGGGCACCGACCGGCAGCCAAACGTGATGCCTCCGGCTCAGCCGGGGGCACCGGCCAGCAGCAGGGTCGTGGCGTCCCTGTCATCCGGGCCTATCACCTGCAGGCGGCACCCCTCCCCTTCGGGGGCCGCATAACCGGGAAGCCGCTTGCTTTCACTGCAGCGGTGAAGCTCTTCCAGCGCGGCAGCTTCAATCCGGGCATTCTGGAGGTTGATGGTGACGCCCCGCCCGGGCGCAAGCGCGCTGGTGCGGCGAACCAACGAATACAGCGCCACGATGTTTCGGGTTGTCACGTGCCCGCGCACTTCGATATTGGCGGATTCCCGATCGATATCCAGCCGGACGACCACTCGCAGTTTGGGATCCATGCTTTGTCCCCTCAAGAGTTCCCCATGGCCGCTCCTTGACCGGTGATCATCATAAGAGGACGAATGTGGCGTGGGCAACAGACCGCGGGGAATATTTCGTGGGGACGGAACGCGGGCCCTGCAGGGGGCGGCGGCAGCACCGGGCGGGACCGTGCTTTCTATTACGGACTGAGCGCCGCTAACCCGGCGCCGCCCTCTTGGCCGGGAATGCCGAGGCGTCGCCTGCGCTCAGCGCAGGAGAACCGCGATGCCGGTAGCGGCCGCGGCCCACAGCACGCTCGCGAAGGTGCCCAGGATAAAGCGCTCGGCCGCCCCGGACTGGCCGAGTTCCGAATACCGGCCCAGGCCTTTCACTGCGAGGACAACTGCCAATCCTTCCGGCCACTCGGCCAGCAGGGTGGCCGCGATGGCCGTCCGCTCGAGCACCCCGATCCAGGCCCCTCCGCGGAGCACCGGGGATGCTTCGGGGTCGGTGTGGTTGTCCGGGTGCGAGGCATTGAACGACAACCGCAGGATGGTTACGGTGGCCGGGCCACCGCCGATCGCGGCGGCCGCCACGCCCAGCGCATAGGCTGCCGGGCCCAAACCGCCGGACCCCAGGACCGCCAACAATCCCGCAATGCCCAGGAGCAGCAGCGACACGGCGCTGGCGGCGTACAGCCAGCGGTTGCCCCGGCCCTGGAACCGCTCGAAGTACATGGGCGCCGCCACCGCCGCGGCCACGCAGAGCGCGAGCAGTGCCATGACGCTCATCGGTCGGCCCCTTCCAGCAACGCTTGTGCCGCCAACCGTGCGCGTCGCCACTCCGGCCAGAGCCCACTATGCAGCCTGCTGGAGACGGCCTGCTGGGTGATCCCCAGTCGGTCGGCGATTTGCTGCTGGGTGAGTCCTTCATCACTGAGCATCCCGGCTTCGGTGGCCTGCCTGCTGCGCTTCCGCGCCACCGACACCAGCAACTGCAGCACCGCTTCGGCATGGCCGGCCTCCTCGCGGGCACCGGAGACGGCGACGTTGCCCGGCGATGTCTTGGCCGCGGTCACCGCTTCGCGTGCGCGCTCGAAGGCCTCGCCGGAGCCCGCGCGGGTAGATTCCGGCAGCGGAGTGACGACCCCGCCCACGCCGATTCCCACGCTCCAGTGGTTGCTGACCGCCAGGTCCAGGGCAAGATCCGCCGCCACGGCAGCGTCGGCGACGACCGCCTGCATCTCGTCGCCGGCGGTGCGTTCGAACCCGCGCACCAGCGGACGGGACCGGTCCTCATTCAGGGCTCCAAGCGCGCCCTCAACGAGGTCCACGTGGCGGCGTGAGCGCCGCTGATCGACGGTCAGAACATACATACAAACCTACTTCCTTGTGGCTCAGGCAACAAGTATGCAGGGTTGTAGGCGCGGATGCAACCTTACTGCTCCACCGGCTGGTGGCTGACCAGCCCCAGGAGATTGCCTTCGGAGTCGCGGATGAACCCCATCCATTCATCCATGCCGGCAGGTCCCAGGGCGCCATCGGCATGCCGGAAGATGATGTGTGGTTCCTCGACAACCGCAATCCCCCGGGCGCGCAGTTCCTCGACCCGGTCCCGCACCGAGTCGACCTGCAGGTACAACAGGGCGGCCGGCGCGCCCACCTCCAGCAACAGCCGCACGCCGTCTAGATCGAAGAACACCAAGCCCGGAGGGTCGAAGACCCCGGCCGGCGGATCACCGAGCAGGTCGGTGTAGAAAGCGGTGGCCCGCTCGAGCTCATGCACACCGAGCGCAACCTGTGCCAACTTCATGGCTTCCGCTCCTCCCAATCCGCCGCGGGCTTCGGCCCCTGCCCAGCCGCCCGGCTTCGCCCCCTGCCCGACTGCCGCCGACAGCGTCGGACCCCGGCCGGCTCGTCCTCGAATCGTACGCCCGTGCATGCCCGATAGTGTGGAGGGGTGACTGAAACATCGCCCCGGCTCCGCGCGGGCATCCCGCTGGCGGCCGCATCGATCGCCCTGGACCTGGCCGCCGTCGTCATTTTTGCGGCGGCGGGCCGAAACACGCACGAACACGGAATGGCCCTGGCCGGAATCCTGATTACCGCGAGCCCGTTCCTGGCCGGGGCCCTCGTGGGCTGGCTGGCCTCGCGCGCCTGGCGCCGGCCGGCCTCCCTTTGGCCGACCGGGGTCGCAGTCTGGCTGGCCGCAGTGGCCCTGGGGCTCGCCCTGCGCGGCCTGGCGGGCGGCGGGCTCGCGCTGTCCTTCCAGATCGTGGCCTTCCTGGTCCTCGGCGCCCTGCTGTTGGGGTGGCGGGCGGCCGCCGCCCTGTTCATCAAACTACGTTTCGCCCGACGGGTGGAATAACCTCGGATAGAGGGAAGAACACCCAGTTCCAGCAGAAAGGCAGTGCAGTGGCTACAGCATTCGTTCTCATCCGCACCGATGCGACCCGGATTCCGGAGTGCGCCCAGGAGATCTCCGAGATCGAGGGCATCAGCGAGGTCTATTCGGTCACCGGGGAATGGGATTTGATCGCCGTCGCCCGGGTCGCCAAGCACGACGAGCTGGCCGATGTCATCGCCGACCGGCTCTCGAAGGTCCGGGGCGTGCAGGCAACGACCACTCACATCGCCTTCCGCGCCTATTCCAAGCACGACCTGGATGCAGCCTTCTCGCTCGGATTCGAGCACTAGGCTTCGCACTCAAACGGAGTGCCCCGGACGTCCTGTCCGGGGCACTCCTTGTTAAGCTGTTGCGGCCCACGCGCGGGCCGGGAAGTCAGCGGGTAGCGTCGATCCAGCGCTGCAGCGCCTCGGCCGCGGCACCGCTGTCGATGGCTTCCTCGGCCCGTTCCAAACCGGCGGCCAGCCGCTCCAGCAGCGGGGCGTCGGCTGTTGCCTCGTTGGCCACCAGGGCGGCGGCCGCGTTGAGGACGACGGCGTCGCGCACCGGCCCCTTGTCCCCCGCGAGCACGCGGCGCACCACTTCGGCATTCGCGGCGGCGTCGCCGCCGCGCAGGTCGTCCAGCGTTGCCCGGGGGATGCCGAGGTCCAGCGGGTCCAGGTCGTGTTCCGTCACCGCGCCTCCGCGCACCTCCCATACCGACGAGGGGCCCGTGGTGGTCAGCTCATCCAGGCCGTCCCCGCCGCGGAAGACCAGCGCGCGGATGCCCCGGGCGGCCAGCACGCCGGCGATGAGCGGCGCCAGCCGGGCATCGGCAACGCCGATGGCGGCCGCCGTGGGATTCGCCGGGTTAGTCATGGGACCCATGAAATTGAAGGCCGTGGCCACGCCGAGTTCCGCGCGCACCGCGCCCGCATAGCGCATGGAGGGGTGGAACACCTGCGCGAAGCAGAACGTGATCCCCGCTTCGACGGCGGTTTGTGCCACGCGGTCCACCGGGAGGTCCAGGCGCACACCGAGGGCTTCGATCACATCGGCAGAACCGGACGACGACGACGCGGCGCGGTTTCCGTGCTTGACGATCCGCGCCCCGGCCCCCGCGCACACCAGGGCGGCCATGGACGAGATGTTGACGGTGTTCTGCCGGTCCCCGCCGGTGCCGACGATGTCCAGCTTCTCCCCCGGGATGTCGATCGGCCGGGCGTTGCCGACCATGGCCTCCACCAGGCCGGTCAGCTCATCGACTGTCTCCCCCTTCGCCCGCAGCGCGACCAGGAAGCCGGCCATCTGCGCGTCGGAGGCCCCGCCGGACATGATCGTGTTCATCGCCCACTGGGTTTGGGCCGCAGTGAGGTCCTGCCGGGAGATCAGGGCAGAGATCAGTTCAGGCCAGGTGGGTGTGTTCTGAGCGTTGGGTTCGGTCGTCACTTCACTAGGTTATCTACGTTTTGTAGAAACTTCCGGATTGTTAACTTCCGCGCCGTTCCGCGGAATCCAGCGGTTCAGGAACTGGAACGCGGCGCCACGCGTTCAAATGCATTGGTGAAGTGGGCAGATTTATAGACATAATGGCCTTGTGACAACTGCAACCCATGCCCCCAGTACCCCGGCGCATCCAACGCTGAACCGCCCCAATCTGGTTTCCGTCGGAACCGTTGTGTGGCTCTCCAGCGAGCTGATGTTCTTCGCCGGCCTTTTCGCTATGTACTTCACCCTCCGCGCCACCTCCGGCGAGATGTGGGCGATGGAAACCGAGAAGTTGAATGTTCCGTTTGCGCTGGCCAACACCATCATCCTGGTGTCCAGTTCCTTCACCTGCCAGTACGGCGTCTTCGCCGCAGAGCGCTTGCAGGCCCGCCGTTCCGGCGGGCTCTTCAATGTCGCCAAGTGGGGCATGGTCGAATGGTTCCTGCTGACATTCCTCCTCGGCGCCATCTTCGTCTCCGTCCAGGCCTACGAATACGCGATGCTCGTCTCCGAAGGCGTCTCGATGTCCTCGAATTCCTACGGTTCGGCGTTCTACATCACCACCGGCTTCCACGGCCTCCACGTCACAGGCGGCCTCATCGCTTTCCTGCTGATCATCGGCCGCGCCTA
Source organism: Arthrobacter sp. Y3223151 (assembly GCF_059091125.1). Classification (NCBI taxonomy): domain Bacteria; kingdom Bacillati; phylum Actinomycetota; class Actinomycetes; order Micrococcales; family Micrococcaceae; genus Arthrobacter; species Arthrobacter sp. Y3223151. The sequence goes on along the minus strand of NZ_JBNHGI010000005.1, from coordinate 52,453 downwards.
CGTCGCCAAGAAGTTCGGCCATTTCGAAGCCACGTCGGCCATCGTCACGTCGTACTACTGGCACTTCGTCGACGTCGTGTGGATCGCTCTCTTCATCATCATCTACTTCCTTAAGTAGACGGCAGAAAGGTCCGCGCCTCGCTGCGGACCAGCCGGCCGAACATCTACGCACACGCACCGCAAAGTTAGGAACCAACAAGTGAAGGCACTCTCCCAGAGGCGACGACATCCCCTGGCGGCCGTTGCCCTGCTGCTCATGGGACTGCTCGTCACCGGCGGACTGTACGCCGTTGCCGGGAACGTCAACGAGGCCAAGGCCCAAACCACCACCTTTTCCGCGCAGGACATCGAAGAGGGCGAGAAGCTCTTCGTAGCCAACTGCGCAACTTGTCACGGAATCGGTGCTGTCGGGGCCCCGGAGGGTGCGCACGGCAACCAGGCCGGTCCGTCGCTGATTGGCGTCGGCGCCGCCGCCGTGGACTTCCAGGTAGGAACCGGCCGCATGCCCATGCAGATGTCCGGCCCCCAGGCCATGGAAAAGCCGAACCAGTTCAACGAAGAGCAGACCATGCAGTTGGCGGCATACGTTGCCTCCCTCGGCGCCGGCCCCGCGATTCCGGCTGATGAATTCCTCGACGTTTCCCAGGGTGATCCTGCCGCCGGCGGCGAGATCTTCCGGGTCAACTGCGCCATGTGCCACAACGCCGCCGCAGCCGGTGGCGCCCTGACGCGCGGCAAGTTCGCACCGGCGCTTGCCGGCGTCAGCGAAGCGCACATCTACGAGGCCATGGCCACCGGTCCGCAGAACATGCCGGTGTTCAGCGACGCGAACATCTCCCCGGAGGAGAAGCGCGACGTCATCGCCTTCCTGAAGACCATCGAAGAGCAGCCCTCCCCCGGCGGGTTCGCCCTTGGCGGCCTCGGCCCCGTGTCCGAGGGCCTGCTGATGTGGACGCTTGGATTGGGCGTGGTCATCGCGTTCACCATCTGGCTGACCCAGCGGTCTTCCTAACCTTCGCTTCCGGCGGCCCAACGGGCCGCCGGAGAAGCGCCAACAGTCATTATGAGTTTTGAACTATTTAGAGAAGGATGAGAGGGATCATGGGCGACCATAGTCACGGCAGTCCGAACACCTCGGGCACCGTTGCTACGGCTGGTCAGAGCGACGTGGAGAAGTTTCAGGATCCTGGACTCCCCCCGCACCGCCCGCGCCGTGCCGACAAAGATCCCCGGGCGGAAAAGCGAGCCGAACGCCAGGTTGCGATACTCTTCGTAATCTCCATCATCGGCACCGTACTTTTCTTCGTCGGGTACTTTGGCATCCGCTTGGATGACACCACCGCAACGCTGCGACTGCAGAACTTCACCCTCGGCATGGGCACCGCTTTTGCCATGCTGGGCATTGGCGTGGGCATTGTCCACTGGGCCAAGACCCTCATGCCGGACCACGAGATCGTTGAAGAGCGCCACGAGGTCCGCACCGAGGAAGACCGCAAGGACGCCGAGCAGATCATCGGCCAGGTCCTGGACGAATCCGGCATCTCCCGCCGACCGCTGATCCGCAACACCCTGATCGGCGCCGGCGTGCTGGCTATCCTGCCGGCCATCGGCATCTTCCGCGACCTGTCCAAGGACCTGAACCCGGAGGTGCTGCGGCACACCATGTGGGACGCAGGCGTCCGGTTGACCCGCGACCCCAGCGGCACCCCGATCAAGGCCTCGGACGTCACCATTGGTTCCGCGTTCCACGTCATCCCCGAGGGGCTCAACGAGGCCGAGCACAAGCTCGAGGAGAAGGCCAAGGCGGTCGTCCTCTTGATGCGCCTGAATCCCGACGTCCTCCAGGTCTCCCCAGGCCGCGAAGACTGGAACTACAATGGCATCGTTGCGTACTCCAAGATCTGCACTCACGTTGGCTGCCCGGTGGCGCTGTACGAACAGCACACGCACCACCTGCTCTGCCCTTGCCACCAGTCGACCTTCGATGCGGCACAGGAATGCAAGGTTGTGTTCGGCCCGGCCGCACACGCCCTTCCCCAGCTGCCGATCAGCGTCGACGACGAGGGCTACCTGATCGCCACAAGCGATTTCCATGAACCTGTCGGACCTAGCTACTGGGAGCGTGGCTAAGCATGAGCGCTTCAACTGATACCTACGTACCCAAGACGCGGGCCGGACGGATCACCAACTTCGTCGATACCCGCGTCGGCGGTTCGGGGATCGTCAAGGAATTCGGCCGGAAGATCTTCCCCGACCACTGGTCCTTCATGTTCGGCGAAGTGGCACTGTATTCCTTCGTCATCCTGCTGCTCACCGGAACGTTCCTGACGTTCTTCTTCGATCCTTCGATGGCTCATACCACATACGACGGACCGTATGTGCCGCTCAAGGGCGTCGAAATGTCCGTCGCCTACCAGTCCACCCTGGAGATCTCGTTCGAGATCCGCGGCGGCCTGTTCATGCGCCAGCTGCACCACTGGTCTGCGCTGCTGTTCGTTGCCTCGGTCTCGTTCCACATGCTGCGCGTGTTCTTCACGGGTGCGTTCCGCCGCCCGCGTGAGCTGAACTGGGTTGTCGGCTGCGTCCTGTTGATCCTGGCCCTGGCTGCCGGCTTCACCGGCTACTCCCTGCCGGACGACCTGCTCTCCGGTAACGGCCTGCGCATCATCGACGGCGTGATCAAGGCAATCCCGCTGGTTGGTACCTACATTTCGCTGCTGCTGTTCGGCGGCGAGTTCCCGGGTACGGACATCGTGGGCCGCCTGTACGTGCTGCACATCCTGCTGGTCCCGGCCTTGATCCTCCTGATGATCGCCGTCCACCTGTTCATGGTTGTCGTGCACAAGCACACCCAGTACCCCGGCCCCGGCCGTTCCGAGACCAACGTCGTCGGCTTCCCGATTGGCCCGGTCTACGCGGCCAAGGCAGGCGGCTTCTTCTTCGTTGTCTTCGGCATCCTGGCCGTCATTGCGGCGAACTTCCAGATCCTGGCGATCTGGGACTACGGCCCCTACGACCCCTCCCCCGTCTCGGCCGGTACCCAGCCTGACTGGTACATCGGCTGGGTGGACGGCGCGCTGCGCCTGATGCCCGGCGTGGGCGAGTTCGTGATCTTCGGCCGGACCATTTCGCTGAACGTGCTCCTCCCGGCCCTCGGCCCGGCGGCCCTGCTGTTCACCGTGATGTTCGCCTGGCCGTGGATCGAAAGCTGGGTGACCAAGGACACCCGCGAGCACCACATCCTGGACCGCCCGCGCAACGTCCCGTTCCGCACCGCCACCGGCGTCGCCGGCATCGTCTTCTACTCGGTGATGTGGGCAGCTGCCAGCTCCGACTTGATCGCCACGCACTTCCACGTGTCGCTCAACGACGTGACGTACTGGCTGCGTGCGCTGTTCTTCCTGGGCCCGATCCTCGGCTTCATCGTCACGCGCCGCATTTGCCTGGCGCTGCAGCGCAAGGACCGGGAGATCGCCCTCCATGGCCGGGAGACCGGACGCATTGTCCGCCTGCCGCATGGTGAGTTCATCGAGGTCCACGAGCCGCTGAACGAGTACAAGCAGTACCGGCTGGTCAGCTACGAGTCGCCCGAGGTGATCCCGGCGCAGCCGAACAGGGCTGGCCACATCAAGCGCTCCGAGAAGCTGCGCGGCGCCTTGTCCCGGTTCTTCTTCGAAGACCGTGTGGCACCGGTTACCCCGGCCGAGCTGGAGGCTGCACACAGCCACCACGCCGAGGTTGAGGCACCCGCCGAGAAGGCGGAAGTCACCGCCCGCTAAGGCAATAACCGCACAGAGAATGGCCCCGGACCTGGTCCGGGGCCATTCTCTGTTGTCTCGCCCCTTTGCCTCGCCGCCCGGTGAGGCACCCTGCGTATACCGAGCTGACGCGCTCCCCCGGCGCTGCCGCCACTGGGGCATTGCGGCGGTTCCAGAGGTCGTGTGCGGCCGCAGCAAGCGGCCTGGGTTGTCGGGTACGTCCAGCGGCGCCTAGTGCCACGAGACCCGCGTCAGCGGCGCCTAGTGCCACGGGCGGGCCGGTGTGCCCCCGACAAACGGGGCTATCGGCGACGGCGGTCATTGCCCCTTGCCGGCATGTGCGGCTACGCGCGAGGCCGTCCGCCCACTGCAGGGCTTGTACGGCGGACGACGATAGGCTGGCGGCGCGGGCGGCCTCCAGCGGCCCTCTGGCGCCCTTAAAAGCGCTTGACGTTGTAGGAACGCGGCGCGCGTCCCCCGGGCCGTTGCAGCGGTACCCAGAGCTTGTAGCGGTCCGCGCGGTAATACGAGATCGAGAAGTCGACCATGGTCTTGGAGACGTAGGCATGCCGCTGGATTTTCAGCAGCGGAGATCCGATGTCCACGCTCAGGAGTCGCGCAATGGAGGGCTGGGCTGCGGTTGCCTCTATGGTGTCCTCGCCCCACTCCATGATCAGTCCGTACCGTTCGCTCAAGACGTTATACAGCGACGACGGCGGCCCCTCGTCGAGGATCCCCGGCACCCGCTGCGCCGGAATGAAGTTTTCGTCCACGCTCATCGGTTCGGCGTCCGCCAGCAGCAGGCGGCGGAAGCGCACCACCGGCTGCCCCTCATCGATCTGCAACTCGCGGGCGACCAGCGGGGTGGCGCCGATCTGCTCGAAGCTGAGGACACGGGCATCGGGAACCATGCCGCGGCGTTGCATCTCTTCGCTGTAGGAGGTGAGCTTGACCTGCAGGTCCAGCTTCGGCTGCCGCACAAAGGTCCCCAGGCCGACAATGCGTTCGAGCACCTGTTCGGCGACGAGGGAGTCGATCGCCTGGCGTACGGTCATCCTCGCCACGCCGAAGCGTTCGGCCAGCTCCCTCTCCGAGGGAAAAGCGGCCCCGGGTTCGCAGCGTTCCTGGGCATGCCTGCGCAAAATGTCCCGGAGCTGGACGTGCTTGGCGGTACGGGAGGAGCCATCGAGCCCACCCTCGATCGCGGCGGCGTTCACGGACATGCGGCCTCCTGTTCAGCCGGTTGCATTCACCCATTCTATCCGGTCTAGACCAGCGTCCCGGCGCCCGGCCGGCCCGCGGATACGCGGAAGGATCCGGAACCTCATGGTTCCGGACCCTTCCGTCGTGTAGCTGCGGGTATTAGTGCGCGTGGTCCCCGCGGCTGTATTCGTAGACCCAGCCGATGATGGCCACCGTGGTCAGGCCGACTGAGATGTAGACGATCCACCAGCCGACCGCCAGGCCCATGAATCCAGTGGCGGCACCGAGACCCAGCACGATGGGCCACCAGCTCCACGGGCTGAACATGCCCTGCTCGCCGGCACCCTCATGGATTTCGGCGTCTACCCGGTCCTCCGGACGGGGGCCGATGCGCCGCGCCGTAAACCAGAGGTAACCGCCAATCATCAGGGACAGTCCGGCCGTCAGGTACAGCGCCAGCCAGCCGACGGGCTCTTCCCAGTTCCCCATGTAGCCGTAGACGGTGGCAACGAGGGCGAAGAACGGCGCAAGCGCAATGAATAGCCAGGCTTCAATCTTCACAGTTATGCGTCCTTCTGGTCAGCGGGACCGGCCATCTGGGCCACCGGTGCCGGAGTCGTCGGGGTGTGCCGCGGCGCCAGCTCCGGGTGGTGCAGGTCCAGCGCGGGGCGCTCCGACCGGATGCGGGGCAGCGAGGTGAAGTTGTGCCGCGGCGGCGGGCAGGAGGTCGCCCACTCAAGCGAAGCACCAAAGCCCCAGGGGTCGTCGACCTCGACCTTCTTGCCGTTGCGCCAGGTGATGTAGACGTTCCAGAAGAACGGGATCATCGAGGCGCCCAACACGAAGGATGCCACCGTGGAGAACTGGTTCATCGCGGTGAACCCGTCTTCCGGCATGTAGTCGGCGTAGCGACGGGGCATGCCCTCGACGCCGAGCCAGTGCTGGATGAGGAAGGTGCCGTGGAAGCCCAGGAACAGCATCCAGAAGTGGATCTTGCCGAGGCGCTCGTTGAGCATCTTGCCGGTCCACTTGGGCCACCAGAAGTAGAAGCCCGCGAACATTGCGAACACGACCGTACCGAAGACCACGTAGTGGAAGTGCGCCACCACGAAGTAGGTGTCGGAGACGTGGAAGTCCAGCGGCGGCGACGCCAGGATGATGCCGGTCAGGCCGCCGAACAGGAAGGTGGCCAGGAAGCCCAGGCTCCACAGCATGGGCGTCTCGAAGGTGATCGAGCCGCGCCACATGGTGCCGATCCAGTTGAAGAACTTCACCCCGGTGGGCACCGCGATGAGCATCGTCATGAAGGCGAAGAACGGCAGCAGCACCGAGCCGGTGACGTACATGTGGTGGGCCCACACGGTCACGGACAGCGCGGCGATGGCGATGGTGGCGTAGACCAGGCCCTTGTAGCCGAAGATCGGCTTGCGGCTGAACACCGGGAAGATCTCGGAAACGATGCCGAAGAACGGCAGGGCGATGATGTAGACCTCGGGGTGGCCGAAGAACCAGAACAGGTGCTGCCAGAGGATGGCACCGCCGTTCTCCGGGTTGAAGATGTGCGCACCCAGGCGCCGGTCGGCGCCGAGGGCGAACAGCGCGGAGGCCAGGGGCGGGAATGCCATCATGACGAGGATGGCGGTAACCAGCGTGTTCCAGGTGAAGATCGGCATGCGCCACATGGTCAGGCCGGGGGCGCGCATGGTGATGATCGTGGTGATGAAGTTGACCGAACCGAGGATGGTGCCGAAGCCGGACAGCGCCAAACCAAAGACCCACAAGTCCCCGCCGACTCCCGGGGAGAAGGTGGTGTTGGACAACGGTGCATAGGCGAACCAGCCGAAGGAAGCGGCGCCCTGCGGCGTGATGAAGCCGGCCACCGCGATGATGCTGCCGAACAGGAAGAACCAGAAAGCCAGCGCGTTCAGGCGCGGGAACGCTACGTCGGGGGCGCCGATCTGCAGCGGCATGATGACGTTGGCGAAGCCGGCGAACAGCGGCGTGGCGAACATCAGCAGCATCACCGTGCCGTGCATGGTGAACAGCTGGTTGTACTGTTCCTTGGTCTGCAGGATCTGCATGCCGGGCTCGAACAGTTCGGCACGGATGACCAGGGCCATCACGCCGCCGAGGCAGAAGAAGATGAACGACGCGATCAGGTACATGTACCCGATGGTCTTGTGGTCCGTTGAGGTGATCCAGTTGACGACGATGCGCCCCTTGGACACCGGCACGACGCGCGGAGCTACAGTGGTAGCCCGGTCGTCAGCTGTGTATTCGTACGTTGACACTTGTGGCCCTCGCTCCTTTACTCAGACGCTTCAGCGTAGGGGTTGCGGTCGTACTCTTCGCCAAGCTGGCCGTCCTTGAGCCGCGCCATCTGAGCGTCGAATTCAGCCTCGGAGACCACCGCGACACGGAAGAGCATTTCGGAGTGGTACTCGCCACACAGCTCGGCGCACTTGCCGTCGTAGATGCCCTCACGGGTGGGGGTGAAGTTCAGGTAGTTGGTCTTGCCCGGGATCATGTCCACCTTCTGCAGGAAGGCGGGGACCCAGAACGAGTGGATGACGTCGCGGGAGTTGATCTGCAGCTCCACGCTCTGGTTCACCGGCAGGTACAGCGTGGGCAGGGTCTCCGGGACGCCGGTCTCGCCGGTCAGGTGGGCCTGCACGCCGGCAAAGTACTTGTCCTGCTTGACGTAGTTGAAGTCCCAGGCCCACTGCTTGCCGCGCACGTCGACGACGACGTCCGGGTTGTCCACCCGCTCGGTGATGTTGGACGTGGTCTTGTCCGTGAAGTAGAAGAAGACCATGACCATGACCACGGGAACCGCGGTGTAGAAGATCTCCAGCGGCAGGTTGTAGCTCAGCTGGCGCGGGTAGCCCGTCTCGTCCTTGCGGCGGCGGTACGCGATGATGCACCAGAGCATCAGGCCCCAGGTTATGACACCGACGACCAGGGCGGCGATCCATCCGTTGACCCACAAATCAATGATTTCGGGCGTGTGGTTGGTAACGTCCCGCTCGGTGGGCAACCAACCCAAACGGACTTCTTCTGAACATCCCGTCAACAACAACGCACCGAGTGCACCCAGACCTGTAGCCTTGGCGATTTTGGCGCGTCGACTGCCGGTTCGAACCTGCGAACTCACAGACGGCCCTTCCTCTTTGTTTCGTGCAAGTGATGCGGCCATGGCAGAGCTGAGCTTGGCCGCATATCCAGTTTTACTACTCACTGTAGAGCTTACCCGCCCACATGACTTCCATGTGACAGGCTCCCCCGTGCGTCGGCCGTTCCGGCGGCCGGAGAGCGCCCTGCAGGCCCTTAGTGGAAGGAGTCTCCACAGGCGCAGGAGCCACCGGCATTCGGATTGTCGATGGTGAAGCCCTGCTTGGAAATCGTGTCCTCGAAGTCGATCGAGGCGCCCGAGAGGTAAGGAACGCTCATCTTGTCGACGACGACCTCAACCCCGTCGAAATCACGGACAGCGTCCCCGTCGAGCATCCGCTCGTCGAAGTACAGCTGGTAGATCAGGCCGGAGCATCCGCCCGGCTGTACGGCAACGCGCAGGCGCAGATCCGTGCGGCCTTCCTGTTCCAGGAGGCTGCGGACCTTTCCGGCGGCGACGTCGGTCAAAGCCACTTCATGCGTGGGCAGTTCTGCCGCTTCGGGTGCCGTGGTGGGGGCGGACGAGTTGATCGTTGCGCTCATTGCACTTCCTTATCTATTTCGGGCCGTCCGGTGACCTGCTGCTATTACTCAGTGGTGCGTCGGGCTTCCCATCCATCGTACGTCTGGTGGGCCGAAATGGGATAACTCTCCCCCGCCTCCAGCCTGGCCCGAACAGGCCTAGAGTCCCTCGCTGTTCAACCGTGCCAGGAGCAGGGCCTGGGCCAGGACCGCATTGCGGAAGTCGCCGAGATGCAGCGACTCGTTGGCCGAGTGCGCCCTCGAGTCGGGGTCTTCGACGCCGGTGATCAGGATCTGTGCCTCCGGATAGACTTCCGTGAGGTCGGCGATGAACGGGATGGAGCCGCCCATGCCGGCCTCCACCGGCAGCGTGCCCCACGCCTGCTCCAGGGCCCACAGCGCCGCCTGGGCCGCGGGCGCGGAGGTGTCCGTGGCGAACGCGTGGCCGCGCTCCCCCGGCACGAAGGTGGCGGCGGCGCCGAAGGGCGCGTGGGCGGCAACGTGCGCGGCCACCGCTTCCATCGCCCGGTCCGGATCCTGTCCCGGTGCCAGCCGGAGGCTGATCTTGGCGCGGGCGGCGGGAATCAAGGTGTTGGACGCGAGCTCGACGCTGGGGGCGTCAAAGCCGATCACCGACAGGGCCGGCTTGTTCCAGAGCCGGTCGGCAATGCTGCCGGTGCCCGCGAGCTGCACGGACTCGAGCACCGAAGAATCGCGGCGGAAGTCTTCTTCCGGATATTCCACCGAGGCGGCAGGAGCCGAAGCGAGGCCCTCGATGGCGACCGCCCCGTCGTCGTCGTGGAAGGTGGCGATCAGCCGAGACAGCAGCGTGGGCGCATCCAGCAGCGGCCCGCCGAACATGCCCGAATGGACGGCGTGTTCCAGCACCCGCAGCTCCACGGTGCCGTCCACCAGGCCGCGCAGGCTGGTGGTCAGGGCCGGGATGCCGACCTTCCAGTTGCTGGAGTCGGCGACGATGATGGCGTCTGCCCGCAGCAGTTCGCGGTGTGTCTCGAGGAACGGGCGGAAGCTTGGCGAACCGGCCTCCTCCTCCCCCTCGAAGAACAACGTGATGCCGAGCCCGAAATCGTCGCCGAGGACCTCCAGCAGAGTGCGCAGCGAGGCCAGGTGGACCATGATCCCGGCCTTGTCGTCTGCGGTTCCGCGCCCATAGAGGCGGCCGTCGATCTCGGTGGCCTTGAACGGTTCCGTCCGCCAGAGTGCCGGGTCCCCCGGCGGCTGCACGTCGTGGTGGGCATACAGCAGGACGGTCGGCTTGCCGGCCGCGGCCGGGCGGCGGGCCACGACGGCGGGGCCGCCGGCGGCCTCGCCGTTCGCCACGCTGAGGATCTGTACGTCCTCCAGGCCCAGCTCCCGGACCATGCCGGCTACGGCATCCGCGCTGCGCGCGAGGTCCTCCGGGTCGAAGGCCGGCCAGGCGATCCCCGGGATGGAAACCAGCTGTTCCAACGAGGAGATGGTGAGCCCCATGCCGGCGTCCACGGCGGCCGCAAGTTCGTCTACGTTCACATTGGTCATAGTCGACACCCTATCGCCCGGGCAACGTCGCGACGATGCCCCGTGGCTGCCCCGGCGGCGCGGGCCCCAAGGGGGACAACGGCCGTACGCGGTCCGGTATTCTTGACTGGTGTTCGGACGTAAAAAAGAGGCTCCCACGCCCCAGGAAACCATCGACCAGGCCAACGACGCCCAGCAGCCTCGATACGGCAAGGGCGCGCCCACGCCCCGGCGCAAGGACCAGGAAGCTGCGCGCAAGCGCCCCCTGGTCCCAAATGACCGCAAGGCCGCCAAGGAGGCCAACCGGGCCGCCATGGCGGATCAGCGGCTGAAGATGCGCGAGGCCATGAACACCGGCGACGAGCGCTTCCTGCCGCTGCGCGACAAGGGACCGCAGAAGCGCTTCGTCCGCGACTTCGTGGACGCCCGCTGGGTGCTGGGCGAATTCCTGATCGTCTTCGCCCTCATCTTCGTGGTCCTCAGCTTTATCCGCGACCTCAACGTCCAGGCGTTCATCCTGTTCGGCTTCTGGGTGCTGCTGGCGCTGGTCGCCATCGACGCCTTCATCCTCGGCCGCCAGCTCAAGAAGCGCCTGGCCGCCAAGTTTGGCGAGGTCGAGCGCGGGGCGGTCTGGTACGGCGTCATGCGCGGGCTGCAGTTGCGCCGGATGCGCCTGCCGAAGCCGCAGGTCAAGCGCGGCGAATACCCCGCCTGATCCAGGGGAGGGACCGGTCGAAGGGTCGGGAGCATCGCATGCCAAGGGTCGGGAGCATTGCGGCTCCCGGCCCTATTGCATGCCCTCGAGGCCCGGCCGGGCTCCGGATGGCCCGGCCCGGTTTCGGAATGACGCCGTGCAGGGCCGTTCAGCGGGGGCGCTTGGCCAAGCCGCGGTTGATGCGGCCGGCCCAGAAGGGTCCCTCGTACAGGAACGCCGTATAGCCTTGCACCAGGGTGGCCCCGGCATCCAGCCGCTGCTGCACGTCGCTGGCTGTCTCGACACCGCCCACGGATATCAGCGCCAGGTCGTCCCCGACGGCAGTGCGCAGCCGGCGCAGCACGTCGAGGGAGCGTTGCTTCAACGGGGCGCCGGAGAGGCCTCCTTCGCCGCAGGCCGCGACCTTGCTTTGGTCCGAGACAAGGCCCTCGCGGGAAACCGTCGTGTTGGTGGCGATGATGCCGTCCAGGTTCAGTTCCAGCGCGAGCCGGGCGACGTCGTCGATGTCCTCGTCGCTGAGGTCCGGGGCGATCTTCACCAGCAACGGGACATGGCGGCCGGCCGCGGAATCGGCGGTCTCCCCCACTGCCCGCAGCAGCGGTCGCAGCGTCTCCACGTTCTGCAGCAGCCGCAGTCCGGGCGTGTTCGGCGACGAAACGTTGACCACAAGGTAGTCGGCGGACCGGGCCAACAGCCGGGTGCTCTTCAGGTAGTCCTCGGTGGCGTCGGCCAGTTCCACCACCTTGGTCTTGCCGATGTTCACGCCGATGACGGGCCGGAGCGTGCCGTAGCGGGAAGCCAGCCCGCGCCGGGCGGCGGCGATCCGCGGCGCGACGGCGGCTGCGCCGTCGTTATTGAAGCCCATCCGGTTGATCACGGCGCGGTCCTCGACCAGCCGGAACAGCCGGGGCTGCGCGTTGCCCGGCTGCGCGCTCCCGGTGATGGTGCCGACCTCCACCGCGCCGAAGCCCAGGTCGGCCAGCGCCTCGATGCCGAAACCTTCCTTGTCGAAACCCGCTGCCAGGCCGAACGGCGAGGGGAAGGTCAGGCCCAGCGCCTCGGTGGCCAGGGACGGATCCGGGCGCGTGACGCGGCGCAGCACTGCCCCGGCCCCGCACCGGTGCGCGGCGCGGATGAGCTGGAAACCGATTCGGTGGGCACGCTCGGCGTCCATCCAGGAGAACGCGGCGCGGAAGAAGGCGGGGTAGAGGCGCATAGTCCTAGTTTTCCGTGCGGAGGCCGCCGCACCAAACCGTGTCCACCCGGCGATAACATGGGGGCAGCAACCGGACAGAGAGGAAGGACCACCGTGGCGACGGCAGCCGACTGGCAGGAAGACATCCTCGGCCCGGAGTTCGAGTCCACGGTCCTGCAAGTGCCGGCCCCCGGCGGGCGGGAGCAGCGGGCGACGCTGATCCGCTACCTGCCGCACTCCCCGCAGCGCTCCCCCGGCGGGCACGCCGTCCTGTATGTGCACGGTTGGAGCGACTATTTCTTCAACACGGAACTGGCAGAGTTCTGGCACCGCCAAGGCGTGGCGTTCTTTGCGCTGGACCTGCACCACCACGGACGCAGCCTGCGGGAGGGTGATCCGGCGGGCTTTGTGACGGACCTGCGCCAGTACGAGGACGAGATTTCGCTGGCGCTCGATCTGATCCGTGAGGAACGCGGCCAGTCGGAGACGAAGATCACGCTGATGGGACACTCCACCGGAGGGCTGGTGGCTGCCCTGTGGGCGGCGGAACACCCGGGCGAGCTGCGCGCCCTGGTCCTGAACAGTCCCTGGCTGGAGATGCACGGCAGTTCCCTGGTCCGGCGCGCCGCCGGCGCGGTGCTGGAACCGTTGTCCCGGCTGAAGCCGGAAACCGAGATCAAATTGCCGGTCCGCGGCTTCTACTACCGCAGCATCAGCAGCACCGCGGAGGGCGAATGGGATCTGGACCCCAAGCTGCGGCCGCCGGAGTCCTTCCCCGTGCGCGCCGGTTGGCTCAGCGCCATCTGGGAGGGACAGTCGAAGGTCGCGAAGGGCCTCAAGCTCGAGATCCCGGTGCTGGTGATGTCTTCGACCCGCAGCATGAACGGCTCGGTCTGGCACGAGGACATGAGGAGCACCGACGTGGTGCTGGACATCCGCACCATGACCGAGCGGGCGGTCCGGCTCGGCTACACCGTCTCCATCGAGCAGGTCCAGGACGCCCTGCACGACGTATTCCTCTCCCGGACCGAGGTGCGGCGGGACGCCTATGCCCGGCTGCAGCGCTGGGCGCAGGCCTACGTGTTGCAGGACGACCGGACCGAGGACCTCACGGACACCCAGCAGCGGTAGTACGGCCGCCAAAGCCGGGGCCCGGGCCCCGGGTGCCGACGGCGACCACGTGCGCGGCCATCCGGGCTAGGCTCCGCCGACCGCGGCGGCGTCCACCGCTCCCCCGTACCGCCGGTCGCGGCGGGCGTAAATGTCGATGGCTTCCCAGAGGGTGCGGCGGTCCACATCGGGCCAGAGGGTATCCATGAACACCATCTCCGCATAGGCGGACTGCCACAGCATGAAGTTGGAGAAGCGCTGCTCCCCCGACGTGCGCAGGAACAGGTCGACGTCCGGCAGGTCGGGCTCGTCGAGGTAGCGCTGCACGGTCTTTTCCGAGACCGACGACGCCCGCAGCCGTCCGGCGGCGACGTCGGCGGCGATGGCGGCGGCGGCATCGGCGATTTCCGCCCGCCCGCCGTAGTTCACGCACATGGTCAGGGTGCAGGTGGCGTTGCCGGCCGTCTGTCGCTCGGCGACCTCCAGCTCGTTGACCACCGACTTCCACAACCGGGGCCGGCGGCCGGACCAGCGGATGCGCACGCCCCAGGCGTCGAGCTGGTCGCGTTGGCGGCGCAGCACGTCCCGGCTAAAGCCCATCAGGAAGCGGACCTCTTCCGGGGACCGCTTCCAGTTCTCGGTGGAGAAGGCGTACACGCTGACGTGCTTGACCCCGATTTCGATCGCGCCAGCCATCACGTCCAGCAGAGCCGCTTCCCCGGCACGGTGCCCCTCGGTCCGCGGCAGCCCGCGCTGGTTCGCCCAGCGGCCGTTGCCGTCCATCACGATGGCCACGTGTTCCGGGACCAGCGCCGGAGGAAGGGCGGGCGGTTTGGCGCCGGAGGGATGCGGCCATGGCCGCTGCGGTTGCCGGGAAATCGGGGTCACACTCGCTCCACATGCTTGAGGGATTTCAGGGTTCGTTCAAGGTGCCACTGCAGGTAACTGGCCACCAGGCCGGCGGCCTCACGGCGCGGACCGGCGGCGGAGGCGTCCGCCGCCGGCCAGTCTCCGGAGAGCAGGGCGGCGAGCAGCTGCATCGTTTCCGGTGCGGGCGAGGCCGACCCGGGCGGACGGCAATCATGGCACACGGCGCCGCCCAGCGGAGCGGCAAAGGCGGTATGCGGTCCCTGGGCGCCGCACCGGGCACACTCGTCGAAGCTGGGGGCCCAGCCCGCCGTCGCAAGGGCCCGCAGCAGGTAGGAATCCAGGATCAGCTCGGGTGCGTGCACGCTGCGACTGAGGGCCGAGAGCGCGCCGATGACCAGCCCGTACTGCGCTCCTGCCGATTCGCCGTCCACGTCGGTGAGTTTTTCCGCCGTCTCGCAGATGGCGGCGGCGGAGGTGTACTTGGTGTAGTCGGCGGCGATGTCCCGGCCGTACGGCCCGACCATCTGGGCCTGCGTGACGATGTCCAGGCTCCGGCCGGAGACCAGCTGCAGGTCGGCGACCATGAAGGGTTCCAGCACCGCGCCGAACTTGCTGCTGGTGCGCCGCACGCCTTTGGCAACCGCCCTGATCTGGCCGTGCTGCCTGGTCAGCAGCGTGATGATCCGGTCGGCCTCGCCGAGTTTGTGGGTCCGCAGGATGACGCCCTGGTCCCGGTACGTGCGGGAGGCGAAGGATCTGTTGGACACCGTTTCATTCTCCCACTTAAGCGGGCTTCCCCGCCGCGGCACGGCAGGGAAGCCCGCTGGGCGGTTTCCTAGAGCGAGCCGGCGGCCTTGGCGCCTTCGTCGCGGATGGCGCGGTTCACCGCAGACACGACGGCTTTCAGCGAGGCCATGGTGGTGTTCGTGTCGATGCCGATGCCCCACAGCACCCGGTCGCCCACGGCGCACTCGACGTAAGCGGCGGCCCGGGCGTTGCCACCCTCGGAGAGGGCGTGCTCGGTGTAGTCCAGTACCCGCACGTCCACGCCGTCCTGCCGGAAAATTTCCAGCAGCGCGGCGATCGGCCCGTTGCCCTCGGCCGTGCGGCGGCTCTGGACGCCGTCCACGCCCATGGTTGCGGTCAGCTGGAAGGAACCGTCGTCGGCGCTGTCGGTCTTGACCGATCCCAGGGTGTAGTGGCCCCACCGGTTGTCCGGGGTCGGCAGGTACTCGTCGGTGAAGGTCTCCCACAGCTGCGCCGGGCTGACCTCGCCGCCTACGGTGTCCGTGCGGCGCTGGATGACGCCCGAGAACTCGATCTGGGCGCGGCGCGGCAGGTCCAGGTTGTGCTCGTGCTTGAGCAGGTAGGCCACGCCGCCCTTGCCGGACTGCGAGTTCACCCGGATCACTGCCTCATAGCTGCGGCCCAGATCCTTCGGATCGACCGGCAGGTAGGGCACTGCCCAGACCAGTTCGTCCACCGTCTTGCCCTGGCCGGCCGCGTCGGCCTCCATGGCCTCGAAGCCCTTCTTGATGGCGTCCTGGTGGGAGCCGGAGAACGCCGTGAACACCAGATCGCCGCCGTACGGGGAGCGTTCGGGCACCGGCAGCTGGTTGCAGTATTCGACGGTGCGGCGCACGTCGTCGATGTTGGAGAAATCGATCATCGGGTCGATGCCCTGGCTGAACAGGTTCAGCCCCAGCGTCACCAGGTCCACGTTGCCGGTCCGCTCGCCGTTGCCGAACAGGCAGCCCTCGATCCGGTCGGCGCCGGCCAGGTAGCCCAGTTCCGCCGCCGCCACACCGGTGCCCCGGTCGTTGTGCGGGTGCAGGGAGAGGATCACGTTCTCACGGTTGTTCAGGTTCCGCGACATCCACTCGATGGAATCGGCGTAGACATTCGGGGTGGCCATCTCCACCGTGGCCGGCAGGTTCAGGATGACGTTCCGGTCCGCGGAGATCTCCAAGACGTCGGTGACGGCGTTGCAGATGCGGGCGGCGAATTCCAGCTCCGTGCCGGTGTAGGACTCGGGCGAGTATTCGTACGTAATCTCGGTGCCCTTCAGGCCCTCTTCGTACTTCCGGCACAACCGGGCGCCCTGCAAGGCGATGTCCACGATGCCGTCCTGGTCTTCCCGGAACACCACTCGCCGCTGCAGCACGGAGGTGGAGTTGTACAGGTGCACGATGGCGCGGCCGGCGCCGGCGATGGACTCGTAGGTGCGCTCGATCAGGTGCTCGCGGGACTGGGTGAGGACCTGGATGGTCACATCATCGGGGATCCGGTCGCCTTCAATCAGCTGGCGGACAAAGTCGAAGTCGGTCTGCGATGCGGACGGGAAACCGACTTCGATCTCCTTGTAGCCCATCTTGACCAGCAGGTCGAACATCTTGTGCTTGCGTTCGGGGCTCATCGGATCGATCAGCGCCTGGTTCCCGTCGCGCAGGTCCACCGCGCACCAGCGCGGGGCCTTCGTCATCACTTTGTCCGGCCAGGTGCGGTCGGGCAGTTCTACGGCGATCTGGTCCTGGAAGGGAATGTACTTATGGATGGGCATTCCGGAGGACTTTTGTGCGTTTCGCATTTTGGTGTGTGGCCTTTTCTCATGTGAGCTAATCGAAAAATTTTGGCCGGGCAACACAAACTCCGCAGCGAGGGTTCGGCCTGTCAAACAGAAGTTCGCGTGGCCTCGCCGCGGCAGCTAAGAAGGAGCATTCCTGCGCGCACAATTTCACACTAGCACGGTGCGTAGGATGTGAGGGAAAAGATGAAAGCAACAAAGAAATGAGGCGCACATGAGCCGCTCCGGCATCGTGTTGTCCAACGTCGACCCGGCCGTCCGCCCGCAGGACGACCTCTTCCGGCACGTGAACGGGAAGTGGCTGGCGGAGACCGCCATCCCCGACGACCGCGCTCTGGAAGGCTCGTTCACCGCCCTGCGCGACGCCTCCGAAGAATCCGTGCGGGCCATCATCGAAGACGCCGCCGCGCACCCGGATCCCGCCAGCCCGTCGGGAAAGATCGGCGTCCTCTACGCCGGCTTCATGGATACCGACACGGCCGAGGCCAAGGGCTTCTCGCCGCTGGCGGAGCAGTTCGCCGCGATCGCGAAAATTTCCGACCGGGACGGGCTGCGCGAGGTCATCGGGGCCTTCAGCCGCAGCGGCGCCGCGTATCCGCTCGCGTTCTTCGTCAACAACGACGCCGGCAACCCCACCCGCTACCTGATCTACCTGTACCAGGCGGGACTGGGCCTGCCGGACGAGGCGTACTACCGCGAGGACGACTTCGGCCCCATCCGCGAGGCCTACCGGGACTACGCCCGGAAGATGCTGCAGCTGGCCGGCTTCGACCCGGTGCAGGCGGACGCGGCACTGGACCTGGAGCACAAGCTGGCGGCCGGCCACCTGGACAAGGTCTCCTGCCGCGACCCGCAGCAGACCTACAATCTGCGCACCGCCGGGCAGGTGGCCACCATGGCGGACTGGATGCCGGACTGGCTGGCGGCGCTGGGCCCGGAAGCGGGCGGCGCGGCCGAGATGGTGGTCTGCCAGCCCGGGTTCCTCGGCACGCTCGACGCCCTGCTGGAGAGCGAGCCGCTGGAGGCCTGGCAGGCCTGGCTGCGGCTCCACGTGCTGACGACGGCGGCGCCCTATCTTCACGACGAAGCGGTCCAGACGCACTTCGGCTTCTACGGCCGCACCCTCAGCGGCACCCCGGAACTCAAGGAGCGGTGGAAGCGCGGCGTTTCCCTGGTGGAAGGCGCCCTCGGGGAAGCCATCGGGCAGGAATACGTGGCACGGCATTTCCCGCCGGCGCACAAGGAACGAATGGAAGAACTGGTGGCCAACCTGCTGGCCGCCTACCGGGAAAGCATCTCCGCCCTGCCGTGGCTCAGCAGCGCAACCATCGGGAAAGCGCTGGAGAAGCTGGCGGCCTTCCGCACCAAGATCGGCTACCCGGAGAAGTGGATCGACTACTCCGCCTTCGTGCCCGGGGACGATGTCTGGTCCAACGTCCTCGCCTCCAACGAGTTCGAGGTCCGCCGCAACCTGGCCAAGCTGGGCAAGCCCATCGACGAGGCCGAGTGGCACATGACGCCGCAGACCGTCAACGCCTACTACATGCCCACCATGAACGAGATCGTCTTCCCCGCAGCGATCCTGCAGCCGCCCTTCTTCGACGCCGACGCCGATGCCGCGGCCAACTACGGCGCCATCGGCGCGGTCATCGGCCACGAGATCGGCCACGGCTTCGACGACAAGGGATCGCAGTACGACGGCACCGGAGCGCTGCGGAACTGGTGGTCCGACGAAGACCGGGCCGCCTTCGAGCGGCTCACCGGCCAGCTGGTGGCCCAATACGCGGCGCTCAGTCCGGCCGAGGCTCCCGACAACACCGTTAACGGCGAACTCACCCTGGGCGAGAACATCGGCGACCTCGGCGGGCTGGCCATCGCCTACCGCGCGTACCGGCTGAGCCTGGCGGGCCGGGAAGCCCCGGTGATCGACGGGCTGAGCGGCAGCCAGCGGTTCTTCTACTCCTGGGCCGAATGCTGGCGCCAGAAGATCCGTTCCGAGGAGGCGGCACGCCGGCTGGCGATCGACCCGCACGCCCCGAACGAGTTCCGCTGCAACCAGGTGGTGCGCAACCTGGACGCGTTCCACGAAGCGTTCGGCACCGCTCCGGGCGACGGGCTGTGGCTCGCCCCGGACGAGCGGGTCCGGATCTGGTAGCGGCTGCTAGAAGGCGCCGGGCTGCTGGCAGGTGACCTGGTCGGCGGTCTGGCCCTTGAAGCCGCCGGCCACGCCGCCGGTCTCGGCCAGCTGCGTGCCGCTGGCGAAGTCCCGGCCGACCGACAGGGCGACGCCGTAGTGGTCGCCGGAGGCGAGCACGTTGGCCCGGGGGACGTTCAGCTCTTCCGCGAGGGCGAGGGCCACGTGTTCGAATCCGGTGGAGTAGTACAGCTGCGTGGTGGTGCGTTCGGTTCCGGCTTCGGCCGGGGCCGCCAACAGGTAGCCCAGCGCCTGCAGCTGTTCGGAGAGTTCCTCGTCGCGGCCGGCCGCACCGGAGGCGTTGACCACCTTGACGGGCTGCTCGGCCGGGTCGAAGGACGGCACGCCGGCCGTCGGGTCCCCGCCCGGCGCGGTCGTCGCCCCGGCCGTTGGCCCGCCGTCGTCGGTTGCCGTCGGGGACGGGGCGCCGCCGCCTGAGGCACCGGCTGTGGGTTCCCCGCCGGCTTCCCCGGTGGTCGTCGGGTCGGGCTTCCCGGCGGTGTTGACCTCCGGCGCGGTGACGTCGCCGTCCTGGCGCAGGATCTGGAACAGGGCCTGCCCCGGCTCCTCGTCCAGGACCAGGCGGTTCTCGTCCATCGGGGCGCTCCGCGTGGGCAGCGCGACGAAGGCAACCTTGCCCAAGTCAACGCTCTTGATCCGGTCCGCCAAGGCCAGCAGCCGGGAAACCTCCGCCAGGCCTTCGTCCACCGTGAGGTTGTTAACCACGGCCTCGGCGATGGAGTAGAGGCGGGGCACGTTGGTCAGCGTGCCTTCGGACTGGACCTTGCGGGCCATGGACGCCAGGAAGCTCTGCTGCGCACGGATCCGGCCGCGGTCTCCGCCGTCGCCGAAGGAGTGCCGGGTGCGCAGGAACGCCAGCGCCTGCTCGCCCTGCACGGTGCTGACTCCGGCCGGCAGCCGCAGCTTGGAGTAGGTGTCATTGATGGGCTCGTTGACGCAGACTTCCACGCCCCCGATCACCGTGGAGAGCTCCTTGACGGCGTTGAAGTCGGCCATCATGAAGTGGTCGATCTCCAGGCCTGTCATCTCGTTGACGGCCGCGACGGTGCAGCCGGGGCCGCCGTAGCTCAGCGCGGCATTGAGTTGGGCATCCTGCTGTTCCGGATACACCTCGCCGGTCTCCGGATCGGTGCAGGTGGGGATGGTGGTGAGCAGGTCGCGCGGCAGGCTGACCACGGTGACCCGTTCCCGGTCCGCGGACAGGTTCATCAGCATCATCACGTCCGACTTGCCGCGGCCGGCCGAGGGGCCGTCCGAGCCGTACCGGCCGTCGGTGCCGACGCGCGTGTCGGTGCCCAGGATGAGGATCTGCACGGGATCGCGGCTCAGGTCCACCGGAAGCCCCGGGGCGCCGGTGCCCAGGTTCAGCGGCGAGGTGCTGAGGCTGTCGCGCAGGCCCACGATTTTGAACACCACGACGCCCACACCGGCCGCCAGCGCCAGCGCCAGCGCGGCCGCCACGACCTTCAGCCACAGCAGCCTGGGCCCGCGGCCCATGTGCCTCGGATTGGCGGCCCGCGCCTGCCCGCGCCACGGCGTTCCGCCGGCCGGGGACAGCGCGGCGGGATCCTGCCCAGCCGGCTGCTGTCCCGCCGGGGTCTGCGGGTCATCACCGAAACTGCCGCGATGATCCACGGGGTACCCCTCTGCACGGTTATAAGCCAAACGAAAATGACGCGGCCAGCCAATCACCGGCCGCTAAGTATTCTACGGGTTGCGACCCGGGAAAGTTCCCGGCGGCGCCGGAGGCTCAGAAACCGAGCCGCACCAGCTGCTTGGGATCGCGTTGCCAGTCCTTGGCTATTTTCACGTGCAGGTCCAGGTAGACGCGGGTGCCCAGCAGGCCCTCGATCCCCTTGCGGGCGCGGGTTCCAACGTCACGGAGCCTCTCCCCGCCCTTGCCGATGATGATGGCCTTCTGCGACGGACGTTCCACGAAGAGGTTCACCCGGACATCCAGCAGCGGGTTGTCGGCGCTGCGGCCTTCGCGCGGAACGATCTCCTCGACCACCACGGCCAGCGAGTGGGGCAGTTCGTCGCGCACGCCCTCCAGCGCCGCCTCCCGGACCAGTTCGGCCACCATGACGGCCTCGGGTTCGTCCGTGAGCTCGCCGTCGGGATAGAGCGGCGGCGACAGCGGCATCTGCCGGACCAGCACATCGGCGACCGTCTGGACCTGGTCCCCCTTGGCGGCGGAAACCGGCACGATGTCGGCAAAACCGTCCGGGCCGAAGATCTCCGCGCCCAGCGCCGCGACCGCCAGCAGCTGCTCGGCCAGCGCCTGCTTGTCCATCAGGTCCGTCTTGGTGACCAGTGCCACCACCGGCTTGCCGGACAGGGCGGCCAGCTGGTTGGCAATGAAGCGGTCGCCGGGGCCGATTTTCTCGTTGGCCGGCAGGCAGAAGCCGATCGCGTCCACTTCCGCAAGCGTGTCCGCCACCAGGTCGTTCAGCCGCTGCCCCAGCAGGGTCCGGGGCCGGTGCAGGCCGGGCGTGTCCACCAGCACCAGCTGGGCATCCGGCCGGTGCACGATGCCGCGGATGGTGTGCCGCGTGGTCTGCGGCTTGGCGGAGGTGATGGCCACCTTCTGCCCGACCAGCGCGTTTGTCAGCGTGGACTTGCCCGCGTTCGGGCGGCCCACGAGCGACACGAAACCGGCGCGGTAGTCCTTGGGCCAGCCGCTGGAAGGCATGGCCATGGCCTTGTCGGTGCTCTCTTCGCCAGTGGCGTTTTCGGGGTTGGTCATCGTTCCCTCTCCGTCCCGGGCAAGCGGGCGGGGTCATCGGCGGCGGCAGCGCCGTCGTCGTTGGCGTACTGGTCCCGGGCGGGCGCTTCATACCAGGCCAGGACATGGCTGACGCGGTTGCGCCGGCCCTCCAGCCGTTCGGCGCGCAAATGCAGGCCGTCCAGCTCCACTTCGCTGCCGACGATCGGCACCCGGCCGAGGCTCTTGGCCAGCAGCCCGCCGACGGTGTCCACCTCTTCGTCGTCCAGCTCCAGATTGAACAGCTCGCCGACGTCGTCGATGCTGGTGCGCGCGCTGACCCGGTACAGGCCGTCCGGCAGCGCCTCGATTTCGGGGCGCTCGGTGTCGTATTCGTCGACGATCTCGCCGACGATCTCCTCGATGAGGTCCTCCAGCGTGACCAGGCCGGCGGTGCCGCCGTATTCGTCGATCACGATCGCCACGTGCGTGGACTCGCGCTGCATTTCCTGCAGCAGCTCGCCGACCGACTTCGACTCGGGCACGTAGCGGACCTCGCGGCAGATCTGGTCCACCAGCATGCCGGCGCCGTGGTCGGCCCGGCCGTGGATCCTGGCGGCCACGTCCTTCAGGTAGACGATGCCGCGGATCTGGTCCGCGGTGTCCATGATCACGGGGATCCGCGAATAGCCCGACTGCAGGAACAGCGTCATGGCCTCCTGCAGGGTGGAGCCGGAGTCGATGCTGAGCATGTCCGTGCGCGGCACCATCACCGCCCGGACCTTGGTATCGCCCAGCTCGAAGACGGAGTGGATCAGTTCCGCCTCGGTGTCCTCGATCATGTCGGACTCGTTGGCCCGGTCCACGAGTTCGCGGAACTCCTCTTCCGTGAAGAAGGCCGCGTCGGCGCGCGGCGCGTTCGGGGCAACCGTGCTGCCCAAACGGACCAGCCATTGGGGCACCGGGCCGAGGATCGAGCGCAGCAGCCTGACCAGCAAGGCGGTGGAAAGCACGACGGCGCCGGCGTGCATCCGGCCCAGTTGCCGCGGGGAAACCCCGACCAGCACGAATCCGACGGCGGCCATGGTGACGGTGGCCAGCAGTCCGGCCAGCCAGATGTTGTCCAGCAGGTCGTGGAACAGCAGGGCGATGGCGACGGCGGCGGCCATCTCGAACCAGACGCGCCAGAAACGCAGCCCGTGCATGTGGGCCGCCGGCGAGGCCAGGATGAGGCGCAGGCTGCGGCTCCGGCCGGAACGCAGCAGGTTTTCGGCGTCGTGGCGCGGCAAGTAGGTGAAGGCGGCCTCGGCGGCGGTCAGCACCCCGGCGAACAGCGTGAAAGCCAGCGTCATGCCGGCGAGTATCCAGAGCATCGCCGGTCTCTACAGGGTGGTTTCGGTGGGGGCTGCCTTGCCGGTGAAGGAGGACAGCAACTGGCGCTGCAGGCCGAACATCTCTTCCTTCTCGGCCGGCTCGGCGTGGTCGAAACCGAGCAGATGCAGGATGCCGTGCGTGGTCAGCAGCAGCATTTCGTCCAACAGGCCGTGGCCGGCCTTCTTCGCCTGCTCCTGCGCCACCTGCGGGCAGATCACGATGTCGCCCAGCACCCCGGGCGGGCCCGGCTTCATCGCGGTGCCGGGACGCAGTTCGTCCATCGGGAAGGACAGCACGTCGGTGGCGCCCGGCTCGTCCATCCACTCGATGTGCAGCCGCTCCATCGCTTCGGTGTCGACCATGATGATGGACAGTTCCGCTTCCGGATGGACGTAGAGGGAGTCCAGCACGAACCGTGCCAGCCGCACCAGCTCTTCCTCGTTGGCGGCGACGGCCGATTCGTTGTTGACCTCGATGCTCATGCTCGATCCTCCGGGCCGGCTTCCACGTCCGTCTTACGCCTGGCCGCGGGTGCGCGGCGCGGTCCCCGGCCGCCGTCCGAGCGGCGCGATTCGTCCCGGCCGCCCTCGCCGCGCCGGGACTCGTCCCAGCGGCTGTACGCCGTCACGATGTCGCTGACCAGCCGGTGGCGGACCACGTCGGTGGCGTCCAGCCGGGAGAAGCGGACGTCTTCCACGCCGTCGAGTATTTCGCTGACGATCTTCAGGCCCGAGCTGGTGCCGTTCGGCAGGTCGATCTGCGTCACGTCGCCGGTCACGACCATCTTGGAACCGAAGCCCAGCCGGGTGAGGAACATCTTCATCTGTTCCGGAGTGGTGTTCTGCGCCTCGTCCAGGATGATGAACGCGTCGTTGAGCGTGCGCCCGCGCATGTAGGCCAGCGGCGCCACCTCAATGGTGCCTGCGGCCATCAGGCGCGGAATCGACTCCGGGTCCATCATGTCGTGCAGGGCGTCGTAGAGCGGGCGCAGGTACGGGTCGATCTTGTCGCTGAGCGTGCCCGGAAGGAAGCCCAGCCGCTCCCCCGCCTCGACGGCGGGACGGGTCAGAATGATGCGATTGACCTCTTTGTGCTGCAGGGCCTGTACCGCCTTGGCCATCGCCAGGTAGGTCTTGCCGGTGCCCGCGGGGCCGATCCCGAAGACCACGGTGTGGTTGTCGATGGCTTCGACGTAGTTCTTCTGGTTCAGGGTCTTCGGCCGGATGTTGCGGCCGCGCGAGGAGAGGATGTTCAGCGTCAGGACCTCGGCCGGCCGCTGCGCCGACTGTTCGCCGAGCATGCGCAGCAGCTGGGCGACCACCTGCGCGGTGATCCTCGTATCCTTCGCCGCCAGGGCGCGGATTTCTTCCACCACGTTGAGCGTGAGCTGCACCGCGTCGGCGGGGCCGGTGATGGAAAGTTCGTTGCCGCGTACATGCAGGTCCACATCGCTGAACTCCGACTCGATGACCCGCAGCACCTCGTCGTGGGCGCCGAGCGCCCTGACCATGTGTTCCGACGAATCGAAATGGACGGAACGGCTGCTTGATCCCAGCGGATCGACATCCAGGCGTGATTGGGACATAGTCCGGCCGATGTGGCCTTTCATCGCTCCTTCGGTGGGCGCTTGCTGGCGGTAACCGGAAATGAATCCGGTCCCGACGGTACACGTCCATGCTACGGCACGAGCCGCCGCACCGTCCTCTGCGGGGACGAAAAACGCCTTGGTATCGATCCTGCATCAATCCTGCATCAGTCCGGTTGAGCGCTGGTTAAAGCAGCCATCAGCCCCCCTCCCCTGTGCCAAGCTAGTGAGGCAGGAAAGGAGGCAGCAGCCCTTTTCGGCCCACACCCACCCGGTCATTGCCCACGTCAGAAGGGATCGAAAGCATCGCCAGCAATCAGCTCCGGCAGCCCGCAGGCCCGGTCCCGACACGCCGCTTCGGTGCGTGGTTGGCGCTGGTCACTGCCTCGTCGCTGGTGCTGCTCGGATGCTCGCCGCAGGCCGCCGGCGGTGGCGGCGGCGGCCAGACCTCGATGCCGGATCCCACCGCCCCCGCTTCGGCCAGCAGCCCCCTGGTCTCCAGCGTGCCGGTCGAAACCCTGCGCTCTTCGGAACTCTCTCCCATCTACTGGCTGGGCACCAACGCCGACAACGTGTTCCTGTACCGCGAATACCGCCAGGCGGAGAACCTGGGTGATCCCATCACGACGGCGGTGGCCGCGCTGACGCGGCTGCAGCCCCTCGATCCCGACTATTTCAACCCGCTCAGCCCGGCGAGCAAGGTGGGCGCGTCCATCACCAACGGTTCGGTCATCACGCTGGACATTTCCTCGGACGCCTTCAGCCGCCGCGTGGATGCCGGCATCGCCGA
Organism: Arthrobacter sp. Y3223151; assembly: GCF_059091125.1. Lineage (NCBI taxonomy): Bacteria > Bacillati > Actinomycetota > Actinomycetes > Micrococcales > Micrococcaceae > Arthrobacter > Arthrobacter sp. Y3223151. The sequence continues at coordinate 27,139 of NZ_JBNHGI010000005.1, read as the reverse complement.
ACGGGCCGTGCAACAACTGGTCTTCACCGCCACTGCCGCGGCGGCGAACGCCGGGCTGAGCACGTCGGACGATCCGTTGGAAGTGGTCATCCTCGTGGACGGGCATCACGGTTACGAAGCCTTTGGCCATGTGCCGCTGGGCCAGCCGATGGGCCGGAACAGCAGCATGGCGGCCCCGGTATGGATCATCGATCCGGCCGACGGTGCCACCGCCGCCGGACGCGTGGAGGTGTTCGGCCGCGGCGTCGCGTACGAATCGGAACTGAGCTGGCAGATTTTTCGCCTTGCCGGCTCCGACGACACGTCCGAAGGCGAACTGGTCAAGGACGGCACGGCCCTCGTTGATGCCGACAGCGGGCAGATCGGCGAGTTCCGGTTCAGCCAGAAGCTGGATCCGGGCACCTACCAGCTGTACGTGTTCCAAGAGGACCAGGACGGGCGGACCGACGAACGGCAGAATGCGGACAGTAAGGTCTTCACCATCACCTAGGCCGGTTCTGCTGACGGACGCGGTCAGCGCCAGCGGCCCAGCAACTCGCTGAGCAAGGTCAAGGCGGCGGGCCCGGCCGTGGAGGAACGCAGGACGTGCGGCCCCAGCCGCACCGCCACCGCCCCGGCGTCGAGCATCGCGTCCACTTCGGCCTGGCTCATCCCGCCTTCGGGGCCCACAATCATCAGCACGCGCGCCACGCCGCCGGTCCGGCCCCCGGGCTGGGCACCTGGCCGGGCACCGGCGCCGTCGTTTCCGCCGCGCTCCCCGGCGGCTGAGCCGGCACGCAACCCGGCCGCCTCCACGGCGTCGGCAACGCTGCCTGCGGCGTCCTCGTGCAGCAGCAGCGAGAGCCGGCTGTCCCGGATCAGGGCACAGAGCCCGGCCCGTTCCACCAGCGGCTCCACCTCCGGAACGCGGGCACGCCGCGACTGCTTGGCGGCCGCCCGGACCGCCAGCTGCCATTTCGCCGCTCCCTTGGCCGCCTTGTCCGCCTTCCAGCGCACGATGCTGCGTTCGGCCTGCCACGGCACCACGGCATCGACGCCCAGTTCGGTGGCCGCTTCGATGGCAAGTTCGTCGCGGTTTCCCTTGGCCAGCGCCTGCACCAGCACCAACTCCGGGTCCGGCCTCGGTTCCTGCAGGATCCGGAGCGCGCGGACGGTGAGCTGGCCGGACGTGCCGGCAACGGCCTCCCCTATCAGCCGCCGGCCCAGCCCGTCGGCCAGATCGACGGCTTCACCCGGCTCGATCCGCTTGACGGTGACGGCGTGCCGCGCCTCGTCCCCGGCCAGGGTGAAGCTGTCGCCCGGAGCGACGTCGTCGAGCTCGCCCGGAGCCGTGAAGAACAGGTGGCTGGTCACGCCTAGAGGTTACCGAGCCGGTCCCGCAGGCGGGCGAAGACGCCCGTGCCGGAGGACGCCAGCTTGCCCTCGGTGTATTCCTCGCCGCGGGCCCGGGCCAGCCGGCGCAGCAGGTCCTCCTGCTCCGCATCCAGCTTGCTGGGCGTCTCCACATGCACGTGCACCTGCAGGTCGCCGCGGCCGTAACCGCGCAGGTGGGTCACGCCCAGGCCGCGCAGGGTGAGGGTCTCGCCCGCCTGCGTGCCAGGCTTGATGCTGACTTCCTGTTCGCCGTCGAAGGTGTCCAGCGTAAGGTCGGTGCCCAGCGCGGCAGCGGTCATCGGCACCGAGAGCGTGACATGCAGGTCGTCACCCTCGCGGATGAAGTTCTTGTCCGGGTTGACGCGGATTTCCACATACAGGTCGCCCTGCGGGCCGCCGGCAGGGCCTGCTTCGCCCTGGCCGGCCAGCTGGATCCGCGTTCCGGTCCCGACGCCCGCCGGGAGCTTGATGGTGAGCGAACGCCGGCTGCGGACGCGGCCTTCCCCGTTGCACTCGTTGCAGGGGTCGGGAATGACCGTGCCGAAGCCCTGGCAGCTGCCGCACGCGGCAGTGGTCATGACCTGGCCCAGGATGGACCGCACCGCACGCTGGACCTGGCCGGAACCGCCGCAGATGTCGCAGGTGCGCGGGCTGGTGCCGGGGCGGCAGCAACTGCCGTCGCAGGTGGGGCAGACGACGGCGGTGTCCACTTCGATTTTCTTGTTGACCCCGAAGACCGCGTCCTTGAGGTCGATCCGCACATTGATCAGGGCATCCTGGCCGCGGCGGGTCCGGGAGGCCGGACCGGCGCCGCCCGCCCCGGCGCCGCCGAAGAAGCTTTCGAAGATGTCCTGGAAGGCGAACCCGGACCCGGAGAAGCCACCGCCGAAGCCGGTGTCATTGCCGTTCTCGTTGCCGGTGGTGTCGTAGATGCGCCGCTTCTGCGGGTCGGACAGCACCTCGTAGGCGTGGCTGACCTGCTTAAACTGTTCGGCTGCCTCCGGGCCGGGGTTCACATCCGGATGCAGCTTGCGGGCCAGCTTGCGGTAGGCCTTCTTGATTTCCTCGGTGGAGGCGTCCTGGCTGACACCGAGGGCGTCGTAGTGGTTACTCACCTTGTAGTACTTCACTTCCTGGGGATCGGTTCACCGGCGCCGACGGCCGGTGCGGACACTGCGCGGCGTGTGGCTAGCCGGCGAGGATCCGTGACAAATAACGTGCGACGGCGCGCACCGCGGCCATGGTGGTGGGATAGTCCATCCGGGTGGGGCCGAGGATGCCGACCTTGGCCGTCGCGCCCGGGCCGTACCCGGTGGCCACCACGGAGGTTTCGGCCAGCGAACCGTAGGGGTTTTCGCTGCCGATGCTCACCGACATGCCACGCGCGTCCTGATGCAGTTCGGAGAGCAACTGCAGCAGCACCACCTGTTCTTCAAGAGCCTCGAGGATGGGACCGATGCTCAGCTGGAAGTCGACCGTGGAACGGGCCAGGTTGGCCGTGCCGGCCATCAGGATCCGCTCCTCGTTCGTGGCCGCGGCAAGCTGCGAAAGCTGCGACGCCAAGGCCTCGACCGTGCCCGCCGGTGCCGTCTGCGGCGGCACCGGGAAGGTCTTCAGCAGCCCCGGCACCGCCGCCAGCGGTTTCCCGGACAGCGCCGACAGGAACGCTGCGCGCAGCGTGGACAGGGCATCCTCGGTGACGTCCGCCGGAAGCGCCGCGACATGCTGCTCCACCTTGCCGTTGTCCGCGATCAGCACGACCAGGGCCCTTTTGGGAGCCAGCAGGATGAATTCGATGTGGCGCACCTTGGCAGCACCCAGCTGGGGATACTGGATGACGGCCACCTGGTTGGTCAACTGGGACAGCAACCGCACGGTGCGTTCCATGACATCGTCGAGGTCGTCGGCGCCTTCCAGCAGTTTCTGGATGGCGCGGCGCTCGGGGGCAGAGAGCGGCTTGACGTCCGAAATCCGGTCCACGAACAGGCGGTAGCCCTTGTCCGTGGGAATCCGGCCGGCGCTGGTGTGCGGGGCGACGATCAGCCCCTCTTCCTCCAGCGCCGCCATGTCGTTGCGGATCGTGGCTGACGACACGCCCAGGCTGTGCCGGTCGACCAGTGCCTTGGAGCCCACCGGCTCGCGCGAGTGCACATAGTCTTCGACAATGGCGCGGAGCACTTCCAGCCTCCGGACCTCGCTCACTGCACTCCTCCTGTCTCCAACTCGTCTGCGGACAGACCGTTAGCACTCAACACGTCCAAGTGCTAAGTCTAATACGTCGCCGCCGTTGTTAGCATTGTCGGGCGGCCGTGCCGTGAGGACCACAACCAGCAGAGGACTTAAAGTTTATGAGCAGCTACGGCTGGGGCCCCCAGGATCTCACCGCCCCCAAGGCCCGGGCACTGCGCGAAATCGGCGCCGAACCGGGACTGGTGCTCGAGGACGCACAGAGCGGGTGGGTGGGCGCCGTCGTCCGGGTGGAGAAGTCCGGCGGTGTGCATCTGGTGTCGCTGGAAGACCGCCGGGGCAAGGTCCGCTCGTTTCCGCTGGGTTTCGGCTTCCTGTTCGAGGGCGAGCCGGTGAAGGTGGTGCCGGCGGCGCCCGCGCAGAAGGCACCCGTCCGGCAACGGACGGCCTCCGGTTCGGTCAAGGTCGAGGGCCAGCGTGCCAGGGTCGCGCGGGCCAGCAGGATCTGGGTCGAAGGCAAGCATGACGCCGAACTCGTGGAAAAGGTCTGGGGAGACGACCTCCGGGTAGAGGGAATCGTGGTCGAACCCCTGCACGGCGTGGACGATTTGGCGGCGGCCGTGGCGGACTTCTCCCCCGGTCCGCAGCGCAGGCTCGGCATTTTGGTGGACCACCTGGTCCCCAACTCCAAGGAGTGGCGGATAGCCGAGGCCGCCATGGCCGTGCCCGCGGCAGCGGGCAACGTACTGATTGTGGGCCACCCCTACGTCGATGTTTGGCAGGCCATCAAACCGGCGGTCATCGGGCGGTCCGCGTGGCCGGTGGTTCCGCGCGGCACCGATTGGAAGACCGGCATCCTCGCCGGCCTCGGCTGGCCGCACCGGACCCAGATCGACATCGCCGACGGCTGGAAGAGGCTGCTGGGCAGTGTCAACACCTATGCCGACCTGGAGCCCAGCCTCCTGGGCCGGGTGGAAGAAGTCATCGATTTCCTGACCGTTTGAGCCGGTCCCGGCCGGCGCCGGCGCTCGCGGAATGCACCGGGTGACGGGGTGGAACGGCTAGGCTAGGAACAGAAGTGAGCCATCAGAAGATTTTCCGAAGGTAGGTCCAGTGTCCGAGAACTCTGCGCGTAAGCAGCAGCCGGAGCGCAAGTCCGCTCCGCGCCAGCAGTACCAGAGCGCGTCGGCGTCCGCTTTGCCCCTGACCCCTTCGGAGGACCGGCAATGGGCCACCATGGCGCACTTCGGCGGCATCCTGGGCTGCTTCCCGTCGCTGGCGATCTACCTGATCTTCAAGGACCGGGGCCCCTTCACCGCCCAGGAGTCCAAAGAGGCACTGAACTTCACCGTTCCGCCCACGGTGGTGGCGATCATTGCGAACCTGCTGATCGTCATCCCGGCGGTCAGCGGGCTCTTTGCCGTCATCGCGGCCTCCATCTGGGTCTTCCTCACGGTCTATTCCGTCATTGCCGGCGTCAAGTGCAACCGCGGCGTTCCCTACCGGTACGCCTACAACCTGCGCCTGTTCCGCTAGCCCTGGCATCCCGCCAGCCCTGCCGCTCCGCCAGACTGCCGGCCTCCTACCCTGCCTGCCGCGCCAACCGCTGGCGGGCGGTGTTCATCCCCGCCGCGATCGGCACGTGGGCGGTCGCCGCGGCCAGGCCGAAGCGCGGCATGTCGCTGTAGACACTCTCCCGGCCCCCCGGCACCGTCTCGTAGGTCTCGTGCCAGACGCCGACGTCCCCGCTGCCGGCCGATTCGCGCATGAACCGCCGCCAGGGTTCCAGGTGCGGCGCCGAGCGGTCGGAGGCGAACCGCTGCAAATGTTCCGGGCTTTTCCAGTAGCTGACCATGATCGTGGTCCGCCCGAACCACTGGTGGAAGCCCAGCAGCCCGGCCTCCGGCGAGGCCGCCAGGTGCGCCAGCATCGCCGGCATCGCCGACGCGGTGCGGGCCACCCTGCCGAGCTTCCACCATCGGTTGGCCCGCATCCCGATGAGGAAGACGGTAACCCGTTCGCCGCCCGGGTCGGCCGTGAACCGTCCTGTGTGTACTTGTTCCGACATGAGCCGATTCCTTTCATAACAGTGTTACAGAACATTGTTATGGAATACTGGGGTCATGGCAAGACCCATAGTCCACGATGATTCGCTGCGCCGCACGCTCCTCGATACTGCCGCGGCCCTGATCGCCCGCGACGGCGCCCCCGCCGTGTCGCTCCGGGCGATCGCGGCGGCGGCCGGGACGTCAACGACGGCGGTGTACTCGCTCTTCGGCGGGAAGGCGGAGCTGCTCACCGCCATCCTCGACGACGGTTTCGCCTCCTTCGCCGCCTCCCAACAGCGCGCCGCTCCCGACGGAATGGAGGCGCTGGGCAGGGCCTATCGGGCGTGGGCCCTCGAGCATCCTGTCCTGTACGGCCTCATGTTCGGCGGTTCATTGGCCAGCCAGGTGCCGTGCCAGCCGACGCCCGGTGCCGCGGAACCGGCGATCGCGCCGCTGTTTGCCGCCGTCGCCGCCGCCCTGCCCGGGGCATCGGACGACGACGTCGCGTCCATGGTCGGCGTGGTGTGGGGCCAGGTCCACGGTCTCGTCTCGCTGGAGCTGGCGGGCGCCCCGGCGGCCGGGTGGAGCTGGGACTCCGCCTACGAGGCGGCCCTGCACCGGATCGGCCGGTCGCTGGAGGCCGGCACGGTCAGTCCTCGAGCAGCCGCCGCACCACGGCATCGGCCAGCAGCCGGCCCTTGAGGGTGAGCCGGATGGTCCCGGCGAAGGCCGCGGCCGGGTCGACCAGGGCGTCGGCGATCAGCCCGGCCACGGCCTTCCGGCCGTTCGGGCCCAGGTCCCGGGTCTGCAGCCCGTCGATGATGCGGGTCTGGAGCATCACGTGTTCCAGCTGGCGGGTGCCGGTGTCCAGCGTTTCGCGGCCGGCTGCCGGAGATACCCCCGTGGCCAGCCGCTGGGCGTACGCCGCGGGGTGCTTCACGTTCCACCACCGGACGCCGCCCACGTGCGAATGTGCGCCCGGACCGGCTCCCCACCAGTCGTCCCCGCGCCAGTAGGCCAGGTTGTGCCGGCAGCGGTCCTCGGGAGTGCGGGCCCAGTTGCTGACCTCGTACCAGCCGAAGCCTGCCGCGCCGAGCCGCGCGTCGGCGATCTCATACTTGGCGGCATGGTCGTCGTCGTCGATGCCGGGCACTTCGCCGCGGCGGATCTGGGCGGCAAGCTTGGTGCCTTCCTCGACGATCAGGGCGTAGGCGGAGATATGGTCCGGCGTGCAGGCGATCGCGGAGTCGAGGCTGGCTTCCCAGTCCGCGATGGATTCGCCCGGCGTGCCGTAGATCAGGTCGAGGCTGACGTTCAGCCCGGCGTCGCGTGCCCACTGCACCGCCTGCGGCACCCGCTCCGGGTCGTGCGTACGGTCGAGCACCCGCAGGACGTGCGGCACGGCCGACTGCATGCCGAAGGACACCCGGGTGAAACCGGCCTCGGCCAGGATCTCCAGCGACTGCGGCGTCACCGAGTCCGGGTTGGCCTCCGTGGTGACCTCGGCGCCCGGCTCCAGACCCCACAGGCCCGCGGCCCTGCGAAGCATCGACGCCAGGTCCGCCGCCGGCAGCAGGGTGGGCGTGCCGCCGCCAAAGAAGACAGTGGCCAGCGGCCGCTCCGGCACGCCGGACTCGCGCAGGACCCGCGCGGCCAGCTCCAGTTCGGTGTTCAGCGTGCCCGAGTACTCATCCTGCGAGGCCCCGGAACCCAGTTCCTTGGCGGTGTAGGTGTTGAAATCGCAGTAGCCGCAGCGCACCCGGCAGAACGGGATGTGGACATACAGGCAGAACACCCGGTCCTCCGCGCCCGCCGCTGCCTGTGCGGGCAGCAGGCCGTCGGCCGGCGCCGGGTCCCCCAGGGGCAGGACGCTAGGCACTGAGGCGCGCCTCCGCCGTCGTCGTTGTTGTCACAAGCACTGCGGAACTACTTCTTTGCCTTGTCCTTGGAGTCATCCGACGACAGCGCGGCGATGAAGGCCTCCTGCGGGACCTCCACGCGGCCGACCATCTTCATCCGCTTCTTGCCTTCCTTCTGCTTCTCCAGCAGCTTGCGCTTACGGGAGATGTCGCCGCCGTAGCACTTCGCCAGCACGTCCTTGCGGATGGCGCGGATGTTTTCGCGCGCGATGATGCGGGAACCGATGGCGGCCTGGATGGGTACCTCGAACTGCTGGCGCGGGATGAGTTCGCGCAGCTTGGAGGTCATCATCACGCCGTAGCTGTAGGCCTTCTCGCGGTGCGTGATGGCGCTGAACGCGTCGACCTGTTCGCCCTGCAGCAGGATATCCACCTTGACCAGGTCGGCCACCTGCTCGCCGTCGGCCTTCCAGTCCAGCGAGGCATAGCCGCGGGTGCGCGACTTGAGGTTGTCGAAGAAGTCGAAGACGATTTCCGCCAGCGGCAGCCGGTAGCGCAGCTCCACGCGGTCCTCGGAGAGGTAGTCCATCCCCTTCATCTCGCCGCGGCGGCCTTGGCAGAGCTCCATGATGGTGCCGACGAACTCGTTGGGCGCGAGGATGGTCGCCGAGACCATCGGCTCCCGGACCTCGGAAACCTTCCCGTCGGGATATTCGCTCGGGTTGGTGACCGTCAGGACCTTCTTGTCCTCCAGCGTGACCTCGTAGACCACGTTGGGGGCCGTGGAGATCAGGTCCAGGTTGAACTCGGCTTCAAGCCGTTCCCGGGTGATTTCCAGGTGCAGCAGCCCGAGGAAGCCGACCCGGAAGCCGAAGCCGAGAGCGGCGGAGGTCTCCGGCTCGTAGATCAGTGCCGCGTCGTTGAGCTTGAGTTTGTCCAGCGCGTCGCGCAGTACCGGATAGTCCGTGCCGTCGATCGGGTAGAGCCCGGAAAAGACCATGGGCTTGGGGTCTGCGTAGCCGCCGAGGGACTCCGCTGCCGGCTTGAGCAGGTTGGTGACGGTGTCGCCGACCTTGGACTGGCGGACGTCCTTCACGCCGGTGATCAGGTAGCCGACCTCCCCGACGCCCAGGCCGTTGGACGGGGTGGGTTCGGGCGAGCTGACTCCGATCTCGAGCAGCTCGTGGCTGGCCCGGGTGGACATCATCTGGATGCGTTCGCGCGGCGAAAGCTTGCCGTCGACCACCCGGACATACGTGACCACACCGCGGTAGGTGTCGTAGACCGAGTCGAAGATCATCGCGCGGGCCGGTGCGTCCGCGTCGCCCGTCGGTGCCGGCAGGTCGCGCACGATCTTGTCCAGCAGCGCTTCGACGCCCACGCCGGTCTTGCCGGAGACCTTTAGCACGTCTTCGGGATCGCCGCCGATCAGGTTCGCCAGCTCGGCCGCGTACTTTTCCGGCTGCGCGGCCGGCAGGTCGATCTTGTTCAGGACCGGGATGATGGTGAGGTCGTTCTCCATCGCCAGGTAGAGGTTGGCCAGCGTCTGGGCCTCGATGCCCTGGGCCGCGTCCACCAGCAGGACCGCGCCTTCGCAGGCTGCCAGCGACCGCGAAACTTCATAGGTGAAGTCCACGTGGCCCGGGGTGTCGATCATGTTCAGGGCGTAACTGACGTCGTCAAGCTCCCACGGCATGCGAACGGCCTGGGACTTGATGGTGATGCCGCGTTCCCGCTCGATGTCCATCCGGTCCAAATACTGGGCCTTCATGTCGCGCGGCTGGACCACGCCGGTGAGCTGGAGCATCCGGTCGGCAAGAGTGGACTTGCCGTGGTCGATGTGGGCGATGATGCAAAAGTTCCTGATGATCGCCGGATCGGTGGCGGCAGGCACCGGCGCGGTGCGGGCCATCGGTGACACAGATGGTTCCTTACTCTCAGACAAGCGGGCTACGGCAATGCGGCCGGGTCGACCAGCACGCTGAATTTGCTCAACTATAAGTGTCCCATGCCGGCCCGTGATCCGCGCACCCGGGCGCGTAGCTGGCGAGATCGCTCATGTGCCGGATCGACGGACCCGCCGCTCTCGCGGTGGTGCCGAAACGGCAGACCCGCCCATATCGCGGCCGTGCCGAAACGGCAGACGCGCCGATTTCCCGCACGTGCCGCCGTCGGTAGCCTAGGGCCATGGCATTTTCCCAGCGCGGCCTCAACCGTCTCCTTCGCTCCGCCGTCCGGGCCGTCCGCGGGCTGTCCGGTGCCGGACACTCGGGAGGTTCCACGCAGCGGCGCGGACCGATGGGCGGCAGGCAGGGCCAGCTTTCAGGAGGCGTGGCCCGCCGCCCGGGCGCGGAAACCGGACCGGGCTCGGCGTATCCGGGCGACTACCGGGGCACGGGGACCATCAGCTACTCCCCCGAGCCCGACGGTGCGCCGGATCCCGGCGAGATCGTCTGGACGTGGGTGCCGTATGAAGAAGACCACACGCGGGGCAAGGACAGGCCCGTCCTGGTCATCGGCTACCACCGCGGCCGCTTGCTGGCGCTCATGCTGACCACACGGGACCGGAACAACGACGGCCGGCGCGACGGCGACTACCTGGATCTGGGCTCCGGCGCTTGGGACGTCCGGGGCCGCCCGAGTGAAGTTAAGCTCGACCGCGTGCTGCAACTGGAGCCGGATCGGGTCCGGCGCGAAGGAGCGGTGCTGCCGCGGGCCTCGTTCGACGAGGTTGCCCGGGCCATGCGCCGCCGCGGCTGGAGCTGATCGGAGGAGCGGCCGGCGGTCCCGGGCTGTGCATCGGCCGGGCCGCGGCGTGTCGGCCGCCCGCAGGCCCGCCGCCGGGGCGCGGCGTGTCGGTCGCGCTCAGATCCGCCGCCCTGAGCGCGGATCTGCTAACATTTATAGCTGTGTGTCCGCGCAGGTCGACGGGCACCTCGGGCCGGTTGCCATTACGGTACCCCACGCCGCTCAGTCAATGACCGGACCGACTGCCCTCAAAAGACCAAGTTCCTCAACAAAGAGAGTTATTTCGTGGCCAATATCAAGTCCCAGAAGAAGCGCATCCTCACCAACGAGAAGGCACGCCAGCGCAACATCTCGGTTCGGTCCGAGCTGAAGACCGCCATCCGCGCCGTGACCGGTGCCGTCCAGTCCGCTGACCAGGACGCCGCCGCCACCGCCCTGGTTGCCGCTAGCCGGAAGCTCGACAAGGCCGTCAGCAAGGGTGTCATCCACAAGAACAACGCCGCGAACCACAAGTCTTCGCTGGCCAAGAAGGTCAACGCGCTCTAAGCAGCGCGTTCCGGCCGAAAGGCCGACCTAAGCCAAGGCCGGAGGCCGCCACCCATTCGGGGAGGCGGCCTCCGGCTTTTGTGCGTCCGGCCGTCCGGCTGCAGACGACGGCCCGCCCGGAGGGTACCTTTGGTTGTCCTCGGGCGCCGGGAGTCTTCAGCGGGGTGGACACAGCCATCCCGCCGCATGCTGTTCTGCCCGACGCGCCGTTCGGGGCCTGGTTCATGGCCGTGCAACCTCGGCAGCCACCCTGGTATTCGCCGGCTCGTGGCTGGCCCGCCGGCAGGGACGTCAGGGGCTGGGTTTCGGCCTGGCGCGGGCAGGCTCAGCCGTTGCGATCACCGGGGGTTTCCTCGGCGGCTACATGGGCAGCCGGGTCCGGGGACACGGCGGAAGAGCCAGGGGCGCCTGAGGTTCAGCGGCGCGCGCTGGTGGCGATTAAGGTAACGGCCCGCTCCACGGCATATTCCGGGTCGCGGCCCTCGCCTTTGACCTGGGCGTCGGTCTCGGCCAAAACCTGGATGCAGCGGGCCAGGGCATCTGATTCCCACAGCCGCGCGTCCCTTCGGGCCTGGTCGAACTGCCACGGCGCCATGCCCAGATCGCGCGCATTGGCCGACGCGCTCTTGACCTTGGCAATCTGGCGCAGCTTCATGGCCAGCACGGCAACGATCGGCACGGGATCCACCCCGGTGGCCAGGGCGTGCCGGAGGGACGACAGCGCGGCCGCGCCGCGGCCGGATATGGCCGCATCCGCGACTTTGAATCCGGTGGCCTCGACCCGCCCGCCGTAGTACTTCTCGACCGTCTCTTCGGTGACCGCACTCTCGGCGTCGGAAATCAATTGCGAACAGGCGGCTGCCAGGTCCGGAAGGGACGAGCCGACGGCGGCCACCAGGGCCTGGGCCGCGGCGGGTTCGATGGCCCGGCGGGCCGACTTGAACTCCTGCCGGACGAAGTCCAGTTTTTCGGAGTCCTTCTTCATGGCCTGGCAGTCGACCACGGGGGCACCGGAAGCCTTGACCGCGTCCAGCAGTTTCTTGCCGCGGGTTCCGCCCCCGTGGTGCAGGACGAGCCAGACGTCCTCGGCCGGTGCCGCCACATAGGCCAGCAGGTCCGTGAGGAACTCGTCGTTCATCTGCGCCAGCGACGACGCCTCGATGAGTTTCGCTTCTCCGAAGAGGCTGGGGCTGGCCAGCATGGTGAGCTCGCCGGTGGTGTAGGCGGAGGCATCGAGCTGGACCAGCTCGAGGTCCGGGTGCCGGCCGCGCAGGAGGCCCCGGATGCGTTCCTTGGCCCGGTGGGCCAAGTACTCTTCCGGACCGCTGACGAGCACGACGGCGGCCGGCTCGACGTCACGCCAGGAGACGGTGACGGCACTCTTCTTGGCGGCCGAAGAGCGGGATCCGGGTGGCGGGTTCACGGCAGTTTCCTCCTTGTTCAGGTCAAGAGTTTCACGATCCGGGCCTTTTGCCCAAAGTAGTTGCCCGCTGCCGCCTGGCCGGGTCTCCGCTACCCGCTTGGCTCAGTTCTCGTTACCCACTTGGCACAGTTCTCCCCTGCCCGGCCGGCTCGGGCCTCCGCTGCCCGGCTAGCGGTTGGCACGGACGGACAATTCCCGGTCGCCGACGTCCACGAGAACCGTTCCCAGCTCGTCGGTCCTGAGGACGTGCGCGCCGGCTGCTTGGAGCGCCGCCAGGATTTCGCCCGCCGGATGGCCGTAATCGTTGCCGGCGCCCACGGAGATCAGGGCCGCGGCCGGACGCAGCGCGGTGATAAGTTCGGTTCCCCCGTTCCGTGCGCCGTGATGGCTGACCTTGAGCACGTCGACTGCGAAGTCCGGGCCCAACCGGCGCATCAGGGCCGGCAATTGCTCCTCCTCCAGGTCGCCGGTCAGCAGCATCCGCGTCGATCCCCCGGCAGGCGACGGCAGCGTGAGGTCGAGGACTATGCTCACGTCGTTTTCGGACAGGCCGCCCCCGCCCTCCACCGGCCAGTGCACCGCCCAGGCAACTGCTCCGGACGAGCCGGAAAGGCCCGCAAAGGCACGCTCGGCCTGCAGCCGCTGGCCCTCAAGCGTGGCCAGCACGGAAGCCGGTGGCGCTAACTCCGCGCTCGAGTACAGCACCCGCGCTGTCTGCCGTCCCGCAACGGCTCCCGCGAGTCCGCCATAGTGGTCAAAATGCATGTGCGTCAGCACCAGCAGGTCGATCCTTTCCACGCCGAGTCCGTCAAGGCACCGGTCCATCGCCTCCGGGTCGGGTCCGGTATCCACCACGATCGCGCTGCCCTCGCCCGTCCGCACCACCAGGCCATCACCCTGTCCCACGTCGCAGGCCGCCACGTCCCACTCCCCCGCCGGTGCCGGCCGCAGCAGCGCACCCGCCAGCGCCCCTGCCGCGAGCCCGGGCAGGGCCGTCCAACAGATCAGCTTGAGCAACGTAGGGCGCATGCCGGAAGCGAAGCCGCGCCCCCGCAACTCAGACCCGGCGTCGTCGGACCCAAGGTGTTGCTCCTGCGGAGCCCGCCGCCTGTCCGCGGCCCGCAATCCCCACAGGAGCGCCAAACCGGCACCCGCCGCTCCGGCGGCACCCAGCGGGCCACCCGCCCACGGCAGCGCGGCCATGGGCAATTCGGAGAACCAGCGGGCGACCCCTGCGATCCACAAGGTCATCCAGCCCGCGGCATGCAGCACCGCGGCGCCCGGTCCTGGCAACAGCGGCAGCAGTCCCGTCCCGATCATCCCGGCGACCGTGATGAAGGGGACCAGCGGACCTGCAGCCACGTTGGCGGGGACTGCATACAAGGCCAGTTCGGGCTGGAGCTGGACAATGACCGGGGCACAGAAAACCTGCGCCGCCAGCGGCATGGCGACCGCGTGCGCCAGCGGGACCGGCAGGAAGCGCTGCAGGCGGCGGGAGCACACGGTCCCCAGCAGCACGAGGGAGAGGGTTGCCAACACCGAGAGCACGAAGCTGTAGCTGGCCGCCAGCCACGGATCGACGATCAGCAACACCAGCACCGCAACGGCCAGGAAGGACAGCGCTGCCCTGCGCCTTCCGCTCAGTACCGCAACCACTCCCAGCGAACCCATCACCGCCGCCCGCAGCACGCTGGGCTCCGGCCGGACCAGCAGCACGAACCCGGCGAGACCAACAAGGCCCGCAACTGCCTTCGCCCACCGGGGCAGGCGGACCGCCGATCCGAGCAGGTAGATGAAGGCCAGCGCATACGAAACATTGGCGCCGCTGACGGTGAGAAGGTGCGTCAGCCCGGTGCGCCGCATGGCCTCCTCGAGGTCCGCACCCTGGTGTTCCTTGTCCCCCAGCACCATCCCGGGAAGGAGCCCCCGGGCGTCGGGTGGCAATCCCGCCAGCGCCGCCACGAACTGGCCGCGCAGGGCCGAGACCCACGCGTTTAGGGGCGGTGCCGAGCGCTCCGACGGGGCGATGGCTGCTATCAGCAGGGCGTCGACGGCCTGGCCCGGGTCCGCCCGGACGAGCTTGCCGGAGGTCCGCAGCCGCTCGCCGAACCGCACGTGGGACCACTCGGCACCGCCGAGGACCAGCACTGGCGTGTCGGCCTCGAACCGCACGCGGTCGGCCGTGGCCTCGACGATAGTCGCGGTCAGGTGGAAACGCGGCCCGCTGCCAAACTGCCGCGGCGCCTTCACTTCCGCGGCGTCCCCGGTCGCCACCAGGCGGGCCGTGATGGTCTGCTCGCCCGTGATGGCCGTCCCGATCGGGCCCGCCAGCCGCTCCGCCTGCTGCAGCCCCACCGTCAGTGCCAGCAGCCCGGTGCAACTGCACAGCGCAACGACGACGGCAATGCCTCCCGCGCCGCCGCCGCGCCGAGGTCGGACGCGGGATTGAGGCGAGTGCCCCTGCTGCCGGGCCCGTGGGTGGTGCCGGCTTCCCTCCCGGGGCGACCGTGGCTGAGGCGGGCCTTCCCGGGGCCGGGCCCGGTGGTCGCGTGCCAACAGGCTGGCCGGCCGAGGCAGGAGCCGGACCGGCCGCAGCGGTAATAGCAAACGGGCGGCCGCTGCACAGGCGGTTCCCAACAGCACGCCCGCGCTCAGCAGGGCCACCCCCGGCGGCGCGTGGGGCAGCGCCAGTGCAGCTGCCCAGCATGCCGCCGCGACGAGCCCCAATCGAAGATCCAGGCGCCGGCCGCCGGCCTCCGCAGCAGCGGCCTCAGCGGCCGCGGGATCTGGCTTGACGTGGCGCAGCAACAGACGGCCCAGGTCGCTGCGCCGTCTGGGCTGCTGTCCTCCCTCATTCTGGTCCAGCCCGGCGACAGAAGGACGTCTGGCCGCATCCGCGTACCGCTGCCAGCGCGGCGGGCGGCTCATACCGACACCAGCTCCACCAGCGCCTCCAGCATGACCGGCCCGATGCCGGGCACTGCATCAAGATCCGATGGCTGCCCGTACGGGCCGTGCTGCTCGCGGAACTCGACAATCCGGGCGGCAAGAACCGGTCCTACCCGGGGCAGCTCGAGGAGCTCCTCGGCCGTCGCCGTATTGATGTTGATCTTGCCAGCCGGACCCTCACCGGCACCGCCCCCGCCGGGTTTAGCTTCCCCGCCGCCGGAGCCCCCACCGGCACCGCCGCCACCTCCCGAACCGGCCGCCGGTTGTGGCGGCCCGGGCGCATCCGGCGTGGGCACGTAGACCTGCTGTCCGTCGGTCAGCGGCGCCGCGAGGTTCAGCGCCTCGAGCTGGGCCTTCTTCGTCGCACCCCCGGCCGCGTCGATGGCCTCGAACACCCTGGAGCCGTCGGCCAGCCGAACGATCCCCGGCGAGGCAACGGCCCCGGCCACATGGACGATGATGTCGAGGCCGCCGCCTGACGGTGCGCCCGCGGTCTCCGTACCGTCCTCGCCGGCGGCGGAGGGCTCCCCTTCCCTTTCCTCGTCGGCAGACGGGCCGGCAGCCGGCTCGGACGCCAGCGGGATGCTATCGAGGATGGGAGCAGCCGAGCGACTCACATCTGCGGTGGCCAGCGAAACAAGTCCATAGCCCAGGCACAGACCGGCTACCACGAATGCGGCCCCGAGGGCTATGCGGAAGCGCGGAATTCGCCGCGGCTGCGACGCGATGCCGCCGCGGGCGGTTGACGGAAGCCAGCGGTGTCGGCCCATGCGGCAACACTAGGTCGGCGGTGCTGCGGCCCCGCCGTGCAGCAAACTGTCGTGGACAGCGGCTCCGGCGGCGCCGTCTGTGGAGGAAAGGAATACGCAGCTTCAGGATGGCCGCTGCGGTCCGGACACCTCCGCGGGGACGCCTGTCCTGACACCGACGCCCGCTAGTCTCTGCTTCCCCCCTGTTTGACCGACGAGACACGCATGTACCTCTTGACGCGTATTGTCTGTTCGGAAGAAATCAGAAATCTGCATGGACAATCAAATCTCCAGCAATACTGAGTGCATGGGAAACGATCGCCACCGACTAAGTGTCGAAACTGCTACCTCGCACTACATGGAATTTCCCACAGGACGAGAGCACCCGCTGGACTTCCTCGGATTCCTGGTTGACGGTCGGCCCCTAAAGGACCTGCTGAGAATTCCAGAAGACGCGGCGCGGCCGGAACAGGAAACCACGGCACTACGTGATGATTGGTCACCGAAGGCTGCATTGGAGTTCTTAGACCGACTGCTGGGACATATGCCGGGTGACTTCGACGACGGGCGTATTGCGCTCCTGCTCTGTCCGGTCTGCGGCGATCTATGGTGCGGCACGATAAGCATGGAACTGTCGCAGACGCCCCAGACAATCACATGGCAGAGATTCGGCTGGCAGGCCGCTGACGACGAGCCTTGGATCTTCCCGGGCCAGTCCTTCACCTTTGAACGGACCGAATACGAAAACCTTCTGCAGGATCTTCGGGGGCACTATGAAGAGCGAGCTTCCCGGCCTACGCCGCTCAAAGGTTTTCGACGCTTATTCGCGCCCCGCACGGACCGAAAATAGCGGACATACTGGCCGTAGCCCGTCGACTTCGGGCGTGAAGCAGGAGGTTACCCAAGATAACAAGCCCCCGGATTCGTTCCGAAGTCCCCAAGGGACCGCGGCGGCAGGCCAAGCAACGGGGCATTCTCAGCGCTTTCGCACTCCCACTGGTGGCATGGTTCCAGCTAGGCATGGGGATGCCTGCGAAACGGTCTTGGATATTAGGATTCAGCCCATGGCCGCGAAACCTAGAGCACTCCGACAGCGTATGGCGGAGCTATTCGAGTGGAAAACGACCCGCTCAATCAACCAAAACTACTTCAATCTTTTTAGTTGGTGGCGGGAGCCAGAGGTTTTGGCCGGCATAGGCGAACTGCTCGCCGAACCTTTCCGCGCAGCCGCTCCCACCGTTGTCATTGGCCCGTCCGCCAGCGGGTACCTGACAGGGGCACTGACTGCGTCGACTCTGGGCGTCGGGTTCTGTCCAGTGCCAAAAGACGCAGCCCCAACCTTCGACAGCGATCCCTGGGTCACAGTCACGAGCCAGCCCGACTATAAAGACCGCCACCTTCAACTTGGGCTCCCCAAAGGCCTCATCAGATCCGGAGACCGCGTCCTTGACGTGGACGATTTGGTCGATACAGGCGGTCAGCTCTTGGCGCTCCAACGACTCACCCACGAAATTGGCGCGACGTGGGTTGAAGCATCGGTTCTTATCGACAACCTCAAAGAAAGCCAACCCCTGCGCCAGTTGAACCTCAAGTCTGTCTTCCACGTTCGAGACTTCTGATCAATCCTGCGAACACCCGTATGCTGCCGCGTCGTGATGTGTGCGGCGTGCAGGATGGGCGGCAGAGCGGGCGGGGTATCTACCGCCCGCTCTGCAATACTGCAGGCATGGAAACCCTGATGCATCGGCGGGCTTGGCTTGACGATGTGGCGGCTCCAGGCCGCCCCTGGGTAGTAGCCGCTGTTGCTGTCGCAGCCATTGGCATGCTGTTGCTCCTCTTTGAGCTGGCGACCCGGCCTGATGCTGAGCTGTTGCCTGGGTACTTGATCGTGTACGCAGTGATTGGGGTGTTCATTTACGGTCCTGGTCGCAGAGATGTCACTTGGGGCCGCGTCTTGGCATTCGTTCTGCCCGGTTTGTTGATGGTGGCGCTGTGGGTGCTGGGCACCGGCTACTGGGGCGGGCTTTGGTTGCTGGGCCTGCCGGCCTGGGCCATTGTCTGCCGGCGTTGGGACAATTACGGCGGGACGCAGCGGGTGGCAAAGCTGGCACTTTTCGTGGTGCTCCTGGCGGCGTCGTCGCTGTTCTTCGTCTTTTACGGGCTCTACCCGTTTCTCGGTACCGCCCTACTCGCCATGGTGCCGCTAGTACCGCTGGCACACTTCACCGCATCGCCTGCTTACAGGCAGCGGCTCCTGCGAGCCGCCGTCGAGTTCCTGCTCTCCTGCGCGGTCGTTGCAGTGGCGCTGACGCTGCCGGAGCTCGGATGGGCTTCGCCGCGGGGCTTCGCCGGCGCGGCGGTGCTGGCAGGGCTGTTGATGGCAGCGTGGTCCGGCCGGCGCTCGGTCGCAGTAAAGCCGGGCCTAGGTACTCCTGAAGCTGGTGTCACGTTGAGCAACAAATTTTCCGGTACCTGTTAGAGATGATGGCCCCGTCATGGCTATCTACAAACTGGAGCAGCTCGCTTAGGCCTGGCATCACCGCCGGCTTCGCGCGGCGTGACTCGACCACGGTCGTGAGCGTTCAATCGCCATCGTTTGTTCCGTAGACGAGCCTGCGCAAGGAGTCGAGGCTCATCTCATCAGCTGCCACTTCCACTTCGCCGTCCCTCGTTCGGATACTGACCACGCGCTGGTTCCTTCGGAGCTCCTTTCGCGTAGACGGAGGCAGCACCCGTTGCTCGGGCGGTGACTGGACTTCGAGGATTCGAGGCGCTCCGATGACTTGGTCGAGGCCAAAGGGTTCAATGACGTTTTGCTCTCTGAACACGATGGTCCTTGGTTTGAGCTGTGCCGACCCGTGTGCCCAGCGGTCGCGCAGTGACCCGGGCACAGCATTTGGATAGCGAAGGAGGCAATCGATGATCCCGTGTTCTTCGATATCCACGGTCAGACGCTTGCGTTTGTCGCGTCTCACGCCGACCAGCAGCAGGACCTCGACGAGGACGACTGCCCCGAGGCTGGTGAGGATCCGGGCGCCAAAGTCCGCATTCGGCAGCAGGATATTTGCAGGCAGCAAAGCCGCCATGGGCAGCCACCACATGGCGTGATCAGAGATGCGCTCCAGTTTGCTCTTCGGAGCGCGTGTCGGTACTTCGGGCGCGGCCATGCTTCATTGTCGTCCCTACGCCTTTGGAATTACTGGCACACGAGTATCGATATGGAAGTTGTGCCGCAGGTAAGCAAAAGGTTGTTCCCCGGAACGACTAGTCCAGGGGCGGCGTCGGCGGACCGACGACCACCGCGACGACGCCCAGGCCGGTGTGGGCGGCCAGGACCGAGGGTACCGGAGTCAGCAGGACCTCGTCGCTCAGGTACTGCTGCAGGGTTTCAGCGATGGCCCGGCTCTCGGTTTCGTTGCCGAAGTAGTGCACGGCAACCCGGGGTTCGTAGTCGAGCTCCTCGATCCGGCGCACCACCAGCTGCTGCAGCCGGGCCTGGGCGCGGGCAGCGGTGCGCACCTTATCCAGCGGCAGGATGGCACCGTCGCGGATGGCCAGCAGCGGCTTGATCGCCAGCAGGGTGCCGAGCAGGCCGGAGGCGGCGGAAATCCGGCCGCCGCGGCGCAGCTGGTCCAGGCTGGGCACGTAGAAAAACACGTCCGAACACACGGCGGCCGCCTTGGCCCGCTCCGTCACGGCCTGCCGGTCGAGACCGCTCTGCGCGGCGATGACGGCATCGATGACGGCAAATCCTTCACCGAGCGCGGCGCTGCGCGTGTCCACCACTTCAACCGGGATGCCCACGCCGTCGGCCGCCAGGCCCGCCGCTTCGATCGTGCCGGAGAGCTCGGCCGAGAGGTGGATGGAAACGATCGCGTCGAAGCCCAGGTCTTCGAGCTCTCGGTAGGTCCGCTCCAGAAGGCCCGGCGACGGGCGCGACGTCTTGATGTCGCGCCCCTCGGCGAGCCCGACCGCCAGGGCGGACGCGACGTCGTCGACGCCTTCCCCGTAGATCTGGCCGGAGATCATGACCGGCATCGGCACCACCCGCAGCCAGTCCGCGGTGTCCGGCTGATTGACCCAGTCCGCGGGCAGCGAAGCGGCCGAATCCGTGACGACGGCGACCCGGTGCCGCGGCGGCTGCCCGGGCCGGGCAGGCGCCTGCTGCTGCTGATGCAGCAGCTGCTTGGACCGCTGTACGAGGTGCTCGAGCCAATTCATCGGGGCCGGGCCGCCGGTCAGGCCGGCACGATGTTGACCAGCTTCGGCGCGCGCACAATCACCTTGCGCACTCCGCGGCCGTCAAGGGTCCGGATGATCTGCGGCGAGGCCAGGGCGAGCTTTTCCAGCTCGTCCGCGTCGACGTCGGCTGCCACCTCCAGCCGGTCGCGCACCTTCCCGGCTACCTGCACCACGGCCGTGACCGTGTCCTGCACCAGCAGGGACTGGTCCACGGCCGGCCAGGACGCCTTGACGACGGACGGTTCGTGGCCCAGCCGGGCCCAGAGGTCCTCCGCGGTGTAGGGGGCAAACAGGCTCAGGATGATGGCCACGGCCTCGGTGGCCTCGCGGACGGCCGGGTCGGCGGCACCGGGTCCGGCGTCGATGGCCTTGCGGGTGGCGTTGACCAGCTCCATCAGCCGGGCGATGACCACGTTGAACTTGCCGGCATCGAGCAGTTCCGCCGCGTCGGCAACGGTCCGGTGGGTGACAGAGCGCAGGGCGCGGTCGCCGTCGTCGTACTCCGTGCCCGGAGCGGAGGCGACGTCCTGTCCCAGCCGCCAGGCCCGGGCCAGGAACTTGGCCGAGCCGGAGGGCGAGACGTCCGCCCAGTCCACGTCGTCTTCGGGCGGGGAGGCGAAGATCATGGTCAGTCGCACGGCATCCACGCCGAACTTGTCCAACTGCTCGCCCAGGTCCACGCCGTTGCCCAGCGACTTGCTCATCGCCTTGCCGCCGTTGAGCACCTGGCCCTGGTTCAACAGCGCGCGGAACGGCTCGTCGAAGTCGATTAGGCCCATGTCCTTGAGCACCTTGGTGAAGAACCGGCTGTAGAGCAGGTGCAGGATGGCGTGCTCCACGCCGCCGACGTACTGGTCCACCGGCAGCCAGCGAGCCGCGGCGTCCTTCTCGAACGGGCCCTCGGCGTAGTCCGGGGAGGCGAAGCGCAGGTAGTACCAGGACGAAT
Organism: Arthrobacter sp. Y3223151; assembly: GCF_059091125.1. Taxonomy (NCBI): domain Bacteria; kingdom Bacillati; phylum Actinomycetota; class Actinomycetes; order Micrococcales; family Micrococcaceae; genus Arthrobacter; species Arthrobacter sp. Y3223151. Next base: position 6,068 of record NZ_JBNHGI010000005.1, on the reverse strand, counting down.
CCACGAAGGTGTCCATGGTGTCGGTGTCCCGGCGGGCGGCCTTGCCGCAATTCGGGCAGTCGGTGTTGACCCAGTCCGCGGCGGAGGCCAGCGGCGAGGTGCCCTTGGGCGACAGGGCTTCGCCGCGCAGGTCGTCGGGCAGCCGCACGGGCAGCTGGTCATCGGGAACCGGGACCTCGCCGCACTCGTCGCAGTGGACGATCGGGATCGGCGCGCCCCAGAACCGCTGCCGGGACAGCAGCCAGTCGCGCAGCCGGAAGTTCACGGTCTTCTCGCCGGTGCCGGCCGCCTCCACCAGGTCGATGGCGCGGGCGATGGCCTCGGTCTTGGACAGGCCGTCCAGCTCGCCGGAATTGATCAGGGTGCCTTCGCCGCTGGTGGCGATCCCGGTCTCGGCCGGGTCCCCTTCCCCGGTGTCGACGACGGCGCGGACCGGCAGGTCGAAGGCCCTCGCGAAGTCGAGGTCGCGCTGGTCGTGCGCCGGGACGGCCATGATGGCGCCGGTCCCGTAGTCGGCCAGCACGTAGTCGGCGGCCCAGACCGGCAGCTTTTCGCCGTTGAGCGGGTTGATCGCGTAGCGGCCCAGGAACACGCCGGTCTTTTCGCGTTCGGTGGACTGGCGCTCGATGTCGGAGAGTGCCTTGATCTGCTCCCGGTAGGCCATCAGCGCATCGTGATGCTCCGGGGCCACCAGGTCCAGCGCCAGGTGCGCGTCGGCCGCGACCACGAAGAAGGTGGCGCCGTTCAGCGTGTCCGGGCGAGTGGTGAAGACCGTGACGTCCTGGGCCGGGCGTCCGCCCGCCTCCTCCACCGTGAACCGGACGTGCGCGCCCTCGGAGCGGCCGATCCAGTTGCGCTGCATCGCCAGCACGCGCTCCGGCCAGTGGCCCTTGAGCTCGTCCATGTCGTCCAGCAGGCGGTCGGCGTAATCGGTGATCTTGAAGTACCACTGGTTCAGGCTCTTCTTGGTCACGGGGGTGCCGCAGCGTTCACAGGCCCCGTTGACCACCTGTTCGTTGGCCAGCACGGTCAGGTCCTTCGGGCACCAGTTGACCGGGGAGTTCTTGCGGTAGGCCAGGCCGCGCTCGTAGAACCGCAGGAACAGCCACTGGGTCCAGCGGTAGTACTCCGGGTCGGAGGTGTGCAGCCGGCGCGACCAGTCGGCGCTGATCGCGTAACGCTTGAAGGACGCCGCCTGGGTGTCGATGTTGGCGTAGGTCCACTCGCTGGGGTGGGCGTTGCGCTTGATCGCGGCGTTCTCGGCCGGCAGGCCGAAGGAGTCCCATCCGATCGGGTGCAGGACGTCGTAGCCCTTCAGCCGCCAGTAGCGTGCCACGACGTCGCCCATGGCGAAGGCTTCGGCGTGGCCCATGTGCAGGTCGCCGGAGGGGTAGGGGAACATGTCCAGCACGTAGCGGCGTTCGCGGGAACCGTCGTCGGCGGGAGCGAAGACATCAAGTTCCTCCCACACGGCCGGCCACTTGGCCTCCATGGCGGAGAAACTGTACTCGTGCTGTTCCGTTCCCGGCTGCGTACTCACTGTGCTTGCCTCGTCCTCTTGTCTGTACTGCGCACTGGCCTGACTCCCCTAGACACACAAAAGCCCCTCGGCATCGGAGGGGCGGGCCGCTGAAGCAGGGCCTGGGCCCCGCGGCAGCGGCTAGCTAAGGAGCAGTGCGAACATGGGACCACTTTACCGCACGTTCACAGGACATCGTCGTCGACCCAGTCGAAGGTCCGGGTGACCGCTTTCTTCCACAAACGCAGCCTGCGTTCCCGCTCTTCCGCCGGCATCTGCGGCTCCCACACCTTGTCCTGCTCCCAGTTCCGGGACAGCTGGTCCGTGTCCTCCCAGAATCCGACGGCGAGGCCCGCGGCGTAGGCCGCTCCCAGCGCCGTCGTCTCGGTGACCCGCGGCCGCATGACGGGCACGCCCAGGATGTCCGCCTGGAACTGCATCAGCGCATCGTTGGCGACCATCCCGCCGTCGACCTTGAGGCCGGTCAGCGGCACCGCGGCGTCGGCGTTCACCGCGTCCAGGACTTCCCGGGTCTGGAAGGCCGTGGCCTCCAGCGCGGCCCGGGCAATGTGCGCCTTGGTCACGAAGCGGGTCAGGCCGACCAGCGCACCCCGCGCGTCCTGCCGCCAGTACGGGGCGAACAGGCCGGAGAACGCCGGCACGAAGTAACAGCCGCCGGTGTCCTCGACCGTGCCCGCCAGTTGCTCCGCCTCCTGCGCGGACGAGATCAGGCCCAGGTTGTCGCGCAGCCACTGGATCAGCGACCCTGCGACGGCGATCGACCCCTCCAGCACATAGTGCGGCGCCGCCTTGCCCAACTGGTAGCCCACGGAAGTGAGCAGGCCGTGCGACGACCTGACGATCTCCTCGCCCGTGTTGACCAGCACGAAGCACCCGGTGCCGTACGTGTTCTTGGCCTCGCCGGGGTTGAAGGCCGCCTGCCCGAACGTGGCCGCCTGCTGGTCGCCGAGGATGCCCGCGACCGGGACGTGCCGCAGCAGCTGAGAGCCATGCACGGTCGCATAGGGTTCGGACGAGGAGCGGATCTCCGGCAGCATCGCGGCCGGCACGCCGAAGGCGTCCAGGATCTCCCGGTCCCACTGCAGCGTGCGCAGGTCCATGAACAGGGTGCGGGAGGCGTTGGTCACGTCGGTGGCGTGCGTGCCGCCGTCCGGCCCGCCGGTCAGGTTCCACAGCACCCAGCTGTCGGTGGTGCCGAACAGCAGCTCGCCGGCCTCGGCCCGTTCCCGCGCCCCGTCCACGTTGCGCAGGATCCAGGCCAGCTTGGTTCCGGCGAAGTAGGGCGCCAGCGGCAGCCCGGTCTGCTCGCGGAAGCGGTCCACCCCGCCGTCGGCGGCCAGTTCGTCGCAGATCTGCTGCGTGCGCACGTCCTGCCAGACGATCGCGTTGTACACCGGCCGGCCGGTGCTCTTCTCCCACACCACCGTGGTTTCGCGCTGGTTGGTGATGCCGACGGCGGCGATGTCGTGCCGGGTCAGGCTGGCCCGGGACAGCGCCGTGCCCACCACCTCGCGGGTGTTGTCCCAGATTTCAACCGGGTCGTGTTCCACCCAGCCCGGCTGCGGGAAAATTTGCCGGTGCTCGCGCTGGCCGGTGGAGACCGGCGTGCCGGCGTGGTCGAAAATAATCGCGCGCGTGGAGGTGGTTCCCTGGTCGATCGCCAGCACGAACTCCGCCATCTGTGTCCTCCACGCTCGGGTCCGGGCTTCCGTGCCCGGCTGCTGTTGAACCTAACCGGCGGCGCACGCCAGCGTCAATCGAGCGGGCCCGGCGGCTGCGCAGGCAACATCGGCCGCGCTGCGCGGCATCGCGCCCGGGGGTCGGTAGAGTCGAAGGCATGAAATCAGGAGGGACCCCGGCGTGACCGCCGTCGCCGACCGTGCGGTGCGCCGCGAAATTCTGCTCGACGGCGCCCGGGTGCGCTACTGGGAATATCCTGCGGACGACGACGGCGCGCCCACCGTCCTTGTCATCCACGGCTTCCGCGGCGATCACCACGGGTTGGAACTGGTGGTGGGCCGGCTGCCCGGCTACCGGGTGATCGCCCCGGACCTTCCCGGCTTCGGCGAATCGGAGCCGCTGGCTGCGGGCGCCCACGATATCGAGGGTTACACCCGGTTCCTGCACGCCCTGGCCGGCGAACTTAACCTGGGCCCGGACACCTACGTCCTGGGACACTCCTTCGGGTCCATCGTGGTCAGCCACTACCTGGCGGCGCATCCTGGCAGCTTCCGGGCCGCCGTCCTGGTCAACCCGATCAGCGAGCCCGCGCTGCAGGGCCCCAAGGCGATCCCCTCCCAGCTCGCCGGGTTCTACTACTTCGCCGGGGCCAGGCTGCCCGAGCGGCTGGGCCTCTGGCTGCTGCGCCACCGGCTGATCGTCCGGGGCATGAGCGTCATGATGGCGAAGACCCGCGACCCGCAGCTGCGTTCCTACATCCACGGGCAGCACGACGCCTACTTCAGCGCGTTCGCGAACCGGCAGGTGGTGCTGGAGGCCTTCCGGGCGTCCATCTCCGCCGACGTCGCGCAGGTCGCCGGCCTGCTGGAGCTTCCGGTCCTCCTGATCGCCGGCGAACGGGACGACATCGGTTCCGTGGCGAGCCAGCGCAGGCTCGCGGCGATGATCCCGGACTCCCGGCTGGAGGTGATCCCCGCCGTCGGGCATTTGATCCATTACGAAACCCCGGCAGCGGCCGCCGCCCTCATCCGGGACTTCATCGACGGAATGAGTGCATGAAACTCCTGATTGACGCCCGGTTCACGCGCACCGACCAACTGGACGGCATCAGCCGGTACGGCGCCAGCCTCATCGAAGCCGCGTCCCGGCTGGCGGACGTGAGCATGCTGATCAACGACGAGCGGCAACTGCAGTTCCTGCCCGACGTGCCTTGGGTCAAGATCAACAGCCCGCTCTCCCCCGCCGAACTCTTCGTGGCGCGCCGCGTGAACAAGTTGGGCGCCGACGTCGTCGTTTGCCCGATGCAGACCATGGGCAGCTTCGGCCGCAAATACGGGCTTATCCTGACGCTGCACGACCTGATCTACTACTCCCACCCCAAACCGCCGGGCTTCCTGCCCAAGCCGGTGCAGTGGCTCTGGCGGCTTTACCACAAGGCCTACTGGCCGCAGCGCCTCTTGTTGAACCGTGCGGACACGGTCGCCACCATCAGCCACACCACGCGGGCGTTGATGGGACGGCACCGGCTCACCCGCAGGCCGATCCGGATTGTTTCCAACGCCGCCCAGCCGCAGGGAGCGCCGCGCGATCCCGCGGGCGGCCGCGACAAGACCCTGCTCTACATGGGCTCGTTCATGCCGTACAAGAACGTTGAAACCATCATTGACGCCATGGCGCTGCTGCCGGACTACCGGCTCCATCTGCTCAGCCCGGTGCGTCCGGATCGGCAGGCCGAGCTGGCGGCGCGTGCCGTCGACTCTCGCCGGCTGGTCTTCCACAACGGGATTTCCGACGACGGGTACCAGCAGCTGCTGCAGCGGGCCACGGCGCTGGTCACGCTCTCCCGTGACGAGGGCTTCGGCCTGCCGCTGATCGAGGCCATGGCCGCCGGAACGCCGGTGATCGCCAGCGACATCCCCATCTTCCGGGAGGTCGGTGGCGGCGCCGTCACGCTCGTGGACCCGGACGAGCCCGCCGACTTCGCGGCGGCCGTGGCAGCGCTCGACCAGCCCGGTGCCTTCCGCGCGGCGTCGGAGGCCAGCATCCGCAGAGCGGCGGCCTACGACTGGAACGAGTCGGCCAAGCAGCTGGTCGCTGCCGCCGAGGAAGTGATCGAACGACGGCGGGGCCGGTCGCGCTAGTTGCTGGCTGGCAGCCGACGAAGTGCTGGAACAACGCCGGGCCGGTTCCGGTAGTTGGTGGCCGCAAGCCGAGGAGAAGCCGGTGGATGTCGTCCCGGACGCGCCTGATCGACACCTCGAGTCATTTCTTCTTCCCACACGCGCAAGCGGTTGGAGCTGCTGGCGGCGGACTTCCACCTCAATGTGGCGCTGACGGTCAGGGCCACTCCACTAATTGCCGTGCTGCCGGCAGCGGCAGCGAGGGCGCGTCCTCCGAAACTGTCAGTGGCGGCGGATAGTCTGTTTTCAGTAGCAGTTCAGCACCATCGTTGGCCGCCGGGCAGTGGGTTTGTCGGTGGCGTCTGCGGATCCGTCCAGGGTTCGTGACCGCTCGTAGTCGAGGCCATGCAGTACGCATGCTGAAGATTGAGACGCTGAGATGTTTGATCCGGCCATACCCGAACCTCCCGCCGCGGCAGCGCTTGCGCCAGTATCGTCTGCCGGCAGCGGTTCGAGGCGGGACCCCGGACCGGCCGCGGCACCGGTCGGTTCTGCCGCGGTTCGCGCGGCGGCTGCCGCCCTCGAGTGCATCGACCTGTGCGCGCCGGAGCGTGAACTGGTGGAGGAGCTTACGGCGTTGGAGGGTTTGAAGGCTGCCGCCGCGGCCGCGCAGGCCAGGGTGCAGGTCGCGTTGGAGGACTCGGTGCGTGCCCGCCGTGTCGCCGCCG